>CAUUJX010000001.1:0-285044 GCA_963545865.1 uncultured Candidatus Saccharibacteria bacterium
CAGCAGCTAGTGGCTCGTCAAAGAGATAGACCGACGATCGGCGAGCCAGGGTCATGCCAAGATTCAACTGTTCTTCCATTCCTTTCGATAAGTCACTCACCTTCTTCGATTTGTCCAGCGATAGATCATTAATAATAGAGTGGCCACGCTCAAGATCAAAGTCTTCGAAATAGTCTGCTAGGACATTGGGAACCGATCCCACCTTCAAGAACTTATAAATGAATGGTACGTCTGGAAGTAGGGTCGGGATCGTCGCATCACGGAGCTTCACAGAACCAGATTGAATGGGCAACAATCCGGCCAATGCCTTCAGTAACGTCGTCTTTCCGGCTCCGTTGTGGCCAAAAAGTCCCACAATATCTGGGCGATCGAAGCGAATGGTCAGCGGAGCGAGGGAGAACCTCCTCCCCCTGGAAACGACCAGATCTTCTAGTTCAAGTAACGTATTCATATATTCACCATACCACATAATTCAGTAAAAATCGAGCAATGTAGGCTACTACAATGATCCAACTAAGGATTCTCAATCCAAACACCCATCGAGGGTTCCGTCGATTATCGATATGTTCGTTGACATCAGTCCATGCAAGCAAGCATCGATAGCCGTCTGAGTTCAGTACAGGCAGCGCGTTTACGGATAGCGTTACAACCGCGAATGCTAGCGAATGACCTAAATCTGAACTGTGAACCCACATCGCGTTGAGTGCAAACAGGAGCATATTTATTGCGAGATTGACCCAAATTCCGGCGATATGTACAAGAACCTTATCTGAGGCTGGAAGAAGTAATATCTGGTTCATCCTGACGTAAAATGCAGGAAAAATCAAATAGTTCATTTTAATGCCAATTTTGTCTGCCTTCCACCCGCAGATGCGGAGCGCTGTCATAAATTGGTATTTGCGTTACTTTGACACGTCTAATCGGCCTTTTCTTCGTTTTCGGAATAGTTACCGGCGCACTCCTAAGTTCGCCTATCCCTATTTTTCGCGATAGCCCTCAGAAACCAAGTGTCATCCTGCTGTTGAACTTCACTCTGCGTTAACATCATTTCATCTGCTTTGTTTTCGGGGGTGCTTTTTTCGCTCATAATGGTTGTCATTATAAAACAGTCAACCAATCTATGCAATATGCATGCAAGTATTTTGCATTATAGTGAGTGACGACTAGAGCAAAGCAAATAAAAAAGCCTTACGTCCGAAACATCCATAGCGTGAGAGTAAGACTTAAAGCAAAAATGGTCGGGGTGACTGGACTCAAACCAGCGACCTCGCGGTCCCAAACCGCGCGCGCTATCAACTGCGCCACACCCCGATACGTTTTATATCACACGGGCGACCACTCTTTGCCGGAGCAAAGTATGGTCGGGGTGACTGGATTTGAACCAGCGACCTCACCGTCCCGAACGGTGCGCGCTACCAAGCTGCGCCACACCCCGCGATACAAGACTTTGCCATCATACCACACAATATGGTAGCTTGTCTACTGTTCTTACTGTCAAAGCCAATGTACTCACCCCACAAGCACAAGGTCGCCCTGTGATATTTATCTAAGAAGCTATTAAATAAGCAATCACCAACCAGCACACACTGGCCCACCATGGAGACGCAGGTACTGACCCTATTACGCCTTGGGTGGTACAATATCTGCTTTAAGCACATCACACGCAGTAGGATATGCCATGCCGGGCTCAAATGTGTAAACAAGTAATTGACCAAAGGGCATCTCTACTGTACCCATATCTTCCTCCGGGATTCGATCAAGGTACTTCATAAGTGCACGAATCGTGTTGCCATGCGCCACAATCAATACGGTCTCGCCCGCCTGGAGCCGTGGCAAGATCTCTGCCTCAAAATACGGAATCGAGCGCTCATACACGTCCTTGAGCGTCTCACCACCGGGTACAGGATAATCCCAGCCGCGCCGAATACCATTAAAGGCCTTCTCGCCAATCTCTTCTTTGACTTCCCACTTGTTCTTGCCAGTTAGGTCACCATAGTCACGCTCGTTAAGCTCAGACGCGTGCACCACCGCAGCATCACTTGAGCGGATTGGGTTATCTGCACCTTCCATCAACGCGTCAAGCGTCTCATGCGTCCGTTTGAGTGCCGAAGTATATACCGCATCGATGGTGCGACCACGCAAGAACTCGCCGAGTTGACGCGTATCGCTCTTACCTTTCTCGGTAAGGCTTACGTCCGTCCAGCCTGTCCATTTACCTTGTAAATTCCATTCGCTTTCGCCGTGCCGGCTGATAATAAGTGTTCCTGTCATGCCTCTATTATACGGCACTATTGGCGCGAGTGCTATATATGTCTACCAATCATTCCGTATTTGAGGTCCCAAAAGCCCCCTCAGGAGGGGGCCGCGACAACGGGGGTTTTCATTTTCGTTTTTGGGTATATCGGGTATTTCAGTGAGTAGTTATTTAGCGAACGAAATCGCCTTGGTACACCGATCCATCGGTGCGAGACAACAGCCAGTAGCGATATGCTGCTCCCTCCGGTGCTGTCTCAAGACTGACACAGCCAGTCTCGCCAGCGCCAAGGATTCGGCCATAACTGGGACCATTACCTTGGGTTGGCGCAACCGTAAAGGCTGTCGTGCCAGGCGTGCCGTCGGGGTAGTTTGCATCAGAAACGCAAAACAGTTTCGTCCCATCGTAGTATTGGACAACGGACGTACCGTTGTCATTGGCGGTCGGCCCGAAACTCTCTGCCGACGCTGGTGCTGTATTAAACAGCAAAGATCCCGCCGCCATTGAGCCAACTGCCAATACGCTAAGGATACCTACTTTTTTGAATGTCATGGGAATAGCCCTCCTTACTGTGTAGGTGCGAAACGAAGAGCGCAGAGTTACTGCCACCCTCCGCTTCATTAACCGTTGCCGTAATTATATTGTACCATGTGTGTCAGCAAATACAATGCTTGAATCTACAAAATGACCTTTTGTCAATATCCTTGTGTGGCATGAAAATTTTCGCAGTTGATTCATGCTATTTTAACGGTAATAGCGACTAATTTTCATTCGATGGTATACTAGAAGACATGAACAACTACTCTATCCAAACCATAAAAGCACGACAAATCTTAGACAGCCGCGGCAACCCCACCGTCGAAGCGGACGTCATCCTTGCTGATGGCACGCTGGGCCGAGCGGCCGTCCCGAGCGGGGCAAGTACCGGTGCGGGCGAAGCACTGGAGCTGCGTGATGGTGGCAACCAGTGGACTGGCAAAGGGGTGAGCCAAGCAGTTGCCCACGTCAACGATATCATTGCTCCGGCATTGGTAGGCCACGATGCGAGCGACCAGCAGGCGATTGATAATACAATGCTTGCCCTTGATGGAACAGATAACAAGTCTAAGCTCGGTGCTAATGCCATTCTCAGTGTTAGCCTGGCTACTGCCAAGGCTGTTGCTAATGCCAAGCAGCAACCACTCTGGCGCTACATTGCCAAGCAAACTGGCAGCACACCAAGCCTTCCCCTACCAATGATGAATGTTCTCAACGGTGGTGCGCACGCCGCCTTTGCGACTGATATCCAAGAGTTTATGATCATCTGCAAGGGTGCGACGACCTTTGCAGATACGCTCCGCATGGGCACCGAAATCTTCCACGCTCTTGCTAAAGTCCTCAAAGCACACGACTACCCCACCACTGTTGGCGACGAAGGTGGCTATGCACCACGCGTCCGCCAGGGTAACCGCGAGCCACTCGCCTTGCTGAGCGAAGCGATTACTAATGCTGGCTACACCGTTGGCACAGATGTCGTCTTTGCAATGGACGCAGCCTCGAGCGAGTTCTACCATGACGGCCGTTATGAGCTGAAGTGTGAAGGCAAGAGTCTGACTAGTAGCGAGATGATCGACTGGCTGGCTGCCCTTGTCGACGAATTCCCAATTGTGAGTATCGAGGACGGCCTGGCCGAGGGCGACTGGGCAAGCTGGCAGCAGCTCCGCCAGCGCCTCGGCGACCGCGTCCAGCTAGTGGGCGATGACCTCCTCGTCACGAATACAAGCCTCATCCAACAAGCGATTGACCAAGACGCGGCGAATGCACTCCTCGTCAAGCCTAACCAAATCGGCTCTCTCAGCGAGACAATCCAAGCTGTGCAGCTTGCCCAGAATGCTGGCTGGCGCACCGTGATGAGCCACCGCTCTGGCGAGACTGAGGACACCACAATCAGCCACTTGGCAGTTGGCCTGGGCTGTGGGCAGATCAAGACCGGCTCGCTCTCGCGCACCGACCGCGTGGCGAAGTACAACGAGCTGCTCCGCATTGCCGAAGCAGACGAGGGTCTCACGCTCGCGCAGCCATTCAAGCAGTAGTAATCTGCCTCACCACAACAGCACTACTTATATGCTACCCGCCCTACTTTGGGTGGGTAGCTTTTTATACCACGCCTCCACACTGCCCTTTTCAATGCTGGCTTATCTACTCTAGAGTAAAGTTACCTAATGGAGCCATTACCAATACGATGACGGTCATGCTATTGGCGTGCTGCTCCTTGTGCCGTATAATAGACAGGAATGAGGAGTTATTATGCTAGCAATGAATAAAGCAAAACGACAGCCATCTACACCACGTCGTTCGCGTATGCGCATGCCGCGCATTTCGATACCAAACTGGATATTCGGCACTATCGCAGTCCTCTTTTTGTTAGTGGGAGGGTATCTACTCCTGCTCACTACTTCACCAATCATTGCACCGCACTTTACCAAGCCAATTACTGTAGCGACACTCGCCAAGCCTGAAGCCAAAGATAATCGTATTATCATCCCCAAGATCGGCGTTAACATTCCGTACGGCACTAATGGCAAACTCGCCCTCGACCGTGGTGCGTGGTGGCGCTACCCCGACCATGGCAACCCTGAGAAGGGTGGCAACTTCGTCGTGGCAGCCCACCGCTTTAGTATCCAGCCAACGCCTGGCGGCACAGTAGAAAAATCACCATTCTTTCATATCGACAAGCTTGCCCTAGGCGACCAGATCCTCGCTGACTACCAAGGCAAACGCTACAACTACAAGATCACCAAGAAATTTGATGTTAAACCAACCAGTGTTGAGATCGAAGCCCCGACAGAAGACGCCCGCCTCACGCTCTACAGCTGCGATTTAGGCGGTGCCAAGACTGGCCGAGTCGTTATTGTTGCCGAGAAGCAGGGTGAGGTTGCATCGTAAGCTAGCTTTGTGTTTTGCGCGTGACGAAATTATTCTTGTTTCAAAAAGTGCATTCTCCACTTCTCTGTCGTAACCGCTTGGCGTTACCTCCTACTCGCTTCATCTCTCCTGTAAAAAGTAGTTCTTTGTTCATATCAGCCCTCTGTAGTGTTGGACTTACATCGAAGATTCTCATTTTATTTGCATCTACTTATACTCCTACCTTTTACACTAGGAACACATAAAAGCGTCTACTACGTTTATAGCAGAGCTTGGATACTGAAATACATTGTCTCTTTAGATGAGAAAGGCTCATCAAGCATGCAATACTGCAGACAAGGGTTTATTGCTCGCTCGGACATCTGGACATTCTTATCCCATGCTATACATCTACAAAACGAAAACCGGCCAATTTGCTTGACCGGCTTATTGTTTGTAGAATGTGGATACGCTTCTACTTAGCGAACTCGATCGCTCGTGTCTCGCGGATTACGTTAACTTTGATTGTACCAGGGTACTGCATAGTACTCTCAATCTTGGTAGCGATATCTCGCGCGAGCTTGATGGCACTCAGATCATCCACAACCTCTGGCCGGACGATGACGCGTACTTCGCGCCCAGCACTAATTGCATAGGCTTTGTCGATACCACGGAAGCTGGTCGCAACATTCTCCAGGTCGCGCATTCGCTCGACGAAGTTCTCGGCACTCATGTTGCGCGCACCAGGCCGAGCAGCACTGGCTGCATCGCATACTCGCACAACGATCGCCTCGGGTGTTGTGGCTTCAATATCATCGTGATGAGCTTCAATAGCGTGGCAAATTGCCTCGCTCAAGCCTGCTTTGCGAGCCAACTCTGCTCCAATGTGGTGGTGCTTGCCTTCCATTTTGTGCGTCACTGCCTTACCCATATCGTGAAGTAGTGTAGCGATCTTGACGGTACGCACATCTGCCCCAATTTCTGCTGCGATTAGCCCGGCAATCTGGGCCATCTCAGTACTGTGTTTCAAGACGTTTTGGCCATAACTCGTCCGGAACTTCAGCTCACCCACAAGGTGGAGCAGCTCCTTTGGAATACCAGCTACACCAATCTCACGCGCCGCATCTTCACCAGCGCGCACCACTTCTTTGTCAATTTGCTTGTTTGCCTTGGCCACAACCTCCTCGATGCGACCAGGGTGGATCCGCCCGTCTTTCATTAACATCTCGAGGCTCAGGCGTGCCACTTGGCGACGCACTGGATCAAAGCTACTAAGGACAATCATCCCTGGCGTGTCATCCACCAAAATATCAACACCAGTGGCTCGCTGCAAAGCCTGAATATTGCGCCCTTCTTTACCAATGATGCGACCCTTCATATCGTCGTCGGGCAACTTAATGGCAGTCACTGTGCGCTCGGCCGTCACTTCGCTACTCATGCGCTCCATTGCCGTAACGAGGATCATCTGAGCCTTCTCCTCGGCATCATCCATTGCTTCGCGCTGCAATTTATCCACCAGGCCAGTCAGGTCTTGGCGGATATCACGCTCGGTCATATGCATCAGCTTGCTGGCAGCGTCTTGCTTGGTGAGGCCAGCGATTTTCTCGAGCTTAGCCTGCTGCCGGCCCCGAATCTCGCGGATCTCATTCTTCAGCTCATCAACCTCTGTTTCGCTCTTGCGGAGCTTCTCACTGCGACGATCAAGCTCGTCGAGTTTGCGATCGAGGCTTGCCTCGCGCTCGAGCAAGCGATTCTCTGTCTTTTGCATTGCACGGCGGCGCTCATTCTCAATCCGCAGCGCCTCGTCCTTGGCCTTGAGGACGATATCACCTGCTTGCTGCTTGGCCTGAGCCAATTCTTTGTCAATTGTCCGCTGACCATTGGTAGTTTGCTGACGATCGTAGGCGTACTTGCCACCAAAACCAAGCGCCACGCCAATCGCCGCGAAGAGTACTTCTATCATGGTATTCCTTTCTCCGGATATGTGTTGTTTTTATTACATCAGACTTACGTCAGCCCACACCGGTATTATCAAACATTAAAACTATCTACAGACTAGTATATTGTATCGCGTTTTGGCCAATTTGCGCAACTGGCAATATCGATGTCTGTTTATTTACAGAGGTAGCAATTTATTACCCTTATGCTTTGCACCAGCTACCTCTTTGGCTGCGTGATGTGTGCAGCCGCGCCGTACTGAGGCAAGACAATGCTATCATCCTCACCATGCGCCAGCCGCCTAAGGCAGGCAGTGCGCCAATCATCACCCGTTGCACCAACGATCGGAATATGCTGCTCGTGCGCAAGTGTATTGAGCACCGTCAGGCCAATCCGCAGCCCTGTAAAGCTCCCTGGCCCGGGCAATACCCCAATGCCAGTGACATCCACCAGCGTTTTGCCATGCTCGGCCAAGCGATCACGCAGATAAGCCAGCATATCACGCGCCAGAGTGCGGCCAGCTGGCCACTCATAGCTCGTCTGAGTACCAGTGTCATCTACCAATGTTAGTTCCACGACCATCCCTGCGCTATTCCACAAAATAATCATGCCGAGACCTCCTGGAGAAGCTGGGTCGACACGGTGCCACCAGCCTCAATATCCAGCTGGCGGACTGTCTCGCTCTGTGCAGTAATGGTGATCGTTAGGTGGTCGGGTGGGACGACATCCGCTACAGCCTGAGCCCACTCGATGATAGTCACTGTGCGGGGCTCAGCAATCGCCTCAGCCAATTCAAGCTGCATCACCCCTGCATCGCCTAAACGATAAAAATCATAATGCGCAAGCTGGATATCATCGCGCCCGTGATACAGCCGACTAATCGTAAAGGTTGGGCTCTGGATATCATCGGTAATGGCGAGGCCACGCGTAACCCCCTTAACAAGTGTCGTCTTGCCTGCGCCAATATCCCCTACTAGCACAATCACCTCACCGCCGCGCAATGCCTGGCCAAGGCGCTGCCCAAGCTGCAACGTATCAGTAAGTGATTGACAGATAACACGCATACTGGCTCTAGTATAGCACAGCCTTACCTCCGTTGATACGAATATCGCTCTATCCTCTAGTCAGCATAAGCATAATGAGCTACAATAAGCGTAAGTACTATGCATATATCTGATTCTACTATCGTCAAACTTCTCGAGCGCAGTGGCGCTGCAACCAGCCAGCAGCTCCAACCACTGGTGAGTGAGGCTGCGTCGTCTAATTTGCGGCTGCAAGATATTGTCTTGCAAAACAACCTCATCGACGAGCGCGCCCTCACTAAGCTCTATGCCACCTATGCCGACATCCCCTACATCGAGCTCGACCCCCGCGACATCCCCTCCGACATCCTCATGCGCATCCCTGAGCGAATCGCGCGCCAGTATAACGCTGTCATCTTCAAGATCGACCCTGATGGGCTTATCCACCTTGCGATGGACGACCCAGACGATGTGCAAGCCGTCAACTTTATCGAGAAGGAAATTGGCACCAACACTCGTGTCTACATTGCGCCGCGCAGTAACATCTTAGAGTGTCTTGAGGGATACCGCGGCGATGTGACGCAGGAGCTCAAGGAAGTGATCGACATCCAGCGCGAGGATGATGGCTCCAACCAAAAAGTGACCGAAGCAGAGGTAGCAGAAGACTCACCAATCGCCCAAACGGTTAATCTGTTACTGGAATACGCCATTCGCAGCAACGCCAGCGATATCCACATCGAGCCTCGCGAGCAATTCGTACAGGTACGTTACCGGATTGATGGTGTCCTTAAAGAAGTAAACCGCCTACCCAAGAATGTGCTCGGTGCGCTCGTAAGCCGCATTAAGATCCTCTCCAACCTTAAGATAGACGAACGCCGCATCCCACAGGACGGTCGCTTTAAGATCAAAGTCGCAGGCAAGCAATATGCCCTGCGCGTCAGCACGCTACCCATTGCTGATGGTGAGAAGGTGGTGATGCGTATCCTCGACGAATCAAACCAAGCAGTGACACTCGAGCAGCTCGGCTACTGGGGTCATTCGCTGGCTGTTATTAATCAAGCACTGACCGAGCCCAATGGGATGATCCTCGTGACAGGTCCAACCGGGAGCGGCAAGTCTACCTCACTATTCTCCGTCCTTTCGATGCTTAATACACCAGAGGTCAATATCTCGACCATTGAGGATCCCGTGGAGTATAAGATCCCCGGCGTCAACCAAACCCAAACCAATAGCAAAGCTGGTATGACATTCGCCAGTGGCTTGCGCGCTCTGCTGCGCCAAGACCCAAATATCATTATGGTGGGTGAGATTCGTGATGGCGAGACAGCCAACCTCGGCGTGCAGGCTGCCCTAACCGGCCACTTGGTATTTAGTACACTCCACACCAATAACGCCGCCACTTGTTTGCCGCGCCTACTCGATATGGGGATCGAGCCCTTCCTCATCGCCAGTACCGTTAAGGCCGTGGTGGGTCAGCGCCTGGTGCGCCGCCTCTGTATGAACTGCCGCCAGAGCTATGAACCCAACCAAACAGAAGTTGCGGAAATCGTCCGCCTCTTCCACCTTGCGCCGGGCCAAAATTTCTATTACATCCACCAACTTGAAGCCCAGGCTATCGTCCAAAAGGTCGGTGGTGAGACACCCTGGGGCACGACGGACACAACCATCGCCGCGCTCTGGCGGCCAAGTCCAAATGGCTGCGATGAGTGTAATCACACCGGCTTCAAGGGCCGGGTGGGCATCTACGAAGTCCTCGGCACTTCGCGCGAAATCCAAAAGATGATTATCGGCGGCAATACCAGCAACGAAATCCAAGACCAAGCCGTCGCCGAGGGGATGACCACTATGCTCACCGATGGATTAATAAAAGCAATCCGCGGCAACACCACTGTAGAAGAAGTGCTCCGCGTCACAAAGGAATAACATGCCACAATTTCGCTACATCGCCATCACGAACAAAAACGACTCCATCAATGGAACGATCGACGCTCCCGATCGTGCTAGTGCCTTAGCCAGCCTGACTCGCCAAGGCCTGCGACCAATTAGCGCTGAAGAGGTCAAGCCAAAGCGCACCAGCTTTGCTCTCTTTGGTGGCAACAAGGTCAAGAGTGAAGACCTGGTGATGTTTACCCGCCAGCTCAGTGCTATGGTATCGGCTGGTGTGCCGCTGCTGCGCGCCATGGGTTCGCTGCACGACCACACCAGTAGTAAAGCCCTCCAAATGGTGATAGGCGACCTGCTACGCGATGTTGAGGGCGGTATAGCACTCGCCGACGCACTCGAAAAGCATCCAGAGACCTTCAACACCGTTTTTATTAACATGGTGCGCGCGGGCGAGGCGGCTGGTATTCTCGATGACATCCTCAAACGCCTAGCCATGCAACAAGAAAAAAACGCCAGTATGCGCAAAAAAATCAAAAGCGCCATGACATACCCTACCGTGCTCATTGTTATCACTATTGCCGCCTTTTTTGGCTTGATGGTCTTTGTTATTCCACAAATCGGCAGCATTGTGCGCGGCCTCGGCGGGCCGGATGCCAAGCTGCCCGCCATTACCGAGTTTATGCTCGGGCTGAGCGCGTTTATCATCCAATATGGGATCTTTATCATTGCTGCGCTCGGTGCGGGGATATACTTCTTCCGCCGTTATATCAAGACACCAGCAGGCAAACTCTGGCTCCACACCATCATTCTCAAGATACCAAAAATCAACGATATCATCACCAAAATTGCCGTTGCTCGCTTTGCTCGCACGTTCTCGGCGTTGATGGGATCAGGGGTAGCAGTGCTCGAATCACTCCGCGTGACTGCCCGAGCAGTGGGTAACAAAGTCTACGAAAATGCCCTCAATGATGCTGCCGAGCAGGTCAAAAATGGGCGCAACCTCTCGAGCATCATCGAAAAAAATCCACTCTTTCCACCCATTGTGGCGCAAATGCTTTCCGTTGGCGAAGAGACTGGCCAGACCGACACTGTACTGGTAAAGGTGGCAGATTATTATGAGGAGGAAGTGGACGTCGCGATCGATGGCATCAGCTCCATCATCGAGCCCGTCATGATCGTCATCATGGGCGGTATGGTCGGGCTCATTGCCGCCTCGGTGATGTTGCCAATCTCGAATATGGCAAATCAGATTAAGTAAGGCTGGATCCCCTATTCTCCGTCAGCGTTTCAACCACGCATTAGCTCTTTATCTGATAGCGTGATCTGCCACTGGCCAGCGACCTGTCTTTTCTGCCATTATCACACCACAAACAGCAGTCTACCAATCCATGACAATCCTCCTCAAAACGCTAGCGTTTATCATATCGCTTATGCTATAATGACGGAAACGAACGTATCATGGCAAAGTTATTTTATCGCGATAAACCAATCATCGGTCTCGACATTAGTCAGACAGGCATCAAAATCATGTCGATCGACCCCAAGCGCTGGCTCGTGCTAGGCTATGGTTCGCTCGACCTCGACCCCAAGGAAGTCCAGACGTCTCTCGACAACCCTGACGATTCCTACCTGGCCGAGCGCCTCAGCTCGCTCATCAACGAACATCTCATTGGCAACCTCGGCAGCGATCACGTAGTGATTGGTGTACCGACCAGCCGCACCTACTCGCGCACCTTCATGATCCCAGCCAAAGAAGCAGCTCACCTCGATGGCGCTATCCAGGTAGAGGTCGATCAGTATATCCCCTTGCCGCTCGATTCGCTCTATGTTGACTATGAGGTAATTGAGCACACCAAAGAGCAGCTCAATGTTGTGATGTCGGCCGTGCCTAAGCAGCTGGTCGACGCCTGTTTGCAAGCAGCCGAGGCAGTGGGACTCGTGCCAGTGGTTGTTGAGCCCAATATCAACGCTATTGCGCGCGTGCTCGACAGCGCTGATGCTGGCAACCTTCTCACGCTTGTCGTCGATATTGGCCCAGCGAGTACCGATATCGCTGTGCTGGATAAAAGTGCCGTCCGCCTGACTGGTGGGGTAGCAATTGGCGGAAATACTTTCACTATCGACATCTCGAAGCATCTCAACATCACACTTGAGAATGCCCACCAACTCAAGGTGCTCAATGGCCTCTCGCCTGGGCCACGCCAAGCTGGCATCACCGAGGCACTCAAACCAAGCCTCAAACGCATCAGTACCGAAATTCGCAAGGTGATCCGCTATTATAACGACCGAATTGGCGATGAGCGCAAGATCGAGCAGATCGTCATCGTCGGTGGCGGCAGCAATGTGCCAGGCATGGGCGACTTCTTCACCAACGACCTCGTCATGCCAGTGCGCGTCGTCAATCCATGGCAAAAGCTCGACTTTGGCAAACTCCAGCAGCCCCAAAAGCAGTTTCGGCCACGGTATATCAGTGTTGCAGGCCTGGCCAGCCTTAGTAGTGGGGAGATTTGGAAATGATTAATCTATTGCCACCAGCGTATAAAAAACAGCTCGCTGCGAGCCGCACCAACACCTTGCTGCGCCGCTATGTTGTACTGCTGTTTGTCTTGGTCTTTGTTGTTTTGGCTGAGATTGGCGGTGTGTACTTCTTCATCGCAACCGAGCGCGGCCGCAACCAGGCTGCCGTGGAGCGCAACCACAACAAAACTGCTGAGTACGCTACCGTCAAGCGTGAAGCCACCGAGTTCAAAGCCAACCTCACTACTGCCAAGGCCATACTCGACCAACAGGTCTCGTACACTCGCCTCATCAAGCTCATTGCCGATCGCCTCCCACCCAATGTTATCATCGAGCAGCTCAGCATCGACCCAACCACCTTTGGCACCCCCACCACACTAAGCATCCGCGCCAAAGGCTACAACGATGCCATTGCTCTGCGCAACCGCCTCAATGACTCCGCTATCTTCTCCAGTGTCAGCTTCCAATCCATCACGCTGCAAGACAAAGACGCTGGTAGTTACCCCTACACCTCAACCTACAGTGTCACATTCAAGAAAGGAATCGGCCAATAATGAGCAAAAAATTCACCCTAACGGCGACAAATCTCCGGATTATCCTTGCCGTGTCATTGGTGGTTATTACTGCAATTGGGGCTGGTGGTTTTACCCTTGCCTATAACTGGCTTGATGGCTTTGCGGCCGATGCCAGCACTGTCGCCTCGCAAGCTGCCACCAGTGAGTCTGAGCTGCAAGAGCTCTCCCAGACCGAGAAAATGCTCAAAACACAGCATCATGCCGTTGAGCGCGCCTCCAAGATCGCTGCCGAGAGCAAAAGCTACCAGTACCAAGATCAGATCATCAACGACCTCAACGACTTTGCCCGCAAGGCTGGCATTACTATCTCAGATATCACCTTTGCTGACGACAATGCCAAGGGCGGCTCATCGAGCAGTTCGTCAAGCAGCGCATCGAGTAGTGGCAAAACTGGCACATCCCTCCCTGCCATTGCCGGGCTCAAAGCCACCACCGCCTCTGTCACCGTCAAGAACCCTGTCGAGTACCGCAAGCTCCTCACCTTCATGTACTTGGTGGAGCAAAGCCTGACAAAGATGCGCATCGCCAATGTTGACCTCTCGCGCAGCACCGCTCAGGGCCAACCACCCGATAGCATTACTAGCAACACATTAACCATCGAGGTATATCTCCGATCATGAACAGCGATCTCTCACTTGCCGCGCTTGGGCGCGCCAGTAGCAAATTTCTCCACCGCTACCACATCATTCTCTTCGTCATTATCGCCTTTGGCGGCCTAGCAGTCACCACCTTCTTGCTCAATACCACCATCTCCAAGGCGTCAGAGGCTGCTCCACCCCAGTCCACTAATGGTATCGACCAAGCGACCATCAAAAAAATCGAGCAACTCAAAACCGCCAGCGAATCCGACCAAAGCGCCAGCCAACTGCCGATTAGCTCGCGTAACCCATTTGTCGAGTAACATTTTTTACAGCCGCAGTGGAGCTTTTTGCGGCGCAATGCTATACTACACATATGATACTGCTCGGATCTGCACTCGCCAACTATCCCGTGATGAGCTTACAAATGGGCGGCAAAGTTGGCAGCCTAGCCCAGCCGCTTGTCGATCCAGCAACCTTAACCATCGTTGCCTACACCGTAGATGGCTCATTCGCTAACGACACAACCATGCTGCTCCGCCTCGCTGATGTACGTGAGATGAGTGAACTCGGCATGATCATCGACTCCGTCGACGAACTCATCACCCCCACCGACGTCATCAAGATCCAGCGCCTCTACGAGCTCAAGTTTCACCTCTTGGGCATGACTGTCCAAGACAAGCGCGGGCGACGCCTCGGTAAGATTAGCGACTATACGATCGAGACGGGTAATTTTGTCATCCAGCAACTCATCGTCCGGCGCTCGTGGCTTCACCGCCTCAATGATGCTGAGCTGGTTATTCATCGGTCACAAATTATCGAGATCAACAACGACGCTATCATTGTCCAGTCGCAGGCTGAGACCAAAAAGCCCGAGCAAAAGGCTACCCAACCAGCCATGAGTAGTGGCGAATACGTTAACCCCTTCCGTAAGCCATCGCAAGCCCGAGAGTCAATCAAGAGCGACGAGCGTCGCTAACACAATCAGTATTCATCACCCGCCAAAGCGGCTCGGATATCATCATAGGCAAAGCCTTGGCGCAAAAGATACGCGATAAGCTTTTGCTCGTCTGGGTAGCGGGGGCGTTTTTTGGCAATCACCTTAGCTAGCTCGTCTTCATCAGTCCGCCTCGACTGCGCTAATGCTTGGTTTATCACCTCCGGTGCAACACCCTTGGCACGTAGCTCTGCGTCTAGCTTGCGACGCGACGCACCCTTACTTTGGTGGCGATTTTCCACCCACCACTGGGCAAATGCCTCATCATCGATATGACCACGCTCCTCAAGGCGCGCAAACACCCGTTGCGCCACCGCCGGCGAAGCACCAGGCTTCTCAACCAGCGTGCCAGTTTTGCGTTGTTTATATTTGCGTGGCAGTGTTTTGCGCTGGAGATAGTCACGGATTTCACGCACACTGTGCGGCCGCATCAGGGTGTATTCGAGCACCCGCGCGTAGAGCTTACCAAACTCCCCCTCACGGCGCAGCTCAGCCAGCTCGGCTTCAGTCAGC
This sequence comes from uncultured Candidatus Saccharibacteria bacterium, assembly GCA_963545865.1. GTDB lineage: Bacteria > Patescibacteriota > Saccharimonadia > Saccharimonadales > Saccharimonadaceae > Saccharimonas. The sequence continues at coordinate 15,162 of CAUUJX010000001.1, forward strand.
ACCCGCCCAACCTTCACACCACAATCTACCACCTGCGCCACATCAAGGCTAAAATCATACGTGCCATCGATAAATACATTCACTCGATCGGCATTCCGCACCTGTGCCGTGAGCGCAGTAATGGTGTAGGTTTTTTCTGTCGGCATATATTTATTATACGCAAGTTTATCTAGTCATGTCACCCAGCTCTCTTCTCTAGAAATGAGCTATGCTCACCCTACTACTAAAATGCTTTGAGATAGATGTTATATGCTTTATCGATGAAGACGGCTTTATTGGTACGAAAAGCTGATTGATTGCTATTTATGTCCTCAACGTTCTCGCCATTAGAAATAAACTCAATCTTTGCTACTGGCACCATATGTCCAATCAGAACAGCTGGTCGGAGCGTGTGCTCATCTCGAGCGGGGGATACATCAATAACATAAAACGTATTCTCTTGGTCATACCCTCCATCAGCAAGCAATTTATTAGCATTATCATAGGCAAGAAAAGCTCTCATACCATTAATACATGGTTCATATATTGTGCCTACGTCTGCTGGACTAACCTTTCTTAGCTTAAAATCAGATATATCTTTGTACCAAAAATTCTTGCACTCATCAAAGAACATATAGATGACTTCATCCTGTGTGAACGCTGGGATCTTATCAGAGTTCTTTCGTAGTTTATCATCCCACGCTCTCACTCCAAGGCCACTAATTGGGTTATACCACGCATATACACCTTCATCAAAATAACTAGTGATGATATCGCTACTCTCTGTGACAATCACCCCGCCAACCGCATCACCCAAGCACCCCAGCATAATTCCCTTGCCAGTTCTATCAACAATCTCTGCATTATTACCTATAGACGGCTCCTCATAGTCCATCCGTGGGCAGACCAGCAGCAGCTTATCGCCAATTGGTTGAATGTAGCAAAAATTAATAAAATGCCGGCCAAGGTCAAGGTGTATTACCTGTTTAACCGTCTCTTTCTCCCAATCAATGACAAATTCAAGAACCGAAAAGATACTATCTATCTTGATTTTTGTAAAACAAGCTATCCCGCCTCTCATTGGGATATTACTCGAGAGCAAAACATAGAGATGATTATCATAGCCAAGCTGCATGCTACATATTTCTGTCGTCTTGTGCCCGTACTCTTTGAGAATCTCACGCAGATTTGCTACGCGCGTTATATCAATCTGTGTCGTGGGGAGCGCATCTAGCACGCTACTTTCGTCTTTCAAGTCGTCATTCTCAGTCATTTCTTCTCCTCTCTTAAACAAATCTCTACCAGCCCTGGAAACGCTTGCGTCTGCATCGCGCTGAAAGTGAAATGACCATGGTCGACAAATCGATGGTAGTGCAGCTTTATTATGAGCTATGAAACTACGCTTCTTCCGCCGCCTTCACTGCCTCACGAACTTTACTATCAATTTCAGCCAAGGTATCAGCATGCTCTTTGAGATACTCTTTGGTCTTGTCGCGGCCTTGGCCAATTGTCTCGCCACCGTATTTGAAGAAAGCGCCAGACTTATCAACAATGCCATGCTGCACCGCTAGGTCGAGAATATCCCCTGTCTTAGAGATGCCTTCGTTGTACATGATATCAAACTCAGCAACGCGGAAAGGCGGCGCAATCTTGTTCTTCACCACCTTTACCTTCGTGCGGTTACCGCGAATGTCATCACCCACTTTGATCTGCCCAATCCGGCGAATATCCACCCGCTGCGAGGCATAGAACTTCAGCGCATTACCACCTGTTGTCGTCTCAGGGTTGCCAAACATCACACCGATCTTCATACGGATCTGGTTGATGAAGATGACGGTTGCTTTGCTCTTGTTGATAATTCCCGTTAGCTTGCGCAGTGCTTGGCTCATCAAGCGAGCCTGAAGACCCATATGCGAGTCACCCATATCACCATCAATTTCGGCTTGAGGTGTCAGTGCTGCCACCGAGTCTACGACAATAAGGTCAACGGCGTTCGACCGCACCAGCGTCTCCGTAATCTCTAACGCTTGCTCACCATTGTCTGGCTGCGACACCAAAAGGTTGTCTGTATCGACACCAAGCTTCTTGGCATAGCTCGGGTCGAGCGCATGCTCGGCATCAACAAAGGCTGCTGTGCCACCCTGCTTCTGGATCTCAGCAATAGCATGCAGCGTCAGCGTCGTCTTACCGCTACTCTCTGGCCCATAAATCTCGATAATGCGCCCCTTAGGATAGCCACCGCCCAGCGCAAGATCAAGGCTCAGCGAGCCAGACGGAATCACCGCTACATCTGCCTGGTGGAATTCACCAAGCTTCATAATAGCGCCATCGCCAAATTGTTTTGTAATCTGATCCATCGCGAGGCCAAGCGCTTTGAGCTTGCCGTCGTCTGTGGTTTGTGTCGTATTCGATTGTTTGGTCATACGTCCCCTCTCCTTCAAGAATTTATTATACCAGAATCTCTTGCCGTTGTCCGCGCGGAGATTGATTTGTATTTACGAAGCCTCAACATCACCGATTTATTTATTGTATATAACCTCTAGCTTCCACGACTCTACCGATATAGAGCGCTAAACAGCAACGGGCCTTTTGAAGACATTTTTCGTGATAGACATGCTATAATAACACCATGAAGGCACGTAAAGGATTTACCGTCATCGAGCTCATCGTTGTGATCGCTCTGCTTGCAACGGGCAGCTGGCTCTTTTTCAGTGAGAAAATCGCGACCGAAGCGACGCAGCGTGACAATCAGCGCAAAACTGCCATTAACGCGATGTACTATAGCCTGGAAGAAGTGTATTTTGAGAAAAATAACCACTACCCCAACACGATCGATAGCAAGACACTGCGCTCGGTTGACCCATCGCTCTTTACCGATCCAAATGGCCACAAGCTTGGCAGCGCCCAGTCTAGCTACCATTACAGCGGCACCGACTGCACCACCGACAACCAGTGCAAAGGCTACAAGCTCACTGCCAACTTAGAGCGTGAGGCAGACTACACCAAAACCAACCGCAATAATACCTAAGTCTCTATTATATAGATATGCAAAAACACCGAGTCTTGTCTGCTCGGTGTTTTATCATCAACGTCTGCTAGTATTAGTCATTTGCCACTGGCCGGCCGTTCTTGAAGTCCTCTACTGCGTTATTAAGCGTCGCGATTTCTTGCTTGGGGTTGGCTACGAATGAGAAGCGATAAGTCGTCTCGTCACCCTCCGTACTGAGGCGAATTGAGCCATAATTAAACATTGCTTGGAGGACACCACGCTGGTTGTAGCTGGCATCTTCAATATTCATCAGGCTAACCGTTTGCTCGGTGTGTGAAAAAATACTCGTCTGGATCTCCTGAATAACACTCTCGTTTGTTAGATAAAACATATTGCGCGTATAAACCCAGACCGACACATAGCCACCAAGAACAAAGGCCAAGATGAGCGCCATACACAACAACATAAATGACCCAGAGGCAGAAGCTGGTAGGTGGAGGAGGTCAAAAATATAGTCGTAGTTAAACATCAGTGCTAAGACGATGCTCGTCATCAAGGTAGACATAACAATCGCTGGCAGCATACCGATTGGGTGGCGACGCACCACACTAATAATGTATTCTTGCTCACTCAGGTTGAGATTCGGGAAGGCCATGACTGATTCATCATGGCGGCGACGCACTTCTGATGACATCCGTGGCAGGTTCGCTTCTGGGCGCGGCGCATGGTAGTGGGGAGCGCCTTCTTTACCGCTCACATCGTAGAGTGTGCTGCTCGCACGTGGTGCCGTGGGCGGCTCGGCGTAGAGTGGGTTGCCATCGACATCATAGGCGACGGGCCGTGGTGGATCATTGCGTTGCAATCGTTGTGAATTCATGGGTATATTGTAGCATATCTTCGGCTCATCACCTCATGCGTCTTACTCCACTGCGCGGCCAAGATGCTGTCGTGCCCGTGGTGTCACCCGCCGGCCTCGCGGCGTTCGCTCTATAAAACCAATCTGCAGGAGATATGGCTCATAGAAGTCTTCGATCGTCGTTGTCTCATCACCTGTCAGAGCAGCAATTGTCGTCAGGCCAACCGGGCTATCGCCATAGGTATCGAGCATCGAGAGTAGCAAGTTACGATCGGCTGGGTCGAGGCCAAGCTCGTCGACTTCCAGCAGGGTTAGCGCTTGTGTTGTCGTTGCTACATCAATAATACCATCGCCGTTTACATCCGCGTAGTCACGCACCCGCTTAAGCAAGCGATTAGCAATCCGCGGTGTGAGGCGCGCCCTCGTGGAGAGTAATCGCGACGCCTCTGGCTTGATGCGCGTCTCGAGGATAGTCGCTGCCCGCGTGATAATCTGCGCAATCTCTTCTGGGGTGTAAAATTCCAAACGATAGATATGCCCAAATCGGTCGCGCAGTGGCGCTGCAAGACTCCCCGTCCGTGTCGTCGCGCCAATCACCGTAAAGCGCGGTAGGTCAAGCCGGACACTGCGGGCCGCCGGTCCTTTGCCGATAACAATATCGAGCTTAAAATCCTCCATCGCCGAGTATAAAATCTCTTCTACGGCCCGTCCCAAGCGGTGGATCTCGTCGATAAACAACACGTCGCCATCGTTAAGATTAGTCAAGATCGATGCTAAGTCGCCCGCTTTCTCGATCGCCGGGCCACTGGTGACTCGCAAGCCAGCCCCCATCTCGTTGGCAATCACCGCCGCCATCGTTGTCTTGCCAAGGCCAGGTGGGCCATAGAGCAAGACATGGTCGATTGGCTCACCACGCTTCTTCGCCGCCGCAATTGCTAACTGCAAATTCTTCTTCAGCCGCTCCTGCCCCACATACTCCGCAAAGCGCTGTGGCCGCAGCGTCACCTCAATACGCTGCTCTTCGCTATCATCTGCGTGGCTACTGGTATCAACAATTCGTTCTATCGCCATAGATTTATTATAGCATTGGTAATGGGGATAGATTGCATAGCACCTCATCATATGGTTTACTATACTCATGCATACTGTCACACTTGCCATCACGACCCTATCATCCATTGCAACGATCATCGCTGCAATTATTGCACTCATCAAGCCTGGTATGATGAGCCTCTCGACTACCATCACTCATGGCGAGCGATTCTACGCAGCAATGTACGCTTCTCGAGCACTGCCACTGGGGTTACTTACAGTAGTTGCTCCATTTGTATTTAATGGTTCTGCACTACAGTTTATCTTTGCTGCAGCAAGCTTAGCGCAAATTGGCGATGTTGTTATTGGGCTCAAAAAGCAAGAGTGGGGTATGGTAATTGCACCAGCTATATTGGCTGTTATATACCTTGCAGCGGCATGGCTCCTTGCTTAGGGTAAGTTCTCTTGCACTGCCAGGACAATCTTACTAAATAGCTCCTCACCCACACGATGCTCGCCACTCTCTAGATGGCGTGGCCACTTTGGGTCAGGAAAATCCTCCCCCGCAAAGTGCGTGCCGTTAGCATAGCGCGGGTAGAGGTGCCAGTGCACATGGGTCGACTGCCCAGCCTTGACGGCATTGTTCATCAAGCATTCCCAGTTGCACACGTCTGCACCAAAGGCCTTGGTCATTGCGTGCTCCATGCTGCGGATCACCTCGTGGAGCTCGCGCCAGTCGGTCTCATCGAGCTCGCCAAGCGATGACTTGTGCTCACGTAGCGTCACAAACCCCTTGCCTAGATGTAGCTGATTACGATCGAGCACCGCATTCCATCGATCAGTTTGCATGACTACCGCTGGGTCATCAATTGTTTGTTCTGCCACAAATGGGCAGATGTCACAGTTTTTCACTTTTATCACCTCCTTCTCTTGCTCTATTGTAGAGGAGAAGATGCTGCTTGTCATTACTGATTATTCTGTCGCTTAAGCCATGGATTGCTCATTTCCATAATGCGCTTAAGGTGAGATTCAAGAGTATCCAATCGTTTTTGGATTTCGTCCTCAGCAATGCCAAGTGATTGAAAGTCATTCTTCAATGACTCCGTATATTTTGGCAAGAAATCTGCCTCAAACTTCTGGAATTTCTCCCACGACATGTCCGGGTGCTCCTCATCGTGAAATGCCTCAGCACCGCGCCAGAATGTCTCCCAGTCAGCTGTCATATAGGCCATATCAGCGTGATGGAGTAGCTTCGCCTCGGGTGTATCACGTTGCTGGAGTGAGGGTGTCATAATTGTACCTCTAATAGCCCGATCGAGGAAAGCAATCTCGTAATCAGTCAGGTCAATATCATTGCTCTTGATATCTTCCTTCATGAGTGCTATTGCATAGTCTTCCTTCGTCGGATATGCCCGAGCCTTATCATCGTCAAAACCAGCATCATGCCAAGCCGCCGCTAAGACAAGAAGGTCTTTTTGCCATGGAGTGATCACATGCGGATAGCTATCACTGGGCAAAAGCTCTACAAGCTCGCCAACTGCCTCCATCACATCTTTCATGTGGCCAGGATGGTGGTAAGGCAGCTCGGGATAGCGCTCACTAGCGCGATCTACCGACCCTTCAAAGGCTTTTGTATAATGCTCCTTTGACTGGCTAATCGATTCAGGTGCACTATCAACCTGAGAGTTAGGGAATTTATCAAACATAGATGTCCTATTATATGGATAAATCTATCAGTTGTCAACAGAGGTGCCTACACGCCTCAGCTGCACGTGTTATAACCGACGAACTTTTTTGCCAGTCGGCTTGCCAATTCCACGCAGGTGCGGTACTGTTGTGGCTGCAACAACGCCAGCCGCTATACCGCCTGCGAGGCGTGTTCGCCCCGGATTGCCACGTGCCGCTACAACGGCAAAAGCCGCCGTAGCGATATTAGCGGCTCGTTTGTAGCGCCCACCTTTGGTCACCTCACCAGTTTTTGCCAGGTGGTAGGCATTGGCTGCGCCAGTTGCTGCCTGTCCAAAGGCAACGGCAGCAATCCCCGCTCGCGCCTCAGGGTAGCGCTTGCCTAGCTCATACATCACACGCACCACAGCGGCTGTATCCACCACGCCGTCAGTCACACGGCGCAGTGGCGTATCGTCAAGAATTTGCCCATCAGCAACATCAGCTGCCATAAAAGCTGCAAGCGCAAGGCCAATCGGCTTGCCGTCACGCGCCTGCTGTGCAATATATTCTACGCCACCATAGCGCAGGGCCGTCAGCCCCACACTTGCCACTTCTCTTAGGCGAGATATGTGCTGCACATCAGGTTTCTCCGAATTTTTCTGCTCAGGATTTTTCACACCATGTGCTAGTATCTCATATTTTTTGCATTATTCCTAATCAATGATCAAGGTCAGCAATAATTTCATCTACCGAGTCACACAAGCGAATCGAGGGATGGAAATAAAAGATTGTTGCATGCTTGCGTTGACCCAACAGATAAATTCGTGGTGAACCAGTGGTGGTATTGAGTGCAAGCGCTCCACCCAGCTCAACATACATACCTTTGCCTGCTTTTTCATTATCGGTGCAGATAACGTAGACGTCGCTCTCAGTCACACCATTCATGTCATTCGTGGCACGGCGTGCTGACTCTGCTGCTTGATCGAACTTCGTCTGCTGACCAACCAACATCTTACTGCCGCCTTCGTTGCGCGTCCAATCATGAGTAATCTCATGCCCAGCCGCCACCAGCGCTGCCTGCACTCGCTGTACTACAGAAATATCACCAATCTGTCCTGACACAAATACTTTTGCCATCCCGTCTCCTCTCTTTATATTGTTATTGCTTCAAAGCCATTGTCACTCGCTGCGCTGTGGGTAAACTCGTATCGACATGAGCAAGTGCTTTAGTGGCATCTGCCAACGTATAGCCTAGCGCGACCAACGCTTCGAGCGCTTCGTCGTTTGTATCAAGCTCTGCCTGCACAGGCGCGTCGTGAGCAGCATAGTACGTCGGTACACCCACCTTATCTCGCAGGTCTACCACCACGCGCTCAGCAGTCTTTTTGCCTACCCCACTGGCTTTTTGGATAAAGGCCGCATCGGCATTGGCTAAGGCATTGCGCACCTGCTCAGCCTCACCAAGGCTGAGAATGGCCAGTGCTGCCTTGGGCCCCACGCCCTGCACAGTGATGAGCAGCTCAAACAGTTTCTTGGCTGCCCGTGACGAAAAGCCAAACAGCTCCTGAGCTTGCTCTCGGATATGGTGGTATGTATAGAGCTTGACTACCTCACCAAGCTGCATCGCATCATAATCATGCGCTGCGACCGCTATCTCATAGCCAACCCCCTGCACATCAATGATGACACTACCCGCAAACTTCTCATCAACTTGGCCAGCAATATGAGCAATCATCCACGTCTCCTCAAAGCACTAAAAGTTAGTCCTGAAGAAGTTGTTATTATTGCCACCAGTATTGTTCTGACTATTCTGCCCAGAACTGTCGTCGTCGCCCGTACCACCAGTACCAGAACTATCACCACTCGTACCACCAGTATTGCCACTGTTGCCGGTATTATTGCGGCGGCGAGTATTACCGTTAATGGTCGAGCTATTATCACTGTCGTCGCTTGTACTGCCAGAGCTTCCCCTACTACTTGACGACCGGCAGCTTGCGATGTTCTTTGAGTAACGGCTACTATCAAAGTCTTTTTCGTCGATGGTAATGATGCGCTTTTGCTCGACGTCACAGACACGGATTTGTTGCTTGGTCGTAGAGCAGTCTGAACTGTTCTTTGAGTACTTCGTGCTGTCGAAGTCATCTTCGTAAATAGACTCCATCTTTTTATCACTGAGATTACAGACCTCGATCTTGGTGCGCACAACATTACACTGCTTGGTTGGCAATGCGCCAGTTAGGAAGTATTCTTTGTATGTCCCCTTGGCATTCTCAGTAGTAGCCAGGCCACCGTCGCTCGTACAGACCGAGCGCTGTACAACACCACTTGGCACAGGGAATTGAGTATTCGACTGGCCTGCTAAGAGTTTCGTCATTGTGTTGCGCCAGATTGGTCCTGCCATGTCTGAGCCACCATTTTTCATTGGTGTATTGTCATTATTACCAACCCAAACGCCAACGGCATACTCTGGGTTATAGCCAATCGTCCACGCATCTTTGTTATCATTCGTCGTCCCCGTTTTGACAGCCGCAGTATGGCCAGGCACTGTGAGGGTTGAACCAAATACGCTCGCTCGTGCCGAGTTGTCCGATAGGATGTTTGAGATCAAATAGGCCCCACCTTCGCTAATTGCCCGCTTGCTTGTTGCGTTGGGCCAGCTAACTTTCTTGTTGTATTTGTCGTTAACTTGCTCGATGAGCCCCAGCTCAAATTGCTGCCCTTGGTTGCCAAATGCTGCATAGGCATTAGTCATTTGCGTTAGTGACGCCTCACCCGAGCCAAGTGCGAGAGACAAACCATTCTTCTCACCTGTTGCTTGAGTAATCGACGAGATACCAAGATTGTTAGCCGTTTGAACCGACTTACTAATACCAAACTTCTTCATGATCTCCACGCTCGGGATATTGAGCGACCAACTAATTGCTCGACGCGTCGTCACGCTCCCGTGCCAACGTTTGTCAGCGTTGAGCGGCTGGTAGCCACCACCAAAGTCCGTTGGCTTATCTTGGAAAATTGTCGCTGGTGTAATAACCCCCTCGGCTAGTGCTCCTGCATAGTAGATCGGCTTGAAGCTACTACCTGGTTGGCGTGGCGTTGTGGCCATATTGACATTACCCCACTGTGGGTTGTTGTAGTCGGCACTGCCCACTAGTGCGCGCACCCGGCCTGTCTTAACGTCTATCACAACACCACTTGCATTCGTCCCACCACGGTTATTGAGGTATGGAATCTGCTTGGAGACGTTATCGATCAGCATCTGCTGCGTATCCATATTGAGCGTTGTCTTCACCTGGTAACCTGAGCGCATTAACTTACCATACGCATTTTTATCGTCCGCACTGTATAGTTTCTGTTTGAGTTGGTTTATAACCATCTGCGCAAAGTGTGGTGCAATCGACTTAACGGTATTTGCCGTCGATGCATACGAGAGCTGCTGCGCATATGCTGCGTCTTTTTGCTCATTAGTGATAGCACCCACATCAACCATGCGGCCGAGCACTGTCTTTTGGCGCTGCTTGGCCTTTTCTGGGCTACCGCTAATTGGTGAGTAGGCAGTTGGGGCTGGTAGGACACCAACAAGCATAGCGCTCTCAGCCAACGTGAGGTCCTTTGGTGCTTTACCAAAGTAAATCTTGGCTGCCTCTTCAATACCAAATGAGTCTTCACCATAGTACACAGAGTTGAGATACATCTCGAGGATTTGGTCCTTCGTATAATTCTGCTCGATCGCTAGTGCTACGAACAGCTCTTGATATTTACGCATAAAGGTCTGTTCACTTGTGAGGACGGTGTTCTTGGCGAGCTGCTGCGTAATGGTCGAGCCACCACCATGACGCTGGAAGGCTGCCCGGAAGATACCGATTAGACTGAACCCAGGGTGTTTATAGAAGTCTTTATCCTCACTAGCCAGTAGCGCATTTTTCATACTGTCTGAGATGTCAGCTAGTTTCACCATATTGCGGTGCTGAGCTCGCCCCACACTATAGAGTGGCTTGTTGTTGACATCATTGAGGACAATACCAGTGTTGTTGCGGTTCATCAGCCGCTCTTGGTCAGAAATATCACGTGCATAATATAGGTATGTCAAGATCGGCACAATCAGCAAAAACAGCAAAAACGGCGTCAGAATCACCATCGCCTTCTTCTTTTTGCTCATATTCCAAAACCATAAGAAATGTTTATGCTCGCGTCTTCGGCGCGGTGGCTTCGACTGGCGAACCTCTCCAAAGTTGGCATATCTGCCCATTCGGGCTGGTTGTTGTCTTCCTCGAGGTAGTTGCATAGTTTAATTATACCATCGTTCTGGTGCAATGTGCTGAAAACACCAATCTTAGCGCTTTTCTCTTTCTCATCTCTGATAGAGCACAAGCATAAGCCTTTTTATAATCTAATTTCTAGCCTTGTTAGTGTAGTTACACCGGTAGCAGCTCACTATCTCTACCGTGTCATAAATGCTGCCATAATCGCTGCCGCGAGAGCATCTGCACAGTCGTCTGGCTTAGGTACCGTCTGAAGACCTAGTTGGAGCCGCACCATCTCTTGCACTTGCTTTTTGTCTGCTTTGCCATAGCCAGTGATTGTCTGCTTGATCTGGAGTGGTGTATATTCCTCAATCCGCAGACCCGCTCGCTGACCGGTCAGTAGCGCTACGCCACGTGCTTCGGCTACGCTCATAGCGGTAGTTATATTACGAGTAAAAAAAAGCTTCTCGATCGCCATCATCGTGGGCTGTGTCTCTGCAATAATACTCGTAAGGCCATCGAATATCTCACTAAGGCGCTCTGGTATTGGAGTGTGTGCTGGCGTTGTAATAACACCCGCCGTGACGAGTCGCGTTGCGCCACCATGAGCGTCAATGACGCCAAAGCCAAGGATGCCAGTGCCCGGGTCTATACCAATGATTCGCATGATGCTAGTATAGCCGAATCTGAGGGCTTCTGCTATATACCGCTATGGTATAGCTAATGAGACTCTAACCTTTGCGCACCATCCGGCGCAGCCACTGGCCAACCTCACTGCGCCATTCCCAGCCAGCATAGCCCACCGCCACGATGGCTACCCCACCAATCATCCACCAGACAATCTCTGTCTGTCCACTATTACTACTCGGCTCAACAGCGTAGCCTGCAGCTGGTGCTTTGCTATTCTTGCTCGTCGATTTGCGGCAGCGATTAGTCGATGGATTACGCTCCCAGCCTGGCTTGCAGGGCGTCAGCTGGCGACTATTTGCTGCGCCAAGCTTTTTGCAGCGGCCAGTCGCCGGGTTGCGGTAGTACCCTGCTTGACATACCGCAGCTGGTGCCTTGCCGCCAGCGAGCGCTCGGCAGCGCCCTGTGGCAGGATTGCGATACTGCCCCGCCTTGCACGCAGCCAATTGCTGGCCAGTGGCAGGTACTGCGCGGCAACGGCCCGTCGCAGGGTTACGCTCCTGGCCTGGTTTGCAGATAGTTAGTTTTTGAGAGCGAGAGGTGCTGCGCGCTATCTTTGCATTGCCAGTCGTTTGTCTTGACTGTTTCTCACTACTGTTGATCTTTCGACAACGATTTGTTGCTGGGTTGCGTTCTTGGCCAGCGGGGCACGGTTTACCCGATGGCTGATGAGGTGAGGCTGACGTATCAGTGATAATATTATCGGCTTGGTCGGGGCTTGGCGTTGTCCATTGCCACGCGCCAGTTTGCGAATTGTATGCCCAAGACTTGCCCTGGTGCGCAGCCTGTCCTGCACCGCTATATGCATCAATGCGCGGCGAAAAGCTTACTAAACCATGCTGATCCTCAAACCACAGTGTACCGCTGCGTAGTACCGCAAGCTCCGCACCATTTGCCTGAGCACGAATCGTCAGCACCTGGCCTGGCGCAATAACTCCCGCAAGAGACGAGGTGTTTCGCACAGTACTATTGCTACCAGGGGTGCCACTACGCAAACGATAGACAGCAAGGTCGATTGGCTGGTCGCCAGTATTCTTGATCTTGACGTATTTTTGACAATTATCTGGTGCTGCGTCGCAGGTGTATGGATGAGGCAAGACCTCAAGAATTTGCAAAGGTGGCTCGCCTGGCGCTTCGTACGGCGCAGTTACCTCAGCTTCACCAGCTCGTGCTCGAAAGTCCTTGGCAAATATCCCAGTCTGCGCCGCTGCCGTCCAGCGTGCACGCTCCCAGACGAGTGCACCTGCAAGCTCGTCTGCGGCTGCACTTGCTTTGTCAATAGTCGCACCTGATCGCTCCAGCGCCACATCATACCGCGTGATTTGCTCACCATCTGGCACACTTGGGCAACCCTGGAGTTGTGCGCCATCTGCCGGGGCTACTACTGGATGATAGTAGCGCACCGATGACTGGGGCGGTGCATATCCTTGTAGATTGACACGGCACGTGTAGTCGGTGTGGTTTGTGCCAACACTAACGACAAGCGTGACATCACTAAGCGGTGCAAACTGACGCGTAGTATTATGCAGCTCAACTGCACTCACCGTGCGTCGGTCTGTCGTGTGGAGCGCCCCGATCATCAGTGCATCGTGTTCAGTATGAGCAGCAAGGTGCACTACAGGCTGTGCTACTGGAAACTTGCTGCTAGCAGTATCATCACGCGCCACTACCCCTTCAAATAAAAAATCGCCGATGGCGGCGACTGGGGTAGCGAAATAAGCAGTGGAAGAATCAGCACCAAGCGCAGAAGCTCCGGCTATTCCTGGTATCATCATGGTTACGGCAAGCCCATATGCAATAATTCGCCGGGCATAATTCCGCATAGTTTGCATTTTGTTTTTCCTCCTCGCCACGATTATGCGCAAAGCAACCCTCTCGGTCAAGCACAAGCACATTGTTTTGTTGATCACGCAAACTAATACGGTGGTCGGATTTTGTTCTCTACCGCACAATAGTAGCGAGAAATAGGAATTAAGATTGTATAATGCGGATCTTTAGGCTTTCAAACAGATACAACAAAAAACAGGCTATCTCGCCTGCTAATTGGTCAATGGAGGGCCCAGTGAGGCTCGAACTCACGACACCCTGCTTAAAAGGCAGGTGCTCTAACCTGCTGAGCTATGGGCCCGTAGACTCTGCGAGTATAGCACTGGTCGCGGTGGACTGTCAAGCGGAGGAAGCGCTGGATTCATCATCACTCTTCCAAAATTCTACTATCTATAGCAAAATTCACCCTTCTCCTCTGTAGGAGACTCTCCCTTGCTACCTCACCTGGTGAATATATAAAAATCTCTTGCTAAACGCAAAAGATTCAATAATTTCACCCTAAGAAAACAAATTACGTAAAAATTCTAGCCTCCCTGATAAACCCTGCAAAAAGTAGAACAAACAGCATGAAATTGACAGAAAGGCCGCGATTTGGATGTAATAAATTGACACACCAGCAACACAATAGTTTAATGATAACCAATGACGTGGTGGCAACGGCGAATTCACCCAACATGGCAGGTCACAATGTGCTGCGGTGGCATCGTTGGTGGAGTGGCGCTAGCCCAGTGGTGGCCGTACGCTGCGTGGTGGTGGCTTGTTGTAGCTGGTGGCGGCATTGCCTGTGCACTACGCCAAAGCCGGCGGTGGTGCCTTATTGTCATATTGATTGCTGGGCTTATGGTTGGCCTGGTACGCGGTGGAAGTGATCAGCAGCAACAGCGCTCTTACGCGGCATTATTTGGGCACGTAGCAACTATCACTGGGAAGGTGCAGGACGACCCTGATACAAATCAACGTAACCAACTCGTCGTGAGGCTGAGCGCTATCCGCCTCGATGGCCGCTCGCTGCCTGGTACAGTATGGGTGAGTCTGCACGGCAACCCTGCAGTCCATCGCAGCGACTGGCTAGTTGTGCGAGGTAAGCTCAAGCCTGGCTTTGGCAACTTTGCCGCTGTCATGCAGCGTGCTCATGTGGAGCGCATTGTTCAGCCGCAACCTAGTGATATCGCTCTACAGGTACGCGATTGGTTTGCCGAGCATATTCGCCATGCAATTCACGAGCCAGCGGCTAGCCTTGGCAGTGGCTACGTCCTTGGCCAAAAGCGCGCCCTGCCACATGATATCCAAGAAGCAATGCGTACTACTGGCCTCACCCACATCGTTGTGGCAAGCGGATACAACCTCACGATCCTCGTCCGCCTCGCTCGGCGCTTGTTTGCCAAGGTGTCGCGCTACCTTGCGGTGCTTACCAGTGCAAGTCTCGTCCTTGGTTTTGTCGCTATTACTGGGCTCAGTCCAAGTATGATGCGTGCTGGTCTTGTGGCTGGGCTTAGCATTTGGGCTTGGGCATATGGTCGTGCGTTTCACCCCATTACCCTGCTGGCGGTTGCAAGCGCTGCTACTGTACTATGGAACCCAAGCTATGTTTGGGGAGATATTGGCTGGCAGCTAAGCTTTGCGTCCTTTGCTGGAGTGATGATTCTTGCACCACTGTTGCAGCGCTATTTCTTTGGCCCAGCAGAGCCATCAATCGGCCGCCAAGTCTTGGGCGAGACAGTCTCTGCACAGCTTGCTACACTACCAATTAGCCTCGCAGCATTTGGGCAATTATCACTCGTGGCGCTACCAGCCAATCTACTCATTGTGCCGTGGGTGCCACTGGCGATGCTTCTCACGTGCATTGCTGGGGTTGGGGCGCTTGTGTGGCCAGCGGCAGCGGCAGTGTTTGGCACACCAGCACAATGGCTGCTTGATGCAATGCTGTGGGTTGTCCAGCAATGTGCCGCCTTTCCCTGGGCGCAGGTCGATTTCACGCTACCCTGGTGGGGTGTGGCATTATGGTATGGTGGGCTCATTAGCCTCTGCTGGTGGCTCTGGCGAGCAACTGGCTACTCGCTGCGCGATGCCTCGCTCGTAGAATAACAACTACCCAATATGCTACAATGAGTTGAAAGATAGAACAATCAAGGAGAACCTATGTCTGGACACAGTAAATGGGCCACGACCCATCGCCAAAAGGCCGTGGTTGATGCAAAGCGCGGCGCAGCCTTTACCAAGCTTGGCAATATGATTGCCATTGCAGCCCGTGGCGGCACCGATCCAACAACCAACTCAAGTCTCGCATTGGCCATCGAGAAGGCTCGGGCGGCTAACATGCCCAACGCTAACATCCAGCGAGCAATTGATCGCATCAATGATAAAAATGCTGCCGCACTCGAAGAGGCAGTCTATGAGGGCTACGGCCCAGGTGGTGTTGGCATCATTATTGAGACAGCAACCGATAACAAGAATCGCACCTATCCAGAGGTCCGCACTGCTCTCACCAAGAATGGTGGCACCATGGCAGATAGCGGTAGTGTGATGTTTCAGTTTGCGCACAAGGGCGTGATCCGCGTAGCAGCCAGTGGCGAAGAAGCGCTCCTTACCGTGCTTGATGCTGGCGCTGAAGATGCAACAGAAGAAGACGGCGGCCTCACCATCTATACCGACAAAAAAGAGCTCGCCAAAGTTCGCGAAGCTTTGCTCGCAGCTGGCATGACTGTTGAAGATGCAGAGCTCCAGTATGTGCCTAACAACACCATTGCCATTGAGGACGACGAAACCGCCCGCAAGCTTACCAAAATTATCGACGCACTTGAAGCACTCGATGATGTGACAAATGTTGCAACGAACGCTGCGTAATACCCACTAGAGTTACACGCGAATCACAACACTAAAACGACTCTCCATTATGAGGGTCGTTTTGCTAAGCACATCAACGTATATTTATTGGTAAAACCACACGTATCAAGTGTCACGCGCAGGAGGGATATCTATCACTTTCACTTTTTCTTGTGTGGTTTTGCGCCCTTTGCGCGAGCCACGAGTGTGTCAACAAGGGCACATGCAAACCCCATCGTTACAACCGCTGCATGAGACCCATCCAGCGCTGCCATAACCGTCTTGCTTGTCTCATCAACTGGTGGTACGAGACTACTCAGCGCACCAAACAGCACGTACGCTGCCACAACACCAAAGATCAGTGAGCCGCCAATACGCCACCAGCGCTGACTCACCACCGAACCACAACACACCAGCACCACAGCTGGTAGTACCGTCAGCACAATCGTCACCACTGCAAGCAAAGCAGATCGGTCAATGCCTATGCCAACCCCAGCAGCATACGGCACGACATCTGCCGCCCACAGCTGTGTCAACACCACACCAACTGCCAGACCCATTACTGGTAGCCCAAAATGCCGCTTCGCTACATATACCAAACCAGCCGAAACCACGGCCGTACCAACAAGTAATCCAAGCAATATCATGCCACCATTATACCATGACATCGATTCAACATAAGCGTTATAAGAAACGCCAATACGTTTGGATAGCTACGCCCCAACGCGGTCCTTCTTGTGCTGCCGCTTCGCATTGCGCTCAATATATTCAATGATCGGTTTAGCTACATTGCGCCGCGTAATTTTCTCTATCCCAAAGCCTGGGCTCGCATTGACCTCAAGCACTAGCGGCCCACGGCTCGAGCGCATAAAGTCAACACCCGCTACTGTCAGACCCATTGCCTTAGCTGCCCGCAAACACATACGACGCTCGGTATCCGTCAAGCGGATCGGCGTTCCTTCGCCTCCCTTATGGAGGTTAGATCGAAAGTCGTCATCTAGGCTCTGGCGCTTCATACTCGCCACTACACGACTCCCCACCACAAAGGCGCGGATGTCTACTCCAGCTGACTCACGAATAAATTCTTGCAACAGGATGTTTGTCCCATCCTCGTTGGTGAGGTACAACGCCTGAAGCACTGACTTTGCCGCCTTCTTCGTCTCCGCTAGCACCACACCATTGCCATGAGTACCACGAGCGAGTTTGATGATAACTGGCGTACCACCAAGTTCGTTAAGGAGATCGTCTATATCGGCCGAGTTGCGGCTAAACACTGTCTTAGGAATAGCTACTCCACCTCGGGCTAGTAGCTGTGTCGAACGTAGTTTATCGCGCGCCCGGGTAATCGCAATCGAGCGATTAACAAAAAGCGTGCGTGGGTACGCCATTTCTAGCTGACGTGCCACTGCTGTACCGTAGCGAGTCATATAGCTTGCAATGCGCGGAATTATTGCATCATACTGATCGATTGCTTCGCCATCATACATCACTGTTGGGTTCTTCTCATCAATCGTTACATAGCATTTGCGGTATTTAATCACTCTCACACTATGTCCACGCCTCTCCGCCTCTTCCTTGAGGCGAAGCGTTGAGTAGTTCACATTGCCATTACTGAGTATTGCGATTTTCACTCCATACCTCGTACTATTATCTTTTATTGATTTTGCTTGTTATATGCTCTCTGTCTCTATTGTAGTCCATTTTGGCGTAGTTCTTGACGATTACTACTTTCGGCCTTTTTATCAATATCACCCTCTGCAACATGAACGATGAATTTGTTACGCAAAATATTTCTTCCAATCAGCATTGGGTAGATCTGCCCCGATCTGTCTGCTAGTGTAACTTTTGCTTTCACTCGCCTTCCTGCCAAACTTACATTAATGACAACTTGATACCGCAATTCCTCATAACCATTCGAACTCCGAACAGAGCGCATGGAATACTCAGAAAAATGCAACTCCTCACCAGTATACACTGGAGAGCCTTCACCAAATAGTTTGCAGTAGAGGCCTGTCTTATCAACCCGAATATCGCTTGCCCATATAGACGAGACTGTTGCTCCTGTATCTATCCGAGCTTTAAATTTTTCATTAACAAGATCAGGCAAAGCAACCTTTTCAACTCGGCCAATCATAACTATCTTTTTGCCAATAGGATGCGCCGTTCTTTCAATAGCATGAAATAGTTTTCGTGTAACATTCCGAGGTTTGCCTTCTGTTGGAAACTGGTGCATTCGTATCTCTGGAGACGCCTTCACTCTTACGACATAGCTATCATTTCCATCACCACTAATGTTACCCGTTACAATATCAATACCAGCAATACCAAGAAAACACGCTGATGCTGCTTGAATTGCTATAGTTTTGAGTTCATCAGACACATAACTCGTGACATCAACTGCTTCACCTCCCCTGCTCAGATTCAATGTATCTAAAACCTCAATAATACAACCTTTCTCAGGAACTTGCTGCAAAAAGTGAGCACCTTTATGTCTCGACACATCTTCAATGTCTATTTTTGCTACTAAACTAGCGTGTCTGTTGCCATGCTTTGAGCAATTATTATTTTTTTTACTTATCAAGGTTCGTATTGTTGATACTCCATCTCCAACAACATATGGTGGTCGACGATATGCTACTGCAATGACTTTTTTATTTAACACTAAGAAGCGATATTCTTGCCCAAAAACCATTTGCTGAACAATTATATCAGGTTGTCCACCACTATTCTGATATACATGGTGTATTGCACGAAGCAAACCTTCTTTATCACCAGCGTTAACAAGAACATTATTGCTGTAGTTTGCTGTAGCAGATTTGACAACAAGACGCTCATAAGACTCTAGCATTTTTCGAAGTGTATCGTCAATTACCACGTCTTCGGGTCTATTTATTTTTAATGGATATGTATCTGGTGTTTGTATATGCGATTGGTGTAATATGTTATTCGTCCAGATCTTATCCTCATTCACCTGAACTGCATATGAAGGGTTTAGTGCAGTATTAAGATTATAAAAGTAAAGCTCTTTGCCGTCCTTTTCACAGCGCACCACACGTGATGTTGCTAAACGACCTGGAACTGTTGTGACCTGGTACCCTTTTCGGAGCGCCTCCTTCATTAGTAATCGAGGAGTAATGCCATACCGTGACAGGTCCGCTTTTTTGATACTATTCTTGCTTTCTTGCTCCATATTCATAGCGATACATTTATTTACTTCGAACTATTTTCAATTATATCAATAATATTTCTTGATTCTCTCATAAGCATACCCTCTTCATCCATAACACGAAAATTAGTAAATATAGACGCCAATCGAGACCCTTGCTCAATAGACCTCTCGCTCCTTGTATAATCCTGTACAAAAACCTGTTTTGCAGAAGAAGACCTATCGAATGACATTATATCGCCTATGATTTGCATCTTTTCATTATATAATCCCGACCGAGGACTGTCAGCGACACCTGTCTCACTGTCTCGTTGATAGAGAACCATCAGCGCGCAATCATTATAGTCATTACTGTATGAACTATCCTCAATAATATAATTGGCATTCGTTAACTCTAAGATATGAAGAAGGTAGAAGGGGATATGCTTCTTTGCATTATAGCTCATTGTAAGAAGCGGTGTAGCACCCGTAATGCGTGCGTTAACTTCGATAGTATACACTGTATCATCCGTCACCAAAGAATCAACACCAAAAATACCACGATATCCTCTATCGTATAATTCCTGGCCTATAACGCGTGCATTTTTCGTTAGCTGACTACTCTGCCTCGTGTGTTGATCATCTGCTAATATTTCAATACCGCAAAACTTCTCAGTACCAGGAATACTTGTATTTGATAAATTCGGGTCTGCAATAATCTGTCGCTGCACTGGCCCTATGAAGACCCCGTAGCGCGTTACAACGCCCTGCACCGACCAATCATGGCCATCAGCAATATAGTCTGATACAACTACCTCACCAACCAAACCATTGCTATTTTGCATTGTATTTATTGCAGAACAGAACGA
Organism: uncultured Candidatus Saccharibacteria bacterium; assembly: GCA_963545865.1. Lineage (GTDB taxonomy): Bacteria > Patescibacteriota > Saccharimonadia > Saccharimonadales > Saccharimonadaceae > Saccharimonas. The sequence continues at coordinate 35,278 of CAUUJX010000001.1, forward strand.
CTCGAAGCTATCGACAATAAACGACCCCTTCCCTCCACCAAGTGCAGCATCTTGCAAAACAATCTTACTGCGTCCATCACAGAGATTAGAAAAATATTCCTCATCCGATAACATTTCTCGCCAAGGGTATATTTTATGTGATGGAATGTTACAAAGACGCTCTGCAAAAATACGCCGAAACCATGATTTATTCTCAAACTTCTGAGCCAACGCGTACATATCGTTGCTAGGCAAAAATTGCAAACTACTTTGTTTCAATCGCTCAGGAATTACAAAAGGTTTATACGTAAAAATATGGTACTCGGGCAAATGAGTTATTACCATATCTTGGAATATTGAGTCTTGCAAAAGAGCCTGTGTAGTCAGTTCACCTGTATAAGGTCTCTCGCACTGATCGCGCACATAAGCGAGACTATCCATGTGCTCTACATTCTGACTGCGCATATTCCAGTCAACTAATGAAGCAATTTTGTAATTATCAAACCACTGCTCAGGTCCAATTCTTGCCCATGGCTGTATACTAACGCCTGCTATCTTTAAACTTTTATCGTATTGAACTTTCATTGCTTGTATTTAGTTTAAGTACTATGTGATTCAAGTATGACTCTCTGGTGCTTCTTCGAAGTATTAATTTTACCAGCTAATAATAAACTCAGCTGCAAATCATCACCACAAATTTTCTCTAGATACTCCCACACCTCTTTCGACCCATTGTAATAGCAGAGATCCTTAAAGAGTGGCAGATCATCAGTACCCCGGTAGATACGCATTGTTGTGTTTGCTGCCCATTGCTTAGCTTTGTCAATCTGTGCTTGTGTTGGTGTTTGATCAGGCTTGAGGCTCTCGAGAAGTTTGAGACGCCACTTCATCACATCATAAGCGCCTTTGAAGTCCTTGTTGTCAAAATAGGCAAGCCCAGCAGTAATATAGTGATCTATACCAGCTTCTTGATATTCTCCTTCAAGGGCGTGTTCCATTGCTTTCCCAAGCCCTTCTTGCGTATCATTAAAACCAGCTAAGCCCTGTGCGAGCGGCTCAAGGTTTGTCGAACCACCAGTCATTCGCGTTAAGACATGCACACCTATTTCGTGCACAACTAGTCGTTTTACTTCATTAACAGACATAGCTTCTCGGTCTTGGGGTATTCTGATATGTCTTGTGTCTGGATCAACATTGATTGATTTTGCCTCTGTCACCTCAATCTTCCAATCCGTATCTTTCTCAGCACTTCTCGTCTCGGTATTATCCCAGTCTGTCGCAGCTTGTGCATCCTGTTGTATATCACCTGTCTGGCTACTTTCTTCAGGCTCTTTGGATGACGCAAGGAATTCCTCAGTCAAGATATTCCGAAAGATATCTTGAAGGTGTGTCGGCTGGATTTTTATAACCGTCTCATCGTGTGATTCTATTTGAAGCTCCGATTTATGCGCTTCTACATAGCTATCAACATGTCGAAGCATATTATCATACAATCCATGAACAACTTCGTTCATCCATCTCATGGTCTCAGTAGATGGACGAAATCGATCTTGTACACGTGTACCATCTAGTACATTTTCTGGAAGAAGATTCCGAAGCTCCTGAAAGATTATCTCAGCGCTTTGACTACGCTTTTTATGAAAGATGTTGGCAATTTTTTCGCCGAGTAATGACTCATATGTTGTCTTATCTGGCTCACCATAGAGCGTAATATTTATCTCCATAAAACGCTGTGCTACTGCTTCTCTTGCTATTGGGTCTGTTGCTGCTTTATAATCCCTCATCGCTACTATCAAGTTCGCCTCTTGCTTGCGAGCCTCAATCGCCTGGAGATAGACTGTCCTCTCTGGCTCTGACATAGACTCGGCCATAGATATCAGCGCTTCTGTAGTATCTTGTATGGTTGTATAATCTTCGTCGGAATACTCCGCAATGACTGGATACTTTTGTTGAAAAGACGTGGCACTACCTGTAATTAGACTGTCAATTGCCGCTTCTTTGCTTTCTTGATCGGGAACAAGTGATTCAATGACTTTCGGTGATCGCTCGACAAGCTCCTGGTACTTTCCTCGGAACACTTCAGGATCTATATCGACGGAGCTATTCTGGCTACGCCGAGCTTCTTTCGCCTGCATATCATGAGATGGAAGTGGTCTATCCTCGAGAGTATGGCTCGTCATCATAGTGAGGCTATTTTAGCAATAAACCACCGTATAAATCAAGACTCTTTCTCTTATATTTGCAGAGCACTGTGAGCAAAGCCACGTTTCCATTATCGAATTTTGAAATGATCTAGCAAAGTTACACCACCCAGCAAACAGGTTAGAATCAAACCCTTCACCACAAGTAGTTTAATTCTACACCAGTACCTACCTGGAGTTACAACCCAAATATCCCCTTCCGCCCTAATGTGTCATTAAACTCGCGGAGGATTTCCTTCTGGCGGCGGTTTAGTTTAGTTGGGGTGTCGACCACTACTGTCACAATATGGGGACCACGCTTGTCGCTTCGCATGTGCGGCACGCCATGGCCAGATAGCTTGAAGTCGGTGCCCGATTGCGTACCAGCTGGCACCTTCATTGTAATCGTCCCATCGACCGTCTTAACGTCGAGCTCGGCACCGAGCGCTGCATCTGCCATACCAATATGCTCTTCACTCAGGATTACATCACCTTCGCGGCTAAACGTCTTGTGTGGATTGACCCGCACCTGCACATAGAGATCACCCTTACTGCCACCACCTACAGCTTCGCCACGACCACGGAGACGAATCGTCGAGCCATTATCGATACCAGCGGGAATCTTGACGGTAATCGTCTGCTCGCGGCGCTGTACACCGCTACCCTGGCAGACTGTACAGGCTTTCTCAGGAATCTGCCCCCGGCCTTGGCACGTCTCACACGTTACCGCCTGCTGAATGGGGCCAAACATTGTGTTCATCGTCCGCACACGTTGGCCAGTGCCTTTACAATCTGGACAGCTCTTAAGGCTTGAGCCGGGTTCGACGGTACTACCGTGACAATGCTCGCATTCGTCATCAAGCGTTAGTGCAAGGGCAACTTCTTTACCAAAGATCGCTTCTTCAAATTCGAGCGTTACACTCGTCTCAACATCACGACCGCGCGACGGACCTTGGCTTGCACTGCCACCAGCAGCGCCACCAAAGAACTGGCCAAAGATATCTCCCAAGCCACCATCACCAAAATCAAAGTGGATATTCTGCCCCTGGCCAAAGTCGCCAAAGCCAGCAAATGGGTTGCCACCACCACCGCTGGCAGCGCCACCAACGCCGGCATGGCCAAATTGGTCATACCGCTGGCGCTTTTGCTTGTCCTTGAGAACTTCATACGCTTCGTTGATCTCTTTGAACTTCTCTTCACTCCCACCCGCTTTATCTGGGTGGTACTTCACTGCCAATTTGCGGAATGCCCGCTTTATGTCATCATCGCTGGCGCTTTTGGCAACACCAAGCACCTCATAATAATCTCGCTTCGCCATATCTGTCTTAGTATAGCCAATTGGCACTCTAATTGCAAGAGTGCTAACGGGTCATTCCTTATGTTTCGGTGATGATCGATATATAGTCGTGTTTCGTAACGATGAGATGGTCGAGCAGCTGGATGCCAAGCAGCTTACCCGCCTCAGCCAGGCGCTGCGTCGTCTCTCGATCGGCCTGGCTTGCGATAAGCTGCCCACTAGGATGATTATGCGCCACAATGATCCCCGCTGCTCGGTCGGCAATTGCATCTGTAAAGACTTCTCGTGGGTGCACCAAACTAGCAGTTAGTGTGCCAATGGTAATCGTGCGTTTAGCAATCAAACGATGTGCTCCATCGAGCGTTAAACAGACAAAATGCTCCTGTCGTTTGTCGCGAATATCGGTAAGTTGCTCTGCTGCTTTGCTTGGCTCATCAATGATAGGCTGGTCACTTTTGAGCAGATAGCGCCGTGCAAGCTCAAAATTCGCGAGAATCACTGTCACCTTAGCCGCACCAAGGCCAGTTATCTTGGAGAGTTCGTCATGAGTCAGGTCACCTCCATGCGTGCGCAAGGCTTTAAGTACACAGCGCGCAATTTTGCCAACGTCAGCTTGCGCATTACCACTGCCGATAATTGCCATAAGGAGCTCGAGGTCACTCAGGCGAGCCGCTCCATCGCGCGCAAGTTTCTCCCGCGGGCGGTCACTTGGTCGTCTGTCGCGCATTCGCATTGGCATCTCTCCCTTCATGCTATACCTTTTATAGTATACCAGAACATTGTGCAAACACCAATTAGGTATTTTGGTTTGTGGCGCAGATGTAACCCTCTACTCTCACAATATAGGTTCACTGCAGCTTCAGGCTTGATTTACAATATCTGTTTATAACCAAATCACTGTCTTACCATCGAGTGTGTGCACCATATGGCCAGTTTTATTATCGATAATGTGTGTTTTGGTGGAGTTATCAGCGGTGCTTTTTTGCTCAATGGCGGTGTACTGATCGTTTGGTGATACAGTGATGTTCGTTGTATACGCCGGAGGTGTTGTCTGATGAATCACTCGTTTGGCTGGATAGGTGAGTATTGTTTGGCGCTGCAATATGTGCTGTTGATTAACACTCGTTATCTCCATACTATAGCCACTGCGGGTGTGTAAGAAGGCAGCTAATGATATGACGTCGTTTCCTTGTTGGTGAGTAATGGGTGATTTTTTGCTAGTTTCTAAGTTGAGTGCAAAATACCCATCCCCCGTTTTCATCATGATAATATTCTTGCCATCATATGATACATCGCCAAGCACTGCTGCCTGGCCAAGCGGCTGCATAGCATGCTTGCCAGTCGGGTCAATAAGCAGTACATCATCACCGCGAGTTCGCACCACAACTGCTGCACCACGTGATACTGAGCGCCAATCATACACTGGTAATGGCTGCCCATTAAGGCCATGTATAGTGTAGTAACGCTGCGCTACAATATCATGCACGATGAGATTAGTGCTCCTTTCTTTGCTGTCCGCCTTTGCAAAGAGATACCCTACCGTTCCATTATCCATCGCTCGCAGACGAGACACTGTACCCTTACCAGGCAACGATAACGGCGATACAGCACCAGTCTCTCTATCAACCTGATGCAATTCACTGGTTGTTGCATCATTCATTGTATGGACAACGATACGAGAGCCTACTACTGCATAGTCGATAATATGTGCTGCTTGGTAAAGTGTCTTCTCATGCTTTGTTGCCAGATTCATCTGCACGATAGCATCCGTCGCTTGTGCGACGTAGAATTCTGCTTTTGTCTCTGTAAGATCGCGGCGCTTGAGATAATAGAGCTGTGCTGGTGGCGTATCAAAGCGGTAACTGGCTGCTGCGAGCTGCTGGGTATAGGCGTTAGTTACCTGATCGATCGCCACGTGATACTGCGAGTTACTTCGCAAACGATGTCGGAACTGAATCGTTACAGTTGCGTTGTTTGTTATAACAGTAAAGTCTGCGCGCGGCGAGATTCGTATTGCATGAGCTTCAATCGGCTTGACTGGCTGATTAAACTGCAGTTGCACTGTCTGGTAGCCTATATTCGGGTCGTCTGCCAGCACTGCATGACGCAAGCGCGGGCCCTGTTGATAACTCAGGACCGTGAGCACACTCAGTGTAATTAATAATCCAATCGCAACAAGCAAGAATCGCCATCGCTGACGCACCCACTGCCAGATTTTAGTATTCATAGGGCTCCTTTGGCTGGGTGGTTGACGTAACCGAACGCGGCATGATGACGACCGGCTGTTGACGATGTCGCTGTGGATGTGCGGCAAAGTCACCCGTTACCGTTACCCAACTATTGGGCTGGTAGCGCTCACGCCACCCAGGTGCATAGACTGGCACGCCAACCGCCTGTGCATCAACCGCACAACACGTCACGACAAATCGAGACACATAAAAAATTTGCGAATCCGCTGTATCTGGCGTGACGAACCCTGTCAAGTTGACTGTCTTGCCACGATAAAATGCGCTATCATGCGTTTGCGCGAGTAACCCTGCCCATTCTTTAATCGTGAGGTGTGAATAATCTCGCTGAGCAAAGATAGATGCTTGCGATAGCTTGTCTGTAGATAGCCGAGTTACCGCCCCTTTGTTGATGCCACGTTGCGTGGCAGTTGTTGTCGTTAGTGCTGTCGGTGGGACAAGTAGCGCCATGCCTGCGACCATACACACCATCACACACGCGGTAGCGCGACGCCACCAAACGAAGTGTGTCTGCTGGTGGGCACGTGATTGCGTAATAACACTCGCACTCGCCATCACAAGAGCAACCACTGCCATACCAGTCGTAAAGACGATATACCGCTGATGAATATAGAGTGTCAAACGACCAGTCACAGCTAACCACAGCGTCGCCACGGCAATGACAAAAAGGAGTAGTATACCTTGTTGCTGTGCAACTCGGGACAAGAATAGCCTAAAACGCATAATTCACCACCAATCCCAATGTTATCGATGCCAGTCCAACGAGTGCACTCACCTGAAACAGCACACTTGGCCGATATGTCGTGCGCAGCAAGCTCAGCATCTTGATATCGATCATTGGGCCAAAGGTCAAGAAACTTACAAGCGCCCCGGTCATAAAGGTCTGGCGAAATGCCAAAGCAAAGAACGCATCAACATTAGAGCAAATTGAGACGATAAATGCCAGTGCCACCATTGCAATTACCGACCATACTGGCTGGCTCCCCAGCGATACCAATACCTCGCGCGACACCAGCACTTGCACAAGACCCGCGAGCCCTGCACCAACTACCAAGGCTGGTAGCATCGCCTGCACCTCACGTCGAAATATCGCAAGGCTTGCTACTCGCTTGCTCTGCTGCACATGATCTGCCTGGCACGAAGCAACAAACGTATTGGTCAACAACTCCTCCGCCGGGCGACGTGCATAGACCCAGCCAACAAGATTAGCAATAGCGAAGCCACCAAACACTCGCGCCCAGAGAATGGTCATATCGCCAGCGAATGCTTGCTGCGTTGTGATGATTGTCACTGGGTTGAGGATTGGTGCAGCAAGCAAAAACACGAGAGACTCACTAGGCGTGAGCCCTTTTGCTAACAGGCCACGAGCTAAGGGGACATTGCCACACTCACAGACTGGCAGCGCAATACCAAGGAGCGACAAACAAGCTCGGCGTAATAATGGCTGCTGCGGCAGATAGGTAAGCAAGCGCTCAGCCGGCAGCCACACCTGCACTATAATTGCAATGCAGATCCCCAGCATGACGAATGGCAGTGCCTCGATCATCACGCTCAAGCTCAGCGTTATCCAGTCTTGCAATCGATCAGGTAGCGACCACTGCCCTGTTTGTGCCGATACAAGGCGAAGTGCAGCCAGCCCAACGAGCACCCCAGCCACTACCGCAACGCGGCGCCACCGCTTTGCCAGCCAACGAATCATTTTCATGCTTCTATTATACCGCGAAGGGTAGGGTTGGTAATACGACTATACGGCTTTTTCTTGCTCTCGCTGCCAGCGACGACGAACATCGATAATAGACATCTGGGCCAATGCGTCAATAGGGATGCCCTGCATATAGGCAATGACGCGCGCTGCGTACTCGGGGTGCGGGTAGGCAGCGGCACGCTTTGGACTACGGCCCGCCTTAAGTCCATCAAGCACACCACGCATCCGCTTCCAAAATGAATAATAATCGAGTTTTGCTTTGACCTGCCAATGCTGAGCATCCTCTATGACAAAGCCCTCGATCGGTACACCATCATACAAATAGTCAAGCCCCTGCACCTGCTCATACCACGTCACAAACTCCTCCCACGTCTGGAGCGTCACCGCAAGCCGCTTGGTTTCCATGCCAAACATAGCCGCAAATCGCTCACGCTCAACTTGGTCAACTGCGGCAAATTTCGCCTGACGATGCACTATATCGAGCAAAACAATCCGGTCTTGTGCATACTCGATAATGTGTGGGTCCTCTGTCGGGAGTATCACCTCGCAGACCAAACAGACATTGTGCTCGGCAAGATACTGACGAATCACATCAACATGCTTACCATAGCGCTGCAAAAATAAGCGACGAAACCATCCAGCAAAATCACTCTCCGTTGTTGTTTTCGACGCAAAGACGAGGTCACCTAGTGTCGCATCATAGCCTACCAAACCAAGATAGCCATTCTCCTTCACCCAGGCACGCACTGGAAAAACAAGTTGATCTTTGAGCGCAGCAAATTCAGTTTCTCGTCGCTCACCAATATTGAAGAATTTGTCATAGGCACGAATCACAATCTCATTTGTGAGCGTATTCATAAATAGTCCACGGGCTCGCACTGTTTGCGCTGTCCATTTTTTATCATAAAACACCTTTGGTTTAAAGTGGAATGAACTAATGTTACCCGGCAGTGATCGCTCGCTAATCAGTTTATTGGTGCGTAGACTATGGATGAGCGGTGCGTTTTCTGGGTGGAGGAGGCCTTCAGCCGATTGGTTGCTTATCTCAACGACCGACCAGCCCTTCTCGGCAAGCCGCGCAACCCGTAGTGTGCCACCAAACTCCACTTTGCCCTCGAGATTAAAGCACCGCTGATTATACTGCGCTGGATAATTCTGAGCGTTGCGATGACCATGTACTTGATAGACACTATCAGGGGTATGAGTAACAAAAGCATCGTCGATAGCACCAACCTGATCATAGCGCCCCACACCACGAATATACTGCTGACTAGCAAGCAGCAGAGGATTCTCTGGTAAATTGCTCACTCCCGCATGACTCACAAATACTCGCTTATCATGCCATGTGTAGTAGAGGCAATCTTGCATAGAGTTCATCAAGCGACTGACGGCACGCTTGTCTATATTGGCACGCTCTAGCTGTGCTCGAGTTCGACCATTAAACTCTCGCGCTCTTATCGGCTGGTGAGTAAGCCATTGCCAAATATAACCATCATGGTTACCTTCAATAAACGTCACATTTGGCTTGTCGACAAAATTATCACACACATACTGCAACACTTCTGCATTCTCTGTGCCACGATCAAGTAGATCTCCCGTAAAGATATAATAATCGTGCTCGGTATAGGGATGCTGCTCAAAACATTCACGCAGTGGCGTATAGCATCCTTGGATATCACCAATATGATGAATATGCTCATACTGACTCAAACTAATCGGTTGCTGATACGATGCGATAAGCTCTTTTACTGCCGCTGGCTGTATGACAGTGTATTGTTTTGGTATGGCACATGTGGAGAGACGAGCGTGCATTTTCTCGAGAACTACATCATCGACTATCTTATGTGGTGCACGCTGACGATTGCGCTCTAGACAGACCGCAAGCGGTACATCCGCAAAATCTATAACGTACAGCTTATAGCGATACTTCCGCGCAAGCTGTCCATACTGCTGAAAGTACGAGCTTGTTGTATGTGTTGCATCAACCACAATGAGCTCACCGCGAGCCATACGCATATCAAGCAACTCGTGAAGCTGCTGCCACACCCGTCGATCATCCTGATATGGCATAACGATGCGCCCTGCATCATTCATCACTGGGCTGCTATACGCTAGGCGCAGAGTATCAGGAGATAGTGTATATGGGCCAAGCCCAGCAGATTGCAAAAAGGTGCTTTTACCAGATCCAGGAATTCCACGTGTAATAAAAAGATGTCGCATATTTTCTCCTTTCTGTAGCGTTGTTTTCAAGATTTCGCTTAACTATATCTAACTCAAGTAATTCACTCTTGTTTTTATATTATATCATCATCTGTTAGAAAAGGCTTCTAACTCATTAGGGTATGTAGCAATGTATCTTATTTTATGAATGATATTTATTAATAGTTCATTGCAAAATACCCCGTTGGGGTATTTTACAATGAACATAGAGCAGTACATATTTTATTTTACAATGTCTTTTGTATCAGACTTCGCTTATCCCATTTTGTTCTTACCTCGGTTCGCGCTACAATATAGCTATGTTCTATAAGGTGGAAGAGACAGATGCTCAAGTTTATCCAGGTGTTGAAAGTAGTACAACACCTACAAAACCTCGCGGCTTTTTTTATACATGGCTCTGTCTTATTATTACTAGTCTATTAATCTGCTCACTTTGGTATGGCCAACAATCACAAAAATCATCACACATCACACATATACCACCATCAACAACGCACACTTACACACTATCTCCTCATGGTGCTATTCGCTCACGAATCATCAAGCATCAATCGGCATCACACCAAACAATCGTTACCTATCCACAAACAGGTATTGCCAACATAGACAAAACAGTTGCCACAATCATCGACAATACTATTCCATCTCAACAAACAGCTTCAACTACTATAGCAGCTCGAAGCAACACTATTACCTATCGCATTATTCACCAAGATGACACGACGATTTCTCTCGCTGTGTTTATCCGTACTACTATACCTCATGCTCTGCCAACCAACACGGTTCACTACTGGACATTCGATAAAATGAGCGGCCAGCCAATTACATCGTCTGCCCTCGTTGATACATCAATCGCAGGGATAAATGAGATTGTTATTGCTCTACGTAAACAGGTGCAGCAGCGCTACCCGCATGCAGAGCCAGTAAAAGTAGCGGGAGTCATTACTCCAGAATCTATCACGAACTTTTTAGTACACGATCGAAAAACAATTGGCTTTCTCTTCGATAAACGCTCGCTTGGTATTGGTGTAGATGGAATCATTAGCCTGAAATTGCCAATCAAGCAACTCAGCCATTTTGTCCAAAACCCAACCACCAAGAAGCTTTTTGATATTCCACCGTCAGCATTATCATCAACAACCGACTGCGTGCGTTATCGCTGTATTGCACTCACCTTCGACGATGGGCCTGGGTTATATACACAAACACTACTCGAGTATCTTGATCGCTATCATGCTAAGGCAACCTTCTTTGTGGTGGGGCGAAATGTTGCACCATACAGTATCGCGCTCCAGCAAGCAGTTCAACACAAACACCAAATAGGCAACCACACGTGGAATCATCCACTCCTCCCTAAGCGCGACGAAGCTGTCATCCGCCAAGAGATTGAGAGTACAAACAGTGCTGTTGCTGCAGCTACTGGCGTGACACCAACAATGGTCCGTCCACCATATGGTGGCATGAATGACAAGGTGCGTGCGCAGCTCCAGCAGCTTACTATGCCAGCCATTATGTGGTCAATCGATACACGTGATTGGGCCGATCACGATGCAGCAATTGTCTGCAGCCGTGCCGTTGCCAATGCCGCACCTGGTGCGATTATTCTCATGCACGATATCCACAAAACCAGCGTCGATGCCGTGCCGTGCATCCTCGATGCATTACAAAAGCAAGGGTACAGATTTGTCACGGTCAAGAACCTATTTGGCCATCCCCTCAGCGCTGGCGAGTCATATTCTCAATATAAGCAGTAGGGTCTTTATAAACCGCTCATGCTACCATTCCGCTGTGTAATCCTCTACACTAATGCTATGCAACAACCATTTCTTCCTAACAACACCTCTCCCTCTTCAAGTCCACTCAATCTAGAGCAGCGGCTTGACGTCCTGCAGCTTCCTGAGGCGAAGCTGCTGATCGGCGAACATATCAAAGCCTCACCAGAGTCACAAGGGGCAGACGAAGCAGCCAATCAGCGCGCAGAATATCAACGAACTGTCTGCTCACTCAACGTTATGAACTACCTATATTATGGTGGTGATGAGAATTATCACAAACTGACCGCCGCCCAGAGCGACGCCAATCGCCTCACGCGCGAAGAATTTGAAGAATTTCATCAGTGGGTTGCAAGCAACTTGCCTGGCGAACACAGTGCCAATGTAATGCGCTATATTATGCTGATTCATGATTTGGGCAAGAATCAAGCGCTTGCGAGTGCCGTGATGGGCGAGGACGCCGCTGATTCGGTTGATCATGACGAGGTGTTGCGCCGCTTGCTCAAGCCAGATTACGCTGCAAAGCGCACAGAGTTATTACCGACATTCAGCCAATTAAGCGAAGCAGACCAAACGATCATACGCGATGTCATCAACACAGAACTCAATCTTGGCCAGTTTATCCAAGCCGAAGCACCAGCGGCAGCGCTGGCAGGCTTTGCAGAGAGTACTGAGCCAGTGCGCTCGCTCTATATCATGCATACACTGTTTGATATTGCTGGTGCGCTGGGCCACGTTAATGCCGAGAGTTCTCTACTCCTCACTTCTCCTCTATACAACCAAATGGCAGCAGCTTGCGATGCCTTGACCGATAACACCCTCTCGACCGACGAAGCGCGCTATAGCCATTACCTCGCCAAGCGAGCACAGCGCTTTGGCCTCGATAACGATGCCATTGAGCAGCTCATCAGCGGCCAAGCACACACCCACACCGTGCGCCTTGCGTGTATGTTACGCTACGATACACCAGAGGAGTATCAGCAACTGACCGAGGCGCTAGATACGCTACCTGGCCCTGTGCAAGCTATCCTCGCTCAAGAGCTTAGCAATGATGGCATTCATCAGCGCGCGACTCTGCCTTACTACGGCCCAGCCTTGCTAAAGGGGCTTGAGAAACATCATAGCCTCGGCACGGCGCTCACCTACTTTGCTCACGTCTTGCAAGAGGCACACATTGCCGACAAAGCAGCGCGCAAAGCAGGCGAGACAGGCGTCGTCACGGCAGACCTCAGCACCATCGCCCAAGCTGCCAACCAAGGCACACTTGATCCACACCAGGCAGAGCTGCGCTTCCACCACAGCGGTGAGATGCTTGTGCCAACATATCAGGACACACCCGAGCTTGCTATTGATTCGCTTCCAGCCTTCGACCCTGAACAACTACGTGGCAAGCGGATCATCTACCTTGGGATGGGTGGTGGCTCGGATGGTATCCAGGCTGCTATGCTGAGCAAGCTGCATCAGCAGCACCATGCCGTGCAGCCTACAGCCATTGTGTCGGTGCGCAACTTCGCCGCCGATAACAACAAGCAGCTTGCTCATACTGGCCGGCAGATTGGTGACGCAACTGTAGAAATCACAGAGGAAACAACCAGAGTTGGTGACTGGCGCTTCCTTGAGGATATTATTGCCAAGGATGAGACAATCGCACCAGTTTATCTGCTTAACTCAATCGAGCCGGAGCAGATTGCCCACGACCTACAGCTCCTCATCCGCGAGACGGGAGCTGATGCGATTTGTGGCATCGACACCGGTGGTGATGTACTCTACCGCGCCAATACCGCCATCGACCCCACGACCTCATCGCCAGACCAAGACTATGCCGTACTCACTGCTCTCCATATGATCAACGCCGCGGCAGAGGCAAATGGCACACCACTCGATGTCTTTACGGCTATCGTTGCACCTGGTGTGGATACCCCTCCATATGCCAATGACATGCTTGCCCGTAGCAACGCCCAGCGCTATCTTCTCTACCCAGACGACACCACCACTATTACTCAAACCTACGCTGCATGGCGCATGGACGGATCTGCGAGCGAAGAAGGCCTCTATGGCAAGACACCCCTGGCGTGGATCGCCGCACTGACGGGCAAGCACGGCCTACAACCACTCGCCCTCCCACGCGCTAATGCAATATCAACTCGCAACCCATGGCGTATCTTTATGAATATCCGCCCTTCGACCGCCAGTGTAGTAATGATGCACGCCGAGCGGTTATACCAAGCTGTAAATCGTGATTAAATTAATGAGTAATAGAGGAGGCTCTTCGTATGAAATTAACATTCATGACATACAACATCTACAATGGTGCCGAGACGACGATCGATGACGTCATTGCAGTTATCAACGAAGTAAAGCCAGACATCCTGACACTTAACGAAGCAAACGGCTTCGAGAACAACACAAGAAAACGCCTTGCATACGTCGCAGAACAAACCGCTATGCCGCATACTCACCTTGCACTCTGTGGTGATGGGTCGTGGTATCATACTGCCTTGCTATCAAAATATCCTATCCTGGATGCAACATTGCTCTACCCGTGTAGTCGATCACTCTTAGTAAGCCGCGTTCAAGTCGATAATCATGTTTTCTCCATTGGTAGCCTTCATCTCTCACCGCGATGCGAAGCTGACCGGCTGCAAGAGGTGCACCGGCTTATTAACCATATTGGTGAGAATAGTACTCATACTGTCGTTATGGGTGACTGTAATTCACTCTCGTTTTATGATACATATCCGCCTGATATAGTAGATTCTTTCGATGCAAACTTGACGCGCAAATTTACTCGTGATGGCACAATTGTTCATGATGTCACTCGTTTTATGGCACAGGCGGGCCTTGTCGATACAGCAGCTGCTTTGCAACAACACGCAACCTCGACGGCTCCAACACCACTGCCACCACACCCTGATCACCCAACCAGCCGGCTTGACTATATCTTTGTCTCGAAGGATCTGCAGCCTGCATTAACCTCATACAATGTTGTCAAAACACCACTATCAGACCGAGCGTCAGACCACTACCCAGTCGTCGTTGAGCTTACACTATAGTGTAAGCTCGCTTGTCTGCTACTAGGGTTAGGTTAGTCTCTCGGTATTTGAATTTTGCGACTCAAGGGCGATATACGTTTTAATAAAATAAGACCGATTTTCATCGGTCTTTACCATGCATCGTGGCTCCGGAGACTGGGCTCGAACCAGCGACCTAATCGTTAACAGCGACCCGCTCTACCACTGAGCTACTCCGGATTACTCTGTAAGTATACCGGTTGAAGGGGTGGTTCGTCAAGAGTCACGCCGCAAAATAAGCATTTTATGCTATGGCTGGCTGCGGAATTGTTCGATCCGCTTAGTTAGCTCAGCAATATTGTTCCAACTACTGCCGTCTGTCATGATGGCGAGCACATATTTGCCGTTCGAGTCATAGACGATCGCTGCGTCGTGCAGGAGACCATTCAAGAACCCAACCTTATTTGCCACCGTGCCATTCGTGCCAGCAGGAATACCTTTGCGATATACATTAGCCTTGAGCGCAGAGAGAAATCGGTCGCGGTTGGCACTGCTAAAGTTCTGCCCCGCATCAAGCATCACCATAAAGCGTGCAAGGTCATTTGCTGTGGTATATGGCCCACCAGACTTGGCGAAGGTCGTATCTTTGAAGCCAATGTCATTGGCATCCTTTGTCACAACGTCATAGCCAATGACCTTGAGGTAATTTTCTGCACATGGGTTATCGCTCTGGCTAATCATTTTGTTGAAGCAAACTTGGTTGTCCTCCCAGCGCCAGCCTGCCAGCTGCTCGCGCCGAAGCACGCTATAGCCAACAAATAGTTTGTACGTACTAGCAGTGACAAATTGCTTATTGCCATTGTAGCTCGCATTGCGCTTCTTGCCATCAATTTCTAAGAATGAGACACCATACGTCCCTGGGTGATCTTCAGCATAGTGTTTGAGAAGAGCGTTAAGCCCGTCTTCGGTCGAGCTATAATTGCGGTCATATTCTACCTTGGCTGGCACCGTCTTCGTTACTGCGACTGGTTGTGAGCGTGTTTGATTAATAAACTCCGAGAGCTGCTGCGCAGTTGCGTCAATATCGAGCGTGCGCCCTGGTTTGCCATCTGTACGCGACGTTTCGGTGAGATCGTACGTGGCAACTTTCGTGGTACCTGGATCAATATTCACCTTTGGCGTGACATGCTTTGTGAGATAGCCGGAGGCCTGTGATGCACTAATGCTTGCTACTAATGTCTTATCCTTTGGCTGAGTAACAACCCATTGAATAACTTCATTCGCTGGCAGTGTCACTGTCTCGTCGTTTACCTTAAGAGCGACACCTTTGCCGATAACCTTCGTAATTCTTTGCTCAAGCGCCTTCGCTGCATCGGTTGTAATAGCCGGGGCTATGCCGCGCATTGGAATTTCAACGGTCGTGCCCTGTACAAGACGGGGGCTAATCGCACCAATGCTATGCGATACCGCATCACGCTGACACTCACCACCGCGCCGCGCTTGATTCACCACCAGCTTGCCATGTTCGACTTTGAGGCTCGCATTAACTGGTGCACGCTTACAGACTGGCATGATCGTCTGAGTAATATATTGCTCAGTACGCGTCGTAGTTGTCAATTTTGGCGAGCTTGACACATCTGGCTGCCACCAGAACGACGACAACGGCATAATTCGCCACAGCAAGGGATACTGCGCCTGCGTAAGCCGGTCGGTGTTGTCTACTGTAATAGCGAGTTGCTCAATCGTCGGTGAAGCGATGGTTGTGCCATCACCCACTAGCTTTACAGAGTGCTCTTGATACGCCTGGTTAAGCGTTTCTGTGGCTTCTGACATTGTCTGCCAGCCAAGCGACACACCATCGATCCGCGCATTTGGCAGCAATCGATCACTCGGATACACTAGCTGGAACAGCACATTGAGCCCAAGAATAATACCAATGGTGATATATGTTTTGCGCCGTGTCCAGCGAATACGCAGCACCGGCACACGCCAATCGGCAAAACGAAGTTTCTCGGCAATAGTTGCTTTGCGGCGTCGGGGGTACGGACGCTGCGCGCGCGGAGGAGTGTACATCATGTAGATATTATATCATCTATGAAGATTGGTCGCTTTGCAAAATTTCTAGTGCGCGCTGCAAAACCGCAATATCATCAGCAGCATTGTCCTGCTGCTCTAATGCGCTTATTTTTGCACGAATCACCTGCTCGACTGGCGCTACCACAACATCCGCAGCATTCTGAGTGGGCGGTACCACTTGCAAGCTACGCGCCGAGTTATCCTTCTTGACCAAAAATCCACGAACAATCAAGCCGTTGACATGCGCCGCCACCGTACTGACCGACTTATAGTCGAAGGCACGCATAATTTCGCGGTAGCTTGGGCCATAGCCATTACTCTTGATAAATGTGTCTATAAATGTCAATAATTCACGTTGTTTTCGCGTTGGGCTTGTCATAATCCATCCTCCGTTATCGCTAGTGCTGCCAGCCCCCACCAGAGCATCGACACAGTGTCGTCAACAAAAACTGGTAAGAACAATCCTATCACAGTTAAGCCGATTCCGCCAGCAAAACTACCGAAAGCCAGCCAATATGACCGGCGATGCCATAATTTTACCAGTACACCAGTGGTTAATGCAACTAATAATAGTAATCCAATCCAACCAATTTCGTGAGCAACAAACAAATAGTGGTTTTCAATGATTAGGCTCTGCCCATTGCCAAGAAGCGATGCCGAGCCAGTACTTCCTACGCCAGTGCCAAGCGGTTGCTGCAAGGCGCGCGTTAGGCCAGCTTGCAACGAAGTTATTCGGTCGCTGTCGGATGTTTGAGCGGGGCCATGCGTTGGGTCGTTATGCAAGATAACATTATCAATAAAGTGTGGATCCCTAGCGTAGCCAATACTACCAACAATCACCCCACAGCCAAGCACTGCGCCAGCACTCCACAACACGACACGCCGAGATGCCTGCGACCGCCATGCCCTGACAATCGCAACAATACCAACGCCAACCGCCACCGCGAGCAGCGCACTCCGCGAATAGCTCTGCCACACGGCAAGTGCCGCTAGCAGTGCCATACCACCAAGCGCCCAACGCCGCATATGCGAGATACGCCGCCATTGCAATGCGCCATACGCCACGATAAGCGTCAAGACAGTACTTGCATATGCCCCAAGCGGATTTGGCCCACGCAGCGTGCTATTAATGCGGACATAGGCACTGTTGGAGTCGACTGTTTGGTAAGGCTCGATCGTCGTCGGCCCATAGCCAAGCGGCACCAACACATCACGCGGCAAGACAAGCTGCGCTGCTGCAAAGCCAATCACGACGACTGCACCCGCACCAAGCATACGCAGCAGCCAGCGCCGATACTGCGGATAATTACTCACAAATACATAGACTGCCACACCAAGCGCCACAAAACGCAGGTCAATCAATAAACCTGATAGCAATGCCAAACCAGACGTTGGCACAAGCAGCGCCACCACGCTGTGCCACAGCGCAAAGGCGAGCGCAAGCTGAATAATGCGATCACTCAGCCAACGCTGCCACTGTCGACGTAGCGTCACGTCGATAACAACAAGAAGCAAGACAATGAGAAGCAAAACTTCCTTCCACGCCTTGACAAAGAGCGCATAATCTGGCCAATGAGTACCCACCCATACGGTCAGCGGCGCATGGATAGCCAGTCCGAAAAATATCGTACACAAAAACCAAGCCGGTATTTTTTCTCGCAATAACCGCTTCATCTCTTTCTAGTGTAGCAAACTTTCGGTAAAAAGTGTTATAGTAACAGTTGTTATGCCGTCAAAAAATACGAAATTTTATAGTCTCATTCTCATCGGCCTCGATTTTGTGGTGCTGATGGCGGTGTTTTTCATCGCATACTATGTCCGCACGCAAATCGATCACCGTGATTTGCTCCATACTGTCTATGCCAGCGACTACTTGCTTGGCTTTGTCGTCATTGCGCCAGTGTGGATTATTCTCTATGCCTCGCTTGGGCTCTATAGTGCGAGCGTCTATAGCCGGCGACTCGTCGAATGGGGGCGACTGCTGCTTGGGACATTCATGGGTATTCTGCTCGTAATTGGCTGGGAGTACGGCACACGAATGTATATCTTTCCAGCCCGCTTGGTAGCAATGTATGTCTTTCTTGGTTCGTTCTTAGCAATTGGCACGGTGCGCGAATTGTTTCGTCTGACGCGGAGTTGGCTCTTCCAGTACAACCATGGTGTGAACCGTGTGATGGTAATCGGGACATCGCTGGCAACGCGGGACATCGCTGAGTCGATCTCGACTACCTACAAGTCAGGTTTTCGTGTTGTGGCAATGGCTGGCCCCAAGCGCTTTGTGCCACCTGGGCTCGATGTTGTTCATTTTGCATCGCTTGACCCTGCCCTTGCGCAGATCAAGGAGCTCAAGATCGACACCATTATCCAAACCAACCTCTACGAAAACGAAGAAAAGAATCAAAAAGTGCTTGGTGCCGCACAGGTCAACCATATCCAATACAACTTCATCCCTGGCGAGCCAGAATTTTATACCGGCAAGAACACCATCGATGTTTTTCTTGGCTACCCAATGATTACCGTCAGTCAAACACCACTCATTGGCTGGGGAGAGATTGCAAAACGGATTTTCGATACGATCATTTCTGGCATATTACTCATTGTCCTTGCACCGCTCTTTATGCTCATCATCATCCTGCAAAAGATCTTTAACCCCGGGCCAGCCTTTTACATCTCAAAGCGCCTCAGCCGTTACTCCGAGCCAATCCAGCTCATCAAGTTCCGTAGTATGGGTGCACAATATGGCAAGCAAGATGCGGCTGATGAATTCCGTGCAATGGGCCGCGACGACCTGGCTGAAGAGTATGAAAAAAATCGCAAGGTCGAACACGACCCACGCATCACTCGCTTTGGCAATTTTTTGCGGGCAACATCACTTGACGAATTACCTCAGATTTTTAACGTCTTTCGTGGTGATTTGAGCTTGGTTGGGCCGCGGCCAATTCTACCCCAAGAAGTGAAGTTTAGTTCAGCCCGCACGGCACTCTTGCACAGCGTGAAGTCAGGGGTGACGGGCCTATGGCAGGTGTCTGGGCGCTCAAACCTGAGCTTCGATGAGCGGATCGAGCTTGAGCTATTTTATGCCCAAAACTGGAGCTTCTGGCTAGATATTAAGATTCTATTCAAGACGATCGGCGTGGTGCTACGCAAGACGGGTGCGAAATAGACGACATATCGTTATATAGCTTAAGCAAGAGAGCAATCTCTATAGGCTATTTCTTATTTAGATTCCAAACCATACTATCTTTTGATAGCTTTACCCTGCTCCATCTACTGGAATACTTGGTTTATTAGTTTTCATAACAAAACGTCATCTTTAATATGAAAGATTAATAGTGGAAGGTGCCGATGTTTTATAATGTCTCTAAGAAAGCAGTAGGCACCCACAACCCCCAACTGCAACAAACTGAGCCTCTTGCTGTCGTAGAATACTATGCATAAAATGTCTCCTTCTGGTAGTTTTGGTGGTGTTTGTGGTCTTGTATGGCTTGTTGCTGGTAGTATGCAAAGACTTCTTTGGCGGTCTTGTAACCGAGGACTTTTCTTGGCTTGTTATTGAGTTTGTGTTGGATATTCCAGATATCCTGGTCAGTAAAGCGGGCAATGTCACAACCCTTTGGTATATAGTGGCGAATCAACCGGTTAACGTTTTCAACGCCACCTTTCTCCCAAGAGTGGTAGGGCTTGCAGAAGTAGATTGGCGCTTGGATGAGCTTAGAAAGCTGGGCATGCTTTTGGAAAGCAATGTCGTTATCTAGCGTGAGGCTTTCGAAGTTACCAATGAACGGTAAGGCTTCAATAAAACTATTCTCAACCTCACTCACAGTTCGGGCGGTTAGCTTTGCGATGAGCGTGTAGCGGCTAACGCGCTCGTGAATAACGAGAAGCGATGCCGAGCCGTACTGCTTGCCACTGACGATGAAGTCTGCCTCCCAGTGTCCGAACTGGCTCCTGGTGTTGGCTGCCTCGGGCCGCTGGTCAATGAATATCCTATCCTCTAGAGGAGTCACCTTGTGCTGCCATTTTGCTTTGCTCTTCCGGCGTTTTTTCTTTGCGAGATCTAACTCGTAGGCTAGCTGCCGCCCATAAGGACTACGGATGTATTTGTATATGGTAGGAGCAGAGACTTTGGTTAGATCAGCCTCCAGGGCAAGACGTCCAGCAATTTGTTCTGGACTCCATTCGTCGATGAGCAGCTTGGTCTCAATATATTCTCTTAGTTTCATATTTTCACTATACACATCGCTTGGTACTTTGCATACGTGCGGCGGACATAGGCTTTATGCTGAGCTTTACGAGGAGTGTATACTTCTTTCACTGAATTGCGCTTTCGCTCACGGTAGATAGTACTCCGATCTCTACCGAGCACGCGAGCAATCTCTGCATCCGAATACCCCCGCTCCAAGAGAATACCAATTTCGAGTCGCTCAGCTTTATCTATTTGTTTATATGGCTTCATACACAGCCACAGTACCAGCCGGGCTAACGCCCGGCTAGAGCTTGGGATGGTTTGTTGCAGTTCATTTTTAAGGTTAGGGTAGAAGTGTGGGACAGAAAATCGCAATAATAAACCGTCGACTTGGGCACTGCTTACAAAAAAGCGTGTAGCCCTCAGTCCCTTAGTTATTTTATCATCTGATCGCGCACTACCTTGCGTAGCTTGGTTAGAAATAGCGTCTTGTCAAAACGCTGTGCAGTGCGACGCAAGACCGTCGGATCAAAGGTTCGTTTCTCGGCCTGCTCAATTGCTTTAGCAACGCTAATGCTCGTCTGTCGGTCGAATAGCACACCCACTTCGGGCGACGTGACGATATCCGTAGTGCCACCACGGGCCAAGCCAATCACTGGTGCACCAGCCGCTAGTGCTTCGACACTAACAATCCCAAAGTCTTCCTCTGCTGGGTAGATAAAGCCGCGCGCTGTTGTAATAGCCTTCTCATATTCAGCATCGCTCGCATCGCCAAAGCGATCGGTGCGGAACTCGACCGTTGGGCCAGCTAAGTCAACAAGCCTACCATGCGCGGGGCCATTACCAAAGACGATCAGCTTCTTGCCAAGCTTCGTCGCTGCTGTGACTGCCAGGTCGTACCGCTTATATGGCAACTGCCGGCCAATCGTCACATAATGATCACCCCGCTTGGCAGCAGGTGCAAACCGATTTATATCTACTGGTGGATGAATAACTATGCTATTTCGGTTGTAATATTTTTTAATGCGCTGTTGCGTCTCGGTAGAGTTTGCCAAGAAAACATCGACTTGCCAGGCCGCTTGAAGGTCAAGCTTGCGCTGGCGCGGCACCATGAGCGGCATAAGTGTGCGGATGAGCGGATTAAGATTACCATAGCCTGGGTCGCGCCGATACTCGTTGTAGTGGCTCCAGTAGTATCGTGGTGGTGTGTGGCAGTAGTTGATAATGACTTGGCCAGGCCTCGTCTTTCTCACTTGGTGACCATGCATGTATGAACTGGTGAGGATGATATCAAACTCACGCAGATCAAGTCGCCGCATCGCTTTGACAGCCAGCGTCGGAAATAGCTTATAATACGTGCGCACCTTGCGCGGGATTTTTTGCAAAAACGACGGCCGAACATCAAGCTCAGCAAAGGCCGGCATTTTGTCTTCATTGTACATTGCGGTATAGATCGGCGCATCTGGAAAGGCTTCGTGCATAGCGAGCACGACATTCTCAGCACCACCCATTGTTGTCAAGAAGTCGCAGACAATGGCAATTTTGGGTTGTTTACTCATAGTATCAGTGTAGCGCAAAGGAGAGATTTTACCTATACCTTACTCTACCGTCACACTCTTGGCAAGATTGCGTGGCTGGTCGACGTCGTGCCCCCGCTCCACCGCCATATAGTAGGCAAAGAGCTGTGATATCACGTTAAACAAAATTGGCGTGAGGTGCTGCAGCTTGGTCGCGACGCGCACCACTGTCTCGGCAGGTACGCGTTTATCCGTATCGGTAATAACAATTGCATGAGCACCACGTGCATTCATCTCTATCAAATTACTCTGCGATTTTTCGTACAGCCAGTTGTCTTGCAAATAGCATACTTCAAAGAAATGATCGTCGATCAGGGCAATTGGCCCATGCTTGAGCTCACCTGCTGCATAGGCTTCAGCATGAATATAGCTTACCTCCTTAAGCTTAAGTGCGCCTTCAAGTGCAGCTGGGTAGAGTGTATCGCGACCAATATAGAGCGCATGATTATAGTGGGCATAATTATGTGCGATGTTTTTGACGTTATCAGCTTGCTTAGCCAGCGTCTTTTCAATCTCAGCTGGTAGCATCTCAAGCTCGTTGATAAACTCACCTATCAGCTGTGGGTTCGTTCCCTTGGCTGCTGCAAGCATGAGGCCGAAGATCGTCATTGCCGCTACTTGCGAGGTAAAGGCCTTGGTGCTGGCCACACTGATCTCTGCCCCCACGTGTACATATACTCCACCGTCAACTTCGCGTGCAATCGTGCTCCCCACTGCATTAACGACACCAAGGCACGTCACACCCCGTCGCTTGAGTTCCGTCAGACAGGCTAATGTATCGGCCGTCTCACCACTCTGACTCACAATAAGCGCAACGGTATGCTCGGGGATGTTATATGCTCGGTAGCGTAGCTCACTAGCAATCTCCACACTCACTGTCACATCATCAGTCAGTTGCTCAATAAAATAACTAGCCTGCATACCCGCAAAATACGCCGTGCCACAGCCCACAATCATCACATGCTTGATCTGTCGCAATTCAGCATCACTCAGGCCTATGCCGCCTAGCCGGGCATAGCGCTGCGCGGCAATCACTCGCCCAGCCAGCGTTGCCGCAAGGCTGGTCGGTTGCTCGAATATTTCTTTGAGGAGAAAGTGGTCGTACCCCTGTTTTTGAATAGCTTGCAAGTCCATTTCTAGCGTCTCTACTTGCACGTCGACCACTTGCGAATCAGTCGTTTGGAGCTCAAGGCCAGTGCGGGTGCAGCGCCCTACTTCGCCATCATGCAGGTAGACCACTTGGTTGGTATATCCCACCAAGGCCGAGGCATCACTGGCAATGTACGTTTCGCCATCGCCCAACCCAACAATGAGTGGACTACCCTTGCGGGCCACAATGATTTCGTCAGGGTTATCTGTTTGGACGACCGCCAAGCCGTACGTACCCACCACCATTTTTAGCGCGCCTCGCACTGCCGCCAAGAGGTCTGGTGCTTGCTTGTGTAGATAGTCAATGAGCGCCGTCAATACTTCAGTATCAGTATCACTCTTAAATTCATACTCATGCGCTGCAAGCATCGTCTTGAGCGCCTGATAGTTCTCGATAATGCCATTATGTACAACGTAGATCTGCCCCACCTGATGTGGATGAGCGTTGCGTTTGCTAGGTGCCCCGTGGGTTGCCCAGCGAGTGTGACCAATGCCAACCGTATCAGTCGTCTTGTGGCGAGCTGTAAGCTCATTCAGCGCAGCCACCTTGCCTTTTGTTCGGAGTAACGTTGGCGCAGCATCCTTGTCGAGTGTAACAATACCAGCACTATCATATCCGCGATATTCAAGCCGCTTGAGTTCCGTCAGCAGTACACCCTGCGCTGGCCGCGTTCCGATATATCCAACTATTCCACACATAGATTTTTCCTTTCCTCTTGTATTATGGCGCTTTGGTCTTTGCCTTCTAGTGTACTCTCATTTTTAAATAATTTTGCAAGAATGTAAAAATTACAATGATTTTTCTCTGTTAAATTGTGTTGGTGTTTTTACATCAATAGTACTTTATCCATAAAAGATAGAGAAAAACGACAGAAAAAGCAAGAACGAATACAGTGTTCATTCTCAGCAATAGTTAAGCCGATATGCTCATACTTATAGACAAAGAATAAATACGATATGTTCGACATTTTTTCGACGAAGGGGTATACTAGGTGATATGAGTAGAGAAACGATTTTAGTCACTGGTGGCGCTGGGTATATTGGTAGCCACACCATTATTGAGCTGATTGCGGCAGGATTTGACGTCGTCGTTATTGACAATCTTGCCAATGCGAGCCATGAAAGCCTGCAGCGCGTCGAAACAATTACTGGCACAACTATCCCCTTTGTCGAGGCTGATGTGCGCGACCGATCGGCACTCGATGCGATTTTTACCAAGCATGATATCAGTGCTGTGATTCACTTTGCTGGGCTCAAGGCAGTTGGTGAGTCGGTTGAGAAACCGCTGGAATACTATGACTGCAATCTTAGCTCAACCCTTACCCTCTTAGCTGCAATGCGACAACATGGAGTGCATCGACTTGTTTTCTCAAGCTCTGCGACGGTCTATGGCACACCAGAGTCATTGCCACTCACTGAATCATCACGCACTGGCACCGGTATTACTAATCCATACGGCTGGACGAAATATATGATAGAGCAGATCATTCGTGACTATTGCGTGGCACACCCCGACTTCCAAGCGACCATCTTGCGCTACTTTAATCCGATTGGTGCGCATATATCAGGTATGATTGGCGAAGATCCAAATGGCATCCCTAACAATCTCCTGCCCTATGTTGCACAAGTTGCCGTTGGAAAATTGCAAAGCGTTGGTGTATTTGGTGATGACTACGACACGCCTGATGGTACCGGTGTGCGCGACTACATTCACGTTGTCGACCTCGCTAAAGGGCATGTGGCTGCTCTATCACACATGCAGCCTAGTGAGCATATCTATAACCTTGGTACCGGCCATGGTACCTCTGTTTTGGAGATCATTAGTGCCTTTAGCAAGGCATGCAAGCATACCATTCCATACGAAATAAAACCACGCCGAGCTGGTGATATTGCAGCTTGCTATGCCGACTGTAGCAAGGCACAACAAGAGCTTGGTTGGCAAGCAGAATTGTCCATCGAACAAGCCTGTGAAGACTCCTGGCGCTGGCAGTCTCACAACCCAAACGGCTATAAGAATTAAAATTTAAATAATACCCCATAAGGGTATTATGCAATGAACAGACTATGTACTGCGTTCAAACAGAGTATAATATTTGTTCATGTAATAATTTTATTGTTCAAATCATAGGCTTCTTGCTATGTAGCTTTGCGTCTCTGAGTAATAAATGTATACAAACTATTGTTGCCTACTAGAGGTTAATCTATAGAAATAATAAACAGCCCATGGATATTGGGCTGTTTTTGTTACTGCAAAAAAAGCAAGGTCCGGTTTAGACGCCTATTATTCTTGGCCAGTCGCTTTATTGATACGAGTTGAGGAATCTGGTTTACCTTCGCCGGCGTCGAAGCGCATTTCTATATTGTACTTTTTACACACTTCTGCTTCAGGAATAGCCTTTTCCGTGTCACGATCACCGCCGTTGGCAAAAATCAGTTGGTCGCCAGGATATTGGCCAGCAACCATCTCGAGTGATTTAATTTGCGTGGGATCTTCGTCGATCGATAGAATCACTTGGTCAACACCTTTGAGAGCACGCATGAGACGCAGGCGATTGCTTTCGTTGAGAATAATTTTGCCTTTTTTCAGCAATTGTTGCTTGTCGTTGTTGACAATAACAATAAGTTTGTCGCCCATTGCGGCAGCTGCTTCGATCATATCGATATGCCCACCATGGAGCGGGTTAAAATAACCACTGACAATTACTACTCGCATTTATTACTATCTCCTTGTTGTTTATCGTTAGAAAGCTTCTGTTGCTATATTATACCATTACTCCTGTATATCTCGACACCATCCCCTATTTCACGCTATAATACAGCTATGACAAAACTGCTTATCACCGGTGGTGCGGGGTTCATTGGCTCGAACTTCGTGCATTATACCGTTCATCACAAGCCGGAATATGAAATCACTGTCGTCGATAAGATGACATATGCTGCAAACCCGCACAACCTCGATGGAGTGCGCGAGCAGATTACCTTCGTGCAGGGCGATATTTGCGATGCCGAACTGATGGATCGCTTGATTGCCGAGACAGATATCGTTGTCCACTTTGCGGCGGAGAGTCATAACGACAACTCGCTGCGCGACCCAAAACCCTTCCTCGACACCAACGTTTATGGCACCTACACTATTTTGCAAGCAGTGCGTAACCACAACAAGCGCCTCCATCACATTAGCACTGATGAAGTGTTTGGCGATCTAGAACTGGACGATCCAAACCGCTTTACTGAGGAAACACCATACAACCCATCTAGCCCCTACTCGAGCACGAAGGCGTCGAGCGATATGCTGGTCCGCGCCTGGATTCGCAGCTTTGGTGTGAAAGCGACGATTAGCAACTGCTCCAACAACTACGGCCCCCGCCAGCACATCGAGAAATTTATCCCGCGGCAAATCACTAACATCCTAAGTGACATCAAACCAAAACTCTACGGCACAGGCGAGCAAGTACGCGATTGGATCCATGTCGATGACCACAACTCAGCGGTACATTTGATTCTCGAGAAAGGCACGCTGGGCGACACCTACATCATTGGTGCAGATAACGACCACGTCAATAACAAAGCGGTGATTGAGATGATCTGCGACTTAATGGGCAAAGGTAAGGACTGGTACGAGCATGTCAACGATCGCCCTGGCCACGACATGCGCTATGCGATGGACTCGAGCAAGCTGCGCCGCGAGCTTGGCTGGCAACCACAATATACCGACCAAGATGGCATGGCTAACGGCCTACGCCAAACCATTGAGTGGTACACTACCAACCGCGACTGGTGGCAAGCCCAAAAAGCCGCTGTAGAAGCAACCTACGCTAAGCAAGGACAATAAGCCAATGTTCGACATCCCCAGCAAAACTCGCGTGAGTAGCAAGATCGCCTACCAAAACCCCTGGATTACCATCCACGAAGACCAAACACGCGACCGTGCAGGTAACCTGGGGGTATACGGCTATATGGAGTCGCGAAACTCATGTATGGTCGTCGCTGTCGACGAGCATGAGCGGATCTATCTGGTACGCGGCTTCCGTTATCCATCGCAGAGCTTTGGCTGGGAATTGCCTGGTGGCGGTGGTGACGGCGAGGATCTGCTCACCGCCTCCAAGCGTGAGCTAGAAGAAGAAACTGGTATTGTTGCCCAGTCGTGGGAGAAACTCGGTGAAGCATATGTATGCAACGGCCTCATGACAGAGAAAATGGCGGTGTGCTTGGCACGAGACCTGTCTTTTGGCGGCAACAAAGAACAATCGGATGAAGTATTTAGCGATATGCAATTCTTCACTCACGAGGAGATTGACCAGCTTATTACCCAAGGCGATATTAACGACTGCCAGACACTAGCTGGCCTCCATTATTATCATATATGGCGAAAGGAGAACGCATGAATTTCAACCCATCAAGCTACAACGACCTTACCGTGACTGAATCGCCAATTCCAGGGCTATTCGTCATTAAACTGCCTGTCCATGGTGACAACCGTGGGTGGTTCAAAGAAAATTACCAGAAGGAGAAGATGGAAGCGCTGGGGCTACCTGCCTTTACCATTGTACAAAACAATATCAGCTTCAATGACAAAGCTGGTGCAACACGTGGTCTGCACGCCGAGCCCTGGAATAAGTTCATTAGTACCGCGAATGGCCGCGTGTTCGGTGCATGGTGTGATGTGCGCCAAGGCCCAACCTTTGGCCACACATTCTCTGTAGAAATTAATCCTGGTACAGCGGTGTTCGTGCCCAAGGGCGTGGCAAATGGTTACCAGACACTGGACGATAATGTGGCATATACCTACCTGGTTGACGCCCACTGGTCACCAGATGCGCATTATACCTTTGTTAACCTCTTTGACCCAGCGCTGGATATTGCGTGGCCACTCGGCAAAGATCAGGCGATCATCTCGCACAAAGATGCTGCGCACCCACTCCTGCGCGACGTACAGCCAATGGAATTATAAAAAGAAAGGAAGCGTGCATGACAGATTACACCTCTACCCTCATCATTGGTGCCAACGGGCAATTAGCCAAAGCAATGCAGCAGCAATACCCTAGTGCTCGGGCGGTTGGGCATAATGACCTTAACCTCTGTGACGCAGCAGCTATTGCAACCTTCGACTGGTCCGGTATTAAGACAATCATCAACACTGCTGCTTATACCAATGTTGACGGCGCAGAAACATCGGAGGGCCGCGCAGCAGCCTGGCGCATTAATGCCCAAGCGGTGGGACAGCTTGCTCGTATCTGCTCCGAGCAAGACATTACCTTGGTTCATGTGTCGAGCGATTACGTTTTTGATGGTGAGACAGCACCACATACCGAAGATGAGCTATTTAGCCCCTTAAGTGTCTATGGTGCATCCAAAGCAGCAGGCGACATTGCCGCGAGCACCACGCCACGGCACTATATTATCCGCACCAGCTGGGTGATCGGCGATGGTAAAAATTTCGTGACAACGATGCTCGGACTAGCCGCAAAAAATATCGCACCAACAGTGGTAGCAGACCAAATCGGCCGCCTGAGCTTCACGCCAGAAATTGCACGGGCGATTGACCACCTGGTAGAGAACAAGGCACCATACGGTACCTACAATGTAACAAATAGTGGTCCACTGGTAAGCTGGGCAGACATCACGCGGCAGATCTTTGCCTTGGCAGGACGTGATGACTTACTAGTAACAGATACAACCACCGCCGAGTATTTTGCTAATAAGCCCGGCGTCGCACCACGACCGCTCAATAGTGACCTCAGCCTTGATAAACTCCATGCGACTGGCTTTGTTAGCCAAGACTGGCACGAGGCACTACGCGAGTATGTTACTCTAAATAACTCATTAAAGTAGCCTTGGCTACTTGTCATAGCTTTAGGGTATCATCTCACGACGTGGATAATTCTGTTTGACTTCGTGCATTATCTAGACTGACTCTTTCGTACACTGTTATATATTCCCATTATCTTCGGTATTATGGTACTATTACTTTATCTGGTATGATAAGTATATAGTTAGAACAAAGGAGTTTTACGTATGAAAGGTATTATTTTGGCAGGTGGTTCGGGCTCGCGCCTGTGGCCGATTACTAAAGCAATTAGCAAACAGCTGATGCCCATTTATGATAAGCCGATGATCTATTACCCTCTCACCACGCTGATGCAAGCAGGGATTCGCGACATTCTCATCATCACGACCCCAGCTGATCAAGCAGGCTTCCAGCGTTTGCTTGGTGATGGTGCACAGTGGGGTATCAATCTGCAATATGCCATTCAGCCCAGCCCCGATGGCTTGGCGCAGGCATTTATCATTGGTAAGGAATTTATTGGTAACGACAAGGTGGCACTCGTCTTGGGTGACAATATCTTCTACGGCGCAGCGCTTGATGACTCGCTGCGCGCCTGTACCAACCCAGATGGCGGTGTGGTTTTTGCTTACAAAGTATCTGACCCAGAGCGGTATGGCGTCGTAGCCTTTGACGATAACAATCATGCGGTGTCGATTGAAGAAAAGCCCGCCCAACCTAAGTCGAACTTCGCAGTGGTAGGACTCTATTTCTACGACAATGATGTGGTAGAAATTGCGAAGAATGTCCAGCCAAGCGACCGTGGCGAGTTAGAAATTACCTCTGTGAACGCTGAGTATCTGCGTCGCGGCAAACTGAAGGTCCAGACACTAGACAACGGCGATGTATGGCTTGATACTGGGACGATTAGCAGTCTGACCGATGCTGAGGACTTTGTGCGCGTTGTACAGAATCGCACCGGCCAAGTCGTTGGCAGCCCCGAAAAGACTGCGCATATCAACGGTTGGATCACCGACAAGCAGCTTGCCGAACTTGCTGCACCGTTAAAAAAATCAGGCTACGGAAATTACCTCTCGGCGTAGTATAATAATACCAATATGAAAACGAATACCAAGACAGTGTGCGTGATCGTCCCAGCCTACAACGAAGCGACGGTCATTAAGGACGTGATCAAACAATCCAAACGAGTCTTTGCCAAAGCCAAGGCAGCTGGCTATACGATCGATGTTGTGCTGGTAAATGATGGATCGAAGGACGACACACTTACCCAAGCTAAAAAAGGCGGTGCCATTACGATCGATCATATCCTTAACTCTGGTGCGGGCGGCGCAACCTTAACTGGTCTATCGTATGCTCGACAGCATGGATATGACATTGCCGCCACGATGGATGCCGATGGCCAGCACGCGCCAGAGGATGTGTTGGCAGGTATCGCGCAGATCGATGAGCGCCACGCTGATTTACTTATCGGTAGTCGTCTCATTGACAGCACCGGCATGTCCAAGACAAAAGTGCTCGGCAATAAAGGCTTGAGTCTCATCACTAAGCTCTTATTCAGCATTAATGTGACAGATTCACAGTCTGGCCTACGTATCTATTCGCGCCGCGCCATTGATAACCTCGACTGGAAGTCAACTGGTTACGAATTTTGCTCGGAGATGATCTGGCGTGCCAAGCAAGCGGGGATGACAATTGGTGAATATCCAATCAAGGCAATCTACACCGACTACTCCCGTGCTAAAGGCCAAAACAACTGGAATGCCATCAATATCGTCAAACGCTTATTCAAACAACGCTTAACGGAGCTCTTCGAATGAGATACTTTGCCCTTGTCTTGCTCAATGTGCCAATTATTCTCTTGGCGCTCGTCAATATCATCACCCAATATAAATTACGCAAGATCACTATCACTCGTCTGCGCCACCAGGTGGTGATGTGGCTGGTGGTGATGGCAGTGCTACTGAGCTGCTTCCCGCTGTATAATATTTCGATTGGCCACTCACCATTTGATTCGTCGGAGTTGAGCTTGTTTGATATTGTCCAGACAACAGCGATCGTGTTACTCTTCTACATCGTCAACACGCAGCGCCAGCGGATCGACCAAAACGAACGCCGCGTGCGCGACCTCCATCAAGAATTATCTATTAAACTCTCGGCTCATGACAAAAAATAAATCACTCGATATCGTCATCCCTTACTGGGGCGAATTCGCTCTCCTCAAAGAAGCGGTTGACTCTGTCTTGGCTCAGACGAGCGACGACTGGCACCTGACCATTCTTGATGACCACTACCCATCGACCGAAGCACGCGATTATTACACAAAACTCGCCGACCCACGCATCACCTATATCCGACACAAGAAAAACCTCGGCATTACCAATAACTTCAACTTTGCCGTCCAGCACGTAACGGCACCACACTGTATGATTGTGGGGTGTGATGATCGGCTCTTGCCGGAGTGCGTAGCAGTGGCACTACAGACAATTGGTGAGGCAGATTTTTATCAGCCAGGAGTGCAAGTGATTAATGACAAGGGGCAGCCATATCTCCCACTGGTTGACCGCGTCAAGCGATTTTTGCAGCCTCGCAAATCAGGGCTTTACTCAGGCGAAAAGCTCGCAACGTCTCTGAGTCATGGTGATTGGCTCTACTTCCCATCGATCGTTTGGAAGACAGCGACGCTTAAGTGGTATTCCTTTGATGCAACATATACTATTTTAGAGGATCTTGTTTTGGTGTTTGACTTCATTCTTGATGGCGCAGTGCTTGCTTTTGATCAGACTGAGACATTCCAATACCGGCGCTTTGCCCAGTCGCTCTCAAGCAAAGAAAAGTCAAAGGATGGTGTGCGCTTTGCAGAAGAAAATGCAGTATATAATAGCTATGCTCAGCGTTTTGCATCGGTTGGCTGGCATAAAGCCGCTCGGGCAGCACGGCTCCATATTACATCGCGCATTCATCAGTTGTTGTCGTAGTTAATGTAATTTGAATATCCTCTCACCTCTATAAAAATAGGTTATTTTATGGTAAATTAGTGTCTCTTTGCTCTTGCATTACTGCATAGTAAAGCTTGAGAGTGACATTCATGAGCGGCAATTCGTTTACTATTCTTTTCTGTTAGCTAATCCTAGTTTCGTCACAGACGAGATCATGGATGCAAAAATTGGTTTTTATTCTTTGTAAAACACTCTGGTTAAGTGTTGTTGCAGGACTTAAAAGAGCGTGCGTCTTGAATAAGATAAAGATGTGACAAGAGTGTGAAAAAAATGAACTCCTCTATATCAAGAAATATTGCTCCTTTGTGCTGCACGAAAAACCGGTTCAGTTTCCTTGAGCCGGGTTACTTCTTATATACTCTACCTTACGTTTGCTTCAGTCGTTTCGGTTTTCTCTTTATCGACCTCGGCAAACTTACGCTCCACCGCCATGATGTATAGCTGCATAAAGATTGGACGAGGTAAGACATCATACAGATACCACACCAGTGTTTTCTTGGCATGTGGAAGCTCGGTGTTTTTCCACGGAGTGAGTGCAAAATACTTTTGCCACAGCAGCCGGTTGGGGTGCTTGTTGCCAACTTCCCACGGTTTACCCTGAATGCCATAGAGCGAGTGAATAATCTTGGGGCTGTAGTAGTTGGTCATAATCTCGTCGTAACTATAGAAATATGGCTGCTTAAGGTTGTTAATGCGCAGCAAATCTTGCGGTCGATAGGCATAAAACGCACTGGAGAAATTATAGGCGATATCGAGCGTCTTAATCTGCCCTCGGAACATAACATTACAGAGGTCTTGATCGGCAATGACATAGTCGCTTTTCTTCGACAGGTGCTCAACGACTTGACTCGATACATCATCTTTGAGCCATTTTTTGTGATTGATAAGCATGATACCACAGTTGTAGTAACCATCGGTTGGCTGGAGGCCAATCGTTGCTTTGTGCTGATTGGTGAGGGTATCGTAGGCCAGTGCCATGATATTTTTCTCAAAATCAAGCTCCAGTAAACCATCGAGCGAGCTGGTAATGATCGTATGCGGATTGAGGTAGAGCACGCGATCAGTCTTGATATCAAGATCGGCAAGAGCCAGCATCTTGAGCCACGTCACATACACGCCATGCCACGGCTTAACACCTAGCTTCTGTAATTTCTTGTGGTACGTGTTGGGATTGATAAATGTTAAATAGGCGTTGGGGTATTTTTCAACCAACTTCTTGAGACGGTCCTTACTTTGTTTGCTCAGCTTATACCCACAATAAAAAATATGAATCTCGTCGAGTGTCTTGTTGTTCTCAAGCAGTGATGCGATCGAAATCGCACTCACCACTGCGTAGTTATCGTCACTCTGATACAAGACGTTTAAGATTTTCTTTTTGACTCTGGGCATGGCCTGCCTCTCTCCTTTATTCCACCGCTGCTATGTTTTTTACGTAGTTTTCCAGTAATGGCTGATAGCTCTCACTGATGAATCCTGTGTTGTGCAGCTTCGACAAATTCATATCACTATACATTGGTCGAGGTGCAAACGGAATCTTATCTTTACTATACTCTTGTGTTGACACTTTTACAACCCTATCGCGATCGTGCCCTGCATATTCGAAGATATCCTCGGCAAGCTCTGCCCACGATTTGATTGGTCCGGAGTTAGAAACGTGATACAAACCATACTCAGCCTTGGTGTCTATCAAATGCTTGGTGGCACGTGCAATCTCCGATGCAAAGGTTGGCCGACCATATTGATCATCCACAACCTTGGGATTAATGCGCATGTCAGCCAGGCGCTTCATCGTCCGTGGGAAGTTGTGCCCATCACCAATCACCCACGAAACACGCAGTACATAATGACGTGGCGCAAGGCTAACTAGTAGATCTCCTGCTGCCTTGACATCACCATAGACCGACAGTGGTGAGAGTGACTCATCCTCACCGTGGTTTTTGTTCGTCCCATCAAAGACATAGTCAGATGAGTAGTGCACCAGTGTAATATCATGCTCCAGCGCTACCTTGACGAGGTTGCGTGGGCCAACGGCATTAACCTGCCAGGCTTTGGTGCGGCCTTCAATCGTTTCGGATCCATCGGCATTGACGAACGCCGCCGCGTTGATAATGACATCCACACCCGACCAATCATACCCAAGCACCTGCTCTTCATCAGCGATGTCGAGCTGCTGGTGGCCCAGCGCTGTCGCCTTTGGATATACCTCCTGGAGTGCCCGCCCCACTTGGCCATTACAACCCAATATTACAATCCCCTTGCTCATATACCCTCCTTTGTTTCCGCTATTATAGCACAGTTAGCGTAAGCTTTTTGAAATATATGAAATCGTATGGTCGATGTGAGACAAAAAATACACTGGAGAGCTACCCTACCCCTTTTAAAAACTCATATAGCACCGTTAGATCTCTCACCTCCTCAGGATATCGTTGCAATCAATTTTGTTAAGTAGTGAGTCAGAAGAACTTGAATCTCATAACCTCTTTCTTAGCACTAGATAGAACCCCACTTTCTCATCGCTCCATCAGATAGAGGTGTACAATCAATTATAATGATCGATTTTATCCCAGCACAAGAAGTCGGTGTCTCATAGACTCAACCCTTTTAGGTACTCCGTCGGAGGGAGTGTGGGGGCAGAAATTATCCACTCACACTACGCAGCCATAGAGCGCAGTTGTCGGCGATAAACTGCCGCGAGTAGCGCCGCTTGGATGATGCCTGCCACCATAAAACACAGCACACTGCCCAGCATCGCATAGTGCTGCACCACACCATATGACACGACTGTAAGCACAATGTTACTCAGCAAAAGTATATAGAACTGCCCCTTAAATTCGCGCAGCACGGTGAGGATATTGATGTAAATCGATACCAGCGCATTAGCCACCGCTCCCACGACCATGATGAATAGCTCGGTGCGGTAATCAGTAATACGCGCATTGAAAATGAGAGTAAGAAGCGGTGCCCCAACTAGCCACGTCGCAATCAGTGTCAGCGCACTAATCCCCAAGACGATAAGGATAATCTTGCTCACTAAAGCGTGGAATTCAAGGCGCTTTTGCTGATGATAGAGCTCCGACAGCTGCACAATATTGGGCTGAATTATGAAGGTAATGAATAGTGAGAGCAAGGTGATGGGCATGGCCATAATACCAAAATACGCGATCTCGTGCGTGTGGAATTTGTCAAGAAAATAGCGCGGAATATTAAGCGAAAACATCGTCAAGAATGTGGTAAGAAACACTGGTGCGCAGCGCCGCATGATCATACCAACATGACGCAGCTTGGGTACGAGATGGTCGATATGGGGCTGGATAGATTCGTACCGCTGTACCTGTTGCCAATCATACAACACAAGCACGAGGACATTGACCATCACAATCGCTATTACCCCCCATAGCACACTGTGCACAAGCATATCGACGAGTAAAAATGCTCCAAAACCACCCACTGCCTTAATAGTAAGCGAATAGCCAACAACGTAGAGTCTGTGGTGGATTTGCAGCACACCATAGAGTGCATCGGCTACTGCCTCCAGCGCCTTGAAGAGTACGAGCGCGATGATGATACTCGACTTAACGACATCATAGTGATTTGCCGCGCAAAACAGCACCGCACCTACCATCATCACGATCGACGTCACGAGCTTAACGGCAAGGTAGCTGCTACTACTAAACTCTTTGCGCACATCCGACACCTGATAAGTACGCCCACCCCATAAACCAATCGCCCAAAACACTACCGAGAGCGACAGCGCAAAGGAAAAAATTCCCGAGTCGGTGATACCATTAAGCCGCGTAATAAGCAGCAGGAGCGCTGGCGAGATGGCACTTTGCAAAAAGGAGCCAATAGAGTTCCAGATATAATTTTTAGATTGCATAATCTTACTTAGTATACCACTGGTTGGTGATACACGAGAAAAGCGACAAGGTATAAGATGATGTAATACTTTGCAATTGAGATATTCTAACTCCTTTGCGTCAAACTGTGGAGATAAAAATCACGTAGAAAAGGAAGTATACCTGAGCCGACTAGACCATAATTTGCTCTGTTGTGATTTGTGCTCTATAATCAGGCGTGTTATGAAGAAATATTGGGCATCATTCGAATCATTTATTGCACGGCCAGAGCGGGTCTTTCTTTCGCTGTGTTTGCTATTTGGCGTGTTGTCGGCGTTTTTCGTGCCGCAGCTGTCGGTAAGTGATGAGAATATGCACTACTTGCGGGCGTATGCGCTGGCAGATGGCCGCTTAGAGTCCAAGCGCTGCACCTACCCAGCGGACGTTAATGGCCGAGCATCATCGGTGTATCATGGCAATATCAGCGCTGATTATTCGCACCCTATCAACCGCTCAGAACTCAAGACAAGTAAGTGCAACAGTGCCGTGGGTTACGCACCTATTATGCATGCGCCGCAAACGCTTGGTATTTTTATTGCTAATCTCTTCAATGGGTCGACGGGCTTGACGATTCTCTTTGGGCGAATTGCAAACTTACTGTTCTATGCGCTCAGTGTATTTTTCATTATCAAGTGGGTGCGGATTGGTAAGTGGGTCTTTGCAGTAGTGGGGCTGTTACCACTAATGGTTCATCTCGCCGCCTCACTCTCGAGCGACGTCATGACGAACGTGGCGATATTCCTCATTACCGCCATGACACTCAATCTCTACACCCAAGAAACGCCGATCCGCCGCAAGCAAGTTGCTGGCCTCTTAGCTATAGCGGCGCTGTTAGCACTGACCAAGGCGGTTAATGGTTTACTGCTCTTCCCGCTGCTGTTTTTACCAAAGCGACTCTTCATCCCAAACACGAGGCTGCCGAAGCTACCATCACTTTTCAAAAAGCTCCCCTTCAACCTGCACAAGTGGGCACTGATCGCGGGCGCTGGCGTTGTGTCGCTGGCGGCACTGCTCATCTGGCAAAAGATCTATGATGGTGCGCTCCTTTCATCTGGCGCAGCCGATAATCCACTGCATCATAATCCACTTAGGTTTATCCGTATCCTCTTTAATACCTACATCAATCCAAACATCGGCTACACCGACATCGTGGTGCGTGGTAGCGTGGGCGACTTCTCGAGCTTCAAATATCATCTGCCGCTCTTTGTTTTGATTCCACTCTTCCTACTGGTCTTTCTTGCACTCATCAAGCGTGATAAGGCTGAAGAACAAGCACTCGCACCAGCTGCTGGTCGATTAGCCGCGGCCAACATCACTACTGTTGCCGTCTTTATTGCGGCGGTTTCATACGCGATGTACACCGCCTGGGCACTGCTACCAATTCGCTTTGGTGCTGATGCATACTACGCCGATGGAGTGCAGGGGCGTTACTTTACGGCACTACTCGTGCTCCTCATCCCCTGTGGGGTGTGGCTACGCAAGTATATTTGGTTCAACACCGCCTCGGCTAAGGTGTTTCACGCCCTTATATTCTTTGGCTGCGGGGCAATTTTGCTGTACTATACCTTTGGTACCTATTGGGCTTACCACGCGCCGATACCGGTACCACCGGTGGCATAAATCTCGGTGCTAGCACGAGGGGTTGATGTTTATAGAGAAACAGTGCTCTTTGTGGTGTCTTGAATGAGAGGGTAATAAAAAAACAGAGCGATACGAGAATTGGTAAGGTTCTGATATGCCATTGAGAAGATAGGATTATACAAGGATTTTTTGAAATTCTATCTTCCACCTTCCCCTTTCATGACGCTTATGCTATAGTGACATGGAACACTAATAGCACAAGCATTATGAAATTATTACGTACTCTATCCAAAAAACGTCTCACGCTCATCATTAGTATTGGCATTGCGCTCGTCGCCGCCGGCGGCTATAGTGCCTATATCGCAACGCGCCCCGCCTCACTGCCACCCCTGTCGGATGAGCCAACACCAACCCAAAAACAAACGCAGCACAAGACCGATGCTGCCACGAAAGAATCATTTTTAGATAATAACACAGACCATAATACGACCAATGCCAAAGACACTTCGCAGCAGCGCACCACCCAGGCTCAGCCTGCACCAGTCCCGGCTTCGGCCAAGCATATCGAGCTCTCTGCCGAGCAGTCGGGCGAGACGGTCGTCGTGACTACCAAGCTAAGAGAGCAGGGTTTTTCCTCTGGCCAGTGCGTGCTGACGATCACTAGTAGTGGGCAGCGCTCCGAGCAGCACGCTGCCATCATCTACCAGCCAGAATACTCCACCTGCGCAGGGTTCTCTTTGCCAGCTCGGTCGCTCCCTAGGGGTGCGTGGCATATCTCTCTCGCTGTCACACCGCTTGGTGGCAAGGCGCTCACAAAGACGATCGATACGGAGATTCGCTAGATGATTACTCAATCATATTCCACCGCTCGTCCCTTCTCAACATATTGGCGATATATCCTTGCTGGTGTTTTGTGTGTGAGTTTATTTGCTGCAACCATCCTCTCCCGCCCAGCCCAAGCAGTAACGGCGGCCGATTGGCGAGCAGGCAATATTGTTGATGATTTGCTCTTTACCAATAGCGACGATACGTCAGTGGCAGATATTCAGGCGTTTCTCAATAGTCTCAACCCACAATGCGACACCTATGGCCAGCAGCCCGCTACCGAACACGGCCGGCGCGATATCAGCCGAGCGCAGTATGCCGCTGCTCGCGGTTGGCATGGGCCACCATATGTCTGCCTCAAGGACTATTACGAAGTGCCTAAATACACACCGGGAAATTACATCCCTGCCAATAACTTTGGTGGAGCGATACCCGCTGGGGCAGTCAGTGCTGCGCAGATTATCTACGATGCCGCCAAGCAGAATAACCTCAACCCCAAGGTGCTATTGGTGAAGATTGCCACCGAGTCGGCTGGCCCGCTCACCTCCGACACCTGGCCACTCCAAAACCAATACACCTATGCCATGGGCTCACACTGCCCCGATAGTGGCCCGGGTGGCAGCGCCAATTGTGATCGCAACTACGCTGGCTTCTCGATGCAAGTTGCCTCAGGAGCACAACTCATCCGCTGGTATCTAGATAGTATGCAGCAACCGTGGTGGTCGTATAAAAAGCCGTTTGCGACCAATCGTATCCTGTGGAATGTGGTGCAGCGAGGCTGCGGCGCTGACGATGTGTATATCGAGAGCAAGGCCACAGCGGCACTCTACACCTACACACCCTACCAACCCAACCAAGCAGCCCTGGCTAATATGTATGGCCTGGGCGATCATTGCAGCGCCTATGGCAACCGCAACTTCTGGCGGGTATGGAATGACTGGTTTGGCTCGACCCAGCATAGCCAACCACTTATCAGTTTCCGATCGCACAGCAGCTACATTGGCTGGACAGGGGTAATTCATAACCGTGGCATTACGGGTATCACCGGCCAAAGCAAGGCAATGCAAGCTCTCACGATCGATGGTGAGGTAAGTTATACCTCATATAGCAACGAGCGCGGTTGGCAGCCCACTGTGCAGGGCAGTATGCAATCGGGTACAACGGGGCTTGGCCGGCCAATCACTGCCGTCAAGATCCAGCCAACTGGTACTCTCGCCCAGGCGTACGACATCTACTATCGTACCCACGTGAGCTACATTGGCTGGATGGGCTGGGCTAAGAATGGTGAAGTGGCTGGTGCAACTGGTGGAGCTAACAATGCTATCGAAGCGATCGAAATAAAGCTTGTGCGCAAAGGAACGCCTGCACCTGAGTCATCTGGAGTAGCGTATAAAAATATTGCAACACATAGCGACCCATCACCCCTCAAGCTTTCACTCAGCTCACATGTCGGTATGGTTGGCTGGCAGCCAGAAGTACGCGATGAGATGATGAGTGGTACCACTGGCCAAAGCCGCCGCATCGAAGCCATCAAAGCATCGCTCCACAACACAACAGGCCTGCCAGGCAACATCCAATATTCATCACACGTTAGCTACGTCGGCTGGCAAGATTGGAAACAAGCGGGCGACGTATCCGGCACCACAGGGCAGTTCCGCTCCATTGAGGCAATCCGCTTCTTACTCACTGGCAAACTTGCCACTGCATACGATATCTGGTACCGAGGTTACTCGCAATACGTCGGTTGGATGGGTTGGGCTAAGAATGGCCAACCAGCTGGTTCGACCGGTGCCTACCGACAGCTCGAAGCACTCGAGGTGCGCCTTATGCCGAAGCATACACTCAGCCTACCCGGCGGTGCCTTTTATAACCCAACCAATACTGCTGTGCCCGATCTCTACCAGCTGAGCTATGCTGCCCACGTAGGCTACATCGGCTGGATGCCCGATGTGTCACACCCTATCATGGCTGGCACCACTGGCAAATCCCGCTACCTCGAGGCAATCCGCCTTGGCAAAGCCGTATCGCTGCGCGATGGTTCACCCATTACCATCCAGTGCGAAGCAAAAACTGCTAGCCAGTGGCTCCCATCAGTCACTCTCTCACCATCGCAGCCTTGTGGCACGACTGGCCAGAGCAAAGCGCTCGAAGCCCTCAAGCTTAGCCTCAGTCCCACCGACGCTGCTCGCTACGATATTTATTACAACACTCACCTCTCCTGGGTAGGTTGGCAGGGCTGGAAAAAGAATGGCGAAGTAGCTGGCGACCGGCCCAGCTCACATGTCGAAGCAGTGATGATTAAGCTCATCGAGAAGAGTACCGAGTGACCAACATATAAAACACTCCTCCCTTATCTGTGGGAGGAGTGTCATACGTTATAACAAGACAACAACTTTATTCGTAAATCGCTGCCACTTTCTCCTCAATATTCTTCCATTGATAGTCGTTGGCAGTTTGGCGGCCACCAGCGATAAGCTTGTCACGCAGCGCTTTGTCTGCTACCAGGCGTTCTACGGCCGCTACACCAGCCGCTATATCACCCTGTTGGTAGAGGAGGCAGTTCTCACCATCCTTGAGGTACTCAACATTACCGCCATTGGGCACCACTACTGCGAGGCCACCAGTTGCCATCATCTCAAGTGGTGGATAGGAGAAGCTCTCGAGGATGCTTGTTTTGATGAGAATGTCACAGCTAGCATATACTTCGCCGACCTTCTCGGGCGCAATGCGATTGTAGAATGTATCGACGCGGTACCAGTCCTTAGGTTCTTTGCGGTACGATAAGTATGAGATTTCATACTTCGCAGGGTCGAGTTGGTTGATAATGCGAAACGCTTCGTCGGTGTTCTTATACTCGCTCTTACTATCGCCCTCAACGAGGATTTTTATCTTGCGACCACTGTCAAAATCGCGCTCGCGGTATGGATAATACTCAATGTCAATGCCGTTTGAGACATACTTCGCATCCTTGCCAAACATATCTTTGAGCCACTTCTGGCACCAGAGCGACATTGTTACGTAGCGCACACCCGACTGGTCGCAGTACGATGCATTGGCCGCGAAGCGTGGCCCACCCGTGCCGGGGATATAAAAATCAGTCTCGAAGTTCTGGACGAAGTAGAGCCGGTTGCGTACATTGGGGTGTTTCTTAATAATCTCTACCGTCGACCATAGCGTCGCCACTTGCGTGTCGAAGAAGGCCTCTATCTTCGTCTTGTGCGCTGTAATAACGTTAAAGCCTGGCAATTCAGAGCGGTATTGGTAGGTCTTTTTGGCCTGCTTGAGAGCATGTTTGCTCACCGCGTCGATCAGCGTCACATCCCAGCCCGCCTTGCGCAGGATATCGGCATGTTTGACAGCAACGATCACCCCACCCGAGATATCCGTCGAAGGCAAAACAAAGCCAATATTGCGCGCCAAGCGTTCCCGCACAAATGATGCAAGCGTGTAGCCAGTGTAGACCGTCGAATAATCATTGGCGGCAATCTTGTGTGCATTTTCGCCCAGCTGAGTGCGCAGTGCCTTGTCGGTAATGAGGCGATCGAGCGCTGTATACCAATCGTTATCCGCATCAACCAAGAGGCCTGTCTCGCCATCCTTGACCTGCTCGGCAAAGGCCCCCACCCGGCTCGCCACCGTTGGCACCTTGACGAGGCCAGCCTCGAGCCATTTGTTCTCAGACTTTGCCCGGTTAAAGATCGTATCAACCAGTGGTGCAAGGATAATATCGCAGTCCACCATCACCTTAGGCAGCTCCCGCCAATCGACAAAGCCCGAGGTCATCACGCGCTCTTTGTACGGCTCAAGCGCCGTCGGCACATCGAGAATACCAGCTATCTTGAGGTGGAGCTGCGGATACGTATCAAACAGCCGAATCAAGTCTGGGATGACCAGCTCAAAGTCCTCATTGTGCGTAATACTCCCACTAAAGTATCCGATGATCAGCTTATTCTCATCCTTCTCGATGATACCCTCCTTAAGGTCTTCCAGCGCCATATTAGACGTCTTGATCATCTCATCAGAGGCAGCGTTGCGGTTAATGAGTACATCACCAGTGGTGTACTTTTGTAGCTCATCACGCAGCTGCGTTGTAGTTGTTACAACGTGATCACAAAGCTTGAGTGTTTCGCGCATGCGATTCACCCCGTCGTCGTAGAGCTGCTTGTCGGCTTGGTTCATCTGTTGGACGTATTTGATGCTATCGGTATATGTTTGGTCGATGACAAGATCATCGATATCAAAAAAGCAGGTCTTGTTGAAAAACTTCGCTTGCTTAATAAACTCCCGCACTGTCTCCGTCACTGGGCAGCGGAAGAAAACGAAGCCACGATAATACTTGAGGTCATCCAACGAGAGCCGATCATAAAACACACTCTCCACCGTCAGCCCCTGCGACATCAGCTGCTCCATCTGGTGTGCCACGCGGTAGCGCTCGGGGTGAGGCAAGGTGCAGCCGTTGATAAAGAGGATGTCTTTGTAATACTTCTGTTTGCGCTCGGGAAACTTGCGATAGTAGGCATATTTGGTGGCGCGCTTGCCAAAGCCAATCACTCCATCGTCTTTAATAATCTTCATGCTTTTCTTGGCGGCTTTGTGTACTTTACCGATCATACGTCCTCCTCTGGCGTTACATGCGGGTTATATAGTGTGTTGTATCCTTTACCACAGAGTGCAGCAGTTATCTGAGCACTGGTGAGTGGTGTATCTGGCGCAAGGGCGGCAAGTTTGGTGCGCGCCACCACCACTGTTGGTGCGTCGATAGTACCAAGATTGTACCGTGCTGTCAAGTAGATGTGTTTGGTAAATGAGCGCCGGCTGAGCTGCTGGAGCAGATCCACCACCGCTGGCTGCAAAATCGACGACAAATTTGCAATCACCTGCTGCTCATCGGCAATCCGTGGCGCCACCGCACCAATCATCGAGCGAGCGGCATCAGCAGCGAGGTGCTGCAGCGTGGCAGAAGGCAGCGCATTATACTGCGTCAGGCATATCATCTCGGCAGTGGTTGTCTCAAGCAACCGATCAACAGTGGTCGACTCATCAAACAACGCGGTGTCAGTGCTATATGCTTGGCCTAAGCTATAGCTCATCTGCCACTGAGCGCCATACTGCGGGTCACGCTCTACCTGAGTCTGCACCTGACGAGCGGCGCTATCCGCTTCGAGAGCACGGCGCTGCGCATCGATAACGTAAGGCTTAGCATCAAGGTCTTTCGCTGTAGAGGCTTGGTGAACACGCCAATAATAGAGGATCTGCGGCACATGAGCAATCTGCTCGGGCTGCAAAGCCCGTGTCAGACGCAAGAACAACTCCCAATCCTGCGTGCCATTATACACTCCATCTTCACCGCCGACCTCTGTGAGTAACTGGCGCGACATGACGGCAAAGTGTGTAATGTAATTCACCGCGCGCAAAAAATCTTCGTTCCAGTCGGGCTTAAAGAACGGCTGATAAGGCCGGCCATGTTCATCCATCTTCGTCTCATCGGTATAGACAAACTGCGCGCCAGTGCGGTCGATCGCGGCCGCAACCCACAGAAGTGCATCAGGGTGGAGAGTATCATCATGGTCAAGCAGCGCAATGTATTCGCCCGTAGCCTGTGCGATGCCATAGTTGGTTGCACCAGCAATGTGACGGTTCTTGTCCAAAAAGAGCGGCTTGAGCTGCGGTATATCCTCGGCTAGGTCACGAATCGCCTGGCGAGTAGTCTCATTAGTTGAGGCATCGTCAACGAGGATGAGTTCCCAATGTGGGTACGACTGCGCCACCACCGACTGTACCATCTCTCGCAGGAATGGAATCGGCGTATTATACGTCGGTACGATGATGGAGATAAGCGGCTGCTCAGTAAGTGAGGCAAGTGCTGGCGGCTGCTCAGTGTGCTGACGCTGCCATACATCGTAGATGCGACGCTGGCGAGCATCGAGATAGGCTCGATACGGCGTCAAGAGGTAACGTACCACGCGGTGGAGATGGCGATTGGCTTTGATAAGGTGCGTCAAACGATGTAATATATACGACATTTCTCCCTATTTCCAGGTATGCTTGAGCTTGGTAACACCACCCCACCGGCCATGATCATAATCACGTTGCACCGAGAAGTGCGGCCCCTCCTCGGTAAAGGCGATCGTCTTGGTATCGTCCGCCCCCATCAAGCCAGCCTTGACGAAATAACTCCCCTCGTTGAGGTTGAGCTGCACGGTGTAGACCGCGCGATTCTTGCCAGCAATCTTCACCTTTTCTTGATAGGTGTTGGGACCATAGACATACTCGCCATTCTCGCGGAAGATTGCCACACCAACGTGCTTGACCCCTGTTTGCTGCCACTCTAGCTCCACCGTCATAGTTTCGTTATACTCATACACCGTCTGCTCGTTGCCATCGCTGCCGCGCAGGG
This sequence comes from uncultured Candidatus Saccharibacteria bacterium, assembly GCA_963545865.1. Lineage (GTDB taxonomy): Bacteria > Patescibacteriota > Saccharimonadia > Saccharimonadales > Saccharimonadaceae > Saccharimonas. The sequence continues at coordinate 80,156 of CAUUJX010000001.1, forward strand.
TGATGTCGAAGTCGTCTGAGATTTGCTCGTCTAGCCCTTCCGACTCGTTGTAGCTCTTGATGTTGCTCCGGCTATAGGCAGCGGCGATGCGGTATGGCTTGCCGATCATCTTCACCTTCCCATCCTCGATAAACACCGCCTTGTTGCAAAAGCGCTCCACCGCCGACATATCGTGCGTGACGAGGATAACGGTGCGCTTCTCGCGCTTGAGCTTATCAAAGTAGGCGTAGCATTTCTTTTGGAAGGCTTCGTCCCCTACTGCCAAGACTTCGTCTAGCAGCAAGATATCGGCATGGGCACGGATGGCAATGGAGAAGGCCAGGCGCACCTGCATCCCACTAGAATAATTCTTGAGCCGCTCCTCCATAAAGTCTCCCAGCTCGGCAAAGTCGACGATTTTATCATACATTGCCTCCATCTCGTCGTGGCTAAAGCCGAGCAATGCACCGTTGAGAAAGACATTCTCGCGGCCAGTGAGCTCTGGGTTAAAGCCAACGCCCAGCTCGATAAACGGCACCAGCGAGCCACCCACCTCGACGCTTCCGCTATTGGGGGTGTAGATACCAGCGATTGTCTTGAGTAGCGTACTCTTACCTGAGCCATTGCGTCCGACAATACCAAAGAAATCTCCCTCGTTAATGGTAAAATCGATATCTTTAAGCGGGGTAAAGACCCGATACCCTTTGCGCCCCTTGAGGAGGTTAATGAGCTTTTGCTTGATGCCCGAACTCGCCTCCAGCGGGATCTTGAAGGACTTAGTGAGGTTATTGATAACAACGATTGGTTGCGCCATCTAGATACTCTCCGCAAAATACTGTTGGTTGCGCCGGAAATAAAACACCGCCAACAGAATGATAATGATAATCGAAATAAATGGAATGAGCACCCACGGGAAAGAAACAAGATCGTAGAGCTGGATAGTCTGGGGTGTTACGAGCACTTGACGGACGTCTTGGATGATCTGGGCTGCTGGGTTGAGCATGAGATATGGCGCAGCAGCTGGCATGCGCTCCATTACCATCTGCAGAGGATAAATAACCGGCGTGGCATAGAAGGCAGCCTGCATAAAGATCTCCCATAGGTAGCCAATATCGCGGTATTTCACATTAATCGTCGCGAGGAAAAATGCCACCGCCAAGGAAAGTACATAGAGCTCGAGGATGAGTGGAATAACCAACAATCCCTCAAGCGACCACTGTACGCCATTAACCAAACAAAAACCTAAAATCACCACCATATTGATGGCAAGGTTAATAAAGGCCGAGATTGTACCTGAGATAACGATAATGTACTTGGGAAAGTTGATCTTGCGGATGAGGTCGCCGCGCGAGACGATCGACTGCAGCCCTTGCACCGTCGCCTCACTAAAGAAGTTCCATAGCACAATTCCCACCAAAAGATACACCGGATAGTGCTCGACTTGCTTACCAAGGCCAAGGAATTTATCGAACACGATATACAAAATAATAAACAAAAATATCGGCTTGAGGATTGACCACAAATACCCCAGCACCGATCCCTGGTAGCGTAGCTTGAAGTCCGTTACGACTAACTCGCGCAGCAAGATGCGGTTTTTTCGTTGCAAAAGATTTGTTACTTTCATAGTTTCTCTGGCCATTATATAATATGACCGTGGTAAAAAACAATCTTGCAATCATAGTTCTTAACTGGAACGGCGCCGATGATGCTCTAGAATGCATCGATTCATTGGCGCAGCAGACGCTGGTGCCGACCATCATCGTGGTCGATAACGACTCGCATGATGACTCGGTGGCACGCTTCCGCTCATATCAAGCTAAACACCCTGCGCTCAGTCTCGTCATCATTGAGAATCAGCACAACCTCGGCTTCGCTGGTGGTATTAATACAGGCCTGCGCTACGCACAGAAGCAGCAATTTCGCTTTGTTGGTGTGCTTAACCCCGACGCAGTCGCCAACACACACTGGTGCCAAGCCTTGGTGGACGAGCTACGAGCTCATCCGCACTGTGGTATTGCCACTGGGCTACTCGCTCGTCGCGATGGAACAACCATCGATAGCTCGGGCGATTTCTACACCACCTGGGGTTTGCCTGGCCCGCGCCACCGTGATGAGCCAATTAGCCATGCGCCAACAGAGGCCGGAGCGGTGTTTGGCGCAACGGGTGGTGGAGCAGTGTATCGCACGGCACTGTTCGACACTGTTGACCTTTTTGACGAAGCATTCTTCATGTACTACGAAGACGTCGATCTCAGCTTTCGCACGCAGCTAGCAGGCTGGACGGTGCGCTTCACACCGCACGCCGTCGCATACCACAAGGTTGGTGCCAGCAGTAGCAAAGTCCCAGGGCTCGCGGTATACAATACCTTTAAGAACTTGCCGCTTATTTTTATCAAGAATGTGCCAGGACAGCTGTTTTGGTCGATTGGGGCGCGCTTTTGCCTCACCTATTGGCTGATATTCTTTAGTGCACTGCGCCATGGCAATGGTTGGCCAGCACTACGTGGTATGCTCGCTTCTGTTATTCACCAGCCAGCGGCTTATCGGCAGCGCTTTGCTATCCAGCGACAGCGCAACGTATCGGTCGATTATATCCGTAGTATTATCCACAACGGTCCACTACCTAACCAAACAGGTCTACTCAAATTCCGGAAGTTTTTTACTGGTAAATAGCTCGGCTTGAGATGACAGATCAGCACTAAAGAAGCGAATTTTAAAGACTAGCTTTCGTATGATAATAACTGTATTGGAGGCCAGCAACCCAGCAAGCGGAAAAGCACTATATAGGATCTGGCCGGAACATTTTCGGTACAGTTAATTATACGAAAGAAGTACACCATATTCTATTCGTATGCAATTAATCTACTCCGCCTCACCCCTGTTACGCGTGCAATCATTTTGCATATTCGCCATCTATGCGTACAATAATACCTATGCGTCTTCTTGAATACCAAGCCAAGCATTGCTTGGCCGAGGCAGGTGTGGCAGTACCGCAGAGCGATGTTGTACAGTCTGCAACAGTAGTGCCTACCGCCCCTATCGTCCTCAAATCACAAGTTCCGATCGGTGGCCGCGGCAAGGCAGGTGGTGTGGTGATTGTCCGCGAGCAATCCGCTGTTACGCCAACCATTCAGCGTCTCTTTGCTCTCGATATCGGTGGCTACACCCCCACGAAGCTTCTTGCCGAGGAAGTTCTCTCTATCGCCCGCGAGTGTTATATTTCGCTCACTATTAACCGTGAGCAATCATCCATCGAGCTACTTGCCCACACCAGCGGTGGTATTGATGTGGAAGAACACGATCGTGCAGCGTTCTTTCGCCAGGCCATTACACTGCAAACAGTTCCTACTGTGGCCGAAGCACTAGCGGAGTATCTGTCGCTGCCAGAGCAGGCCTTTGCGCTTGAGGATATGGTGGCGAATTGTTTACGTTGCTTTATTGACAACGATTGTCTATTACTCGAGATTAATCCACTCGTTGTGACGACAGGTGGCCAGCTCATCGCTGGCGATGCAAAGATGACGATTGACGATGCGGCGCTGTTTCGCCACCCGCAGTGGCACGAAGCAGCCCTAGAGGATCATAATTTCGTCACGCTCGACCATAATGGGACGGTTGCGACAATTGCCAACGGCGCAGGTCTAGCAATGGCAACTGTTGATGCGGTGACTGCCCGCGGTGTGCAACCAGCCAACTTTCTTGACATCGGTGGCACGGCAACTCCAGAGAAGATCCTGGCTAGCTTTGAGCAGATTGCTCGCTTCCCTGCCGTGGCACTCATCATTATTAATATCTTTGGTGGTATTGTGCGCTGCGACGACGTAGCGGCGGCCATCATTAGTGCCAAGCAGCAGCTACCTAACCTCCCGCCACTGGCCGTCCGCCTGACGGGCAACCGCGAGGCCGAAGCCAAGGCGCTCCTTGCCCACGAGCACATTCCACTCTACGATAATCTCTCTCACATCCTGGAGGAAGCCGTATGATGACCCCTGATATCTTTCGTGGTAAGCATGTTATTGTCCAGGGTATAACTGGCAAACATGGCTCATTTCATACCGAGCGTATGTTGGCAAATGGTACACATATCGTTGGCGGCACGTCACCCAACCAATCGGTTATAGAGGTGCACGGCGTGCCTGTCTTCCGGACGATTCGTGAAATTCAGGCGCAGCAGCCTGTCGATATTTCCGTCATTTTTGTGCCAGCAGCCCATGCCAAGGCAGCAATTATGGAGGCAATTGACGCAGAGGTGCCACTCATTATTTGTATCACCGAGGGTGTGCCTGTCCACGATATGTTGCATATAAAACAACGCCTGGCAACCAGTTCTTCGCTTTTGATCGGCCCCAACTGCCCCGGCGTTCTCATCCCCGGCGTACATAACCTTGGCATCATCCCTGCCACGCTCGCCACACCAGGTCACACTGCTATCGTCAGCCGCAGTGGCACCCTCACCTACGAAGCAATGAGCCTCCTCACTCAGGCAGGTATTGGCCAGCGTTATGTGATTGGGATTGGCGGCGATATGATTGGCGGCAGTAGCTTCATTGATTGCTTGCAGTTGTTTGAGCAAGATGCAGCGGTAGAGCAGATTGTGCTGATCGGTGAAATTGGTGGCACGAGCGAGATTGCCGCGGCAGATTATATTAAGCGTCATATAAGCAAACCAGTCTATGCTTACATTGCGGGCCACAGTGCACCATCTGGAGTACAGATGGGCCATGCTGGGGCGATCCTTGGCACAAATGAGCTGGAGTCAGCCCAGGCCAAGACGGCCCGGCTCGAGGCCAGTGGCGCAGTGGTGGCATCGTCCATCCAGTCGCTCATCGCGCTCATACCAACCAATAAGTGATACAATAAGGCTACGATGAAAACAATCACCATTCTTATTCCTGCCTACAACGAAGCAGCTGTTTTGCCACAGCTGTTTGCCCGGCTCGAGACGCTGCAGCGCAGTGTCGATCGCCGGCGCTACCAGTTCGAATTCTTATTTATTAATGATGGTAGCCAGGATCACACGCTCGAGCTCATCCAGATCGAGCAGCAACACAACCCCGCCATTGCCTACCTCAATCTCTCGCGCAACTTTGGTAAAGAAGCTGCTATGCTCGCTGGCTTCGACCATGCCACGGGTGATGCTGTCGTGGTAATTGATGCCGACCTGCAAGACCCACCAGAGCTGATCCCGCAGATGATTGAGCTGTGGGAACAGGGGTATGATGACGTATATGCGCGGCGCCGAAGCCGCTCAGGCGAGACTTGGCTCAAGAAAAAAACTGCCGCTTGGTACTACCGCCTCCTCCAGAGTACGACGCATATTCCTGTTCAGATCGACACGGGTGACTTCCGCTTACTGAGCAAGCGCTGCGTCACTGCCATCACCCAGCTGCGCGAATCTCAGCGCAATACTAAAGCGATCTTTAGTTGGGTGGGTTACAAAAAGAAGGAGATTCTTTATGACCGCGACCCACGGGCTGCTGGCACTATCAAGCAAAGTCCGCGCACGCTCATTAACCTGGCCATTGACGGCATCACGAGCTTTACAACCGCACCACTGCGTATCTCGGCCGTGCTAGGCTTTCTTATCGCCTTCTTGGCCTCTATCTATATCCTCTATCTACTCATTCGACCACTGTTTGGTGTGCCAACTGGTGCAGGCTATTCGTCGCTCATGGCAGTGATTCTCTTCCTTGGTGGAGTGCAACTGCTGAGCTTGGGGGTGATTGGCGAATACATCGCTCGGGTTTTTAGCGAAACGAAGCAGCGCCCACCCTATCTCGTTGAGGAGCATCGTGAGGCTCGCCATCACAAATAACAGCGGTAAGTTGCTGCGGTTTACGCTGGTTGGTGGGATTAATACAGCAATCGATATTGGCTTGCTATTTGGGCTCACTGCGCTTGGTTTGCCAAAGCTCACGGCCAATACAGTATCAACGGGCCTAGCCTTTATTTTTAGCTTTTTTGCTAATAAGTCGTACACTTTTCGCGCTCAGGGTGATGTGCGCTGGCAACTGATCTTGTTTGTTGTTGTCACTCTGGCGGGTTTGTGGGGGCTGCAAAATGCGGTTATTTTCTGCATTTCGCCTATCCTTGCCTCTGTTATTCATGCTGAGTCACTTGTGCTGCTGCTCGCAAAAATTATTGCTACTGGTGCATCGCTGGTGTGGAATTATTGTTTGTATGATCATGTTGTTTTTCGAACAACAGAGAGATAATGTTTCGCTAAATATACGGTTTTTAAACAGTACATTTACAAACTCACTATACACTCATACCTATTATTGACGCTGATAATCATCCGCCACTCGCACAATATCATCCTCTGTTGATGGGTACGCTGGGTTGGTGTGCTGCCAAAGCTCAGCAATAATCGTTGGGTGCTGAGCATCACCGCAAGCACGGTGGCGCTCCCCTGCCGCCAACCTTACGATATCGCCTGCCTGAGCTGGTGTTGGCTGGGCTGGTAGCTCGTCGCTCATGTTGCGATAGTACGCACCAGCGGTCAGAAAACGCCACAACTCCGCCCGCCGATGATGATATTGCCAGCTCAGACGCGCCCCCGGCCGGACAAAAAGAATCTTAGGACTGAGCGGCACATGAGCACTGTCCTTAGTTATTACTTCCGATACTGCAAAGAAATCCGCCGCAAACTGCTCTACCTGCGCCGGGTCAATACAGATAAACCCACCCCAGGGCCGCTGGCTATCTGTCCCAGTGATGTGGTAGCCCGCCTGGTGAATAATATATTCTATCTGCGCCAGATTCGTCTGGGCTGTTATGTGTTGCGGTAGTTCCGTCATATTATCTGTAATATGGGTATTATAGCACTTTTATATACAGTTTGTGTTTTTATTATTTATTGGAATTTGGTAATTCCTAATCCCCGCTCACTACCCCTCCGATGGAGTGTGAAAACAGATTGCAATAATCTGTTTTCAGCCCAGCGCAAGAGGTCGACACCTGGGAGATATCGACCCTTATAGTGTTCCTGAGGAGGGGTAGTGAGCGGGGGTAATATTACAGAGATGTTACTTTAAATTTAATGCCACCCGTCTTGACACACGCGTGCCCATCTGGCGCTTTCGGTGCGAGGACTGTATACTAGGAAGTATGAGTTTTCATATTGCAATCGACGCCCGCGTTATCAATTCTGGCACGGGCACATACGTCGTGAAGCTGCTCGAGCAGCTGGAGCGGCTTGATACAACCAACCGCTATAGCATCCTCGTTCCTACTAAGGACCGCGACTACTGGCAGCCACACAACCCTAACTTCACCATCCGTACGGTTGATTTTGCTAACTATTCGCTAGCAGAGCAACTTGGCTTCCGGCGCTACTTAGATGAGCTAGGGCCCGACCTAGTACATTTTTGTATGCCGCAGCAACCGGTCTTTTACAGAGGTAAGCACGTCACAACAGTGCACGATATGACCCTTCTTAAGACGTACAATTCCGACAAAAATTGGCTGATGTTTCATCTTAAGCAGTTGGTAGGGCGCTGGGTGTTTCGGCGGATTGCCCGCACCAGCGAGCATATCATTACCATCTCTCAGACGACTAAGCAAGAATACCAAGACTTTACCAATATCCCCGATAGCAAAATCTCGGTCATCTACGAAGCGGGCGAGGTGCACCCTGGGCAGCTCACGCCGTATATCGACCTCCCCTTCAAGCGATTCATTATCTACGTTGGGCAGCAGCCTGATTATAAAAATCTGCGCCGCCTCGCGGCCGCACACCAGCAGTTGCTGAGTCGCTGGCCTGACCTTGGCCTGGTGTTTGTAGGGCGAATGAACGAAGACACCAAGCGCAACCAAACCTACTACCAGCAGCAAGGCTATCGCAATATTCACTTCACTGGGTTTATCCCCGACGGGCAGCGCGATTGGTTGCTTAATAAAGCTGAGGCATACGTCTTCCCATCACTGATGGAAGGGTTTGGCCTGCCGCCACTCGAGACGATGGCATATGGAACGACACCTGTTATATCGAGCAATACCTCGTGTATGCCCGAGATTTTGGGCGATGCTGCCGAGTACTTCGACCCACTCGATGTTGATGCCATCGCTAACGCAATCGACCGCGTCCTCAGCCAACCAGCGCGCCGTCGCGAGCTTATCGTCAAAGGCAAAGCCCAAGCTGCTCGCTACTCATGGGAACGCTGCGGCAAGGAAACGTTGGCGGTATATGAGCAAGCGTTACGGCAATCATAATCAGTCTATTTATAGCCAATCTGAGTGATTGTGGTATCAGAGTCGTAAAGTCTCGTTCACCTTAGTGTGAGTCTATTCTCTCTTGCCTTATATAGGTGTAGTGTCATTTTATACTAATACTTTGCTTCTGCTCTGTATCGCATTCTATTAAAAACAGTGGAATGGCACAAGAATTAGCACGCCACTATAAAGTAGATATTTAGTAGTATTGCAAAAATAACCGGCCATCACTGACCGGTTATAAGATATATCATAGCGTAGCTTTTACTCAGCTTCTTCTAGCTGGATAATCACATGGCGCTCGCGGCCTTCGCCTTCGGAGATGGTCGTGATGCCAGCTGCGTCGGCAGCAACTTGGTGGACGATGCGCCGATCGGCTGGGTTGAGGTGAGCGGTGTAGGGCTCACCAGTTGCACGCACGCGCTCGATCCAACCCCGGGCTTTGTCGGCAATCTTTTCCTCGTGCTGCTTTTTGTAGTCGGCAATATCGACACTCACCCGCACTACCGCGGCATTTTGCGCCCGCAGCGCCGACGAGACGATATATTGCAGTGCCCGTAGTGTCTCTGCCCCACGGCCAATCAAGATACTATTGATATCCGACGACTCTACCCGGAGAGTCATTACTTCGCCATCATCCTCACCCGATACCGCAATATTTTCGCCAAAAAATGAGATGATGTTCTGGAGATATTCTCGAGCAAATGTTACTGATTGGTATCGATCCATCGGGTTCTCCTCCTCTGTTATTCTTTGGCTTTGATGCGTGTGATGTTGGCCTCTGTGGCCGCTTTGGCGCGCTTTTTCGTCGTTTTTTTCTTGGCAGGCGTTATAATATCTACTTCATCAGCAATTGCTTCAAGCTCTTGCTTGTCTTTGCGGAGAAGATATGACTGCTGCGCCACCGCTACGAGGTTAGATGCCGTGTAGTAGAGCGCCAACGCCCCTGGCAGGCCCATCATAATCATAAACATCATCACTGGCATAAACTTCGCCATATTGCGCATCATCGCCGCATTCATCTCAGAGGGGTCGGCCTCTTTGCCAGCGGCTGTCTCCTTCATGATGTCGCGGAAGCGCTTAGTACTCTTGCCAGTTGGCATGGTCTGCTTAGTCATCACATACTGGGTGAGGGCTGAGATAATCGCGAGAGCGAGGAGTGGCCAGACAATACCATCCTTGCCAAGCGCCACCTTGGTGAGGTCGATAAAGCCCAGCATGGTGTGGTTGAACTGCTCAGGGTGGTTGATGATGGTCTTGATGGCATCGATATTCTTAAGCGGCTCGTAGATGTAGCGCGCTACTTGGTCGCGGTGAAGCGAGATGATCATGATCACCTGGTAGAGGCCAATGAAGATCGGGATCTGAATGAAGAGCAGGAGAATCGAGCGAAATGGCTTGATACCGTACTTCTTATACAGCTCCATCTGCTGCATCGCTTCTACTTGGCGGTTGCCATTAGCCGCTTTCTTGATCTTGGCCAGCTCAGGCTGCATCTTGCGCATCTGTTTACTCTGGTGGAGCTGCCGCTTGAGCAGCGGGTAGAGCAAGAAGCGGATGATGACCGTGAAGAGAATCACCGCCACACCAAAGTCACCACCAGGGATAATACTATAGATGAGCAAAAGTGCGTTAAAAATGGGCTGCAAAATTATTGTCTCAAACATATTGACTCCGATTACTGCATTTATTGTATCATAGGTGGCCACAGAAGATGAATTGTGGCGAAGTATTTTTTAAAAGTCAACCAGTGATCCGTCCGAAATACCACTAACAATGCAGCGTATAAGAGTTTTCTCAATCCTAGAACATAACACTCACTGAGCTTGTAATCTATCTGAGTAGAACATCAATAAATAGAATATTAGTAGAGATTTTGAGCTTTAGTTACCACAGTTTACAGAAAAAATTTCTGTACCAATTTGACTCAAATTAATATACAGAAAAAGTGGCACAAAAAGACTCAGTCGTCACAAATTCCTATTCTCGCTTATCCGCACCATCACCCGGCGTTATCCTACCGGGGCAAATACCAGCTCGCACAAGCAGATTTGTCACTACCAGCACTAGCTCATCGTGCGGCGTGGTAAGTACTTCGCTTGAGGTAATAATCAGTGCAACGTCGTATACCCCTGTAAAGTGTGGTACTTGCTGGCGCAGAATCTCGTAGATACGGCGACGAATGCGGTTGCGCCCTACTGCAGATTTGTGCACTTTTTTGCTCACCACGACGGCAATTCGCGGCATACGCCGGCGGCGATTGACAACGTACTTGACGGTTAGCAGGCGCGAACGCTCGGCACTCGCATGGCGATACAAATAGCGTAGCCCTCCATAGCCATGAAACCGATATCGTTGCTGTAACATAGCTGTATTATAGCAAATCTACTCACAGACAGAGATAAAATAACCCACCAAGCAGTGGGTTATTTTCGTCGTTTTGCTATCATCACACTACGAGAGTGCGAGGCGAGCGCGGCCCTTGGCGCGGCGGCGCTTGAGCACATTGCGGCCTGCCTTGGTAGCAATCCGTGCCCGAAACCCGTGCGTCCGAGCGCGATGACGAGTGTGTGGTTGGTAAGTTCGTTTTGGCATATCATTGCTATTATACGCGATTGCCCGATATCTTTCAACTTTTCACCCTTTTAGTGGATTTTTACTCCCAAGTAGCCTCCGTCATAAGCATAGCCAAATTGTTTATCCACATTTGTTCGCGAGTTATCCACACTTTAACAGAGGTAGTGTATTTTTGTGGAAAAACTTCACCCCTGTTGCTCTTCTTACGCTCGTCCCGTTGTTGTATTTCTCACGGTTGTGGAAAAGTCGGTTTTTTCTTATACTAAAAGGAGTCATTGTATAACAAACAAGGAGCGGCAAAAGCTAGTGTACCACAGCCTGTGGAAGAGTGTTTTGGGTGAGATTGAAGTGTCGATACCGAGTGGCATTTTTTCGACGTGGTTTGCCAATACCGAGATGCTCAGTAATAAAGATGGAGTGATTACCATTGGCGTGGCGAATATTTTTGCGATTCGCCAGTTTGAAGTGCGCTATGATAGCATCGTCAAAGAAGCACTGCAGCATAGTGGTATTGAGGTGTCGCGTATCGCTTATGTGGTAAACAAACACGGCAAAAAACGCACCGTCATTAGCCGCGAAACCACTGGCCAGCCAGCCGATCGCGTCGAAGAGCGAGCGGCAGCACTCATCAGCAAGCCAACTACTCCTTCACATTCTAGTTCTCCGACACCAGCGACAAGCCTCAATGCGCGCTACACCTTCCAAAATTTCATCGTTGGCTCGAGTAACGACCTCGCCTACACCGCCTGCCAAGCAGTTGCACATAGCCCTGGTACAAAGTATAACCCCCTCTTCATTTACGGTGGCGTTGGCCTTGGTAAGACACACCTCATCCAAGCGGTGGGTAATGAAATTCTCGCGCGCGACCCAAGCAAAAAGGTCGCCTACCTGAGCTCAGAGACGTTTGTCAAAGAATTTATCGAGTCGATCCGCTTCAAAAAGGCGGGCTTTTCTGACCGGTATCGCAATGTTGATGTACTGATCGTCGACGATATGCAATTCATTGCCGGGCGTGAGAAGACCCAAGAGGAGTTCTTTCACACCTTCAATGCCCTCCATCAAGCCAATAAGCAAATTATCATCGGTAGCGACAAACCACCGCACAGTATCCCTACCCTGACGGAGCGCTTACGCAGCCGTTTCGAATGGGGGATGGCGATCGATATCCAGATGCCCGACTTTGAGACGCGCTGCGCGATCGTCGAGACTAAAGCGAGCTTCGCTGGCGTGACACTCGAGCGCGACACCGTGGAATACCTGGCTAAGAACGTCAAGACAAATATCCGCGAGCTCGAGGGTGCGCTTAATCAGCTTCTTGCTTATGCCGAGATGCGTGGCGTCGCTCCTGACGTAATGACAGCGGAGGGTTTGCTTGGTAACGTCCGGCGCAGTCGCCCCCAGCACCTTACTGCCAAGCAGATTATCGACAAGACTGCCCGCCATTTCCAGATCGATAGCAAAGAAATCTGTGGTGCTAAGCGGGCTAAGCATATCGTCGTGCCGCGACAAATTGCCATGTACTTACTGCGCAGCGAGCTCCACATGAGCTTTCCACAAATTGCCAATGAGCTGGGCCGCAAAGATCACACTACTGCCATCCATTCAGTCGAAAAAATCGAAAAATCCATCAAGCTTGACTACCTCATCCGTGAGCAAGTCGCTGACATCCGGGATAAGCTCTATGCCTAGGCCATATATTTTTTTCGTTGCGCCTGTGGAAAAGCCGTGTATAGCGAGCCGTATAACTAGCGGACAGCTCGTGGGCAATCATCCACAGCATAAAAAGCACACCATACGAAAGCCTTACTGGCTGGTGGATAACCACCACTTCTCCCCGGCTTATCCACGTCAGCAATCGCAGCGTTTTACACAAGTAGTGAGCAAATCGTACCTCTGTTATTCATCATGGTTTCCACAGTTTCCACAGCACCTATTACTATATTAACCAGATAAAAAGAAAGGATTGTAGATATGAAACTGTCTGTCACACAAGAAAATCTTGCACGAGCGCTCGGGGTTGTCGGGCGAGTTGCGAGCAACCGAGCTGGCCTGCCGATCTTAAATAATATATTATTCCGCACCGAAGGTAATCGCCTTCTTCTCGCTGCGACGAACCTAGAGATTGCCGCTACCTACTATATTGGCGCAAAAGTAGAGACGCCGGGGGTGATTACCCTGCCGGCTAAACTTGTGAGCGAATTTGTGGCGAATTTGCCGAAGGGACCGATCGAGCTTGAGACTGATGGCACGCGTATGACACTGACGTCTGGCGGGTATACTTCGACAATTAATGGCGTGGTAGCGGATGACTTTCCGGAGCTGCCGACGATTGATGAAGAACAATCGGTACGCTATAGTATCGCTGCTGCAGACTTTAAGCAGGCGGCAGCGCAAACCTTGGTGACGTGTAGTAATGATACGACTCGGCCTGTTTTGACTGGTGTGTATTGGCATACGGTGGATGGTGCGCTCTATATGGCGGCGACGGATGGCTATCGCTTGGCCGAGCGGCGTTTGATGGCAAGCCAGAGCCAGATTGCAGCCATTGTGCCAGCGAGCAGCTTGCAAGAAGCGCTGCGCTCGCTTAGTGACGGCACGGAAGAAGTGGAGGTGCTCTTTGATGAGACGCAGGTGCGCTTTCGGTTAGAAGAAGTGGAGATTACCAGCCGCTTAATCGATGGTACCTACCCAAATTATCGGCAGCTCATCCCTACTCAATCAGAGACGAACGTGACGCTGGCAGCAGGCGATTTCTCACGCGTAGTAAAGGTGGCAGGGCTCTTTGCGCGTGAGTCTGGTGGCAGTGTCACGCTTACCGCCGACCATGAGGCGCAGAAATTGCGGATTCACTCCGTTGCGTCTGAGTTGGGCGAAAATACTTCCGAAGCAGAGGCTGAGGTGTCGAGTGATGGGCAGATTACGCTCAATTCGCGGTACATTAGTGATGCACTGGGCGTTCTCGATGGCGAGACGATCACCTTTCGCTTTAGTGGTAAGCTCTCGCCCTGCGTCTTGACGGTCGCTCAGCCCGAGCCAAACTATATTCATATTATTATGCCACTGAAGAGCTAGCGATGAAGATAACGCGGCTAGCAGTGCAGCATGTGCGGATTCATACGCTCAAGACGCTTGACCTTGAGCCGGGCACGACGCTGATTTCTGGCCCAAATGGCTCTGGCAAAACATCACTTATCGAGGCGATCCATATTGCGCTGCGTGGTACTTCCTTTCGCGGTAGTGATGAAGCAGTCTGTCAACATGAACAAAAAAATTATACAATTGATCTTGCGACGGATGAGCAGCATTACCGCGTCCAGTATGATCGTCGACATGAGACGAAGCGCAAGCGTTTTATCGTCGATGGCACAACCTATGGTCGCCTTCCCTATGGCAAAAAATATCCGATCGTCCTTTTTGAGCCAGATACCTTGCGGATTATCACTGGCTCGCCGCAGCGCCGGCGTGATTTTCTCGATACACTCATTCAGCAATATGATGCACACTATAGCCACGAGTTGAGCCGCTACCACCGAGCGCTGCAACAACGTAATAAATTACTGAAAGACCCTGCTCTTAGTGATGCGACACTTTTCTCGTGGAATCTTATCTTGAGTCAGTATGGTGCGTCGATTATTACGAAGCGTCAGCGGGTGCTGCGTTATCTTAATGCGAAAAGCAGTGCTATGTACCAAAGTATTGCGGGCGTAGCGGATAGTGTTGCGCTGCACTACTCAGAGGATCGCAGCGTGACCGCGCAGCAGCTTCTTGCCGAGTATGAGCAAAAAACAGCGTACGATACAGTGGTTGGCGCGACGAGCGTTGGCCCGCACCGACATGATATAACGGTGCTGTTTCGGGGTAATCCTGCCGCCAAGACTGCATCGCGCGGTGAAATCCGCACTATTGTGCTCGCTCTCAAATTTCTCGAAGCAGCCTACATCCAGCAGCAAACAGGCCAAGCGCCACTCATTCTGCTCGACGATGTCTTTGGTGAGCTCGACCAGCAGCGCCAGCAGCGCCTCCTTAGCGAATTCGTTGACAACCAGATTGTGATGACGAGTGCGGTGGGATAGACTTCGCCTTATATATCAGTGTACATATAACACCACGGTGGATTATTGCCGCCACACGGGATAACGCGCTTCTTTTCTAGTTCTTCGGTGGTGGGATATATTTTGCCATTGATCTTTATGTCGTATTTATCAATATCTTTGTCGTGTTTCTTAATATAGTTGAGGGCTTGGTCGACTTGCGATTGGCTCGTTTTGTCTGTTGTGATGATGCACACACCAAGCCGATTTGACCGGTCGGTCGTGCGGTATGGGTTGCAGGTAACAATATAGAACCAGCGCGAGTAGTGAGGAAGCTTATTAATAAGAGGGCTCTCTTGAGATATTTTTGCTCCTCCTTGTGTTGCTTCGTGGCCTCCGATTGCTTCGCGGATATCGTTGTATTTTTCCTTCTTCGCTTCTCTCTTTGCTTCCTCAGTTAGTGGCTTCATGGCAAAGAACAGCTTCTTTTCTTCGCCTGGCTTGAGATCTAGCTTAACCTGGTGGTCGGCAAAGCCTTTGGCTCGGAATGTGTAGGTGTACGACCCGCTCTTTACGGCGTGCTTTGTCCGCGATGTTACCTTTTGGTCTTTGATCGTATCATACGAGACAGTGAGGCTATCGGGGATAGCATAAACAAAAACAGTACTGTCGTATTTGAGATTATCAACAAAACGATATACTGTAAAAGCAATCATGCCAACAGCAAGCAGGGCAAATAGTGCGATAATTTGGTTACGTTTTTGATTGAGTATTTCCATTGACTGTCCTCGCTAATACAACGCCCGAGTTTCCAAGCATCCACTCGAGTGTTCCTTGTTTGATATAAGATGGGACGTGATCGTATTGGGAAGCCTGCGCACCAACAAATCCATTGCCAAGATCGCCTAGATAAAACAATGTATGACCATTAAAGACTAAGATATCGCCAGGCTGGAGATCACTCATACTTGGAGATTCTTTGGTGTAGTATTTCTCTGGGTGGCTGAGGACATAAGGCCGCTGATTAACCGTTCCAGCTGGTGGGTAATTTGGGTCTGCTCCACTCATACGCATCACTGTTGAAACATACTTACCGCAATCAGTGTAGTCGGGGCCTGCCTCCGGATTATACTGCTGGCGAGCATTTCGGTATTCTTCTTTTTCGCCGCCATTACCGACTCGTCGTCCATCCTCCCAGGCAAGACTCTTGGCTGTCTCGACGATTGATCCACCGGCAGCACTCTTGCTACCGTTTGCGGTGCAGCCTGTGGCTGAAGCATTTTGGGCGTTGGCGCCATTGTTATTGCCACCTTCGACTTGGATTTGGGATGAAGGCGGAGATAAATTCTCCTCCTTGACGATTTGTTCGATCTTGTCGATATATTCGGTGACAGTCGAGACATACTGGCTGTCGGTGGCATAGCCAGCATTTTTGATTTCTTGGAGGTATTTGCGTGGGTCGCCAGGATATTTGAGGGCTTCGCTATAGCGTGAGTTGCTCGTGATGAATTCGCCATAGCCAAGCCAGCCAGCCTCGACGGTAGGATATTTGCGAAAGCCATCGACGATTGTTGTTCGGCCAGAGGCGTATTCCTCCTCGGTCTCCATATCAATCACCTCACCCGACCAGTTCCCGCCAGCCTTGATACCATGGAAATTATTTGCCTTGACGGTAAGCCCAGACTTGCCATAACCAGACTCAATAACCCCCTGAGCAAGAACTGTCTCGTATGGCGTGCCATACTTTTTGTTCGTTTCGACAGCCATCTTGACGTATTTGCGGACAAAATCTTTGAGGTCTTCTGCTGCAGTCCCGCTGCTGCCATCACTGCTGCTGGTGGAGCTGGTAGAGCAGGTGGCTGCGTCGGGGTCGAAATGCTCGATATTGTTGCCAGAAAAGAACCTTGCGTCTAAAGCTGAAGCAGGAGTTGATACGAGAGAAAACACTATCGCAAAAACAAGAGAGCTTATTCGATAAATAGTGGTGCAGTGAGAAAAGAGTTGTG
Organism: uncultured Candidatus Saccharibacteria bacterium; assembly: GCA_963545865.1. Taxonomy (GTDB): domain Bacteria; phylum Patescibacteriota; class Saccharimonadia; order Saccharimonadales; family Saccharimonadaceae; genus Saccharimonas. Next base: position 96,963 of record CAUUJX010000001.1, read on the forward strand.
TTGATGGAGAAAAAAGAGACGAAAAGCGAAGCAGTTGTTGGTGGGTGTATATTTGGCAGCGAGTAACAAACACACAAAGAGAGTAGAAACACTGAGCAAAAATAACATGAGTCCACCGTATGATCATGATGACCCTCCAACACGTCGAGCATACTCCCAGTGCCATGCTTCTGGTTTGCTGCCATTTGGTTCGGCCCATTCGGGATGGACGTAGCCGTATTTATGTGCATTGGCTTTGAGCCAATTGTAGGTAGAAGAACCAAAGTCTCCCACGCTGATATCTGCTGCAAGCCCCCAGCCATGGTTGGAGCTACACGGCGGCGCTGGCTTGGCGAGGCCACCTTGGTATAGTGGGTCACCTGGTGTTGCATATGCGATTTGCCGTTGGCAGTCTCGGTATGCCTCGTTGATACCGAAATCGGCACCAGTTTCTGCTTTGTATGCTTTGTTCATTTCTTCCATCGCAGCGGCGGCTTGCTTGTGCATCCTCTCGCCGGATAAAAATGACAGAGCTACCAAGTCGCCTTCTGCTAACTCGCCGTTTTTAAGGCCGTTCCACGTCGATATGGAATCGCCACCTTCTGCAGCAGGCTGAGCTTGGTTGAATTCTGGCTCGCCAACTGCCGGGCCGCTGGGGGTACTGCTGCTAGATTGGCTTGCACCACCTCCACCAGAGATTGGTTCGTTATCCATGGTGTCGACGACGCGTTGATCGATTGTGAAGAGCGCAGCATTGACTTTTTCCTCAGAGTCAAACTTGCAATAAGCGGTGTCGACGCCATTCTCGCCATCAGTACCTTTTCCACACTTCTCTTGCCATTCTTTGAGTGTGCCGCCAGTTGCTTCGCCTGTTTCTTCGTTGTATTGCCCAGCAAGAGATTGGGCAACCTCGTCGGGATCTTTATCAAGATTGAGTGCACCATACGATATATTACAAAATGGCCCAGCAGCGACATCCTTGGGGATATTTGGGTCATCGCATGCTTGCCAAATCTTTTTCATGCGATCTGTCTCAGTATTGGCGCTGACTTTGTTACCAAAGAGAGCCGGTACGATATTCTTAGGGAGCGACACAAGATTATGAACAAAGCTACTTAAGTTAGAGAAGCTACCCATATATGGAATAAACGAACTATAGAGGCTCCCCATAAAAGTATAAGGCGATGTTGCATCAAATGGACTATGCTCTATGCGCTGCTCGGCGGCATACGCAAGGTTGAGACGAGCTGTCTCTCGTTCGTAGGCGATTGTTTGGTCGACATTGAGCATACCGTTGCCACCCGCCGCTGCTGCTTCAGAGAACATATTTACTGCACCACTCGTGAGGGCATCTCCAGCATCTTCACCAACAGTAGCACTACTCACAAGAGTGCCCGCCATAGAGTTTATGAGCTTACTGAGAATTGGCGCAAACACAGCAGAAATAACAGGAGCAGCTAAGTTTGAAACCAACTCACCAACGACGCTTGTCCATCCACCAGCAACACTCATAAGAAGCTGGCCGCCGGTGCTATTGACGAGTTTGCACGATGTCTTGAGCGCACTAATATTAGACCCTAAGGCATTGGCAACGCCACTCATCTTCCGGGCCCACCCCCCACCAGGGACGTACTCCGTCCAGTTGGAGGTACCAGTTGGGGCTATCTCTTTCATTAGGCCATATTTGAGGCCCATTCCATCAGTAGCTGCTTTTTTGGTCACGTTGCCGGATTTATTGACGAGTACAGTAGTAAGAATCGTCCCAAGTACAGCAACAGCCATATAGTCTGTTGAGCCGGCCTTAATATTATCTGCCATCGTAAAGAACATCATGGCATAGCTAATAACCTGCGTCATTTGGATGAGGCGAATTGTTTTACTAATAGATTGAGCGCCATCCTGTACCATACAGAGGCCGCCAGCAATCATGGCGACGATATTGCCAGTCTTGCCCACGCCGTTTTTGATAATATTGGCTGCTGCTTCTTTGCTGATAGATTTTGTTGCTCCTTCGGCGCCTTCACTCACTGCTTCTTTCGCGGCTTTGCCGACGTCGGTGTCTTCTGTAACCTTTTCTTTGCCTTCATCGTCATTTTCCTTGGCTTCGTATCTGCCATTCATTTCTTTGCCTTTGGTATTTTTGTCGATGCTTTCGCGGACTTCTTTCTCGCTTTTGGCACCAGCCAGTTTGTTCTTCTTGGTAAGAGAGAACTTTTTTATGACGCCATTGTTAAATACTTTGTCGAAGAAAGCGACCCAGCGTGGTGCATATGCGCGGTGCATAATTGCTCTGAGCTCAGGCTTCTCATAATATAATTTTTTGAAATCTTTGGCGCTGATTGTTTCCTGAGTGCCATTAGGATAGGTAACGCGCAGATTCTCGATTTTTTCACCGATTGTGGACTTTTTTGCATCAAACCCATCGGAAGCTTTGACGACATTCCCTTCCTTGTCGAGGGCTTCAACATTATTTTTTTCAAATTGCTTCAGTAGCCGATTTGAAACACGATTATAGCGGCATCGTACATTCACAACCGAACAAAGGCCATCGGTTGCGGTGTTTTGGATGCGCTTGAACATTACCTTATTAGCGCGCCGCTCGAAGCTGGTATTTTGTGAATTCCAGTGGTTGGTGAGATTTTCTTTGATATGAAGTAAAAGCAGACTTGGCCCACCAAAAAACGAGATCATTGAGCCACCGCCAAGCAAAATAGCGCCAAGGATGCCCATTGGCCCACCTTTCTTAGAGAATATCGCACTCCGCGCCTTGGCAAAGCGAGATTTGGGCTCAGAGAGTTTACTGTCTGGCGGGACTACCTTGTTGAACCAGTTATTATCGCTCCAGTTGCTTCCTGGTGCGCCCTCCTGGCCTCGGACGGAGTTGGCGTAGTCGCTGCCAGTTGCGCCAGTGCCGCTGGCATTGCTGCGTGACGATGAACCACCCCCACTATTCTCACGCGATTGGAGATCTTGGGCGGTGCTGGACTGGTTATGATCACCACTGCCAGCGTGGTTATTCCGGCCAGCGAAGGTGTCGTTGCTCCAATGCGTATTCCCCGGATTATGCCGGTCGATATCGGGTTTTTGCTGGGAGGGGATGGGGGTAGGCATGACGGGCTATGACCTCACTGGCTGCTGGTATAGGCTGTTATTGGCCACCGGGTTGGTGGTGATGAATTGCGTCTCGGTCTCGCTGGCGAAGATGCGGATATGGACGTGGTTTTGCCCCGCAAAGAACAAGCCATCGCCCACCGGGAAGTTAGACAGGCGCTTACGCTCCTCCTCGGTAAGCTTGAAGACCTCAGCTAGCACATCCACCGCACTGGTCGATTGCTTAAGCAGGAGCTGGAGTGAGCTGTTTGCTACAATAGCCCGGCCCTTCTCGCTCCCCATAAAGTCCTCCACATCCTGTGTGATGGTCGTCAGACCCAGAGAGTACTTACGAGCTCGCTTGGCTAGGCTGTGGAGAAACTCCGCCGAGTCCTCGTATTTCATCAGTTGCCAGGCCTCATCAACGATGAGCATCCGCCGGCGCTGCACGGTGCGAGCGATGTTCCAGATGTGGCTTAGCACAATATACATCGCTACTGGCCGCAGGTCGTCCTCGAGGTCACGGATATTGAACACCACCATGCTGTTATTAATATCAACATTGCTTTGCTGGCTAAAGATACCAGCAAAGGTGCCTGTGGTGTATTTGCGCAGGCGCTGAGCCAGTGACGGCCCTGCTCCACCCATGTGAAGGAGGGTGTCGTAGAGATCGATGATCGTTGGTGGCTGAGAGTTATGCGTCAGTGGATCGCTGGTAATACCAGCTCGGGCGTAGGTATCGATGAGCGCTTGGTCGAGATCGGCCTCCTCAGCTGGGCTGAGCAAGGCAATCTGCTGCCCACCCACCAACGTGCCGCCCAGCATAAGCTTGAAGAGCCGCTGCAGGGTGATGAGGTTGGCGCGCAGGGCATCAGTTGCTTCGTCGCTGTCGATTACTCGGGGAAGGTCGAAGGGGTTAATTCGCGTATCGCTGCTGAGGCTGAGGCGAATGTAGCTGCCGCCGACTGCATCGGCTAGCTTTTGGTACTCATTCTCCGGGTCGATGACGAGGATATCGGTGCCAAGCATCATACTGCGCAGCGCCTCGAGCTTAACGGTGAAGGATTTACCAGCACCAGACTTCGCAAAGACGACCATATTCGCATTCTCGAGGCTAAAGCGGTCGAAGATGACCAGCCCTTGGTTGTGCTGGTTGACGCCATAAAGAATCCCCTCGCCGTCACTAAGGTCGGCACTGGTGAAAGGAAAGCTTGTGCTCACTGCACCAGTGTTCATGTTGCGGCGGACTTGCAGTTGGTCGGTCATTTGGGGGATGGTGCTGTTGAGGCCTTGCTCTTGCTGGTTGCTGGCGGTCTTGCTGTAGACCATATTTTGGCCAAATATTGTCTCGATGACGTGCTGGACAAAGCTCAGCTCCTCGAGGCTATCGGCATAGAGCGTGACGTAAAGCCCAAAGCGGAAGAAGCGCTCAGCCCCAAGCTGTAGCTGGTCGCGCAGCTCCTCGGCATCGGCCAGAGCGGCTTCACGGGCTGGGTCACGCACTTTACCCTTCTCGGAGTTAAGTGCCATATCGGCCTCAAGCTGCGTCACCTTCTTGCGGAGGTTGTTGAGGACGATCTCTGTCTCGACAGGGTAAATAAACATGCTAATATCGAGCACTTGGTCGATGTTGATCAGTCCCGATAGCCAGCCTGTGTAGAGTTCACGTGGGTAGCCATAAATATAGAGTGTGCGGCCATATTTGGTGCCGATGCGGAAGTATGTGCTGTGGATCTCGAGACTGCTGGGGGCGATCAGGTCGCGCAGTGTCGTCATCCCCTTGATAAAGGCTTCCTCTACCTCTGCTTGCTCGCGCTCGCGCTGCTGGGCAGCAATGTCGATTGGATCGGGTCGTCGTGCCATTAAAAATCTCCTTTGTGATATGCTGTCGCGGTTGGGACGGCTCCCTCACCCTTGCGGACGAAGGTGGAAGTCACGTTGTTAAAGTCGCCCAGTGGCTCGCGCACCGCTGTGTCGGGATTGTACATGTTGTAATAGAGGGTGCCGAGCTCCTTAGTCTTGAGTTGCACTGCCCGCACACCGATCTGCATCAAGCCGTTAAGGATGGTGTCAGCCCGGTTGCGGATCTCCTCGCGGGCTCGCTCGTAAGTTTCTTTGCTAATCTTCGTCACAGTGTTAGCGTTCTTGGGGGCGAAGAGCTTGGTGAAGAACCCTTTACCCTGGTCGATAATCGTCCCCTCCCCTGCTGGGTAATACGGGATGACGACGTAGAAACTCTTGTCCATGATGTTGGCGTTTTGCGAGAGATCGTCGATAAAGTTGATATAGTCTTCCATCAGCACGCTGAGCAGCATGTTGTCTTGGGTGCGCTGGATGGCAACGAGCTTATCGAGGTATGGGCCAATATCCACCCGCTGCGAGCGGATGCAGATCTGCACTGGGAAGTATAGCGCATTGAGGAAGTTCTGGTAGCTATACTCTACTCCCTCGCGCTCACGGGCGCTCATGAGGTCGAAGTTGATCGACTCGCAGGCAATGACGGCGCGAAAGCTACCATCACCCATGATGATCATATCATCGCGCAGCTCCGAGAGGAGGAGGCTATTCTGCGTGGTAGCGGGCTTGGGTGGAGCCTTTTTCTTGGTGTCTTGGGTGGGCTGGTCATTCGTGCCGCCCTGCACAGCTGGTGGCTGAGCCGGTGCTTGCACGGCGGGGTAGTTGCCCTGCGGTGGAGCAGGATACTGCGGATAATTAGCTGACACCTGGCCCGCTGGCGCAGCGCCCTGGCCTTGGCTATAGCCAAACTGGCTGGGTGGCCCAGCTGGTGGCTGTTGATTGTTGGGTGAATTTGGCGACACCACTCTCCTTCTTATTTCTTAGCGCAAAGGGATGACAATCTCATCATCGTCATCATCCTGACTAGCCTGCTCTTGATGTTGAATCCGGTTGGCTTCATTAGCAATGGCAGCAACGGACAAATCAGAGTTGCTGGCTAGTCTAATTATATCAGGCGAGACGGTGTTTATGCTAGTGTTTGGCGGCAGATTGTTGCGTTGCTGGGCGAGCTGCTCCTCACGCAGGCGCTCCTCGCGCGTGGGGGTTGTCTTGGCGTAATAACTGGGGTCGAGCGGCTGGATGACCGACTGGTGAATGCTGGGGTATGGGTTGTAGCGCACCGCCATATCGATGACATTTTTATCATCAGCTAGTGCCGAGCGCTCCCGGTAGGACACGGCGGCTGGGGTGGGTGCAAGAGCCGGCGTAGACTGAGCTGGCGCGACGGGTGGCTGCTGAGGTGGTGCTGGCTGGTAGGTAGGCTGCTGGGGAGGATACGACACGGGGGTTTGCGGATAATTGGGGGCTGCTGCTGGAGTCGGTTGCTCTGCAGGTGCTGGGGTGGATGATGGCTGAGTATTGGCAGGAGGTGCTTCAGCTGGTGGGTTGCTAGGTGTAGTTGCCGTGCGCGTGGCTGACTTTTGGGGTGGCACAAGCGGCACAGCATCAGTGGTGGGAGCAACGTGCTGGCGCAGGTTGGCATAGATAGCCTCGAAGGATGGTGTTTCTTCTGGCTTGGGCTCTGGCGCAGCTTCTGCTGTGGGCTTGGGCGGCGTATAGGGCTTACTCAGGGCATCGGGCAAGACCGAATCGTGTGGAATAACGGCCGGCAGCGCCATTGGCAGAGACTGGAGTGAGTCGTGCTCTCGCGGCATGGGCTGAGGCTCGGCAGCGGGTGCTTCGTCACGCGGCGTGTCGTCCACTGGCGAGAGCTCGTATACCTCGGTAGATTGCTGAGGTGGGTATGGGTTTGGTTGATTCTGATAGGCGCTAGCATTGGGTGAGGGAGCTTGCTGGTAAGATGATGCAATGCGATTCTCCGGGAAGCTCGTGGACGAATACGACACCGCTGGGCGCTGAGGCTCTGGTGCTGAGTATGGCGACTCAGGTATACGAGGCTGAGGTGGTGATACTGGTGCAAAACCAGCATCGTCAACTGGTGGCTGGTATGGTGGTGTAACCTGTGGTGGAGTATTTGGAGCTACCTGGTATGGCTGTTGCTGAGCTTGCGGCCATGCCGGCTGATACGGCACCGGGGCTTGCTGGAGTGGCTGCCCATCAGCTACGGCAGGTAGTGCGGCTGGTGGGGCTTGCATGCGCTCGATGGCGGCCCGGCGCCGAGCTTGGTTTGACTGCTCAATGCGTCGCGTCATCGCCCGTGCTTCGCTGCTGTTATCATCAAACATATCTGAGGTCTGCTGCGCCTCGAAGTAGACATCGCTAATCATCGACCCCTGTGCATCGGGCACGCGGGTGTGGCGAATGGACCAGCCATGAGTATCAGCCAGCTGCGACAGATACGCTAAGCGGCGCTCGGCTTCGTCTTGGCTGAGGTTCTTCGTCCGCTCGATCTCTACCTTCTCGGGCACTGTAATCTCGATGAGCGAATTAATACCATCGGGCTGCCACATGCGCCGGCGTGGCTTGGTGTAGAACGACACCACCGCCGCGAGGTAAACCTCCATTGGCTGATCCTTGCGCAGCGGCAAAGCCAGCGCCCCAAACAGCAGAATAATCGGCACCGGAATGACCGCCAACGGCAAAAATACCTGTGATAATCCCCACGCCAACGCAATCCCCGCTGCCGCGATCAGCAGATAAATAAACTGGCGAAAGCTAAACGGCCCAAGAATCTTATCCTCTGCCTCTACATCCTGCGCAACTTTATATCTCGACATATCCTAGGACTATTATAGCATGAGGGGGATAGGGAAGACCTTATCTAAACTTTAGAAAGTAGTTTATGATTCAGGTTTCTTGAATTTACCAGCAGACCAGTCGTCAACTGTGCCACGGATGCTTTGCCTACTAAGAATCTCATTCTTGAATCGCTCATCTTGAAGAGCAACTTGCGCAGCTTCTTGCATCCTACTTTGAGCTTGCTCTAACTCCTGACTACTGACTCGAGAACCAGCCTGAGATAATGCTTCATTGATAATCTGTGTAGATGCTTTATCCATGTTTGCAATTTCTTCAGGTTTACCAAACTTTTCTTTATTAATAGATCTAACTATAGACTGCTGAAGATTAAAATTTCCATCCTTTATATCGTTATAGGCCGCTCCATCAAACCACCCATGTTTCTTTGCACCGCTTGAGGTCTTGAGTGCTGCAGCAAGAGATGCTCGCTCACCTTCGCTCTCGAGACTATTGGCAAGTTTCGCAAGGTCTACAAATTGCTGGGCATTTGCAGATCGCCCCGCTCGATCCAAAACATACCTTCTCTCGGATGTCGTTTGCGGTAGAGGGATACTTGTAATAACGTTACCTGCACTGTCTGTTGGTTTTATATCTTTATCCACTAGGCCTAGAGCCATATCAACAAATTGATTGTTTCCAAGGCGGGTTTCCTTGCCAGTCCCACTATCTAAAAATGAGACCTCATTCTCGTACATAGTCTTTGCCTTACCTATAGATTTATCATAGTACTGTTCTTCTTGATAAGATGCCTCAGTATTAAGGTCTTCTATCATTCGCTTACCAGCTTCATTACCAAAGAAGTTAGCTCCTGCACCGATAGCTCTATTTACCTTCCTTGACCCCCAACTCCGGGCGGCCCTCCCCCAGGTAAAGGGGTTCTTTGTTCCTCTGTAAGTACCAGCTTGTATTTGTGCCTTTCGTTCTTTCTTTACTTGGTCACGATGATCCATGTATTTGCCCCACTTAGACTCATTCAGCATATTTTGGGATTTTTTACCCACGGCATTACCAGCCTTCTGGCCCCATGCATCAGCAACTTTTGCCAATCCCATCATAGAGGTCATCATACTCGTAAGGCGAGAGACGAGGAGTAATGGCGTAAAGGTGAGAGCAGCAGCAATGATCTGTAGCAGTACGGACGACTCGCCCTTCATACTGTTAATAACCGTTGCCCCAAGATTACATGCACCATAGAGTAAGCCAATTGCTGGGTAGAGAGAGAGAAGTGTCTTGAAGAAACCCCACCATTTCTTGAATAGTCCTTCCGTACTTGGCAGAAGCAGTGCTACAAAAGCGAGTGGAGAAAGAATGATCGTAAAGATAACCAAAGCTTGCCGTGCCCCAAGGAGAAATACTGTCACAGCAGCAGTAACAACGACAAAGATAAGACCAGAAACGAGCGTTGCGAGAAGGAAGAATCCTGCAGTACCAGCAAGTACAGCAGCAGCAACCCCTCCCCACATATTACCCTTTGTTGCCCAGCCACCTTCTGGGCCACTTCCGCCACCACCAAGCGAACTAATGAAATTGAATGATGATGATCCGACGATATTTGAGATATCAACAAGAAAACTACATACATAGAAGGATACATTGACAAGAACGATAGTCATAAGGAGTTTAGGTAAAAGCTTCTTGATACCGTAATTACTAATACCAAGACCGCTGACTTGTGAATAGATAACAATCAAAAAGACGATGATAAAGACAATGTTGGCGATGTCACGGACACGAGACCAGTAGAAAAAGGCAGAATCTGGCCCACGATTGGTCAATATGAAAGAGTTGACTTCAAGCAGTTTGGCTAAAATACCTGCAGAGTCGTCTGAGATGTCGGCAAGGAAGTTAACGACAGGGCAAACAACCCAGCCAACACCATCGATGGCGCAGCGTGATTTGGAATCTTCTTCACTATCAGCTGTTGCTGCTTCTGCAGATTTTTCACCTGTTCCAGCATTGGTGTTGCCACCTGTGTTGGCTTTATTTTTCTCAGCCTCTTTAACTGCAGCCTGTGCTTGTTCTGTAACCTTTTTTGATTTATCTATACAAGTTTGTTTATCTTCTTCATCTACAGTAACGCCATTACCGCCATGATCTTTATATACCTTCTTGTCGGGGCCTTTATATTTCGCTATAACCCGCTGTACTGTATCGTTATTGCCATCTTTTCCAATTTTGCTATAAGATATGTAGCCATCTGCGGCTTTATCGGCAAGCGTAGTTTGCGAACTATTAAATTCTGTTCGATTTTTCTCGTCCGTAACAGAGCATGTACTAACAAAGTCGCTGTAGTAATATGAATATAATTCACCTGGTGATAAATAACTAGAGGGATCATCGCCTTGTATACCGAGCTTTTTGCGAATTGCTCTATTTGCTCCTGCTTGCCTACCGTTGGTCGGCTCCCATTGGTTTTTACCATCATTTTTCTTGTATCCAGCTGCGGTCAAAAAATCCTCAGCACTTGAAAAACCCCACTTGGGTATGCCTTCGTTATAAATAGCTGTACAAGACATCTTCTTGTTTTGGACTGTGCGCTCACGGCTAAATCCGGAGCCCCCAAGAGAGTTACCTGAAACATCCTTATAACTAATTTCGTCAATTCCATCAAAACATCCTGGGTCGGCACTATTACTATCCCCATTCTGACCCATATACAGAACCCACGCTCGGACCTTATCATCATGCGTATCAGCATATGCCTTGTGGTCTATAAATACACTAAAACTCAGCACGAGAATAATAGCTAATGGAAAGAGTGAAAAGCGCTTCAGCTTAGATATAAGAGAGTTAGTCATACACTACATATAATACACAAAAAGGAACAAGAAAACCAGCTAAATAACATCAGTAGTGGATGATATTTTAGCTGGTTTGGCTTACACGGGGCTTTAGGCTTTATTACTCTTCGACATCGTTGAGAGGTGCGGTAATCTCTGGTTTAATGCCACGAGCTTCGTAGCCGCTTTCATCTGTTGGGTAAAAATAAGGTATCCGAGGGAATGGGTGCACTGTGGAGCGGCCTGTTTTTCGATCTTCTTTGGTTTTTTGCCTTTGAGGCTCAATAGCAGCGTAGTATGATTTTTTATCCTTATCCTTATCTCCTACCTCTTGCACTTCACAATATGCTGCCGAATATACCTGGGGTTGATTGGTTTCTTTGCCATCATTAATTGGGAATGGGTCTTCGTATTCTGTCATGATCGCACATTTCGTAACGCGGAGAGCAATGCGGTCTTCTTTTTCTGGTTTTTTGCCTTTCGTATGAGCTTCATAGGCAGCTTCGACAAGGCGGCCATAATAACCGTGGGGTTTTGATTGGTTTTTATCGCCGCCATCCTTGCTCTCATCATTGGAGCCTCTAACAATGTTAGAATGTGGGACGTCTATATAATCTGCCAAACACCGTAGGACTGGCCATGCGTCGACTTCTCTACCGTCTGCATCTGTAAATAAAGCATTCGACTGAGCATCATCACAGAGATCACGGAAAAAACGATCAACATTATCAAACCATGCAATTGCCAACTCTTTTGATTGGTCGGCACGTGATTCGGTAAGAATTTTCATAACATCGGAGTCAAGGTTGTTACCAAAGAAGGTTTTGCATGTGAGTCCTTTGTCATAGTCATTTAAGGTATCCCACCTGTTAGAATCGAATTCGCTGAGATTTGCGAAGTTATACGACCGAAGGGGCTTGGGCCGCTCACTACTTGGCGCGCTAGGTTCCACAGGTTCTTGTGTAGGTGATGAAGTTTCTGTCGCAGTGGCAGATGGGGTTGCTTCTGGGCTTGAGCTTGGAGACTCTGATGGAGAGAGTGAAGGTGTTTCTGAAGCTGTATTATTCTCAGCAGAACCACGCCCAGCAATATAGGCTATACCCGCTGCAGCAGCACCAACAACACCAAGAATGCCAAAAAGAGTCCGTCGGTCAACGACTTTCTCTCGTTCACTATCTTCGTGAGAGACTGTATTGCCTAGCGCTTCAGGCTCGCTAGCGTTTGCCGGATAACCATTGTATTTGTCTGTCATAAGCTTCAATCCTCCCCAATACAGGATTAGTGGTTATGTGTGCTATTATATGCGCACTTGCGTTTCATGCTACCATTGTTTGCATGCCAGGTCAAATATTTTTTGGCCTCTGTTGAGGAAAATGAATGACGAATACACACAGAGGTTAGTATAGAAATATATTCGAACGATATTTTTTGGTAAAAAATAAGAGATATTTTATACATATTGCATGCCTATATATTTATATTTTAAAATAATAACGATACAGACTGACGAATATAACACCAATACACAAAATATTCACACTAATAAACTGCGAAACATTCGAAACCTATATATATTGCCACCCCACTCCACATCCGCTATAATACAGAGGTACGGAGAGGTGCAAGAGTGGTTGAATTGGCACGCCTGGAACGCGTGTGTGGCGGCAACGTCACCCAGGGTTCGAATCCCTGTCTCTCCGCCATATCAGCGCCAGGCGGCACGCTGCCATAGGAGTGCGCTGCTGATTCGTCTTTTGGCATGATGCGTGGCTATACTGTATATTTTTGTGCAGATTGGGCTTGCAGAAATGTTTTTTGACAGTTTATACTAAAGGATAATTATGGTACGATCTTCTACATCAGTTATAGAACTCCGAGGCCTCACCAAGCAGTATGGTCTGGGCGATGCTGCCCAAAACGCCTTGGATAATGTCGACCTGCGAGTCGAAAAAGGCGAATTCATCGTCATCATGGGCCCTAGTGGTTGCGGCAAGACGACATTACTTAATATTATGGGTTTGCTCGACCGCGCCGACAGTGGCGAGTATTTTCTTGATGGGACATCGGTCGCGACGCTGAGCAAGCGTCAACACGCTCGGATTCGCTCGCGGCAGATTGGCATCGTCTTCCAGAGTTTTAACCTGATTAATCGCCTAACAGTGCTTGAAAATGTTGCTCTTCCCCTGAGTTATCGTGGAGGGATGCGCCGCGTCAAGCGCCTGGAGCAAGCCAGTGCGGTGCTGAAGAATTTTCACCTCCAAGAGCGCGAATATTATATGCCGTGGCAGCTTAGTGGTGGACAGGTGCAGCGTGTAGCGATTGCTCGCGCCCTGGTGAATCACCCGTCGATTATCCTCGCTGATGAGCCAACTGGTAACCTCGATAGCCGCTCGAGCCATATTATTATGGAAGAATTGGCTCAGCTACACCGCCGGGGTAATACCATCATTATGGTGACACACAACCCGAACCTCACGAGCTACGCCAGCCGTGTGATTAAGATGCTTGATGGGCAGATTGCCAGTGATGAGCAGATGCGCACCACTGCCGCTACGCCAACACCAGTGGCCCGCAAGCCACGAGTTCGCCGGGCAGCACCTGCTGGCAAGGCTGCGCCGACGATTGCGCAGGGCACGGCATCGGCCACTCAGCCAGCTGCACCAGTCAAGGCAATTGCTCGCGGTCGTCCAGCGAAGACCCCTGCACCAGCAACGACAGCACCGACAGTGGTCGACTACAAAGATCCGCATACCCAAGATGGCCCGACCATCGAGCCTATGCCAGTTGCTCCGCCAGAGGTGCCGCCAGCCTTGCCTGCTGCACAACAAACGACTTCGGCTACCCCAACTCAGTCTCAGTCTGCAGCAATTCAACCTCAACTAGCTGCGCCGCAACCAACAAACCAACCTGCAGCACCAGTGGCTCATACTGCAGCCCAGTCATCATCATCTACGCCGTCTGCTGTATCGACCGCTCAGCCAGCTGTGGCCACACCAGCCCAGCAGCCCACTTTACCATCGTCTGCTCACCAATCTAGTACAAAGGAGCCCCAGGCATGATAATCATTGATCATTTCGAAAATGCAAGCAGTAGCTTCCGGCGCAACCGCGGCCGTAATTTGCTGGCGACGCTGGGTGTGGCAATTGGCGTGGGTAGTATCGTGGCGATCTTGGCGCTGAGTGGTGGCCTGCATAACATTATTTCTCAACAGGTGTCTGAGCTTAATAACAACCTCATTGTTGTGCGTCCTGGTGTGCAAGATAAGAGCTTCTCGTCGCTGGCGAGCTCGGTCGCGCAGTATAATTACAATACCAGCACCATCACCGAGTCCGACGTCGAGGCAGTGCGCAAGATGCCACATATCCGTGCTGTAGCACCAATGATGACTTCTGAGAACAAGCTCAAGGGCGATGGTCGAGAAGCTAATGCGACCGTTGTGGCAACCTCGCCGGATCTCGCCATTACGAGCCAGCTCGAGCTGCGTGAGGGCGACTTCCTCGAGGGTGGCACGCACGATGCCAAGCCAGCGGTGCTTGGGCCAAAGCTATCAGTGCAGCTGTTTGGTACAGAGCAGTCGATTAGTCAGACGTTCAAAATCCGCGGCAAGGAATTTATCGTGGTGGGTGTGATGCGCGGTGTAGAAAAGCCGCTGAATTATAACAATGTCGATTTCGACAACGCAGCTATCATTACCACTGAGGCAGGTAAGAAAATTCACAATGGCCATACACAGATTCAGCAGATCAACATCCAGGCTGATGCGTCGCAGCAGGTCGGGCAGATTGCTCAGCAAGTTAAGGACAAGATTAAGCAAAATCACCAAGGGGAAGAAGACTTTACTGTGGCAACAGGCGATGCGATTAGCCAGCCAACCAACCGACTCTTCACAGCACTAACCCAGGTGCTGACGCTGATTGCAGCCATCTCGCTGGTGGTTGGTGGTATTGGTATCATGAATATCATGCTGGTGAGCGTGGTAGAGCGCACGCGCGAGGTGGGTATCCGCAAAGCGGTTGGTGCGACTGATGGTAATATCATCACGCAGTTCGTTATTGAGGCGCTGGCGATTAGCTTGCTTGGTGGTATCTTGGGCTACATCTTGGGCTACATAGTGGCGCTGAGCTTTAGCGTCTGGCTGTCCTTCCCGCCAGCACTGGAGTGGCAGACAGCAATGATGGCAATTGGCCTTGCACTAGCGGTTGGCCTCACCTTCGGTCTCTACCCAGCCATTCGGGCCGCGCGCAAGAACACAATCGAGTCGCTACGGCAGTACCACTAATCGACATAGTTATGTTGATACAGAACCCGCCAGGAGAGTGGCGGGTTTTTACTTGGCTTTCTATCCTACTCTACTCTAAATATAGAGTTTTGAAGTATGAAGTTTGACATTTCAAGACACACCGCTCTTCCCCTGCTTCACGCCATTCAACACGCCGAGGTAGCAGCTGGCAAATTCTGCTAGAATCATGCCGTGTAATATTTGCTCGATCTCTGTCTCGCCAGCAAGCAAGATAGACTTTGTATGGGGGCGGCGGCCACTGAGGCGGCGATCGAGCGCTGCCATGCGCTGCTGGGTAGAAGAGTCATTTTCCCCTACCAGGTCGAAAAGCGCAAATGGCTTATCCACCGGATGGCTTAGCCAGCCATGAGCACCAGCCTGCTCTGCCTCAGTAAGGGTAGTAGAGAATGCCACATTGTGCGCCCGCTCCTGCCAACACCATTGCCACCACTGGGCCACTGGCGCGAGTGCCCCACTGGCGCAAAACACCGCTGTCTTGCCCGCCGCTTGGCGTGCAAGCTGCTTGGCGAGGTTGCGAGCGGTCGGCACGGTAGCGCCCCACTGCTGCAGTGCGTCGCTCACATGGGTTGCGCTATGGATCATAGCATCCATCACATTACCATCCAGCAGGTGATAAGCCGCCAGCAACCCACCATGCGCCATGAGTATGCGCTGCCGCTCCACCTGCCCTTTCCTATGAGCAATTGGCATAATAGTGGCTGCAGGATATGCTGCAGCATACTCAGCCGCGGCAGCATCATGAGTGAGCAGAATAGCTGGAGCGGAATACTGCTGTGTATAGCGCAGAATATTCGTCACCTGGTCAGGTGAGATGCCAGCCTCGATAATAATCACCAGGCTATGCGTGCTCACAAATGGTGGCACTGCTGTTGCCTCGCAGCATAGCACAGGCATGGCCATGTGAGGCTGTACGAGCTGCTGAGCGACGTGAGCCAGTACCGCACTACCATCCGTTGCTATAATAACAACATTACGAATATCATGCTGGGGTGATATGTGTGAGAGCTGATTTGCTACCTCTGTTGGTAGCGTCGTGTGTTTCCATAATGTTGCAACGTGATGCAGAGTTGCTTCGGCACCACGTTGACGCAATATGGTCTGGTCATCAAGCATAATCGTCTCCTTCTGCTTGCAAGAGTATACCCTCC
Organism: uncultured Candidatus Saccharibacteria bacterium; assembly: GCA_963545865.1. Lineage (GTDB taxonomy): Bacteria > Patescibacteriota > Saccharimonadia > Saccharimonadales > Saccharimonadaceae > Saccharimonas. The sequence continues at coordinate 112,976 of CAUUJX010000001.1, forward strand.
CATGATACATTAATTAGCAGAGAATCATAAGCATATTTGGAGACAGGTGGGAACTATGAATATCAGCACTACATCACAATCAATTACCGACGATCAAGAGCTTGCCAAGGTGCTTGCTGGGATCGGCCCGCAGGTGGGCACAGCAGCGTCGCAGCGGTCGCAGGCGATGATGTCGGGGCAAGGTGCTGGCCGTTCGTCACTCTCGGGTATGTCGGGCAATATGGGCTCGTCCGTGCCAGTCATGTCCTCGCAGCAGCAACCATCGCAGCCTGCGCCCAGTGGTGAGGCACTTAATGGCGTTAAGCAATCGGCCATCAAAGAGCTGCGCCCACTGGTGGATAAACTCAACGTTAGCCCAGATGAGAAATTCGATACCTATTTGCTTTTGATCCGCTCGACGGACGACAAGAGTTTGATCGACCCAGCATACCAAATTGCCAAATCCATCCGCGACGAAACCCGCCGCGCCCAAGCGCTGCTTGACATCATCAAAGAGATCGATTATTTGTCGCAGCGGTAAGGACTCGTACAATAAGAATAGGCATTATCACCACTGATGTGGTGATTTTGTTATGGTGCTAAAAATGATATATAATACAAACACAACTATGACAAAGACACATTACTATAAACCACACAAACACAAACGCTATGATGTTGATACAATGCCATCGCTTATATCGCTGAGCCAGTGGTCGACATCTTCTTCGAACATCAAAAAGCAGCTTGTTACCGTTGATGCAGCGCTGAAGAGCCAAAAGCCACACCTCGCCTACCTCGTCGAGCAAGCAGGCCGTAACTGGAATGAGGAAAAACGTCGTCAGCGACGCTCGGCTGCCCTGGGAGAAAGTGCTGTGACGCTTGTGCAGCACTATGCGAGCAAAGAACAGTGGTCACATGTGGATATGGCGCGGCTGCTTGCAGCGTATCCTGGCTGGGTGGAGGCGACCGAACAAGATGATACAGCGCTGACTCGGCAAGAAAATAGGCAGCGGATCAAAAAGCTCACACACTTTAACCATGCCCTGCGCGATGTGATAGACAACGCCACACACTCTTGTGAGACATGGAAGTCGATACCGTCTGTGTCGGATATAGTTAACGGCTTAGAAGCAGTATGCCCGGGCAAGAAGCATGCTCAAAACAAGCAAGATCGAAAAGATATGCTGTATGCGACAGTAGTGGGTATTCGTAACGAAGTGCTCTTCATGCGGGTGCTGGATGAAGCGGGCATTGCCTATGAGCCAGGTACGGCCAACCAGGATATGTGCGGGATAGACATAATGGTGAATGGTAAGCTGATTGACCTCAAGTCGTCTGAATACTACGTGCATGAGGCCCAGGAAGATGCTGCTGAGCATGGTGATGACAGACGGATCTTTTTCTTCCCTGGTGTGGAGGGGTATGAATTCCATAATAAATTAATGTTACCGAAGGAAAAAATTATCCGAGTTATGCCACGGGTGGTAGCCCGCATGTATAGCCATGGCATTCTAGATTAAGCCAACACAACAGTGGTAGATCTCACAACAGACACGCGACCATAATAGAGGTAAAGGAGGTGCATTGCCATATGCCACACGAAATACCACGGCAGCCGTCAAATGAAGACTACGAGAGGCACTCAGTACTCAAAGAGTCAATTTCTCGATCGATTTTTGAAAGAAGGCCATGGCCCTATAGTGGGTCTGAGAATGAACCAGGATTACTCTCTATCCAGTGGATGTCGTTGCAGCGCACAGAGGATGGCTGGGCAGCAACTGGTTTGACCACTGATGGGCGCTATGTAAGAGTAGATATTAGTAATGATGCAGACGATGTGACGCTCGAAATAGAGGCCAAACAGACTAACAGAGAGACAGATACCTCACAGGGTAGTTAGAGCGGGTAATCCGTAGGGTAAAAACACTAGCTTGCCGACGCACGCTTGCTGTGGCGCGAAGTTGGCTTTTTCTTGCGTTTGGCTTTGTCTTTGGTTTTGGGCCGAGGTTTGCTGGCGTCTTTTGTGCGCTTGCACTTGCCTCGTGCTGGCTTCTTCGATGCTTGCTGCTCGTAGATAGCGTTTTGTACCTCTGTTATTTCGTCCCAGGGGTGGGTTCCGTCGGCGCGTTCGATGGTTTTTTCATGGCCTTTGCCGAGGAAGACGACGGTGTCGCGGGTGGTGCGGGCACGACGAATAGCAAAGCGGATGGCCTCAGCGCGGTCGTGGATGAGAAAGAGATCAGTGTCTTGGGTTTTGCCAGCGGCTTCTGCGCCTTTGGCGATTTGGGTGAGGATGTGTTGCCCATCGACATCGCGGTCGTCTTCTTCGGTGAGAATAAGCTCGTCAGCAATTCGCCCTGCGATCTTGCCTTGGATGGCTCGCTTGGACTCATCGCGCCGGCCAGCCGAGCCAAACAGGACGATCAGCTTGCCTTTCGTGCTCGCTCGCACACTACCGAGGAGCCGCTCAAAAGCGTCGGGTGTGTGGGCAAAATCAACAATAGCAGAGAATGGCTGCCCAGCATCCACGACTGTCATGCGGCCATCCACCCCAGTGAGTGCAGCCAGGCCGTGCTCGATCTGCGCCCGGCTTAAGCCCACCTCGTGCCCCACCGCTACTGCGGCTAGGCTGTTGGCGATGTTGAACTCACCCGGCATATTGATGGTGATGTGGTGCATCTCCCCCATTAGCCACACGTCGTAGCGGCTACCCGAGGCGGTTTGGGTGATGTTAGTCGCCCGGATGTTGCCGTCAGCGATGCCGTAGCATAGGCTACGGGGCACGGCTTGCTCGAAGACTGCTGCTGATGGGTCATCCGCATTGATAATGCCAACCCGCCGCGCTAGCTTGAAGAGGCGCATTTTGGCGGCGCGGTAGCGTTCGAATGTCTTGTGGTAATCTAAATGCTCGTGTGTGACGTTGGTCATGACGGCGATGTCAATCGGGATGCCAAAGATGCGATGCTGCGCCAACGCGTGGCTCGTTACTTCTAGCACCACCCACTGCACATTATGCCGTCGAAACTCTGCCAAACGCTGCTGCAACAGGGGTGCAGATACGGTGGTCATGTGCTCGGTTTGCGATGTGATGTCGTCGTTCACTCCATATGCCACCGTCGTCATCAGACCGACATTGTAGCCTGCTTCGACCAGCATGCGGTGGATCATAAAGCACGTCGTGGTCTTGCCATTTGTCCCCGTTACACCAATGACGTGCATGCCCTGGGCTGGGAAACCTTGGTTAGTTGCTGCTACAGTGGCTTCAAGCAGCCGATAACCTGGCTCCAGCGCCGCCAGCACGCTGGGTGGAAGAGTATTCTTGAGTGTTTGTTTTAGAGAAAATGCCATGACACATATTATACCACTTTTGATAGTATTTAAAACCATGAGAGGTATGATTTTTGGGTAGAGCACACATGGGAGAAAAAGTGTAGAGCTTATTTTAATTTCAGCCGTATTGTTTCGTCATTTTATCTGATAAAGTGGCGAAATTTGTCGTTGTGTTAATTAATATTCTCGTAGAACGTTGACCTGAGTATCGCATCGAACGGAAAAGGAGAAGTTGAGAGTAAGCCTACCATTGAGGCTCAAACTCATGCAATTTGATTTTTTATTATCACACTACTCTCCCGCCTTCCCTGCTCTGCTATAATAACCCTATGAAGATTCTTGGGATTGAGAGCAGCTGCGACGAGACGGCGGCTGCGGTGGTGGCTGATGGGCGACGTCTGCTGAGTAGTGTCGTGCACTCGCAGATAGATATTCACGCCCAGTATGGCGGCGTGGTGCCAGAAGTAGCAGCGCGGAGCCATATTGAGATGATTACCCCAGTGATTGACCGCGCATTGGCCGAGGCGGCATGCAGCTGGGATGAAATTGATGGCATTGCTGTGACGTATGCGCCTGGACTAGTAGGGTCACTATTGGTCGGGACGCTGGCGGCGCGGACGCTCGCAATTGTGCATAAGAAGCCGCTCTACGCAATTCATCATGTGGAGGCGCATGTCTATGCTAACTTTGTGGTGGAGGACAGCCGGCCAAAGCCCGAGCCTACCCTAGCGCTCCCTGCTGCGCAGCCGAGCTTCCCTATGCTGGCACTCATCGTCTCTGGTGGGCATAGTCAGTTGGTGTTGTTTCGGACGCATGGTGACTATACACTGCTTGGCCAAACGCAGGATGATGCTGTGGGCGAAGCCTTCGACAAGGTAGCGAAAATCATTGGTCTACCCTACCCTGGCGGCCCGGCCATTGCTGCTGCCGCTACGCACGGTGACCCGCAGCATTACGCGTTACCTAAGGCGCGGATGCATGGCCAGTACGATTTCTCCTTCTCGGGCCTTAAAACGGCCGTGCTGCGCCGAATGCAAGCCGAGGTAGGCAAAGATACCTCTTTTCCTTCGCACGAGCTTCCAGCACTTGTTACGCCGCAGCAGCGCTATGATATGGCGGCGAGCTTCCAACGTGTGGCGGTAGAGACGTTAGTCGATAAGACAGTACTGGCTTATGAACACTATGCGCCGCGCTCTGTCGTGATTGCTGGTGGTGTGGCGGCCAACCAAGAACTTCGCCGCCAGCTGCGCATTGCCCTGCCCTGCTCTATTAGCTACGCACCAATGGCCTTTTGCACAGACAATGCAGTGATGATCGCCGCTCTCGGCTACTACTACGCCCAAGCTGACCACACAGTCGACCCATATCTGCTCGAAGTGCAGCCGAGTTTGTCGATGCGCGAAGCGGTGTGGGTTGATAATTAGCCTTCTTTTGCACGAATCTGCTTGGCTAGCGCTGCAGCAGCTACAACAGTTTCATCGAGTGTGTGATAAATCGGGAGCTCTGGCTTCTCCAGGTGTGCTTGTGTTTCGATATCAAATGGCCGGTCGAAGCTTTTGTCAATGCCAAGCACAATGGGCGAGCCGCGTCCAAGTTCCTTACCAAGCTCTAGTGGTGTAATGATGCCTGGTCCCTTGACAAAGTAAAACATTACTACGCGTGCGAGCTGTAGATTTCGGTGCTCCCATGTGATCTGCTCCTTCGCAATATCACCAACACGCGGTATTCCTTCCGGGCGTCGTGGGTTGGCAATAATGAGCTCTTCGTCGCATGCTTCTGTTTGCTCAATATTTTCTAATAATTTTTCTGCTTGTTTTTGCCAATCTTCTGCACCAGAAATAGGGCCTGCAACGAAGATGTCTGGTCGTAATTCTTGGATAGATAACGCTGATGTTGGGCGTTTGACAAGCATGACAAAATAGTATCATGGACTATTGTAAAGATCAAATATCACAAACACGAAAAATAAGCTGAATATCTGCAAGTCGCGGATTCTTCATCTCACCGTAAGGTGATGCCATCTACCACGGTGCCTAATAGTGTAGATATTGTTACGAAGGCAGTGCTCTACCGCGCTACAATCTTTCTCATCGCACGCATGAAACGAATCACCTGATGTATGAATGGCCGAGCGATATATTCATAGCAACCAGCGCGTTCCTCCAGCTTGCCACCAAAGCCTTTCTTGAAGTGATACACTCCCTCTTGCTCGGGGAAGCCGTTGAAGTTTCCACTTGTGCCGTAGAAGTTATAGCGCTGAGCGCCAAGGCTGATGGCACGGCGCATTGCTGCGTATTGCAGGGCGTATGAGCCAGAAAATTTGGCATGTTGATCGTCCGACCCACTGAGAAAATACACCACCTCGTTATCGCTCGTGTGCATAAATATGGCGGCAGCCAGCGGCAGGACGTCGCCGCTAGCTGCCTGGCGCAACGTTTCGTAATCTGCCAAGCGCTTGGATACCGCAGTGAGCTGGTTGTCGAGCTCCTTCACCTGTCCTTGCTTGTCTGGTTCAGTCGCTAGCGCATCGCGCTCGGCTTGCAGGGCATCTTGCTGGGCGTTGAGGCGGGCTTGGTAGCCAGCAAGGTCGAGCTCGGCAATCAGGAACCACGCCTGCTTGCGGTGAAAGGCACGGAACAATTGCTGATAAAACGCTTCGCTGCGTCCTGAGAAGCCACGCCGCGTGCCAGTATCGATTAATAACTTCGCAAACGGGGCAAGGTCATCCACTGCAGTAATCTTGCGTACTGCCACACCATACTTGGTGGCTGCCTTGACGCAGCTGCGTGTCTTGGCGTCGAAGCTCTTGAGTAGTGCTGCGTCGTCGTGATAGGGCGAGAGATCTTTGGCAAAGAACCAGCGCACGTAGCGCGCGTTGTGGTCGGTCTGCTGCGGGGGGATAGCGCGAAAGCCTGCCTTCTCTAATTGTTGCAGTGCTTTGGCTGTGCCTGCTACTTCGAGAAGCTGAGTAGGGTCATTTCCCTGCCGCAGGATGAGTGGCGGCTGAATGCGGAGCAAAATACCTTTGTGTGCTTTGACATATTTCTTGAGCTCTGTCAATAGTGTGCTGAGCACGGCTGGGTTATGATAATCCACCAGCGGCCCTTGCAAACACTCAAACTCACTATAGCCCAAGGTGCGCCATTCGTACAACACAGCGGTAGCCACCAAGCGATCATCCTCAGCACACAACCCTAGATAATGTGGCTGCCAGCCCAGCTGTGCCACTCGCTTGGCATTGGCGGCTGATTGGACGAAGCTCCCTAGTGGATGTTGCGCAACAAATTGCTCGAGTGTGGATGGTTTAATTGGTTTGAGCTGCATACTAATAGCGCTAGTATAGCATTTTTGAGTGGTGAGAGGAAGAGAGCGATGGTAATGAGTAACACACGATTAGCTATAACGAAGGAGTTTAGAGAGATAATACCTTACACCAGACTCATCATTTCGTCAGAGCATACATGAATGTGTTTTTGCAACAATCATCAGTGAAAATCCGCCGCAAAGTTGCTATACTAATGTTATGAAACATTTTTTACAGACTGAGGCATGGGAGGCCTTTCAACAAGCGCAGCAGCGCCACACGGTGCGGCGGGTAGACAAAGGGTGGCAGTATTATGGCATTATCGAGCATGGTCGGCTCAACCATCGGTTGTATGTACCCTATGGGCCCGAAGCAGATAATGATGCAGCCCAGGAAGCTGCACTCAAGGATATTATTGCCACTGGGCGGCAATATGGTGCAGACTTTGTGCGGGTCGACCCCCGGACGACGCGGCTTGAGCAGTTGCAAAATCTTGGCTTTCGCAAGGCGAAGAGCCTCCAGCCAGACCGAACGATTATCAATGATGTGACGATGGATCACGATGCGATCCTGGCTAATGCCAAGCAAGCAGTGCGCTACACGTGGCGCAAAAATCAGAAGGCAGGGGTGCGCTTCCATACCAGTTATGAACCGGCAGATATAGAGATCTTTCTTGATATGATCCACGATGTTGCCAAGCGTACTGGCATGCAGCCTCATAGTGATGCTTACTTTCGCCAAATGGCAGAGGTGCTCTTCCCGCGCAAGGCAGCTGGCCTGATGTATGCCACGCTGGAGGACAAACCGGTTGCTAGCCTGATATTCTTTAGTGACGGCACGACGATGGCCTATGCCCATGCTGCGTCCTACACTGCTCAGCGCAACCTCAGCCCAGCCACAGCACTGGTGGTGTCTGCCCTCTTCTATGCGCACGATACCGGGCACAAATTCTTTGACTTTTACGGCATTGCGCCAGATGATGTGCCGAAGGATCACCCCTGGGCGGGCTTCACGCACTTTAAGAAGTCGTTTGGGGGCACACCAGTGGACTACATCGGCACCTGGGAGAAGCCGCTTCACCCGTTGCGCTACCGGCTGTATCACCTCTACCAAGCGCTGTATCAACATGTGCGCAGTCTGCGCCAGGCATCGTATCGCCGCTCGCATAAGTAAGCGTGGTATTGCTGAGAGAAAGGCGCTCAACGGGGCGTCTTTTTTTATACTGCCCTCCCCTGCTCTATAGGTGCGACTTTTAATGCAAGATGACAGGAGACGTGTGTTGGCTTACGCAAGATGGTTAGAATTGACGTGATTACCCGCACTATTCACGTGAAACAAGGATGAATGTAGGTGTGGAATTGGGCTAGAACTTCCCTGCTGCAGCTCAATTTCGATGGTGGACATGAGATTTCTCTACCTTTGATTACTTACACTTTTGCTATCGAGGAGATAAGTTGGCGAAAATGGGTGGTGGTAAACGTGCCACACGCATAGGATAAAAATCATCTCTTTCTCTTTGTGTACTTCCCTTCCCTGTGATCTACCTAAATAAGACGATGAGACGTTAAGGCAGTAGCTCAAGCCTATCACACAACTCATTCCACGTGAAAACCGCAAAGCAGCGAATCACCGTAACAACACACTCAACAATAGCGACTAACTGCAAAGCGGGATACTAATCACACTGTTGCAATGTGCAGTGCCTTATTTTCACTACCAACCCCTGTCACCTCTGCCATTGTGCCGCCAAACGTGCTATACTGGGTAGCTGAAGTTGCACCAAAAAATCGGCCAGGCAGATGCTGCACACAGATTTTCACGTGAAGTATCGACCGCGCCGTTTTCGTGTGAAAAGTATCAATAATCTGTAAGGAAGCCACCGCCATGAAACTTGCCAAGACCTACAACCCTAACGAATACGAGCCAAATATCTATGCTATGTGGGAGAGTGCTGGCGTGTTTCGGCCAAAAGGGGAGGGCACACCCTATAGCATCGTGATGCCACCGCCCAATGCCAATGGCAACCTGCACGTCGGGCATGCGCTGGGCTCGGCTTTGCAAGATATCTTGGTGCGCTACCACCGGATGAAGGGCGACGATGCGGTGTTTATCCCTGGGGCAGACCACGCCGGCTTTGAGACGTGGGTGGTGTACGAGCGCGAGCTCGAGAAGCAGGGCAAGACGCGCTTTGATTATTCGCGTGATGAGCTGTATGCACAGGTGTGGGACTTTGTCGATAAAAAGCGGGGCGATATGGAGCTCCAGCTGCGCGCCCTTGGCGTTGGGGCAGACTGGGAAGATATGGTCTTTACGCTTGACCCCAAGGTGGTGGAAACGGTTTATGGTACCTTCAATAAGCTGTGGCAGGATGGGCTGATCTACCGTGGTGAGCGGATCGTCAACTACTGTACCAAGCACCAGACCAGCTTTGCCGACATAGAGGTAGTGCACAAGACGGAAAAGTCTAAGCTGTGGCGCATTGCGTATCCACTACTCGATCATATTGGTGAAATTATCGTCGCTACCACCCGGCCCGAGACGCTGCTGGGCGATACCGCCATTGCCGTGAATCCAGCAGATGAACGCTACAAGAAGTTGATCGGTACCAAGGCGTTGCTGCCACTGGTGGGGCGCGAGATTCCGATTATTGCTGATGAATATGTTGATGTATCGTATGGCACTGGTGCAGTGAAGATCACGCCAGCCCACGACCCAAATGACTTTGAGATGGGGCAGCGGCATGGGCTGCCAGTGAAGCAGGTAATTGGCTTTGACGGGCGAATGACGAATGTGCCCGCACCATTTGATGGCCTCACCACAGTGGAGGCACGCCAACGGGTACTAGAGGCGCTGGAGCGAGAGGAGCTGCGCCGTGGCGAGGAGGAGCTGGAGCACTCGGTGGGGCACTGCTACAAGTGCGATACTGTCATCGAGCCGATGGCCAAGGAGCAGTGGTTTATCTCGATGCGGCCCTTGGCAGATGCGGCGATCGATGCCATCGAGCGCGGCGATGTGACCTTCACTCCCGCCAATAAAGGCGAGGTGGTCATCAAATACCTGCGCGAGATCAAAGACTGGAATGTCAGCCGGCAGATACCGTGGGGCATACCCATTCCAGCCTTCCAGAACACGACCGATCCAAGCGACTGGATATTCAACACAAATGTCAACGAAAAAGAAATAGTTGTAAATGGTACAACATATCGCCGGGAAGAAGACACACTAGATACCTGGTTTAGCAGTGGGCAGTGGCCATTCATCACCACCGACTATTTGCAAGATGGGCCGCTGGCAAAATTCTACCCCAATGCGGTGATGGAGACGGCGGGGGACATCCTCTTCTTCTGGGTGGCGCGGATGATGATGCTTGGGTTGTACTGCACAGGACAGGTGCCGTTCCGTCATGTGTACCTGCATGGGCTGGTGCTGGATGAGCATGGGCAGAAGATGAGCAAGAGTAAGGGTAATGTGATTAACCCAATGGAGGCGATTAGCCAGTATGGTTCAGACGCACTACGCATGGGGATTATCGCTAGCCGCTCAGCCGCTCAGCCACAAGCCTTTAATACCGGCAAGGTGGTGGCAGCGCGCAATTTCTGCAATAAATTATGGAACATCGCTCGCTTCATTGAGGCACAAGTGGGGGATACGCAGCCCGTGCACGTACCGACGCCGCAATCGATGGCTGACCATTGGATCATCCGCCAGCTGAGCAGGGCAGGGGAAGCGATGGAGCAGCAGCTGGCGCAGTATCGCTTTGCCGAGGCGGCAGAGACGCTCTACCATACGGTGTGGGATGATGTGGCCGATTGGTATATTGAGGCAGCTAAGGTGGAGCAGCACGCTGATATGCTGGTGTGGGTGCTCGATACCTGCCTGCGCTTGGCTCACCCATTTGCACCGTTTGTAACGGAGACGATTTGGCAAAGCCTAAGCTGGCATAACGACCTGCTGGCGGCAGCGCGATATCCGCAGGCTGAGAAATACAATGAGCTGCAAGCGGCTGAGTTTGGCCGGCTCAAGCGACTCGTGACAGAAGCGCGCTATGTAACGAGTGAGTTGCCAGGTAATGAGCGCTATACGATGCTCTATATGGATGACGCGCTCGTAGCGGATAATGCCGAGCTGGTGCGGCGTTTGGCTGGCCTAGCGGCGGTGGAACATACTGATGTAGCACGAGGCCTGCGCCTGGCTGCCAGTGGCCGTGATGCCTGGCTCGACGTAAGCGACGAGACACTCTATGAGCACCAGACGAACCTTGAGAAGCGTTTGGTCGCAGCACGTAATGACGCCGCCAAGCTGGAGGCGCGCCTAGCAAACGAACGCTATACAAGCCAAGCACCCGCTCATTTGGTGGAAGAATCACGCCAGCAGCTGGCAAACAAGCAGGCGTTGATAGAGCGGCTGGTAAAGGAATTGCAGGTGATCGAATAGCAGTACTGCAAATTTAATACCTTGTGCTAATAGAGGAGGCTACTGTCGATGTGAGATGGTAGCCTTTTTGACGGGTAGAGATAATGAAGAATGTTGATTTAATCTCTTGCGTTTTAAATAACAAGAGGGTACTTAGTGGGGGAAGGAAGCGCAAACACAGACAAAGGGATTATTGTGATGACGAGCTATAGTAACCTGAAGCTGAAAGATCTCACCGCACCACTCTTTCGATTCGTACCATTCTTTTTTTCTGAAGCTTGTGGTGAGTAATATTTACAAGAGTGTTCATCGTATGGATTTATATAAGCATACATATGCTGCGACAAACAGCTTTCATATCTCATTTAAGCGAGATGATAGGAGAAGAGAGTTAATGAAGAAAAGAAGGGTATTCCTATATTTACACGAAACATACTTGACAGAACAGAAAGATCCTGCTACCATGAATATGAACAAAAATAGAACTAATGATAGTCACCAATACACATAATGAAACACAAACACCACACTACCTCATACAAAACTATCCTTGCGCAGGCAGCTGTAGCGGTCTTTAGCCTAGCGACTGCACTGGGGGTGTTCTTGCACGATGGGCAATTTGATAAGATGACCACTGCGCTCCTTACGCTCGAGCCTGCCGCGCTGCGAAGCCGTGGACTGCAAGGCTCGACTGAACCCGATAAGCTAACAACCGACCCACACGTCCATCCGCATCATACGTCGCTTGGGCATAAAGTGGCGCATCGCGGGCAGCACCACACGCCGGGTGTGCCACCACGCGATGATGAATATAGATACCTGGCGCATAAGCAGCGGGGAACGCGCCATGCCTTTGATAATCAGTTCTTGCCGATTGTTGGTTAGTTATTGATGGTGATACGGATGACCAGCCGCAATCTGCTGCGCCCGGTAGAGTTGCTCGGCCAAGATGAGCCGCACCAGCTGATGTGGAAACACCAGGCGAGACAGCGACCACACCAGGTTAGCGCGCTCCATCACTGCCTCTGTCACACCATATGCTCCACCAATGATAAGCACGAGTGATTTGCCTTGTGCCATTGGCTGATGCAGGCTGTGCGAGAGAGTAGGTGAGTCGAGCATTGTGCCACGCTCGTCCAGTAGTACAACGTATGCTTGGGGCGAAAGTGCCCGAAGAATCTGCTTCGACTCCTCACGGCGTGCTGCATCGCTGCTATGCTGGCTGGCTGGGAGGAGCTTCCACTGCAGCTGCCAAGCATGGATCATACGCTGCTCATAGCGTGCAATGCCATCGACCAGCCAGGGCTCGTGTCGCTTGCCAACGGCGATGATGGTGATCATGCGTTGGCGTCTTCATTGCTGTTAGATACTACTGCAGCAAGACGCTGGGCGGTGGTAGATAGGTGAGTGTTGCTGGTGTCGGTTGGATAGCCATGATGGAGCTGCAGCACCTCGCGGTCATATAGCGGCACGAGATGAATATGAGCGTGCGGTACATCAAAGCCCTCTACTACAACGCCGACTCGCTCAGGCTGGAGCGTCACCTCCATTGCGTGAGCAATCCGCTGTGCCACCTCCCAGAGGTGTTGATATACCTCAGTCGGGAGTGCCCACAGCGAGTCAATCTGCTGCTTCGGCACGACCAGCACATGGCCATCACTCAGTGGATTGATATCGAGGAAGGCTATAGTGTGCTCGTCCTCATACACCGTATGGCTTGGTATTTCACCTTTGATAATCTTAGTAAAAATAGAATCCTGCATGACTTTAGTATACGCGAAGGTGGGGCAAGAGCTCAAGGATATCCGCTGCGCGATATTTTCGTTCGGCATCACATCTGTTATAATGAGAGCAGACCACGTGGAGAGGTGCAGGAGTGGTTGAACTGGCCGCTCTCGAAAAGCGGTAAGCCGCAAGGCTTCGAGGGTTCGAATCCCTCTCTCTCCGCCATATTTCTGATACTGGTAATCTGCAAGCTGAGGATGCTTGTAGATTTTTTATTACGAAAAACAATGTGCTTGCTTTATTTCTGTTCTTTGCAAACTCGGTCAAGAGCAACGAAAAGCGCACACCGCGATGGTGTGCGCATATGTTTGTGTGAGAAGAGAGCCAAGTATTACTGGCTAGGTGGTTGAAGCACCAGTGTTGCTGCTGTTGGTCGTGGTGTTGATGTTGCCACCGGGGATGATGGTGTTGATGACAAAGTTCACCGCCGCATAGGCGAGTAGCGCCACCACAACACCGACCAGAGCGTACATGATAGTATTCTTCGCGCCCTGCACCTGTGATGAATTACCACCAGAGACAACATAACGAATACCACCGAAGATGATCATAATGACCGCGATAGCACCAACGAGAAACAGCATGATGTTGCTTACTCGTGTGAAGATACCGGCGTCACCAAAGAGATCGGCTGGCTGGTCTTTGCCCCGTGAGCGGCTGGCACCGTCTGACACACCACCGATTGCAGCGCTGGGCGGTGCAGCAGCAATTATCCCACCCCCGATGAGGGCAAGAGCACTGATAGATAGTAGACATTTTTTTAGCATAATAAACTTAGCTCCTTTTATCTTGTAATTATACGATATGGCGTTTTTTTTGTCGAGAGGAAAGCGGCGAAATTTCTCGGCTTGTGGTGCTATGGTGACTCGCTTCCTTCATCTCTTTTGCCAGTAGCGTCTTGAAAACCTGCTGTTATGACGGTATCTTGAAGCTCAACATGGGGAATTGGTATGGTAGTGAGACGCCCACCGCCTCCTTATTTATATTGCTTGATAAAGGGAAGGGGAGTGCAGGAAATATATGGCTCACGACACTGCGGCGAAGTAGGGACAAAATTATACCTCACAAACGTCTAGCGCAATTGCCTGACCTATGCTACAATAGCCAGTGCACGTTGGTGCACAATCCGACACGCTGGAGGAGTACCCAAGTGGCTGAAGGGGACGGTTTGCTAAATCGTTAGTGTGGGGAGACCTGCAGCGGGAGTTCGAATCTCCCCTCCTCCGCCAGGATTGTTAGAGCTATTAGCTATCAGCTCGGTGTGTATGACGAAAACAACCGAGTGGCGTATATAACTCAATAATGACAAGCTAAATGAGACGAATGCTGAGGTTGCTTAGCAATCTATAGTTTTAGCATAAAACCAGCGCAAAGGCTAGATGAACGAATCATTGTAGATATTACAATGATATTTTTATTTGTGTGGATCTTGGTGGAATAAGTGATATATTCAATACATGCGAAGTATCGAATATGTCAAGAGCTCTATCTGGGGTATGATCTATATATGTACGGTACAAGCATACGACTGGCAAGAGAGGCGAAGTATGAGTGTTGCGCGAGGCGTATACTGCAGGATTGCATAGTTATGTGGGTTATGGTTAATTGACCAGTGCGGCCATTATGATAGAATAGTCTTTGTAACGTAAATCTAACGCCAACCGACAAGGGGAGGAAAGAGCAGTGAAGATTAGACGTCAAAAACGTGGGATCGTCATGCGCATCGCATCGGTTGTGGCTGTGAGTGGGCTCGCTATAGGCGGGCTTTTTTATGGCCTCAATTCGGTGAACGCAGCCGGTCTGAATAAAAACTATAATTATATCAAGGCAAATTACGTTGTGCCGAATGCCAACGTCGCCTGGGTGTCGCCCAACGGGGATGACAACAAGGGTAACGGAAGCGAGTCGGCACCGTACAAGAGCTTTGGCCGTGCCGTGACGAAGATCGGCGACGGCGGAACAGTGGTAGCAAAGAGTGGTATCTACCGCGAGCCACACTTCTTTGTGACGAAGAAGAATGTCACTATGCAGGCAGCGCCGAACGCCGAGGTGTGGCTGAAGGGTAGTGATGTCGTGACTAACTGGTCGCGCGAAGGTAATATGTGGAAGGCCACTGGCAACTTCCAAAACTTCTGCCACGTCTGTACGACCAACATCAAGCCAGAAGTCGAAGGTATGGCTGCTTACCCAGAGCAGGTCTTTATTAACGACAAGCCACTGACGCAGGTCGGCAGCAAGGCTGAGGTCGGCCCAGGCAAGTTCTATGTGGAAGATGCCACGCAGACGACGCGTAGTGGTGGACACTTCAACCCAGGCCGGCAAGACACCGTCAGTTACTACCTAGGTTCTGACCCAACGGCTGGCACGACGGAGATCTCGCAGCGCACCCGCGCCTTTACCACAACAGGCGAGAACTTCAAGCTGCAGGGTATTAATATTGCACAATACGCACCAAACCAGACCTGGGGCTTTAAAGACCCACAGCTAGACGACAAGGCTGGGCCGATTGCCATCTCCATCAACGGGAAGAACTCGCTGGTGCAAGATGTGATCGTGGCGCAGAACTCGAACTCGGGGTTGTTCCTCGATAAAGCATCGGGCAGTGTGGTGAAGAACAGCCAATTCCTCGACAACGGGGGTAATGGTGCTGGCGCCAACCGCATTGAGAATGCCGTGTTTGAAAACAACACCTTTAGCAACAACAACGCCGCTGGCTTTGAAACCAATGGTAGCTACTGTACCTCATGGTGCGGTATGGCTGATGTGAAGGTGACCCACGCCGAGAACTTCACCTTCCGCAACAACGTGGTGGATTACTCGAAGTCTGGCTCGACCAACTCCGACATCGCTGTGGCCAAGCGCCACCAGCTGCCAGGCTTCTGGTGTGACGAAGGGTGTATCAACACCAACATCGTCAACAACTACTTTACCAACGTGCAGATGGCGATCTTCTACGAGGTGTCGCACACTGGTATCATCGCCTCGAATATCATTGAGGGTTCGGGTTCTGGTATCTTAGTGTCGGGCAGTAGCAAGACGAAGATCTACAACAACTCTATCTCACGCACCGCCTACCCAATCCGCATCCGTGAGGATACCCGCAGCAAGGGCTGTAACGCCTACCAAGGCAGCACCTGTACTGCACCAGAGAGCTGGTCGCAGGCTAAGGGCCTGAGTTGGGACACAACGGGCACAGAGATGTACAACAACATCATCTCATCGCGTGCCGCAACGGCTAAGGATGGCGATAGCCCATACTGGGCATACGGTGTCCGCACCAAGGGTGGTGCCAACATTGGCGGGCCAAAGGTTGGTACAAACGAGATGTTTGCTGGCCTCGACTACAACGTCTACTACCGCAACGATACTAATGTCGACAAGACCGTCTTTACCTGGGATTTGGCGCAGACCGACGCGCCAATCGACGTCCTCTTTAGCAAGACATCAGACATTGCTAAGGACGGCCGGGTCAGCAAGGCGATCGACGGCCTCGAGCGCAACTCGCTCGACCAAACTGGCTCACGCAGCGCCAACCCATTCTTCACCAGCGAAGCTGCGAACAACAATGACTACAACAAGAGTAACTACACCATCAAGGCTGGAAGCCCAGCTGCCAACAGTGGTAAGGAACTGCCTGCCGACGTTGCGAAGGCAATCGATCCAAGTGGGGCAACCGTGAAGGCTGGTACCAAGGTAAACCGCGGTGCATTGGTCAATGCCAACATGACTGGTGGCGAGCCAAACGTCAGCAGCAAGAGTAGTAGTACTCCACAACAAAATAACGCCAACGGTGCAACCACCAACGGGCAATCAGACCCAAAAGCGCCGGGCATGGGCAGCGCCAGTAAAGCTGACACTGCTCATGCAGCCCAAACCGCTGAGGCCGACACCAAGAGCGACAACAGCACTGTGTCGGTCCCAGACGCTCGCCTCAAGGAGGCAATCAACAAGCGCCTGTCTGAGACCCTTGGCGCACGCCGTAGCGCCTCACAGGACGTGACAGCGGGTGAGATGCAAAAGCTGACTGGCTTGTCGCTCATCTTGCCAGGTGATGCAGCGGACGACCGCAAAGCTGCCGACCTAACTGGCCTTGAGGCGGCAACGAACCTCGACTGGCTGGCAATTGATGGCAACAAGGTGAAGAGCCTTGCACCGCTCGCTAAGCTAACCAAGCTGACTTCGTTGACCGCTCATTCCAACCAGATTGAGTCGCTTGACCCAATCGCTGGCTTGGCAAACCTCAAGCTTGTGATGGTCTCGGGCAATCCAATTGCCTCCACTAAGCCACTTGCCAAGCTTACGCACCTCAAGCGGGTCTCGCTCTCGGGCAAAGATGGCTTCGTGCTAGACGTTGCCGACGTGGCAGCCAGCAAGGGTAGCCTGGAGTCGCTCTCACTCTACGACTACAGCCGCAAGACCACGCTGGCCAATGGCAGCCAACTAGCGACATTTGGCAGCCTCAAGAAGCTTCGCCTCACTGGCGTCAAGCTAAGTGCTGCCGATAGCGCCGCCATTGGCACACTCAAACTCGAAAAGCGCCGCATAGACTAGGTTCCTCCCCATCAGCCAAGTCTGGTAGCGTACATGAAAAGCCGAGCAGAATCGCTCGGCTTTTTGGTATGAAAAGGAGTGCTCTTCGAGCTGCTGGCGCGCTCTATCGTAGGCAATATTTTATACCCATGGCTGCTATAAATCATGCTATGAGGAGGTGTCTCTAGTTATTCTACAGAAGCAAATGCGAGAGAAGCGATATGAGAATGGCTGAGATTTTGAGCCATAGGTATGGTGGACCCGTAATACTGCAAGGGCAAGAATTAAAACGAGACGTGGGTCTAGTATCTCTAGGTATTTGCCAAATATGTATTCTATTCTTGTGAATAAAAAAACTCAGCATGCAACAACATACTGAGTTAGTATTCTCTATGGTACACTCGGCGCGATTCGAACGCACGACCTTTGGCTCCGCAAGCCAACGCTCTATCCAGCTGAGCTACGAGTGCATACCTGGGAAACAAATGTTGCCCAGACCAAACTATAAGGTGCACTGGATGATACCAGATCGCTTATTATTGTAGCACAGAGGTGTGCCGAGGGCAAGATACCGCAGCCAAAACTACTACTGCAGTCGCAAATAAATGATCAGTCGCTCGAGCAAGTCGGGCTTGCGCTCGCTCATTGGTAGGTGAGAGGCGATGAGATCAACCAGCTGCTCGCCTACATCCTCGGGGAAGTACATGACGATGGGCATAGCGAAGCGTTTGCGTGGGATGAGCGTGATCCAATTTTGCGTGGGCTTGGCAGTAACGCTAAAGGAGCGGAAGGTGTCGTACGAATAGGTGCGCTGGCCTATCACCACCTCAGCGTGGCTGGCGCTGTAGTTTACCAAGGCAGCCGGCCGCTGCAGCGAGACGATCAACGCCACAGCCATGATGGGGATAAGCAGCGCGAAGGTGTACGACTTAAACAAAAAGATTGAAATCGCGAAGAGTACCACCACAACCACACCAAAGATCACATACCAGCCACGGGGGCGAGTGGTGTCATTTACTTCACGCTCTTGCCAGATGAGGAGCGGCTCGGTGGGGTCGGGGAAGGGCGAAACCTGCGACGAATTGCTATTGGTCTCACTTGGCCCACGGCGAATCTCGAGCGGTGGGTTAGGCTCGTCAGCGGCTTGCGCATCGGCACGAGCGGTGCGCGACGGGTCGGCGGCATCTGGAGCGGAGGGCTGATCGAATTGCGATGGCTGCATATGTTTAGTATAGCATAGAGTAGAACTCAAGGCATACTCCATCGGATAAGAATAGTAGAAAAGTAAGATAAAAAAGATGAAGATAAGCTTGTGAGTCTGGGCTATGTAGTGGCTTGATTAAATAGAAAAATAAAAGCACCCCTCGGCAACACACTTGCTACCGAGGGTTCGAGTAAGCCCAGAATGGCGGAGAGAGTGGGATTCGAACCCACGGTAGGGGGTGCCTACGCCGGTTTTCAAGACCGGTACCTTCAACCACTCGGTCATCTCTCCAGTCTCGCTTATTATAGCATGAGATGGAGCAGGGTAAAAGATGAGGATTGTTAATCGATATACCGCAGCGAGGCTACCGCCAAAATAGCTTGTTATCCAAACGGCTGATGAGCCACCACCACAGCAATAACCTGCCGTGCACCAGCAGTGCGGAGGCAACGCGCGGCATAGTGGATCGTTGCTCCTGTTGTAGAAATATCATCAATAAGGCAATAGGTGACCTCTGATGAGAGTGCGCGAGGGCAGGCGAATGCTTGGCGGGCTTGCCGCTGGCGCTGGGTACGGCTACTCCCCAGCTGCACACTGTGCTGAGCGCGCGTGAGAACTGGCTGGCAGGGTAGGCCACGCAGCCGGGCAAAGGCTTGGGCTAGCAACCGGCAGTGGTCATAGCCTCGCTGGCGCTGGTGAGCCGGAATGGTTGGGATAGGCACAATGATGGTACTCGCTGGCAGCGGTGGTGTAACGGCATCGAGCAAGTGCGCCAGGGTGTGCTGAGCCGCCTGGGCACGCTCAAACTTATAGTGGTCGATCAGTCGCTCTAGCGCACCCTCACGCTGCAGAGCACACCAGGCAGCCGCATAGGGCAGCGAGCAGGTTTGGCATTGGCCAGACAGGGTAGGCTGGCCACATTCGAGACAGCGGTAGAAGGGGTCGCGAATGATGTCGTTTTTACAATTATCACAGAGTAGTATCCCAACGATGTTGCAACCACAACAGGTATGCGGAGCGAGGAGGTTAGCAAAGTAGGTCGGTATTGTGATTTTTACACTCATGAGGCCTCTCCGGTTGATTATACGCCATTGATTAGCTATAATAAAACCAGACTGTTGTCGAAATGGTAATTGTGAATTAGCAAAAGAAAGTATGTGGAGGAAACTATGGCCCGGAGTCAAGATGATGATCTTTTGATCGGTGATGAACTTGCGGCAGCATTTTTGGAGGGTGATGACTCGCTCGCACCGGCTGCGCCAACTCACCAGCCGATGAATCACGCCCAAGCAAACCCAATGCCTGCCCAGAGTCAGCAGAGCCAAACTTCGCCGTGGGGCGAAGAGCCTGCCCAGAGCGAGGAAGACTACACTGGTCAACTGGCAGTCGATGTGTACGAGACCGAGACACAGCTCGTGGTAAAGGCTCGCACCGCTGGTGTGAATCGCGAGGAGCTGGATGTGAAGATCAATGACGGGCTCTTGACAATCGTTGGTACGTTGAGTAGTGGTGACGACACCGTAGCGACAAAATGGCACAACCAAGAGTGCTACTGGGGTGAGTTTAGCCGCACACTAGAGCTACCTGTAACGGTACGTGAAGATGAGACGACTGCTGTGTTGAAGGATGGCGTGTTAACTATCACCTTTGAGAAGGTCAAGCAAGAGCAGGCCAAGAAAATCCCAATCCTGTAGATAGGAAAGGGAAACGAGAAACGAGCTTTGAGATGATGACCCCGCTGGTGCGGGGTTGTTTTGTGCTATGGGAAGTGGGTAGTGCGAGCCTTGAGGCCTCTTATGGTATCTAGTTATATGTTCTCTATCTCATTTAGCAGAGCGTGAATATTGGCAGCAGAAGGTTATCATTTAGTATTAGTACTGAGAGACTGGTGTTCTAGAGAAAGTTTTTGCAATAACTGTAGGAGAAATGGTAGCGAGGAGAAGGGTAAGGTGTTTGGGCTAGATATAGCTCATGCGAGAGGTGACGAAGGTAGTGGGGTGTAATGATTTTGTAAAACGGCTCTGTTAGGGTATATAATTGAAGAAGCTAAAGAATACTAGAAACTTCCCAAAACACCTCCTGAATGGTGCGATGGCTTATTATGAGGTTTCTGAGTGTAAAGTATAATGAGCGCAGTGTGATGATGATTCTCCAGCCAGAGTGAAATGAAATAGCATGGCTAGTGCTACGCAAAAACAGTCAGTATCAGACGCCATCAGCAATAGACAGACTTTCTTGCGTAAGTGTCGTCGAATATATCCTCAACAAAAAGTACCACCCTGCGAGAGGGTGGTGTAAGAGAGCCAATGAAGAAAGGTGGTTGTATTATTGCCCTTGGTTGGCACCGATATTGACGACGACGAAGTTGACAAGTGCGTAGGCGATAATCGCAACGACAAGACCAACGATGGCGTACATAATGGTGTTCTTAGCGCCAGTGACGGCATTGGAGTCACCGTTTGACACGGTGTAGCGCACACCGCCGATCACAATCATGATAACGGCGACCGCACCAACGATGAAGAGAATCACGTTGACGATTGTTTGGAAAATACCAGTACCATCAGTACAACCTTCTTTTTCGCTACCGAAGAGACAGCTTACTTGGTCACTCCCCTTAGCAGAAGTAACACCTTTTTTGAGGCCAAGACCGTTGTCGGATGCAGCTGCCCCCACATGTGGTGCTACCAGCCCAGCAACACCTGCAGCCAGCACTGGCACGGCGAGGAGTGTAAGCATAGCTTTTTTGATATTGATTTTCATTGTCATATCCTTTCTATTGGCGTTAGTACTGTCTTGTACTACCTGTACTATCTATATATACCAAAAATTTGCCAAAATGTTAAGAGCTAACGGAGAAAATTACCGAAAAAGAGCCTATTTTATTGCAGAATGCAAGCGATGTGGATAGAAAGCGGACGATAGTAATGGTTAAACGTAATTATATTGGGCGGTTGGGGTGGATTGGCCACCACCACTCACGAGGTTATCAACGACGAAGTTGACCATAGCATAGGCAAGAATAGCCACAACAAGGCCAACAATAGCGTAGAGAATGGTATTCTTAGCACCCTGAATACCATTAGAATCGCCATTGGATGTGGTATAGCGAATACCACCGATGACGATCATAATGACGGAGATGGCGCCAAGGGCAAAGAGCATGATGTCGATGATGCTTTTGATAGCTGAGCCGATAGTTATTTGGTTGCTGTCTCCACCAGCACCCTTGATGCCTTCCTTAACCTTTTCCTTTGCCGTAGTGCTTGCCGCAAAGGTGTTGATGGGTGATGGCGCTGCTGCGCTGATCGATGGGGCAATGGCACCAGCTACAACAGTGGAGCAGATGCTTGCGCTGAGAAGTATTTTTGTAAAGGTATTCATGGTGGTTGTATCTCCCTTATGTTATCGATATTCTATCAGTAATCCAATTTACTATACCATAGGCAAGTATAGCAATGACAAGACCTGCTACTGCATAGAGGATAGTGTTGCGAGCAGCCTTAACTTTTTGTGGGTCGCCATCAGCTAATGTAAAGCGAAAGCCCGCATAGACAATCATAAGGGCAGAGACGCCACCAAGAACAACGAGGGCAATGTTGATACCACGTGTGACGATAACCATTGGGGTGAGAGCACCACCTTGTGCACTTGAAGTTACCGCATGGCAGCCATCGTTACCATCACCGTCGGTAGCTAGATCGCAGGCATTATCAGTCTTGAGTTCTCCTGTGACGTCAACACGGGCAAAGGCGGAGGGTGAATAGGTAAGACCGAGCAACAGGGCTGTACCAATAAGACAGAGTGTGCGCTGTAGAGATAGCTTCATCAAAAGACTCCATTTAGAACAGTATTGGTAATGACAAAAGCGAGAAGAACAACAGCAAGGCCAACAATGGCACCAAGCAGGGTGTTCTTAGCACGGCTCACCTGGCTTGGGTCGTCTTGTGACACGGTATACATGAAGCCTGCCACAACGATAACAATGACAGCAACCACACCAGCCCAAATATAAGCGGTGTTAAGGACATTTTGGAGAATACTTGAGTTATCTGCGGAGCTTTGGTATTTGATATCCTGCGCACTAACACCTTTGAGGGTTGAGAATATACGCCACATATTAGATAACCCCCGCTACCATGTCAACAATTGCTGCTGCAGAGATCGCAATAACAAGACCAATCAGTGCATCGCGGATCGTGTTCTTTGCCTTGGCCATTGCATCAGGGCTGCCTGTACTGACCATATACATGTAGCCACCTTTGATAATAAAACCAACAGCGACATAGGCAACGATAACCATTGCGGCCTGGAGGATGTTGAGGGCAATTGTGAGGATCATCGTCTGTATATCTGTTTCTTTGATAGAGCTACAGTCACTCTTGTCTTGGAGGCCACGATACCAAGCGGGCATACCAAGGAAATTTGGCGGGGAACAGGGTGCATCGGCATGAACAGGTGTAGCTGGCGCCAGGACAGAAAGAATAGCGATGACGCTCATGCCATATCCTAGCAAACGGCGAATCATCGGATGATTCCTCCTGGCACAAGGAAATTGAGAGCAATACCCATCACTGCATATGCCAAAATGCCGATGACAACATTGGTAATGACTGTCTTAGCTTGGGCTGTTTTGTTGGCGTCACCACTGGCGGTTGAGTAGAGAATACCGGCATAAATAAGCGCGCCAACGGCTGCAATGCCAACGCCGACATTCATAATCCTGAGAACGCCAATGAGCAGACTAGAGATGTTGTCATCTCCCTTATCTTTTAGGTTAGCCTCTTGGGAACAACTTACCCCGGTAAAGTCAATAATCCCGCAGCCACTACCTGCCGCCATCACCTGCACTGGCGCAGCAATACTACCGGCAAACATCGCCAGCATTGCACCAAGGCCCAAGATCAACTGCTTATATTTCATGATACTATTCCTACGCTGTAGTGTATACGATATGGGCGGTGTTGTAAAGACTGGGGTGGGGTGCGAACAGAGTAGGGGCGAAGGTCTGTATATTGACATTGTTATAATGGTGCATAAAATTTGAGTTGCTAGATCTATCAGGCGATTTCCTCTTTCTGTTATGCTCCGTAGGAGGAGATGATAAATTGTGGATGGTTATTGTGGCTCGGCACTGGGGATGTGACCATTAGGTAATGGTGGCCCGTATAACAGCTCAGAGGGCTGCGCGCTATACAAGGTTTTGACATGCAGGCAGCAAAAACTTGACCACTGTGCGATATTATGCTAATGTCGAACAAGACATGAACAGAGCGTGGCGAGTGGTTGCGCGGGCGAGGGGTTGTCTGCGGCAATATACGGGGTGGCTGGCACTATTAGTGGCGGCACTCTTGGGGCTCACGCTCGCTACCCCTGTGCCGGTGTATGCTGCCGAGACAGCGCAGCGCCAGGGCGAGAACCTCGTCTTTCGTCATAATACCTTCAAGCCGCATCGGGCCAGCGACAAAGATCTAACCGCTCGTGGCTTACCTGCTGGTGTGCACTTCTATGAGTATGAGCCGACGACCAACCGGCGCCAAACCATCATATTCCCGGCTGGTAGCGATCCACTACGTGCCAAGGAAGCGACGTATGTGGAATATATCTTTGTTGAGCCAGATACGTACAATAAACAGGGCGATGCCATCGCCATCACTGTCTCGGGGCAGCAGGAGGCCACGCCGCAAAATAACGGTGGCCAGAACAACCAAAATAATCAGAATAACGGTGGTCAAGCTGGGCAAAATGCTGGTAATAACCAGAATAATGCCAACAACCAAAATAACGGCCAAGCGGCAAATAACAACAATAATAACCAAAACAACAACCAACCCCAAGACAAACCCGCCGAGCAAGCAGATAAAGATGATGGTGCTACCACTAGCTGTAGTGGCACAGCGCTGGGTAGTATTGGCTGGATTGTCTGCCCGGTGAGTAACTTCATGGCGTGGATCACTGACCAGCTCTACCAGCAGGTGGCGCAGTACTTGGCGGTGCAGCCGCTGCAATCCAGTGGTGATGGCACACTCTTTCGCTTTTGGGCGATCATGCGCGACTTGGCCAATATCGCCTTCATCATCGTTTCGCTCATCGTGATTTATTCGCAAGTTACCAGTGTTGGCATTAGCAATTATGGCATCAAGAAGATGTTTCCGCGCCTTGTCGTGTCAATTATCGTCGTCAATATGTCGTTTTGGCTGTGTGCGGCAGCGATTGATATTTCGAACATACTGGGCTTTCAGCTGCAGCAGCTGTTTGTCAATATTGCCTCGACGGTCAATGGGGCGGATTATAACACGCTTAACAAAATCACGTGGCCCAATGTGATGAGCGCTCTGCTGACGGGTAGTGCTGGTGCGGTGGGTGCGGTGGTGGGGGTGAGCGCGCTGGTGGGCGCGACCGATGGGGCACTGGCGATGGCTATTCCGCTGCTGGTCGGTGTGCTGCTGGCGGTTATCATCGCTGCGGTGATTATTGCGGCGCGTCAGGCACTCATCACTATTCTTGTTATTGTCTCGCCCTTTGCCTTCTTGCTACATGTGCTGCCCAGTACAGAGAAGTATTTTGATAAGTGGAAGGATCTCTTTATGACGATGATGCTGATGTTTCCGCTCATGTCGATATTGTTTGGTGGGTCGCGCCTGGCGGGGGTGGCGATCTTGACGAATGGCAAGGATGCGAATAACCTCAACCTCATCATCCTTGGCTTGGCAGTGCAGGTGGTGCCGCTGGTGCTGACGCCCTTTGTGGTGCGGATGAGTGGCTCGCTGCTAGGGCGGCTGGGCGCGATTATGAATGACCCGCGGCGTGGCATTGTCGACCGGACGCGAACCTGGGCACAGCAGCGGGCAGACCTGCGCAAATCGCGCGTGCTGGCTGGTGATGCGCAGCGCAACTGGCTGGGTAATGCAGCGCGGCGCCGAGCCCTTAAGAAGCGCGCCATTCAGCAGCGAACCGATGCCTACACCAAGCGCTTTGAGACAATGGCCGACCTATCGGCGGTGGGGCGCAGCAATGATGAGTACAACCGCTACACCGATCTGCGTGGCAAAGAGGGAGCAGCGCGACGCGACCGAGCCTGGAACGCACGCCTCTTGCAAGATGATGAGCTAAAGCAGCGGGCGCTCAACACCCAGCTCACCACTGATGAAGCCAAAAATGCTGCCCACAAGCTGGATGCACTCTATGATGAGCTGAAGCTTGGCGGTGAGGTACCAGCTGGCTTGAGCCATGGCTTGGGGCGGCGCGCTTATGCAGCGGCCGAGGTGGGTGCGCTAACAGAGATCCGTAGTGCGATGGCGCAGCGTGAAGTGCGGGCGAAGATCGACCGTGAGCTCCTCGCCGATGGGGCAGTAGCCAATGCTGATGGTGTGGTGCTGCGCGATGGTGATGGCGTTGCCTTGCGCCGCCGGATGGTCGATGGCCAGACGCTGCAAGACTACGCCACAGGGGTAGGGCATAAGAACTTGATGGTAGCAGGCCAGACGGCGCGGCTGCGCAAGGAGTTTGGTGAGCATGTTGCGGCCGAAGACCAGCTGATGCGCCACTTTAAGCTCAATAGCAGCCAATGGCAAGCCATGGCCGCCACTGGCGACACTGCCATCACCCTCACCGATGCTAGTGGCAACCAGCACACCTTCCGGGCGGATAATGAGTACGTCAAGGAGGCGGCTATCGAGCACCAGTTCCGAGCTGGCTCGGCTGGTCAAAAGCGTGAGATCATCCGCGAGACCGGCCGCGAGATCGAATACGTGGCAGACGACGGCACGGTGCAGGTGCGTCAGGGGTACAACTACGATGCTCGCGCGACCGTCTCGGCTGAGGCGGTGGCCTCTGGGGTGGCGGGTGCGGTGCCGTTTGTTAATGACGTGACATATGATGCGATCTTGCGCGGCGAATACAACGGCGCAGCTGCTGAGAAGATGCACTCGCTGCGTCAGGTCTTTGAGGGGCGGCTCAAGGCAGAGAACTTCGCAGGGGCAAATGATGGCGCGCTAGAGCTGATCTACAGCATCCCTGACTTGCCCGATTACCAGCAGATCAAAGACTCGTATCTTCGCACTCTCTCGCCCGAGAAGCGGGCTGCTATTGAGCCGACCTTTGACCAGGCTTATGCTGAGCGCCACCAAGCCCTTCGTCACGATGCTTACCGCATTCTCAACACTCCAGAGCTCCGCCGCAATACCAATGCCGCCAACCGTGCTGTGTATGAGCGGTATGCAGAGCGGCCACAGGGGTAGAATAATAAATAGCAGAGGAATACTAGCGCGCAGCGTCTGCTTCTGCCATTGCTTTTTTGTGCGATCTTCGAGACAGTTGGCCTGCCAGTGGTGCTGCCACAACAACTCCCCCAAAGCCAGCCGCTACTGCTTTTGCTGCATTGCTTTGCTGGGTTGCAAGCCTCTCTTCGCGCGATGGCTGTGCGCCCAGACCAGCTACATCTGATGGGTCGACGGCAGTATCATCGGTTGTTTCGATGAATACTTTTGGAGGAGTAAGGTGGTTAATGTCACCCGGATATTCGCAAATTACCAAGCAGCCCATGTATGAGGCAGCGAGTGATGCAGCTCCACCCAGTATCAATGCCATGCCACCCATTTCGCAGGCAACATCAAGTCGTGACAATCGGCGACTTCTCCACTCGAAATAATTAGCACGAGCCCCATGGATCGCCCTTTGGGTTGCCTCATCCATAGCTGCTTCGTCTGGGCTAGAGCCACTGGTCGATAGCTCGGCTGGCGTCTGTGGGTAGGATTCAGTCATTGCTGGAGTAGGGAAGACCGCTGTTGGGTTGCTTTTGCTATAGGTAGAGTCAAGACGTGATGCTATAAAGGGTGGCAGCTCAGTTGCAAGATTGGTTGATGGCTTTGGCAGTATGGCGGGTGGTTGGTTTCTCATGACCGAGGTCGATTCCTTGTGTTTGTCAGAAATTATTGTAAACGATAGTTTAATCATACGAGCTGACGGGGTAATTGTCAAGCGACTGGGACTTAGGTAGCACATACCTCGCATCAGCTGATTATATGATGCGAGGTAGAGTGGTTGCTTGGTGGTCAATGAGATTATTCGTGTGTTGGCAGTGGCGTTGGGATTGCCGTGGCTAGGTCGGTGGCAGTGGCCTCTGGCGTCTTACCAGTGCACTGGGGGTCGTTGGGGGAGACTGCAATGTCATGCCCGTCTGTGTAGACAAGATTTTGGCCATCGCATACCTTAGAAATAAGTGATTGGGAGTCATACCCATTTCTAGTTACTTCCGTCCATCCTTCGCTATTAGCAGTGGCAGGTGCTGAGCCCTCGCTGCTGGAGCAGCCTGCTACACCAAATATGGCGGCCGGTACCAATGCTACTACAGCCGCTCCTTTTTTGGCGGCTTGCAATACCGCGCTCGGTGTGGTTTTGTCCTCGTGAGTGGAGAAGTGTTCTCGTGTCATGGTTTGACCTTTCTAGTGTGTTATGTGTCGATACTGTTAATAGTAGAAAGAATACACTATTTTGTCAAGGGAGTAAAATTGAACCCAAAACCCACCGGCCAAGCGGTGGGTTATGAGGCAAGAAACAGAGGTGATGGACTAGTTTCTTGCCATAGTGGGTTATAGGTAGTAGCTACTACTTGCGGGTAAAGATCTCGCGCAGGCTGAGTTTGCGGCTGTACTCGAGCGCACCAAAGCGGAAGAGGCGCACACCCATCATGATGGCGATGGCGGCACAGACAGTCAGGATGCTAATGCTAATGGCAGCGTCCGTCGCACTGAGGTTGCCAATCGCGTTGCGCAGCATGAGCGGGATGGGCGAGGTGAGTGGGAAGTAGGTGATGATCTTGCTTGGCAGCGCGTCTGGTGTGGAGACGAGCATGGCAGCGGCATAGAGCGGCGCAAAGAGCAGGATCATGATGGTAGCAAAGAAGCTACCTGCTTCCTTAGCGGTTGGCACAGCAGCGCCGATTGCTACCAACATACCGGTGAAGAAGAGGAAACTCGCGGCAAAGGCAAGGAAGCCTATCCCAATCCGCACGGGGTCGACTGCAATGTGCGAGAGGTCGACATCGGGCAGCTGCAGCTGGTCTTTGAAGAAGATGTAGGCAATGAGCACTGGCAAAATAACGAGTAGCCCCTGAATAAACGCCAGGACGATGAGAGAGATAATCTTCCCGATGATGAGCGTGCGAGCATGCACCGTGGTGAGGATCATCTCGATGACGCGATTTTCCTTTTCCTCTGTTGTGCTGGTGAGCATTTGGTTGCCAAAGAAGCTAATGAGGAAGTAGAACAGCACCAAGAAGAGCCCAGGCAGGATCATCTCGTTGATGGCGTTGTATTCTTTGCCGTTTTTGTAGACGGTGTTCTTGGTGTTAATTTTGTCTTGGATGACCATACGCACCGCTGGGCTGACCTCTGATTGGACAGAGTTCGAGAGCAGGCTGGTGGCAATGCTGCCATAGCGGCCGTTGTCAAAGAGCCCAACATCTTTGCCATAAACTTCCACTCGTTCTTTGGCGATATCTTTGGGGTAGTAGATGTAGGCATCGAGCTTGCCCTCTTGGACTCGCTTGATGGTGGCGTCTTTGTCTGCTGCAGCGACAGGCTGGGCTTTGGTAGCGGCAAGCAGCTCTGGCTTGACAAGCTTCGACTCATCCGTCACGGCAAAGCTAAAGGATTGCTTCTCGAGGTTCTTAGCAGCATCGGCCGAGGCTTTATTAGAGAGGAAGATGACGCCAAAGAGCACGGCAAACACCAGTGGGAAGCTGATTGCCGCAAGCCAAAACGACTTCTTCTTGAGCGAGCGGGTAATCTCGAACCGGATGACGGTAGATAGGTTATGCATATTAGTTGTCCTCCTTGCTGGGCTGGCTATAGACCTGGATGAAGATATCGTCGAGCGACTGGCCGCCAAACTGCGTGCGCACCTCGGCTACTGTGCCATAGGCATGGGCCACGCCATCTTTGAGTAGCAAGATGCGGTCGCACAGGCGCTCGACTTCGTCCATCTGGTGGGTGATCATTACCACTGTAGCACCCTTGGTTTGGTGCTCCTCAATGATCTCCATCAGTAAGCGCCGGTTGACGGGGTCGAAGCCCTTGGTAGGCTCATCGAGAATGATAAGCTCTGGGTCGTTGATAATGGTGATACCGAGCTGAACCTTTTGCTGCTGGCCACCACTGAGCTTATCCAGGCGGGTCTTGGCTTTGTCGGCTAGGCCAACTCGCTCGAGGAAGGCGAGTGACTTGCTGCGAGCTTCGCTGCGGCTGAGGCCCTTGAGCTGGCCAAAGTAGATCATCGTGTCGATGACACTCTCCTTCTTGTAGAGGCCACGCTCCTCTGGCAGATAGCCAAGCTTGACATCGCCCGAGACGGAGTATGGCGCGCCATTGACGAGCAACTCGCCACCAGTTGGTTGATAGATGCCGAGGAGTGAGCGGATCGTGGTGGTCTTGCCCGAGCCGTTGCTCCCCAAAAAGCCAAACGTCTCGCCGCGTTTTACCTCAAAACTGAGGTCGTCGATGACGCTGGTCTTGCCAAATTTCATCGAAAAATGGCTGACGGTGATGATAGAATCTGTTACTTCCATAACAATATCATATCATATCGAGGTGCGATGTAAAGAGGAGCGATATAATATCCAAAAAACATAGCCCACCAACCATGCTCAAACTGAACCCGGATTAATCGCTCAATCCGAGAGTGCAACAAATAGCACTACGATCAGATTGAGACATGGTTCAGTGAGCTATGTTCGGTGGGCTAGAAGCCCTAATCGTCGCGGTTGATGGATAGTATAGCCAGAAAAGCAAAGGCTATCCAAATAAGGATAATGATAATCCCCATCCTTCTCACCTCCTCTCCCAGAAAGTGAGCTCGAAGCAAAGGGCAACTCTTGCCCTTGTAACCAAACTTCGAGCAAAAGTTAATATATATATATCAATATATGAATGGCATGTCAAATTTTGGCATAGATTGCTCGAGAAGTCCGCTATTGCTCTCGGTTGTGGTGCGTATACCGCAGCGATATATAATGAGCTGCTGCGTGTCTGCACCTTAAAATTTCACATAGTTCTCACACTCCATCAGGTGAAGTAGTGAGTGGAGGGGTTAGTACTGGAGAGGCTTAGACACCTAAATATAAGCCAGTCTTCTCACTTGGATAATTATTACGGTGTGATGCTTGATAAGGACATTCACGTCGCATTTTGCACCATGCTACAATACTCCTATGAAACTAAAACGACTGATGATGCCGCTGCCGTATCGGCGCTTGGTGATTGCGTTTGTGGCGGGGTTTTGTGTGATGGTGTTTGAGTTGGTGGCAGCACGAGTGATGTCGCCAGTGGTGGGGGCGTCGACCTATGTGTGGGCGAGTATTATTGGTGTCATTATTGCGGCGATGAGCCTGGGCTATTGGCTGGGTGGGGTGCTGGCCGATGCACGCTCGCGCGATGGCGATGTGGCGTGGCTGCTGCTTGGGGCGGCGCTACTGGTACTGACAATGCTGTGCCAATACCACGATATACTGCGGTGGGTGGCCCAGCTGCCGATCGATATCCGCCTGCAAGCTACAGTGGCGGCAAGCCTACTTTTTGCTCCGACCAGCCTGGTACTGGGAGCAGTGAGCCCCTACTTGGTGGAGCGGCAGACTGAGACGCTGGCGCGAACAGGGCGGTCGGTGGCGTCGCTCAGTGCGGTGAATTCGATTGGTGGGATCGTCGGCACCTTTGCGGCGGGGTTTTTCCTGTTTGGCTGGCTGGGGATTCACGACGTGTTGGTGGTGCTTATTAGCCTGCTTGTGCTGGCCAGCTGGCTGGTGGTGCCAGGCCAGCGCTGGCAGTGGCGCGTGGTGGTGAGTGTGCTGTGTGTGGGTTTGGCGCTGGGCTATCGCGTGGCACCAGTGGTGCGGGCTCAGGCTGCGCAGACGATCGATACCGCCGCGGCGCACTACACACTCCAGCAATGGCGTCGGCAGGATGGCGCGATTATCCGCGGGATTGCCAGTGGCCCGGCTGGTGTGCAGTCTGGTGTGGTGGTAGGGCAGCCGCAGCAGCTGCCATTTTGGTATACGCGCCAGATGATGCACGCGGTGGAGCGTGCGCCGCAGCGCCAGCGCATTTTGGTGCTGGGTGGTGGGACCTTCACAGTGCCGCGCCTCCTTGCCCAGCGCTACCCACAGAGCCAGATTGATGTGGTAGAGATTGATCCGGGGCTCTTGCCAATTGCTCGCCAGTATTTTTATTATCGCGATCCAGCCAATGTGCGGCCGATCTTCCAAGATGCGCGCGTCTTCCTTGAGCGCAGCACCGAGCAGTACGATATCATCCTTGTTGATGTGTATAACGACGGCGATGTACCCGCCTCACTGGCAACACAAGAGTATGCTACCGCACTCAAGCGGCATCTCCGCCCCCAGGCTCGTGTGGTGGTTAATATGATTGCCAGTCGCCAGCCAGCCTGCCAGCCACTGTTTGCTGCTCAGGATGCGCCGTATGCTGCACTGTTGGGGCAGGGGAGTTTCCGTTATGAGCGGGCAGATGGCTGGGATTATACTAATGTTGTGGTGACGTACGGTGGTGATAATACTTCTCGCCAGCCAGCTCCCTTCGCTAGCCAGCCGCCCTACCATGATGATTATGCTCCTCTTGAGCGATTGCGGCAGGAGTGCCGGGAGGTGTATGAGAGTAAGAGATAGCTAGCTCTCCGATAACAATGGGAAGGGTCGTACATAATGCTTTGTTGTTATATATAAATATAATGAAGCTAGATATTCTCTGCGCTAGCTCCACCTCCCCATCACTTCATCCGATGGAGTGTGAAAACAGATTGCAATAATCTGTTTTCAGCCCTGGCGTCAAGAGGTCGACATCCAGCGAATGTCGACCCTTATAGCGTTCCGGAGGAGGGAGTATGGGGAGGTGGAGTGTGAGATAATGCCAAAGTGTTGAGTTTTTGTGTGCTATCACCCACAGAGGTCACCCGCAAAATCGGTTGTAGTTTTCACAAAACCTCTTGCCAAGCACCATATCTGGCGCCTATAGTAGGACCCAGACGCTACATATATAGCGAGCACACATAAACACGGGAGAGACAACAATACAGCTTGGCTCCAGGCGTGCCCTGGTGGCTGGTTTTGTGCACCGTATAGTAAGGAGCCCAAGGGGAGGGGTGATGACAATTCATATTACCAAGCGCGATGGCACGACCGAGCCATTTGACACAACCAAGATAAATGCCACGTTGCTGGCGGCAAGCCAGGGGCTGGCTGATCCGTTGCAGAAGATCGTGCAGATTGCTCGCGAGCTGCAGCTGACGCTCTTTGATGGAATGACGACCAAGCAGCTGGAGGAGACGCTCATCCAGACGACGGTGCAGAATATTAAGGATGATCCAGATTACGACACGATTGCGGCGCGTCTGCTGCTGGGCACGATCTACCGCGATTTGCTGGGTGTATATACCACTGATGAAGAACTGCGCCAGCGTCACGCTGAGGCCTTCCCGCGCTATATTCGCCAGGCAGTGGCCGATGGCTTACTTGACCCCCGCATGCAAGATGAGACAATCTTCGACCTCGAGCGCCTGGCTGCCGCACTTGACCCGAGTAAAGACAGGCTGAGCAAATATCTTGGCGTGGTGACCAACCGCAACCGCTACGCCCTGCGCAAGCAAAACGGTGAGCCGCTCGAAGTGCCGCAGTTTACCACCATGCGCATTGCCATGGGCCTGAGCTACAATGAGGAGCACCCCACTGAGGCAGCCATCGACTTCTACCGCCACATGGCTAATCTCGAATACAGCCCGGGTGGTAGCACCCGCGTCAATGCTGGTGGATTGTTCCCGCAGCTGAGCAATTGCTTCGTCATGGAAGTGCAGGATGATATGGAGTCGATTGCCAAGAGCGTACGCGATACAATGTGGATTGCCAAAGGGACAGGCGGTATCGGTGTCAGTTTTACCAAGTTGCGGGCGGCGGGTAGCCCAGTTAAGACAACTAACACAACAAGCACGGGGCCAATTCCATTTATTAAGATGATCGATACAGCGCTGTTTGCGGTGTCACGCAAGGGTAAAAAGATGGGCGCAGCGGCTGTGTATATGGAGAACTGGCACATCGATTTTAAGGAATTTATAGACCTGCGCTCTAACTCCGGCGATCCGTATTTGCGGACGCGTTTCCTCGATACAGCGGTGTTTATTAGTGATGAATTTATGCGCCGGGTGCAGGCGGATGAAGATTGGTATCTCTTCGACCCAGCTGAGGTCAGTGACTTGAGTGAGCTGTATGGCGCGGCTTTTGCTAAGCGGTATGCGTATTATATTACCCAGGCCGAAGCGGGTAAGCTGCGCGCTTATGACAAGCTGCCTGCACGCCAGCAATTCCACAGAATTCTGAGTAGTTTGCAGGCGACCGGCCACCCATGGCTCACCTGGAAGGGCGCCATCAATCTCCGGGCGCTTAACAATAACACTGGTACTATTCACCTCAGCAACCTCTGTACAGAGATCACCTTGCCGCAAGATGAGCACAATATTGCGGTGTGTAATCTGGTGAGTATTAACCTCAGCGCTTTCCTGGATGACGCGACCAAGACGTGGGATTGGCCACGGCTCGAGCAGGCCACGCGCTCGGCCACGCGCCAGCTTGATAACCTTGTAGACATTACCACAACACCCATCCCTGAAGCGATGAATAGCAATCTGCAAAACCGGGCGATTGGCCTGGGCTTTATGGGCCTGGCTGATGTGCTGGAGAAGCTCGAGCTGAGCTACGAATCTGAGGCGGCATATGAACTGGTTGATCAGCTAGCGGAGTTTATTAGCTACTATGCTATTGATGAGTCGGCCAAGCTAGCGGTGACGCGTGGCAGCTACCCTAACTTTGCGGGTAGTGGCTGGAGCAAGGGGGAGCTGCCCATCGACACGATCGATCGGCTTGGCGCGCAGCGGGGTGAGGCAGTAGCAATTAACACTACTCGCCGCCTCGACTGGGAGGCGCTGCGCCCCAAGGTGAGGCGCGGCATGCGCAATGCCACACTTATGGCCATCGCACCCACCGCCAATATCTCGCATGTGACGGGCACCACCCCAGGGATCGACCCGCAATTTAGCCAGATCTTTAGCCGCAGCACGCTCAATGGCAAATTCCTTGAGGTTAATGCTAACCTTGTGCGCAAGCTCAAAGCACTCGGCTTGTGGGAGGAGCTCAAGGATGAGCTGCTTACTAACCAAGGCGACATCCAGCACATGGAGCAGATCCCCCAGGCGGTGCGAGATGTGTATAAGACGAGCTTTCAGCTGAGCCCGTATGCCTTCATTGAGGTAGCAGCCCGCGCTCAGAAGTGGGTCGACCAAGCGATTAGCCGCAATATGTACTTAGAATCGCGCAACATCGAGGAGTATATTACGATCTACAGCGAAGCCTGGCGCCGCGGCCTGAAAACGACGTATTATTTGCACGTGAAGCCACGCCACCAGTCCGAGCAGGTCTCCATTCGCGCTAACAAAACCGAGCAAAAACTCCACCAAGACGCCAAGCGCGTGGGCTTTGGTGGCTTTTACCGCGCACGCAAGAAGCAGGAGGAAGGGAAGGAGAAAGAATAGTATGACGCATGAAGGAAAAACGGGAGTAGCGAGCGAACAAAGCACGATAGACTTTGCTGAGTTGCCACTCCCAGAGCGGGCAGAATTGGCTACCATGAGTGTGAGCTATGGTGTTGGTGCTGCAGCAATTACAGGGGCAGACCACACAGAACCAACGTGTTATATACAAGATACCCTTGATACCGGCCTGAACCCACCACTCTTCCCAGTACCGCAAACAGAGAAAAAATCGAGCCAGCAAAATAACAGTTCTGTAGCTGAGCGTCACCCAGTAGACATGGAAGAACAAGAAATATAAGCCTGGATAATATAATTAACTAGTTTTTGACAAAACAAAAGGAGGTAACATATGGGCATTCTAGGATCAGGCGTACGCGATGGCTTGCAGCTCAAGCCGGTGCGCTACGACTGGGCGTACCGCTTGTACGACCAAGCGGTGGCCAACACGTGGTTCCCGA
This sequence comes from uncultured Candidatus Saccharibacteria bacterium, assembly GCA_963545865.1. Lineage (GTDB taxonomy): Bacteria > Patescibacteriota > Saccharimonadia > Saccharimonadales > Saccharimonadaceae > Saccharimonas. The sequence goes on from CAUUJX010000001.1 coordinate 148,566, forward strand.
ATGAGGTGCAATTGAGCCAGGATTTGGCGGATTTTGAGAAATTGAGCGAGGACGAAAAGCACGCCCTCAAGACGGTGATTAGCTACCTTAATCCTAACGAGCTGCTGATCAATAAATCGCTGGCCTTTGGTATTTACCCTTGCGTGAATGCCGCTGAGTGCCACCTGTATCTTTCGAAGCAGATGTGGGAAGAGGCCAACCACTTTATGACCTTCGAGTATATTATCGAGACCTTCCCGTTTGATCGTGAGGAAATTTATGCCGCTGGCTGGGGCAAAAAATCGCTGGCCGATAAAGCCGCCTTCCAGACCAAATACGTCACACGCATGATGGAGGAGCGCCCGGATGTGACGACGCTAGAGGGCAAGAAGGACTTTGTGCGCAACCTGGTGGCGTATAACATCGTGCTAGAGGGGATCTGGTTCTACAGCGGCTTTATGGTGGGGATGAGCTTCCGCCGCCGCAACCTGCTGCGCAACGTTGGCACGCTGCTGGACTGGGTGACGAAGGATGAAAACCTACACCTGGAGTTCGGTATTAACCTGCTGTTGACTATTTTGCACGAAAACCCGGATTTGCAGACCGAGGAGTTTGCTGAGGAAATCCGCAGCTTGATCCTCGAAGCTGTTGAGCTTGAGAAAGCGTATAACAAAGACATGCTGCCGCGTGGCATTCTGGGCCTGAACGCCGACTACGTCAACCAATACGTGATGTATATGACCGACCGGCGACTGGAAGAGCTCGGCTTTGAGCCAGAGTATAACGTGACGAACCCGGCCAAGTGGATGGCTGCTGCCAACGACACGCTGGAGCTGGTGAACTTCTTCGAGAGCACCAATACGAGTTATGAGGTGAATACGACGAAGTAGTAGATATTGGCAAGAATAGAACAATCTTACTAGTCTACCGATCTTGCGGGAACTCTCGCTCCATCACCAGACCGAAAATGTTCCGGCCAGATTGTGCTACAGCAATCTTCCGCTTGCTAAGTAGCTGGCCTCCAGATATTTTCTTGTCTGGCAATGAAGTGAGAGCGGCCCGCTGATGTAGCAAATAATATTCGCAAATTAGATACGAAAGGAACATAACCACCATGAATACCCTCACGCAAACCATCCTCGACACCGTGCCGGTTGGTGCGCTGGCCACCGTCAATCGCGACCGCACACCACTGGTAACGCCGCTGCACTTTGTGCGGGTGGGGGATATGATCGCCTGGCTGTCTGATTGTGAGGCGCGCCACTCGCACAACGCCTTTCGCACTGGGCGGGCAGAGTTTGTGGTGTGGGATGACGCCAAGCAGGCTGTCTATCTCCACACCACAGTGCGCGAAGCCCGCGAGGACGAAGTCGCGGCCATCACCGAGGCATATACGGCCAAGCTGGGGAGCTTCCGCCCACAGTGCACGCAGCCGCAGTGGTATGTTGCACCGATTGGCCAGCTGGATGATAATTCTACAACAGAAAATTGGGTGCATTACCTTGCCTAAAACGCTATATATAGCGTATAATAGACATTATAACCACAACGGGTCGGGAGTAATTATTATGACACAAACTACAGCAACAATAACACCAATCACAGATACAACAACGACAACCACCACGCAGGCACAGACTACCAAGCCCCAGCTGACGGACGATATGACGCTCGAGGAAAAGCTCGATGCTATCGAGCAGGCACTGCTGGCTGCTCAGCAGGTTGCCGTCGACCAAGCAGCGGCGAGTGGCACTCCTGTTATTATGCCAGATCCAGCGGAGCTAACCATGTGCGAGGGCTGCCAATAGGTGGCGCGTATCAATAACCAGCAAAAGCCAGCTACCAGGCTGGTTTTTTGCTAGTATACTGCTTATGGATACATGCTACAATAGAACGCGAGAGGGAGATTGTATGACACAGACACGCCAACCAACGTATATTTTTGTCACCGGTGGGGTACTCTCTGGGGTGGGTAAGGGCATCACGGCGGCCAGCATTGGCGCGGTGCTGCAAGCCAAGGGCTTAACCGTCTCGGTGCAAAAGTGCGACCCGTACCTCAACGTCGATGCTGGGCTGCTCAACCCCAAGGAGCATGGCGAGTGCTTCGTGACCAAAGATGGGGCGGAGACCGATCTCGATCTTGGCCACTACGAGCGCTTCTTAGACCTCGAGCTCACTCAGCGCAATGCTACGCTAGCGGGGCGGCTGCTGCGTGACTTGATCGCCGATGAGCGTGCTGGGAAGTTTGGTGGCCAGACGGTGCAGCTGGTGCCGCACCTTACTCAAGCGATCAAGCGAGCCATCCACCAGGCAGCAGCGGGGCAGGTGCATATTGTGGAGATTGGTGGCACGGTGGGAGATTATGAGGGGCTCAGCTTCGTCGAGGCGATCCGCGAGTTCTCATTAGAGGTGGGGCGCGAGCACTGTCTCTTCGTCCATGTGGTGTATGTGCCGTTTCTTGCGACCAGCCAGGAGTACAAGACGAAGCCAGCCCAGAATGCTATGGCTGACCTGCGTGGCTTTGGTATTATGCCCGATGTCGTGGCAGTCCGCACCGAAGGCAGCATCGCGCCGCCGCGTGGCGTGGCGGATAAGATTGCCATTGCCAGTGGGGTGCGGCCAGAGGGGATCATTATGATGCCAAATGTCGATACGGTCTACAAGGTACCCCTGATGGTGGCGCGCGAATTGGGCCCGGTGCTGGCGAGCTTTACTGGTAATATGACGGCACCAGATATGACGCGTTGGCAGCAGCTCGTCCGGCACGATAGCCAGACTTACCGTCAGCGGCTGACGATTGGCCTCGTCGCGAAATATGTTGATAATGCCGATACCTATCTCTCTATCACTGAGGCGCTCAAAGCAGCCGCCTGGGCGCACCGTAGTGAGGTGACGATCCAGTGGATCAATGCCGAGACAGTGACCGATGCAGCGCTCAGCGCTGTGGATGCTGTGGTGGTGCCTGGTGGCTTTGGCAAGCGCGGGGTAGAAGGGAAGATTGCGGCGGCGAGTTACTGCTTGCAGCACAATATACCGTATCTTGGTATATGCCTGGGGATGCAGGTGGCGGTGATTGCTGCTGCCCGCCGGGGTGGTCTGGCGCAGGCTGGCAGTGCGGAGTGTGGTGCTGCACCAGATGATGTCGTCATCTACCTCATGCCTGACCAGCAGGGCAAGCAATCGACTGGCGGGACGATGCGCCTCGGCAACTACCCGGCGGTGCTGCAGGCTGGCTCACGCACTGCCAAAACATATGGCACCACAGAGGTCGTGGAGCGTCACCGCCACCGCTATGAGGTGAATCAAGCGCATCTCGCTGCTATTAACGCGGGCGGGGTTGTGGTGTCGGGTACGTCACCCGATGGTAGGCTGGTCGAGTTTGTCGAGGCACCTACCTGCGACTACTTTGTTGCGACTCAGGCTCACCCAGAGTTTACCTCGCGGCCATTCCGAGCTCATCCCCTCTTTGCTGGCTTGGTGCAGGCGGCCCTGGAGCGGCAGAAGCGAACCAAGGGCGAGGCGTAGTCTTCTTGCTACCTCGTTATTTTTGTGCTGCATCTGTTGTATACTATAATCATGGAACAGACGATTCGTGATGCAGTATACACTCTTTATCAACAAACTCCGCCGGTGGAATTGACGCGGCCAGAGCCGACATTTGGCGATTTTGCGACCAATGTCGCACTCAAGCTTGCCAAGCCACTAGGCAAGAAGCCGCGCGAGATTGCCGATGAGGTGGCGGCGGTGCTACGCCAGACTGGCCAGTTTTCTGACGTGAGTGTGGCTGGCCCGGGTTTTATTAATCTCCGCTTAAGTGATGAAGCGCTGTGGCAGGCGGCCAATACCGCACCGCAGCAGATCTATGGCGGCATGCGCTACACGCTGGAATATAGCTGCCCCAACGCCTTTAAGGAGTTACATACTGGTCACTTGTACCAGACGGTGTATGGCGATATATTGGCACGGATCATCGAGTCGGTTGGCGCGGCGGTAGACCGAGCCAGTTTTGGTGGTGATGTTGGCCTGCACGTTGCTAAGTGCTTGTGGGGGATGCGTCACACGCTAGGCGGCGAGCTACCAGAGAAGTTACCAGAGGTAGAAAGTGATGTCTTTGCTCGGGCGCGGTGGATTAGCCGGGCGTATGTGATTGGTGCTAAAGCGTACGAAGAGAACGAGACGGCGAAGCAAGAGATTATTGAGTTTAACAAGCTAGTCTACAGCTACCATGAGCATGATGAGTATAATACGCCGCTCGCTCAGATCTATTGGACGACGCGCCAGTGGAGTTTGGATTACTTCGATGCCTTCTATGCGATGATTCAGGTTGATCATCTCGACTATATCCCCGAGAGCAGCACCGCACCGATTGGCCTCGCCGTGGTGCACGAGCAGCTGGAGCGGGGGAATTTGCAGCGCTCTGAGGGGGCAGTGGTATTCGTCGGTGACCCAGCTAAGCATCTGCACACCCGCGTTTTTGTGACGTCCAACGGCCTGCCGACGTACGAGACAAAGGACATTGGCGTTATCTGGAAAGAAGTAGAAGACTATCACTTCGACCACCGGATTCTCATCACTGGCAACGACCAAAAGGAGTATATGCGCGTAGTATACGCCGCGGCAGAGCTCTTCCGGCCTGAGCTAGCTGGGCGGATGACCCACCTGACCAATGGCACAGTGCGCTTTGGTGATGGCAGCAAGATGAGCTCGCGCCTGGGTAATGTGGCGCGAGCGGCTGATGTGCTCACTATCGTCCAGGAGCGTGTGGCAAACCTCACCACAGACCCAGTGGTGCAGCGCCAGGTGGCATTGGGGGCGATCAAGTACGCTTTTGCGAAGTATCGCATGGGCAACGATATCGCCTTTGATATGGATGAGACGGTGAGCCTGCAGGGTAATTCTGGCCCCTACATTCAATACGCTCACGCTCGGGCCTGTAGCATCTTGGCCAAGGCGAGTGCCGAGCCTGCCGAGCCGACTGATTGCACTGATGATGAGCGCCTGCTCCTGCGCAAGCTGAGCGAATATCCAGAGGTCGTCGAGAAGGCTGCCCGCGAGTATCTTGTGCATGGCATCTGCCACTACCTCTATGAGCTTGCCCAAGAATTTAACCGCTTCTACGAGAAAAACCGTGTCGTTGGCAGCCCGCGCCAGGCCGAGCGCCTGAGCCTGGTGCAGCGCTACCGTGATACTCTGGCTGCTGGCCTTGCTCTGCTCGGTATCGAAGCGCCGGAGCGGCTGTAGTGGGCGAGCGTACGCCGCACACCAGCCCATCCGCCCTGCACGAGCCACTGGCAGCAGAGCTTATGACGCCAAGAAAGAGTATAGCGGCGGGTAATATCGAGATTGGCCGCGAGCGTTTGCTTGACTCAAAGCAGCTCAAGATTATTGGCACAGCCTACGAGCAGTCGCCGCCGACCTTTGATGACGCGATCGAAGCAGCTATTCTTGTGGGGCACTTGGTGCGGCAGACACTTGAATTTGCGCCGACCACAGATGGTACACCACTTCTTACTGCTGAAAATATTGCCGAGCGTGAGACGGCTAATTGCTATGGTTACACCATTGTGGCATCGGAGTGCCTGGATCAAATAAAAGGGTTAGAGCACTATATTGGGTATGTTAATCAACATGCTGTGATTATGCTATTTGACCGGCCAAGCCAGCGCTCGTTTTTGCTTGATGTACCCACGAATGAGCTATGCAAAGAAACAACAGAGGCAATAAGCGGAAAAGATCCGCAGGATCAGTTGATGAGTGGTGAGCTTCGCGCAGTGAATTGGCTACAGACAAGCGAACTAGTGAAGAATCTCCCGCCGTCAATCAATCGTGATGCCTTTGTTTCATCTCGCCCATGGTTAAACTTTGCTGATGTTACTAGTCAGCAGTATCGTGATGGTGACACGCGAAACAGTTTGCTACAACTTATCACACTGCCATCCATCCCTGGGCGTGAGCTATTGCGCGTTCATTATGATGCAATCATCCATAATCGTCATGACGAATTTGGTGCTGCATACGAAAGTTTGAGCCAGCTACCAGGCATCTATCCAGATGTTGACCGACGTAATGACCTGAAAGAGGCCAGCCAGCTGTGCAAGAAGCTTATCGCCCAGGGTATGGGTGAGCAAGCGATTGAATTAGCGCAGACTGTTCATGCGAGCCTTTCGCCGGGTGACACGACAGTTAATCGCTTTTTCCTTGGTGATATACTACGTAAAGTAGCGACTGCCACAGGTAATGCCAAACTTGTCGAGCAAGCGATACAGACGTACGAGCACCCATTTGTTATTTTTGATGATAATGCAGATAATATCGCGACTCCATCACAACGCCTGTCGCGTGGCTTTAAAAACTTACAACGCAGTAAGATTAACAAAGCACGTGAACAAGCTAAGCGAATGAAATAATGAAACAGCGAGCATAGGGCAGGAAGGGTGAATGTCCTTGATGGTGACAGTACATAGTGAAGCAAAAGAGGCCACACTAGCAATTAATGCAGAATATGCTATAATTTGAATAAACAATGGTTAATAAGGAGAACCTATGGCAGAACGAACAACAACCAAAACCAAAGCAGCTGCTGCAAAGAAGCCTGCTGCGCGCCGCACCCCACGCAAGGCTGCTCAAGAGGCTGCAGCTGCTGCTCAAGCGATGGAGCAGAAGATGAAGAACAGCCACCTCGGCGGTTTTGCCGACTTCATCCGTGAGCAGGGCGTGGTGGGCCTGGCTGTTGGTTTGGCGATTGGTACCGCCGCCGGCGACACGGTCAAAAAATTAGTCCAAGGCTTTATTAGCCCGGTGGTGCAGTTTATCGTGGGGTCGCAGAAGGGCCTCGAGGCTGCCAGCACGCATATTGAGATTGCTGGGCGCAGCGCCGACTTCGCGTGGGGAGCCTTCGTAAGCTCGCTGATCACCTTGATTGCCACAGCATTCGTCATCTACCTGATCATCCACTTTCTCAAGCTCGACCGCTTGGACAAGAAAAAAGACTAAGCAGGCGGGAAGCCTCAGAGCGATCGACCACACCCACCCCGGGTGTGGTTTTTCTATGGTGAATAATAAATTTGCGCACTACCCAAACATCTACGTAGCCTGAACACAATAGTGAACCATTCGGAAATGACAGGGGTAGGTGAGATGATTTACCGCATAATTACGTCCTGGAATACGGAGCAAGAAGGGAGGCAAAGACACCTGAACAAAAAAGTAGTACACCAACTTGCACACCAGTAAAGCTTATGCTTATAACGGTAATAGCTAAGGATGAGCGCTATGCGGTGGACATGTAGTATACTAGAAGCATGAAACCAAGCTTCAAACCAAAACGGATTTTGTGGGTAGACCTTGAGATGACGGGGCTAGACCCTACTGCGGATGAAATACTAGAAGTGGCGGCGATTGTGACGGACTGGACCTTTGCCGAGATTGCAACGTACGAAGGGGTGGTGCGCCATGATGCAGCTAAGCTTAAGCGCCTCCTTGACGGCAACGCGAGCTTTTGGGACCAGCACCCGGCGGCGCGGCGCGGGCTCGAGGAGCAGAATGCTCAGGGTAAACCGCTGGCAATAATTGAGCAAGAGCTGCTGGCGTTTTGCGATGAACAGTGTGCTGGCGAGGGGCGGATATTGCTCGCGGGGAACTCCATCCACCAAGATCGCCGCTTTGTCGACCACTGGTGGCCGCAGCTGGCGCAGCGTTTGCACTACCGCATGCTCGATGTGAGCGCCTGGAAGGTGGTGATGGAGGGCAAATACGGTAAGAAATTTGCCAAGCCAGAAGACCACCGCGCGCTGGAGGATATTCGTGGTAGTATTATGGAGCTGCGCTATTATTTGCAAAAGGTCGCTCTGTAATGCCTGAGCTGTGGCGCGATATTACGATCGACACAATCGAGCAGCGGCGGGCGCTGCTAAGCGAACTGCGCCTACCTGAGTTGCAGGCCCGTATGGTGCGCGAGCATCGCTGGCTGCCACAGGCGATAGAAGGGGAGGCGTGGTTGCTGCTGACGCTGGATATACCATACGTCAGTCGGCACAATGTGAAGTACCATACCATTACCATTTTGCTCAGTAAAACCGAGATTATTACACTGCACCAGGGCAAGCTGGACGATGAACTCATTCAGCGCATTACTGCGCTGCGGCCTAGTCACACAACGCCATCGCTTATTCTGGCTACTATTGCCCAGTTTTCTATTGAGCAATTTATGCCGCTGCTTAATCATATCGACGATGTGACCGACCAGCTGGAGGATACGATGATTCGCACCCCAGATAATCGGCAGCTCCAGCAGCTCTTCGTGTACAAGCGTCAGTTAGCCGACCTGCGTAAGGTGGTGCTCCCCTTGATGAATGTGCTCAATGGTCTCAGTAACGGCCGCTATGCTTTGTTTGATAAAAAATGCGCGGTGTATGTGCGCGATAGTTACGACTACGCCTGGCGCGTTCACGAGCTTATTGATACGATGCGTGACCTTCTCACCAGCGCGCTTGATATGTACCTCTCGGTGGTATCTAACCGCATGAACAGTGTGATGAAGCGCCTGACCTTGGTTGCCACTGTCTTTATGCCGGTCTCGTTCTTGACGGGCCTCGGCGGGATGAACTTCGTGCAGTTGCCGTTTCGCAGCGATGTCGCCTTTTGGCTGATGATCGGCCTGATCGTTCTCATACCACTGGCGATGGTGGGGTATTTTGTGCGGCATAAGTGGTTGTAGTATTATAGTGCTATGACACACAAGCAGCTCGAAGAATTTTTGCTCAGCCTGCCCGGAGCGTGGCTCGACTATCCCTTTGGGGATGATATCGCGGTGTACAAGGTAGGGCACAAGGATGTGCCTGGCCAGCAGGAGAAAATGTTTGCGCTTATTGCTGAAGGGTCGCAGCCGCTAAGGGTGAGCCTTAAGTGCGACCCGCAACTAGCTCGCACCTTGCGCGAACGGTACGAGTCGGTCCAGCCAGGCTACCACCTCAATAAAAAGCATTGGATCACCGTTATTTGCAGCGGCCAGCTGAGTGATGATGAGGTGATTGACCTCGCGCGGCTGAGCTACCGGCTGGTGACGGAGTAGGACGTACGTTTCGATAAAACACTGTAAAATGCTGGCTACTCCCAAACTTCGACCTTCTGATACCTAAAATACACCCTACTAAATGAAATAACAGAAGAGAATTAGCGCTGCGGGGCTTCTCGTATTTAAATTTATAATAGCCCAAAGAAGAGCGGCTAGAGAAACATGACAATCGGCACATATAAAATACCAGCATCATCCAGTGTCCTGTGGAGAAAAAACCGCTCCGTGAAGTTATATACAAACAGAATACCTAATACAGCAAAAGCCCGCCACAGAGGCGAGCTTTGTCGATAGGGTAGCGTATGTTGCTACTTTGTTGAGGTAAAGTTGCTAAACGACTTGGTAGCGGCGTCGAGCGTCTTGCTGTTGGTGGCAACGTAGTCGGCGATGGCTTTGCGGTTGCCGCTGGCGGTTTTGAGCTTCTGGAGGTAGCTCTTGAGGATGGACAGCTGGTAGCTCATTTCGCGTGCATAGACGCGGTCGAGCGAGCCAGTCAGGTAAGCATCTTCAAGCGTTTTGGAGAGCTTATCGGAGTAGGCTTTTTCGGTCTTTTTGGCATCGCCGACTAGCTCAGTCTTGATCTTCGCATCCTTGAGTGACGACTTGAGCTCTGTCCCCATACTACCGAGCGAGGTGGTGAGTGTGGTGTTCATACTCGAGAGTTCATTCTCTGTTAGGCGTGACTGCTGCTCCTTGGTGGCTGCTTGCAAGGTCTCGATGCGGGCTAGGGTACTTTGGGCTTGCTTGGTGTAGTTGGGCTGGCTGTTGACCATCATCATGACGGCACTAAAGGCGAGCAAGAGTACGCCGCCGATTAGCCCAAACACCGCAAAGCGGTTCATCTGCACTGGCTGTTGCTTGGGTGCAATCTCGTTGAGGTAATCTACCGGGAAAGAGGTGTCTGGCTCGCTTGCTGCACCAAGGTCTGTGCCGGTAGCAGCCATGGCAGTAGCGCCAAGCGGCTGCTGCGGGTTGGCATAGGCCTGGCCAGTGTAGCCGCCTGCTTGTGGCTGGTAGGGCTGCGCAGTGGGTTGGTTGGCGCCTGGGTAGGCATCAGCATTGGCGTAGCCATGCGGCGTGTCTGCGGTGGTTTGTGGGTTGGTTGAGTGAGCCGCTGCGGCTGGCTGCTGCTCGGGCTGCGGCGCGTAGTGGTATGACTGGCCTGTGCCGTAGCTGGCGGCTGGTTGGCCAGCTGGTTGGTTGTGTGGTGGCTGATACGGCTGGTAGGGAGTAGCTTGAGGCTGCGGTGATGAAGGGGCGGGCTGCTCTTGATACGGTGGCTGGGTTGGTTGGCTCTGCGTTGCCGGATTATATGCACCATAGCCATAATCCTGCGCACCCGACGCCGCTTGGGTAGCATAGTAGGGGACATACGGGGCAGCAGCCGGCGTATTGGGCTGCGAGGGCTGTTGCTCGGGCTGCGGCGCCGAACCATTCGGTTGGGGAGTGTATGGTTGCTGTGGATTCATAGTTACTATAATACCATTTAAACACAACCACTAACAGAGGTAAAGAGGATAATCTCTAACAGAGGTCAGATGGATGAAGCATGCATAGTATATACCCCTATACTCTATATACTCTATACCCCTATACACTATACTAAAATATCATATATTTTGGGCGAGAGATAAGCATATTTCTCCATTGCCATGTGTTACTCATCCTGGCTGTTAAACATATGTAATGTGGCTACCCGCTGGTGGGGCACGGGGCAAGGTGGATGCAGCAAGCCCGGTAGGGGGGTTAAGAATAAAAGAGGGCAAACACAGTTCGATTGGCCTATGCCATATGCGCTATACTATACCTATGGATGCCAAAGAAGAGGTGCGGGCGCGCTTGAATATAGAGGATGTGGTGGGCGAGTATGTGCAGCTCAAGCGGGCGGGGCGGAGCTACAAAGGTCTGAGCCCTTTTACCAGTGAGCGGACGCCGAGCTTTTTTGTGAGCCCGGAGAAGAATATTTGGCATGACTTTAGTAGTGGGCGGGGCGGAGATGTCTTTAGTTTCATTATGGAGGTGGAAGGGCTGGACTTTCGCCAGGCGCTGGAGCTGCTGGCGCGCAAGGCGGGGGTGGATCTCTCACTCTATGAGCAGAAGGGCAATCGCGACCTGGCGCGGCGCAAGCAGCGGCTGCTTGAGGCGCATCGGCTAGCGGTGAATTTTTATCAGCATTGTTTGGTGCGGAGCCAGGATGCGCTGGCGTATGTGTTTCGGACGCGGCGGCTGAGCAAGGCGATTGTCCAGCAGTTTCAGATTGGCTATGCGCCGCGCGATGGCCAGGCTCTGGTAACGTATCTTAAGAAAAAAGGCTTTTCGCTGGCGGAGCTGCGTGAGGCGGGTCTGGTGAACCGCTACGATGGTGACCTCTTTCGCGGGCGAATGATGGTGCCGTTGATGGATGCGAGCGGGCAGGTGATTGGTTTTACGGCGCGCCTGATTGCTGATGTGCCCAATGCACCAAAGTACCTCAATACACCCCAGACACTGCTTTATGATAAAGGCCGGCATGTCTTTGGTTTAATGCAGGCCAAGCAGGCGATTCGGGCCCAGGGTTATGCGGTGATTGTCGAGGGCAATATGGATGTGATCAGCAGCCATCAGGCGGGTGAAGCAGCGGTGGTGGCGACGGCAGGTACTGCTATGACGGAGCAGCATATTCGGGCGCTCAAGCGGCTGGCGGGCGATATCCGGTTGAGTTTTGATGGTGATAACGCTGGGCGGGCGGCCACAGAGCGAGCGATTGGCCTGGCCGCCCAGGCGGGGGTGGAGCTAAAGGTCGTGTCACTGCCGGCGGAAGCAAAAGACCCCGATGAACTTATTCAGCAGCAAGGAGTGGCAGCGTGGCAGCAGGCGATAGCGGCGGCTCAGCCAGCGGTGGACTGGCTTCTGGCGCAGTATCGGCAGCAGCTTGATCTTACCACAGCAGCAGGTAAGCGGCAGTTTACCACGGTGGGTTTGGCGCTTGTCAATCGCTTGGGTGACCCGGTCGAGCGCGAGCACTACCAGCGGCAGATTGCTCAGGCAGTTGGCTCGAGTGTCCAGGCCGTCCAGACCAAGGCACAGCAAACAGCGCCAGCTGCCCCCATCCGCAAGGCTGTCAAGGCGGCCGCAGCCGCGCCACGCAATCGCTACCTCGTACAAGACGATGTGCTTGCGCTGGCGATGCTCGATGGGCCGAGCCAGGAATTGTTTGGGCGGGTTGACCCGCAGCTCTTTGCAGGGGAGGCGCGCCAGGCCTTGGCTCAGTACTATGCGGCGCACTATGGACAGTCTCTTACCACTACGCCGCCAACATTGCAAAACTTTGACGAGTATATTACAATGGTACGGGTACGTGCCGACGCTCGGTATGGTGCGTGGAGCGAGACCGATCGCTACTACGAGACCGCCCGGCTTTTGCGGCAAATCGAAACCGAACACAAGCAGCAACACAAACAAGATCTCATCACCCACTTGCGCCAAGCAGAAGAGAGCGGCGATACAACTGCCGCCGCTGCTTTGCGCGAGCAACTGAACCAATTAATCAAGGAGATAGCGCGTGGCAACCGACGATAAGGATACCAAGCAAAAAAAACCAGCAACCACAGCTCAGGCAGCACCGCCCGATGCCCAGCCACCGATCATGGATCTAGCTGTCGACGATATGGAGCCCGACCTCGCGGCACTTGAGGAAGAAGATACGCCAGAGGAGATTCTCAACAGTAACCAATACTTTGATGATATTAGCGACGATTCGGTTCGGCTGCACCTGCGTGAGATTGGTAAGATCCCGCTGCTGAGTGCTGACGAAGAGGTGGATCTCGCTTATCGCATCAAGCAGGGCGACAAGCGGGCCAAAGACAAAATGGCCGAGGCTAATATGCGCCTGGTGGTAAGCATTGCCAAGCGGTATAGTGGTCGTGGCCTTGATTTTCTCGATCTTATCCAGGAAGGACATACCGGACTACTGCGGGCGGTGGAGAAGTTTGACCCAGATAAGGGCTTTAAGTTTAGCACCTATGCCACTTGGTGGATTCGCCAGGCGATTACCCGTGCGATTGCCGACCAAGCGCGCACTATTCGTATTCCTGTCCACATGGTGGAGACGATTAACAAGCTGCTGCGCACCCAGCGCCGCCTGACCCAAGACCTGAACCGCGAGCCAACCATTACGGAGCTTGCTAAAGAGCTCGATATGGAGCCGGATAAGGTTGAATATGTGATGAAGATTAAGCAAGACATTAGCAGCTTAGATGCTGGTGTGGGGCGCGATGGCGACGACTCGGAGGAGTCGGTGCTTGGGGACTTTATTGAGGACGAAGATACGGTCAGCCCTGAAGAGTCGGCCTCTAACCAGCTTCTCAAGGAGCAGGTGCAAGATATTCTCTCGACCTTGAGCGACCGGGAACAGAAGATTATCAAAATGCGCTTTGGTCTGGAGAATGGCAAGAGCCATACGCTGGAGGAAGTTGGGCAGGAGTTTGCCGTGACGCGCGAGCGTATTCGTCAGATTGAGGCCAAGGCTCTGGCAAAGCTGCGCAAGCACAAGGACGCCAAGAAGCTGTACGAGTATTTGCAGCAGTAGGGGATAAACACTACGATTGAGTTATGTAACCGGCCAGAGGTGGCCGGTTTTTATGGAAAATAGTGCCTCGTGCACGAATCGCGTATGCTTGCCTGGTGCATAAGAAAGTAAGAGTGTATTCGCATACACAAGCAAGATACCCAGCTGTATGCTGGGTATCTGTCCGGTGGGTAGGTGCTCCAACCTTAATAGTACCGATAATAATCGAGGCCATGTGAATTAGCCAGAATAATGATGAAGACAATGATGCTAATAAAGCCAAGAACTGTGCCAATAATACCCCACACCAGACTGACGGTGCCCCAGGTGGTGGGCATACCAGCTTCCTTAGATTTATTGCGCGAGATAATGCCAAGGATAATACCGCCAATGCAAATACCGAGGAAGTTGAGAATACAGCCGATTATACCCATCGTTTCGCCTGGGTTTCCGTATTGTGGGTAAACACCTGGCTGTGGCGCACCATATGGCTGCGGTGCTGGAGCAGCTGGCTGTTGGTAGGGTTGTTGGTATTGGTATGTTTGTTGCGGCTGCGGTTGGGCTACCGGTTGTGGTTGCACGGCTGGCTGCGGCTGCGGCGCCGGTGTAGCAGGTTGCTGGGGTGTTGGCTGGTTGTTCATATATTCCTCGTATTGATTGTTATCGTAGTGTGCATTTGCCTTATGCACGTGTGATCTGTGGGGGAATTATAGCAGGGGAAGGGCGATGTGTCAATTATCTGATGATTTACATACCCCACTGGGGTATTTTACACCCAACCAATTTCGCGGCAGAGAGCGTCGACTTGCTGGTGGAGTTCGGTGAGGTCGTGACTGTTGGAGATGAAGTGGTCGGCAATGGCGATGGGGCCGCCCTTCTCAATATCTTCAATTTCTGACCAATCGCGGGCGATTGCTTCCTGCGCGGTAAAGGGCCGCTCAGGTCGCTGGGCGAGGCGGCGGTGACGGAGTTGTTTGGGTGCGACGATGGCCGCGACAACGAGCTCACCCGGGAAGTGGTGGGTGAGATATTTGTACTCCGTCCAGGAGTAGAGGCCGTCGAAGAGGATGTGGCGCTGCCCAGCGGCGGCGAGGCGCTGCATTTGCTCGGCAGCGGTGCGGATGATGATGTCTTTGCCAGCCTCTTCGCGCCAGGCTTTGCGAAATTTGGCTTGTGATTGCGGGGTGATAGCGATGCCGCGGCGGCGCATTTCGTCGTAGAGGATGCCACCAGCGTAAACCTTGGGGATGCCAAGGCGTGCGACGTGGTTAACTGCCTCGCTCTTGCCTGCGCCTGAGAGGCCAACGAAGGCAAGGATTGTCGTCGGGTGAGATGGATGATTCATATCTCTAGTATAGCAGATGATGACGTTTATGGTTGGCAGCGTGGGGAATGGTACAATAAAGATAGTATGGAAGAGCAGCCAGCTGCACAGCCATCACGACCAGAGCAACTACGACGCTATGTGCCAAGCGATCCTGCATCGCGGTTGTTTTGGCTTGGTATATTGACGCGGCAACGGGGAGACGCACCACTGCCAAAGGACTGGATGCGCGATGCTGCCTGTAGCCCGGCCACGAGCGAAGAATATTTTAGCGGCAAACCAGAAGACACGGCACTGGCGTTGCGGCGCTGCATTGGTTGTGCGGTGATCGACGTCTGCGCGGCATATGCGGTGAGAGAAGGTGTGTCGGTTGGGATCTGTGCTGGCCTCACAGCGAAACAGCGCGAGCAACTAACGGACGAATCCGCACCGGCGGACCTTCCGAGCCAGTCCACCATACTCACGGGTGCTATGCACCACGCTGTTCATGCTAATGACACGCCCAAGGCGCGGATTGCCTGGGCGGAGCAGTATATGGCCGAGCGGCGACATATTGGGCATATCCCTGCGCCACAGGCTTTTGCTCGCTTGGCGCTGTGTATTGATGCCGAGACGAAGCAGCGGATAGAGCCCGAGCGGCGTGAGGACTGTGCTGAGTGCCCAGTAGCAGCCGAGTGCTTGTTCTTTGCGCTGCAGGGGTACCAACGTATTATCGCTGCTGGTGATGTCCGTGGTGGCACAACCCAAGCCGACCGCCGGCAGTGGGGTATGCCCAAACCCAAGCAGCGGCGGGCTCGGCGCCGCTAGGTGATGCAGTGGTAGAGCGACAAGCGGCGGAACACACTGCTTATGCTTGGCAAAATAACAGGTGTGTGGAATAATGCAGAAGCCAACGTTTTGTATAGCAAAAGAGAAAAAACTTATGACGCGTGAACAACCAAGAAAGCCGACCCCTGCCACGCTGGCAATGCGAGAACGAATGAAGAGCGATGGTGTAAGTCCTGCGCGATATGTTGCAGAGCAGCTACTCCGGGGAGAGAAAGTACCAGATATGTCGGAGTGGATTGCCTTGGCGGCGTGTGGCTCACAAGGTGCGTTCAATTTTGACCTCGATATCCCCAGCCCTGATGCAAACAAGCCAGAGTATTCTCGGAAGGTCGATATTGCTCGGAGGGTGCAGTTTGCAAAGCAGGTGTGTAGTATGTGCTCAGCGCAGTATGAGTGTTTAGCAAGTCAGTTAGGTCGCGGGCAGGATGATGATAGTTTGATTGTTGGTGGCACAACGAAGAGACAACGCGAAGCAGCGCGTCGGTGGGCGGGGCAAGTCAAAAAACCCAAAATCTCAGACAATTTGTAACGAAAACACCAACCGCCACACTCGCACAAATGACCAAAATAGCGCCTCCTCTTAGCACGCAGCAAGGGGTGCTATTGAGTGGTAGAGATGGGACGGCGTGGATGTGGTTTGCCTTGCGATGCAACAACGTATTTTGTTCTGCAAGATACCGCTCATGCTATAACAATTGAAAAATCCGACAGAACGTGTACACTTATACATAACGTATGAGTATATAAGCACACATGTGTGCAGGCTGAGGAGATAATGGTGCAGCGACGAGGTGGGCTGGTGTATGGAGTAGTGAGCGTCCTTGTTGCGGGTGCTCTGTCGGTGATATTTGGTGGGGCTGCCCAGGCGCAGCAGTGGCAGATGGTATATAACGAGGAGTTTACGGCGCCACTGTCAAATTGGAAGGTTCTTCAGCAAAATAAAGATAATTATGGCAAGGAGCATTTGGCATATAGCGCCAATAACGTTGCGGTGACTAACGGTTCTTTGCAGATTACGACCCGGCGTCACTGTGTGTCGAGTATGGCTGAGCCACTGGGCGATAGCAACGCCAGCCAAGAGCCGTGCCCGTCTGGCAAGATGACACGCTACCAGAGTGGGCGAGTGGAGTCGGGTCGGGTGATCGATGGGCATAAACCATTCCGCGTCGAGGTGCGGGCGAAGATTAATTGGAATGGCGAGAATGGGACGCGCCCAGCTATTTGGCTGCGCAATAGTGTGACGCTTGCCAACTGTAGCAACAGCAAGCAAGCGAACGACCCCTATGGTGAGCTCGACATACTGGAGTGGTATTCATGGACGCCGACCTACACATGGTCGACGACGCATATTCGTTGTTACCACAGCCCGTCATCGCAGATATGGAAGACGAAGGGGTTAGGGCATAGCCGAGAGAATCTCATACCATCCCCAGTGACATTGGCGAACAACTGGCACGTCTGGGCGACGGAATACGATGGTGAGACGGTCAAATTCTTCGTGGATAACCAGCCGGTGCTGGTATATAACTATCGAGCGGGCGATGAGAAAAGTCATCCAACTACTCGGGTCCCAGCAGAAAAACCAGCAAAAATGGGCATGGATGCGAATCAATTTAGGCAGGTCTTTGACGATACGTGGTATGTTATCCTCAACGATTATGTGGAGTGGAAGAGTGAGGAGCACCCACCCGACTCATCGAAGAAGTTTGCCAACCAGACCTTCCTTATCGACTATGTCAAGATATACCAAAGCGGTACTCCAACCACTGGCGAAAAACCACCGGCTACCCCACCAGAGAAAAAGGACGACAAGAAAGATAAAAAGCCGGGCACCAAACGGATGACGGTGAAGAAGAAAAAGGGTGCGTTTACTGCGCAGGGTCCGCTAGCTGAGCTGATGAGTAACTTTGTGCCGGCACTGCTGATTAGCCTGTGTTTGCTGCTTATCGCACTGGCTGGCTGGCTGGTGTGGTGGTGGCGACGGCGTCGACACCGCGCTCCGCCTACGCTGTAGCTGGAGGGCAGGGAGCAGAGTAGAGGCGCTGCGCGAGGATGTTTCTGCACGGCACCAATGCTATACTAGAACTATGATGAAGCGCCTCGTGATTATTGATGGCAAAAGTGTGTTCTACCGTGGGTACTATGCCATGCCCAATCTTTCGACGGCCGATGGGACGCCAACTGGCGGGGTGTATGGCTTTGCGGCGCTGAGCTTAGAGCTGATTAAGCGCCTCCAGCCAGACTATGTGTGCGTGGCGTGGGATAAGCCGAAGACGAATATCCGCCGCCGTCTTGCTATTTACGACCAATACAAGGCTGGTCGCAAGCCGGCTCCACCAGATTTTTACGCCCAGATACCACTGCTCCACGAGCTTTTGCAGGCGTTTGGTTGGCCGCTGTATGAGTTTGATGATTATGAAGCAGATGACATTATGGCGACGCTCGATGCCCAGGCTGAGCAGCAGGGGGATATCGAGACGTATCTCATTACGAGCGATCTCGATGCTTTGCAAATACTCGACCAAAATACGTATCTCTATGCCCTGAAGAAAGGCTTGACCAACATCGATAAATTCGACATCCCCGCCTTCGAGCAGCGCTATGGTATTCGGATTGGCCAGTTTCTTGACTTCAAGAGCCTCAAGGGCGATGCGTCGGATAATATCCCGGGCGTGCCAGGCGTGGGGGAGAAGACGGCGGTCAAGCTGCTGCAGCAATTTGACACGCTCGACAACCTCTATGATAACCTCTGGCAGGTCAAAGATACCTTGCGGCGTAAGCTGGAGCAGGGTAAAGAGTCGGCCTATATGAGCCGCGAGTTGGCGCGGCTGTATACTGATGCACCAGTGACGCTTGACCGAGCAGCGATGGCAATGGATAACTGCGACCCAGCGGCGGTGCGGGCGATGTTGCAGCGGCTGGAGTTTCGTAGTTTGCTGCGCCACTTGCCGCCGCAGATGCAAGCGGCAGAGAGTGCTCAGCCACCCGATACACCAGTGGTGCAGCATGCGACTGAGTTGCCTGCTCACCAGGCTAAGGCGCTCTTTTTGATGGCCCAGGAGCTGCTGGTCTGGCCGGTCGAGGGCGGCGTCTGGGTGAGCCACGAGCGAGGTAAGGCAGCTCGCCTGAGTTGGCGTGATGCGATTGATGTTATTCCGCATGTGCCGATTGTTGGGCACCGCACGAAGGAATTATTACGCCGCTTACTGGCTCGTGGCGTGCGGCAGCTGCCAGTCGTGAAGCACGATACTGCCCAAGGGTCGTTTTTGCTTAATCCCCTGCGCACGTCGCGGGCGCTGGCTGATCTCGCGGGTCTGGAGTCGCTTGATGACCCACGCCTCGCTATTAGTGCGCTGTGGGCGGTGTACGATGAGCAAACTCAGGCGCTTGATGCGCTGCCCGAGCTTGCCCGGGTGGCACGGACAATGGACTTTCCGCTTATTCCTGTGCTGGCGCGGATGGAGTGGCGCGGTATCCGGCTCGATAGCCGCACACTTGCGGCGATGCAGCGCACCTTGAGTAGCGAGATCGCCGAGTTGCAGCAGCAGATCTATGGCATGGTGGGGTATGAGCTTAATATTGGCAGCCCGGCCCAACTGGCCGAGGCGCTCTTCGTCAAGCTTCAGCTGCCAACAGCGGGCATCAAGAAGGGCAAGACAGGCTACTCGACGAGCCAGAAGGAGCTGGATAAGCTCCGGCCGCATCACCCGATTATTGGGCTGGTAGAGCGCTACCGCGAGCTGACGAAGCTGCAGAATACGTATGTTGAGGCGCTGCCGCAGCTGACCGATGACGCAGGCTATATCCACACCACCTTCAACCAAGATGTGGTAGCGACGGGCCGGCTCAGTAGTACCGACCCAAATTTGCAAAACATCCCAATTCGCAGTGAGCTGGGGCGGCACGTTCGCGATGCCTTTGTGCCGGCACCGGGCAATGTGTTTGTCAATGCCGACTATTCGCAGTTTGAGCTGCGCCTAGCGGCGGTGCTGTCGGGGGAGGAGGCGATGATTCGCGATTTTAATACCGATATCGACATCCACGCGAACACGGCCGCCCAGGTGTATGGAGTGCCACTTGATGTTGTGACGAAAGAGCAGCGCCGCCGGGCCAAGGTGGTGAATTTTGGTGTGCTGTATGGGATGAGCCAGCATGGCCTAGCCGCTGCGGCCCAGATGAGCTATGCCGAGGCGCAGCACTTCATCGATGAATATTATCGCCTTCGGCCTAAGCTCAAGGCCTATATGGCGCAGACTATCCAGCAGGCGCATGATGCGGGTTTCGTCCAGACGCTGTTTGGTCGCCGCCGCTGGACGCCGGATGTTGCGTCACGTAACTTTGCGGTGCGTAGCGCTGCCGAGCGAGCAGCTGCTAATATGCCGATCCAAGGTACCGAGGCCGACCTCATGAAGCTCGCCATGCTGGCGGTGGAAGATAAGCTGGCCCAGGCTGGAGAGCAGCTGGCCGACGGCGATGGCCAGCCGATCGGTTGGCAGGTGGTGCAGATTCACGATAGCATTATGGTTGAGTGCCCGCGCGCCCATGCCGAGCAGGTAGGCCGCATCCTGCGCGAGACAATGGAGAATATCTACCCTCAGCTTGGCGTTAAGCTCAAGGTCGATGTCTCAATTGGTGATAATTGGGGACAGGTCTAAGAACACCAACCGAACAGAGGTCAGACTATAGACAAAGTATCGAGAGTGGTGTATAATCTGGGCCATCACAAGCAAAGCAGAATAGAGGTTGGGCATGGCACAAAGAGAAGCAGTAGATACATCATTTTCTAATGGTGGAGAGCGGGCTGGCGCTGAGCTGCCCAGCCCGCACAATCCAGAGGCGTCTATCGATAGCCTCGATCGCTCTGCCTACCAGGCGATGCACGATGCTATCGTCGAGGCGGCCCAGGCGAGTGGCGAGTTGCAACCCCTGACTGAGGCGGAGATGGAGCGGCGGGCAGCGAACGAAGGAGTGGCGCGTCAGCTATTTGCAGCAGAGGTGCAGAGAGAAGAGAGAGAAATTGAGGGTCGATTGGCAGATCAATCCCTGGATAAAAAAGAGCGAGAGAAGCTTGACGCTCGGCTCGACAAGTTGCGCGCGATAGAAAAGAAGGGGCCAACGTATGGCTTTTTGTATGATCCGGCAGGTAATATGGGCACTCTAAAGCATTATGAATTTGGCTCGATGGATCTGGCCGATTGGCGAGTGGTCTGCTGTGATGTGGGTGGAGAACCGTATGAGGCGCGAGTGACCGATGCATGGCAATTGACTCGTGATACATTTGGCACAACTGGTCTTGTGCCAGATGATGCAACAGCTCGGATAGTTGTGACAACAACAAGTGAGCAGGGAACAACGCAATACCTTATTGACTGTTATGAAGGGAAGTCGCCTTTGGTTACGGCGGTTGAAACACCGAGTAAGGGTGGTGATCGCACGGTGACGCCATATTTGGCAGATTGGAGCCGGAGCGGTATTGCAACGGACGAGGTGGATAGAAGTAACTCACAGGATGATGGTGAGATTGTCCGCGCAGCATAAGCGAGAATGTGTGAGGTGTGCCAGATACTGTAGTAAGCGGGTAACTTTCATCTTCTTTGCTACCTATCGCCCAGCGAGCAGGTAATTTCTTAGCTGGAGCAACGAGTGTGGTATATGTCTATATGTCGCATGTAACTTGCTGTAGTATCGCTCTTCGTACTGTCGAATAAGGAGACTTGTTGGTTTGTGCTTGGGTTTTTATGTGACTATTATTGCGGCGCGTGACTAGACTGGGTTAGAGAAGAGCAGTAGACGAGCATGTCAGCTTGATTGAGCAGCAACACTGAAGCTCTTGATAGGCAGCCCGCGTTCTAAGACGGTAGGTGTGCAAGTATCCTGAGAATCGCGCATCGTCTTTGTCGTCATATACGAGACTCAGATGCTCTTACTACTATTGATTGCATTCTTTTGCTTGCTCCACGGCTCCATGTAGTAGCTCTTTTACATAGCTTCTCCTTTTTTATTTATTCATATCTATCTATATTTCCATCTATATCTTTATACCCATCTCTCTATCTCTATAACTCTCTTTCTTTCATATTTCTCTATCTATTTCTATATCCATCTCTATCTCTATTTCTATCTATTTATCTATCTTTATATCTCTTTATCTTTATTTACTTATTCTTTATATTTCTCTATATTTCTCTATATTTCTTTATTTATCTACGTATCTTTATCTTTATTTATTTATCTTTCTATTTCTATCTATATCCATACTTATATATCCATATATCCATCCATATCAATTTCTCTCCTATTATATATAAATATATAAAAGAAGAGAAAAAAGAACCCACGCTAACAGGGAAAAAACAGGGTAAAATAGGCGAATTTCGAAATTCGCCTGGTTTGAAGGAAGAAGATGGCAATGTTTTGGTAGATATATAGTGAATTAAGAGAAGCAGCAGAGCAGGTGATCTGGCAAGAGAAGCGTTCGCCTGCAGGTTGACGAAGGGGAAGCGGGAGAGGAAGTGTGAGGCGACTGATAGCTTGTGTGATTTGGGCGAAGCTAGCTTGACTTTTCTTGCTGGAGGTTCTATTGTGTAACAAACCAATAACAACACACTCACGGAGATACCCCCTTATGACCTTAATGCCACCAAACGGTAGAGATTTGAGCCCAGATCAGTTACGGGCGCTCGAGAGGGGGCCGCACCGCAAAGGATATGACAAAACAGCCACGCAGCAACAAGCCGAAAATGAAGCTGCCGTTAATAGTCTCTACGCTGGCCTTGGTGGCAACAGCGCGCCCAGCAGCACTACCTTCGACAAAATAGACACTGCCACGCCAGAGAATGATGACCTTGCCAGGCAGGTGAATGCACTGTATAAGCCACACAACGAGGCTGAAGCGATCGTTGCTGATGTGTATGACGACCTAAACAACAAGACTGACCCTAAAGTGGCTGATGATATTGAGCGCGATACACCCCTACCAGAGCAGGAGCCACAAACGGATGAAGAGGAAGACAACAAAGGCACGCACTTCTTCTCAAACAACCCTGCCATCAACACTGTGAGTGTGACGAAGAAACTTGACGGTGAGACGGCAGAAACATTGCGCCAAGCCAACGGTGGCTCGACGCTTGGTGCTCGAGAGGAGGTAGGTAACCTTGTCAAGACAATCAACGATCAGCCAACGAGGCATCAGTTTGAAAAACAAAAAACAGCTACAACTGCAGCAGTTGAGAATGCTGGCTTTGACGTTGATGACAAGACAAAAGAGCATGTTGCCGAGCTGACGACTGTTGCAACAATTGATGCAGCGGTAGAAGAGCAAAAAACAGGTGAGGATACAATGAACGAGCAAAACGCGCGTAATCATGGCGATCTACTGAACCGCCGCGAGTCGTACAAGCTAGCGTGCGCTGCGCTGGGCAAGGAGCTACTCGATAGCGTGAATAATCGTGAGATGAGATTTGATGATATTAAGCAGGCTGATCCATGGATTGCACAGCGGGTAAGTGACTATAACGATGGTATTTTTACCGCCCATGACGCAGCAGCCAGTGATGCCACAATTGATGACCTTGCGATGATTGGGGAGCTAATTAACCACTCACCAGCCATGCAGGAGCTCATCCGCAACAAGGACGAAGCAAAGCAGCAAACCGAGGAGCAGCCCACTACGCACAATACTCAACCTCATACGCCGAACAAAGATGACAAGAATAAGGGCGAAATGCCCATGCAAAACCACTCAAATGTATTTGTTGAGACGTCGTCTCATCGTTCCTTTGCCAAGAAGCAGAAGCCCGCACATGCGCCATTCCAAAAGAATACGAAGACGATCAACACATTCCTTGGTAGTAAGCAGCGTATTAGCTGGCGCTAGCTTGTAGCGTCGGTGCTGAGTATCCGAGGAAACCGTGGGGATAGGCTATTGCTAGTTGCGTGGCTCTTGAGCAAACCAAGCACCCGAGGTGTGAATGATGGGTTGTATTTTGCGGTGGAGTAGCTTAGCAAGTGTTTTATAGCTTAGATTACTGTCAGAAGTGTTGAGTTTTTCTGGGGTTTGTGGTACTGTATTTCCATGTATAAAGGCGAGCGGCCAAAAGTTTTTCCGATTATTGTCACTATCTTGGTGATTTCGTTGGTGGTGGCAGCAGTTGCGTCGGTCATCCGTATGGTGGCAACTCGCCAGGAGACGAACAACACCAACACGCAGCAATCGACCGAGAGCTTCTATGACCAAGTGGTGGCGCATAATGCAACCAACAGTGTACGCTGGACAGTGCGCGGGCCGATTGTGGCAGACGAGACCTTCCGCTCGTACCAGATCGAGATTTCGCCCAATAAGCGGACGTATACAGTGTACCAAGGCTACTTAGACAAGCAGCTCGACCGCAAGGAGTTTGAGAACAACCAGCAGGCCTACGAGCAGCTCGTGTATGCCCTCAGCAAGGCGCAAATCCAAGATACGCGCAGTGTGGACGACGACGACGTGCGTGGGGTGTGTGCCACTGCTGGGCGGCTCTACACCTTCGAGACGATGGAGAGCGGCGTGACGAAGACGCGCATCTGGACATCGAGTTGCCAAGGCTCGCCTGGCTCGATGAAGGCCGATGTACCTAAGATCCATGCGCTATTCGCCAACCAGATCCCTGGCTTTGCACCGATGTTTGATAAGGCGCAATAAAGATTAAAGACGCTGCGTGGCTCGCTCCCGAAGCTTACATAACCTCTGTGGTTCTGCGCACCCTCTTATGAAATACCGCGACAGGTAGTTCTCTCCAGAGCACGGTTCTCTTGCGTAAGATCCAAAAAATTCCACACACTCCACCCAATGAAGAAGCGGGGGAGGAGCTTATACGCGGATAAATATGGCTTTGAGGTATCGATTGTGCGATGACTCTGCGCGGATTGTCTGATGCTCATGCTAGCCACACCCCACTGCCAATGGTATAATCGAGCGTATGATTCGTGCAGTAATTTTTGATTGTTTTGGTGTGCTCTATGGTGGGAGCATTGAGGTGCTGATGGCGAGTAGCCCACCGGATCGCCGGGCCGAGCTAGAGGATATTAACAAGCAGTCGGACTATGGCTATATCTCGCGGCAGGAATTTATTACAGAGGTGGCGCGACTCTCGGAGCAGACGCCGGCTCAAGTGGCGGCGTTGCTTGAGCAAGTGCATGTACGCAATAGCGAGCTGATCGCCATGATCCACGCGCTGCGCCAGCGTTACCCGGCTATCAAGGTCGGTCTGCTGAGCAATGTGGGGAGCGATACGATCGAGCGACTGTTTACTGCTGATGAGCTGCGCGAGCTCTTTGATGCCGTGGTGCTCTCGTATGCTGAGCACGTTGCCAAGCCAAGCCGCGAAGCCTTCGAGCTAGCAGCAGATCGGCTCGGCGTGTTGCCTGGCCAGTGTGTGATGATTGACGACCGATTGGATAACTGCTCTGGGGCTGAAGCTGCTGGCATGCGTGCTATTCTCCACACAGCCAATAGCCGCACGATGGCCGAGCTTGAGGAGCTACTGGGGGAGTGATAGCCCATGCCTGAGCTCCCTGAAGTTGAGACGATTCGTACGAGCTTAGCTCGCTTGGTGGTGGGGAAGCAGATTGTGGCAAGCACGGTGTACGACTCGCCCAAGAGCTTTCCGAACGACCCTGCGGCAGTGGCGCACTTTCTCCATGGTGCGACCATCACGGCGGTAGAGCGCCGCGCTAAGGTATTGCTGATTCGCCTGAATACCAACTACACGCTGGTGGTGCACCTCAAGATGACGGGCCAGCTGCTCTTTGTTGGTGAGGAGCGCTGGGGCGGCGGCCACCCAAATGATAGCTTTCTTCACGAGTTGCCCGACCGCTTAACGCGGGTAGCGCTGACCTTTGCGGATGGCGCGCATTTATACTTTAATGATCTGCGCAAATTTGGCTGGATGAAGCTCTATCCTACACCAGAGGTGGCGCAGCTGTCTTTTATGCAAAAAGTTGGGCCCGAGCCACTCGACCCGCATACTACGGCGGCGCAGTTCATCACGCGTATCCGCCGGCGGAATGGCACGACCATGAAGGCGGCCATCCTCGACCAAACGACCATCGCTGGCGTGGGCAATATCTATGCCGATGAATCGCTATGGATGACGCAGCTCCACCCCGCCACGCGGGTGCGTATGGTGGATGATGAGCAGCTTGCCGCGCTCTTTGTCCATATTCGACAAGTGCTGCAGCTCAGTATTGATAAGGGTGGCAGCACCGACCGCAATTACGTCGACGCTGAGGGTAAGAAGGGGAGCTACCTAGCCTTTGCGCAGGTATTTCGGCGCGAGGGGCAGCCCTGCCCGCGCCACCCCGACGTAGAGATTATGAAGATTCGCGTGGCAGGCCGCGGGACGCATATTTGCCCAGTGTGCCAGGTGAAAGTGGGGGAGTAGCCGATGCTTTATCTCATCGTGGGGAAGAATAGCTACGTAGCAGAGCAAGAATTGGCGAAGATTGTTCAGCATACATCAGTACCAGCAGAGCACATCGATACTCAGCAGCTTGATGCCGCGGGCTTGGCTGAGTTGGTGCGCGGCGTGTCGCTCTTTGCGGCGCAGCGGCTCATTGTGTTGCGACGCCTGTCTGAGCGTCCAGACCTCTGGGAGCAGCTTGGCCAGTGGGCACAGGATATTCCTGACGAGACGACGCTTGTGCTGGTAGAGCCAGGGCTCGATAAGCGCACCAAAACGTATAAAGCACTGAGCAAAGCCGCGACTATTATCGCTGCTGACCCACTGACCGACCGGCAGCGCCCTGCCGCCGAGCGGTGGCTGCGCCAGCTAGCTAATAGACGCGGCGTGTCGCTAAGCCCAGCGCATGTGCGCAGCATGGTAGAGCGAGCTCTGGTGCCGGATGAAAAGGGGTATGGTGGGTCGATCGACCAGCTGCAGTTGGCACACGCCATCGACGCGTTGGCTCAGCTTGAAACTGTTACTGATGATGCAATTGCCACCGTGTTGCCACCAGCCCGTGAGTTCTCAGTCTTTGATGTTGTAACCCTCGCAGTAGAGCGCCGAGGTCCAGCTTTGCGAGCTGCCTTAGATGAGCTGCGCCTGAGTCATGATCCATACCAAACTGCGGCGCTTATTTGGGCGCAGTGGACTCAGCTGGCGGCGATTGCATGCTATGGCGAGGCAGGGGAGGCAGAGATTGCGCGCGAGCTCTCACTTCACCCCTACGTCGTCAAAAAAACCAAGCCGCTCACCAGGCAGGTCGCGCCAGCTGACATTCGCACCCTCACCCAGCGGGCTGCTCAGCTTGATGCCGACATGAAGACAACGGGCATACCACCGTGGGATGCAGTAGAGAGCTTCTTATTTGCAGTAGCGGGGCGGTAGTGTGGGATGGCCCAGGTAGATGCGTGAGCGTTGGACAGATAAAGCGTTTAGCGTATAAGAACGTGGTATAATATCACTATACAAACACCACTGCAATGCCAAGGAGGTGTATATGGCTACAGTACAGACAACAGTTACTACTCAGACGGTGCACACACAGCAGCATTCGCCAGGGCGGCAGTATGGTGTGCGCGCATGCCTGCTCATTGCGAGCCTCGCATTGGCTTGTCAGGCGTTTCTCAATATCTTTATTGGGTGGCGTGCACATACGGTTGTTACATCAAGTGGTGGCCGGCCAACCGGATTGGCACCTGATATGACGGTGCCGAATATCTTGTTTATCTTCGGTATTAATCTTGCTATCCAAGCCATCTACCTTGCCTATACAGCGCTTCGCTCCCGAGACATCCGAAGCAAAGGAAAGCAGGGGATTGCCATCGTCGCCATCTTTGCTTATCCTGTTGCCGACATAGTGAAGTATACATTCTTCCACCACATTCTCCACACTGGTGTGCCGTACAACACATTCCTTGATGGGCCTATACCGTGGACGTCTGGGCTTGTGCTCACTATCGCTGGTTCACTCTACTTGTGGTATGTGCTGCTGCGGCCACAAAAGAGCGAACGCCAGTAGCCCGTGGTGGCCCGGCTCTTTACAAATCCTGCGCCATGCCTTATAATGAGCGCTTGATTGTAGTACTAACCCATAATAACAAGCGATAGAGGAAATTAATGCCCATCATCAAATCAGCTGTCAAACGCATGAAGCAAACGGCTACTCGCCGCCAGCGCAACATTGCTACCAAGCGCGCCATCAAGGCTAGCACCAAGGCCTTCGTTGCTGAGCCAAGCGCTGCCGCCCTGAGTCAGGCCCAGAGCGAGCTTGACAAAGCCGTCAAGAAGGGTTTGCTCAAGAAAAATACCGCAAGCCGCCGCAAGGCATCGCTCGCCAAAGCCGCCAAGGCTGCTGGCGTCAAACTTGCATAAGGCAAAATAGGCACGAGCATATACCAAAACACCTCGAGGGAGAGGTGTTTTTACATGTAGGCTAGGGTAACTGTTATGAAATAGTGTGAGATATAAGGATCACACATTTTGGGGATTCTTGCACAAAGAAAGGTGCTATACTTCGCATGGCTACCTCTGTTAATTGTGACTTGCCATTGACGAAACGAAATTACTTATGGTAGGATAGATGGAGTTTTGGGTAAGGCAAAAGTAGGAGCTATGGACGAGATAAAGGTGCGGCAACAAATCATCGACAAACTAGGTGAGAGTAATAATATTTTGGTGGCGGTCAACGCCCACCCTACGGTAGATGAGCTGAGTGCGGCACTGGGGTTGACGCTTTTGCTCAATAAACTCGACAAGCACGCCACAGCCGTCTTTAGTGGGGATGTACCAACGGCAGTGGGTTTCCTTGAGCCAGAGCGTACCTTTGAGAGCACGGTGGATAGTCTGCGAGATTTCATCATTGCCCTTGATAAGGAAAAGGCCGACCATTTGCGCTACAAGCTCGATGGCGACCTCGTTAAGATTTTCATCACGCCGTACCGCGCGACGATTAGCCAGAGTGATTTGGAATTTAGCCAAGGTGACTACAATGTGCAGTTCGTTGTGACGATCGGTGTGCGCAGCGAGGATGACCTTGACCCAGCCCTCAAAGGGCATGGCCGCATCCTGCGCGAGTCGCCAGTGGCAGCGCTACACATTGATGCGCCAGGTACGCTGGGCAATATCGTCTGGACGGATCCTCAAGCCAGCAGCTACAGTGAGCTCGCGGCAAGCCTCGCTCAGGGCTTTGATAGTACGGATGATGAGCAGCCGCTCTTGGACAAGCATATTGCCACGGCTTTTTTGACCGGTATTGTAGCGGCCACCGAGCGCTTTAGTAACGAAAAGACTACCTCGCGCGTTATGACCCTCGCCGCACAATTGATGAGTGCTGGCGGTGACCAGCAGCTGATTGCAGCCAAGCTCGCCGAGGCCAAGCAGCTCGCTGCAGGCCCAATGCCTGCTAAGCCTGCCAGCAAGAAGCCTGCTCAGGCAAATAACAAAGATAAGTCACTCGTCATCTCGCACAACGCTGAGGCTGGAAAAAAAAAGTTAAGCCAGACCGACGCCGACGAAGCTGAGCTAGCCCAGCAACTGGCCAAGAATAATCCACAGCCCGAGCCTGCGCCGGCCCCGCGCCGCTCGTCAGGGCGCAATAGCAGTGCCGAGCCATGGCGTCAACCCATTGAGACGCCGCTGAGTGAGCCAAGCCTAGGTGGCACGCTTAATGCTACTACCAAGCAAGCAGCCGATGACAAGCGCCGCGAGAGCGAGAATGGCCGCAATAAGACCATCCTCTCGCACAAGGGTGGGCGCTACCTCGACAGCGACGACACACCAGGTAGCCAAGCGCCGCTCAATGCCGCCACGGCAGCACTTGACCATGAGCCAACTGTCCCCAATGTGAATGACATGCCACGTGTGCCGATGGCTCACAACGACGATATCCTTCCGCCACCAACGGGCAAAGAAACCCTGGCCGACCTCGACGCCAAGCACCGTGCCGCGCCAGCTGATGATGCCGAAGGGCCGGCTCTGCCACCGCTGCCACCAATGCCAGATTTCTCTAGTTTGCCACCATTGCCACCAGGTGTGCCACCGCTGCCTGGCCCCGATGCCGATAACCCCATGGCTCAGCTCGATGCTGCGCTCCAGTCTGAGGCTAAGGCTAAGAAAGACCAAGCCAACCCATCACAGTTCCACGTACCGGAGAAGTAGGGTTATCACTCTAGCAATATAAAAACACCCAGAGAACCAGCCCCTCGCGGCTGGTTTTTTGTTCCGTCATGCTATACTAACCACATGACGCACCAAACATCCGATTCATCATACAATCGCATCCTTCACATCGACAAGCCAGCTGGTATGACGAGCTTTGGGGTGGTGGCGCGGGTGCGGCGGGTGCTGAGCCAGCAGGCTGGCAAGAAGGTGAAGGTGGGGCACTGTGGTACGCTCGACCCCTTTGCAACGGGCCTTTTGCTCCTGGTGACGGGCACGGAGTGCCGCAATGCCATGCGCTACACCAAGCTCGATAAGACGTACGAAGCGACGATCATCCTGGGCCAAACCAGCACCACGGGCGACCCAGAAGGGGAGATTGCTCCTTATCTGCCGGAAGATACTAAGGATTCTATCACACCACCATCACGTCAGCAGATTGATACGGTGCTGCAGCACTTCATTGGTGAGATTCGCCAGCGGCCACCAATCTTTAGTGCTATCAAGATCAACGGCCAGCGGGCTTATAAGCTCGCGCGTGACGGTAAGGAAGTAGAACTGCCAGAGCGCACTATTACGGTCCACTCACTGGAGGTGCTGGAGTATCAGTATCCGCGGCTCGTCATTCGCACGCGGGTGAGTAGTGGTACGTATATTCGCAGCCTGGCGGTGGATATTGGCAGGCAGCTTGGCACAGGGGCGTACTGCGCGGCGCTGCGGCGCACAGCAATTGCCGATTGGTCAGTAGCAGAGGCGCAGCGGCTGCAAGATTTTGGGATTGTTGATTAGCCATACACAATAAATAAAAGAAGCGAGGAGCAACCGATGAACATCACGCTACACACTGGCACAACCACCGTAACTATCACGACAGATGGTGCGTATATCACCAACCTGGCCGATGAGCGTGGGGATGTATTCTACCCACTGCAGCAGCTCACCGCTCCTGATGGCGAGCGTAAAACGCGCGGTGGCTGCCATGTTTGCCTACCCAACTTTGGCCCGGGCGGAGCGAGTGGCTTGGCGCAGCATGGCTTTGGCCGCACCAGCCAATGGCAAGTGGTGGAGCACACCAGCGACCGAGTGGAGCTCATGCTGCAGGGGAGTGGTGCTTATGCTGGGCTGGAGTCTCGCTTAGTGTATACAGTGGCGGAGCATCAGCTTGCAATGCAGCTCACGCTGGTGAATGTTGGCGAGGATGAACTGCTCGTGGCACCAGCCTTCCATCCATATTTCGTGTATGATGGCGTGCCAGTACTGGATAGCCAGCCATTAGCCGATCTCGCGCCACTCGTGGAGACGATCTTTGTTGATGGATCGACGCGCCAGCTTGCCACGGGCCTGCGCACCATCACGCTGCAGTGCGAGGGATTGCCTCGCTGGGCGATCTGGACGGATGAGTTGGGCCCGTACCTCTGTGTTGAGCCAACGCACAGCGGCAACTCTTTCGCCGATAACCCGTCTCGTGCCACAGTGCTAATGCCGGGGCAGGTGGCGCGGTATGGCGTGCGGGTGGGGTGGTGAGGCTACTGCAAGAAGCGGTAGAGCTCTGAAATCTTAGTATCCTCAAGTTGACACCACTACCCAATAATGGTTATAGTGGAATTATGAACCATAACACACCACCACCATCCGAGCATCATACCAATGGGGAGTTCCAGGCTTCGCCAGAGAGTCTTAATAGGCTACTAGCAGAGGGGTGGGATACGCTTTATCACTATGGTGAGCCGTATGAAGAGCCACCAGTAGCTCCATCATATGGCGATACGTGGCACCAAGGATATCGTGTGGAGCTGCCAGATGATGTAGTCCGGAAGATATTTATTGGTCAAGGTAGTGATGAGGCGATTGCCGTACCAGATGACTACGAGCAGAGCGATAAGGGACGGCGCCTCCAATATCCACAGCAAATTGCCTTCCGCTCCTCGTGTATGCGTAATAATCAGCCGACTGGCGATGAGCTCTTTCTTGATATAAAAACCCAGGTTCCTATCCGGAACTCTGATGAGGCGCTCACTATTGCTCGCACATACGTCGTCCGTAAGGGCGATGGAGAGGGAGATGCAACTGGCACACAAGAAGTAGAGTATTCGATTGGCCATAAGCGCATCAGCCCGACTAATCTCCAGCCTCACACAGAAGGAACCTTGACGGTAGAGGATGCACAGGCGTTGCTTGATGACCTCCAAGCACTTGATACTCCAATGACAAACGATGATGTCCGCCGCCTTGAAGATGTGCTTAAAGAGGTACCAAAGATTGCCGAAAATAACGGTCCACGTGGTAGGGTACGCTACCCCTACGAGAATACCCCAAGCTTTATGGATATGGAGTGCTATGCAACGCAGCTCGAGCAGTGTTTGCTGAGGCCTGAGACTCAGCACCTCCAAGCACTCATCGACAAAAGCGAGCCGCTCATCGATCTACCTGTTGCACATGCAGATGCTGCGCCCGATCTTGTGTGGCCAACAGCAGAGAATACCCAAGGAGTTGACTATCAGTCGCCATTCCCCGATGCAGAGACCTTCTTTGCTGCACTCGATATCAGTGAGTTTATTGATAGTGACATTGGCAATATGCGCCTCTTACTCACCGAGCCATTCTATAACCCAGAGAGTGATACTAATTACTTTGCTGTTGCCCATCGGGGCAAGCCAGCCCGCCGCCGTGCGCATTGTGTTGCGCCCGAGCTGGTGGAGACGCTTCGGCAATTTTATACCGCACTCGATGCCCGCTACCCCGCACGGACGGGCAACAAGGTGGGCAAGCGGCGGGAGCTCATCGCGATGGGACAGAACCACCGCGCCATTGCGCAGGCAACCTTCCAGTATTACAACCTAATGCGGCTGCTGGTAACCAAAGACGACATCAAGCAGCAAGCAGCACTGCTCGGCCAGGAGAATAATGACACCATCATCACCCAGGCCCACCAAGCGCTTCTTCGCTAGTGGTGTCTGCCAGCTAGGGAAGAGGTGTGAGAGCTGACAGGGCTTCGAAACTTAAGTGCTCTTACATTGACACTGCGCCACCCTCCTGCTACAATACACCAGTATGATTACTAAGGATAACAAAGCGAAAGCGATTGCTTTGACTCAGGTCAGCAAGAACGACGTCGGCAGCCCACAGGCGCAGGTGTCTATCTTGACGGCTCGTATCAAAGAGGTGACCGAACACCTTAAGTCCAACAAGCACGACAACATGGCTCGTCGTGGCCTCAAGCAAATGGTCGGCCGGCGCAAGCGGCTGCTCCGCTACCTTGAGCGGACGAACTTTGATGCCTACAAAGCAACGCTCGAAACCCTCGGCCTGCGCAAATAAGCGCCCGCCGCGAGAAATAGACCTCCTCATCTATTGGGGAGGTTTTTAAGATTCATAGTGCCACGATTGACAAATATCGGCCTAAAATGTATCGTAATATAATATACCACACCATAAACAAAAAGGAGTTGTAGCATGTACGAAGCAGGGCATGGGGCAAGCAGCCATGGCATTTCTACTCTCGAAGCTATGCTGGGTCGGACCGAGTATGAGAAGGCAGTAGCTAACTTTGACTCATTTGTTAGCCAACAGCTTGAGGGTGCACCGTTGCTACGTGAAGACCCAGACCTACAACGATACGTGACGTATAGCGACTTAACGCTTGACGATATGGCAGACATAGCTGACGCTACAGATTCGCCACGGATGCGTGAGCTGCTCAAGGCGGCGGATGCAGTGCAAGCGCAATATCGCAAGCAGCACGAGGGTAAACTTCAGCCTCTCGAGACCTTTGATGGCTCGACACATGTGCTTGTAGAGCTGTATGAGTATATGACAACACAGAATGGGCAAGTACAACAAAAGGAAAAAGGTGCGACCATTCAATGTATTATGAATGGCATCAGTATTCGTGGCTATGGTGGTGAAGGATTTGTTCATCAGGTAGATCTTGGCGGGGCGCAGTATGTGATTGATACAAACAATTCAGCTGTGCGGTATACACAGCAGACACAAACAAAGCCAAGCAAGGACCTTGGTAAATATGCTCAGGTAGAGGATATGGACGTTGTCAAGAGACTTGTTGAGCGCTCGAAGAAGAATGCCGCACCAGATACACTACCTAAAGCTGTTCGCCGTGGAATAGGGCGCATAGTAACGGCAGTCTCTCGTCCGTAGGCTACTTGATGAGGGTCTTGTGTATCATTCTCCTACCAATGTTATACTAGAAAAAACCACCACGAAAGGAGCATACCATGGCATTTGGCCCAATGATGACAGTCACGACAAAGCAAGGGCTCGAGCTAGAGCTCGCGCCGTTTGCACGGGATGAGCTGAGGCCGTTTGTGGAGGGGTTTGCGCGCGGGACGGTCACGCAGTATTTTGCTGAGCATCGAGCGCAGACGCTCGAGACCGAGCAAGCGTGGTATGACAAAACAATCGCAGATAAAGAAAGTATCGTCTGGGGTATCTGGGCTAAGGATGGCAAAACACGGCGGCTGATTGGCAGTACATCACTGGTGAATATTACGAGAAAGCACGTCCACACTGCTACAAGCGGCATCATCATTGTGGATAAGAATTACTGGGGCAAGGGTGTTGCTAGTGCTAGCCACCATGCTCGTACGTGGTATGCCTTTGAGAATCTGGGGCTGCACTGTATTAAATCTGCCGTGGTGCAGGGCAACATTGCGAGCCTGCGCGCCCTCCAGCGATGTGGCTATACTCATCTCTACACCCAGCGCAACGATGTCTTTATCAATGGCAGACTGTACCACACCGACCACCTTGAGTGTCTCAATCCCATCGACTGGGCCTGGAACCAGTGGTGGGGGAGCGACCAACCCTCACCCGAGCACACAGCAGCGCGCCAGCGCAGCCTCGCCGCACTAGAGTGGGCGAGAGAGCGGGTGGTGTTGCTATAACATGCACAACGCTTTACAAGACCAACCACTATACGCTATCATGCAACAATGAGCCAAGAAAAACAACCATCAGCTGAAACAACTTCGCCAGTATCTTTCTCACACGAAAGAGCGAGAGAGCTACTATGCACAGCTGATCGGCTTGCGCAGGAGCGTCGGCAGTTTGTCGTTGATAAAGCAGCGCGCGAGACAAAGCGGTTTGCGCAAGATTTGGAAACGATGGCAGCAGGGGAGGAGGCTGCAGAATATTTGGTGGATGGCAGCCCGGCAGATATAATACCTGAGGAGGTAGTGCCACTGCTAGATGGCGCACTTGTTGCAGTGGATGAGCCAATAGACAAGACACGGAGCATCCTCGAGCAGCGAATCGTCACATTATGCCGAAGGCGGGATGATGGGCTGACTAATGATGAATTTTGCCAGGCTATAGCAAATGTATACCAGCAGTCGCCAGCTATGCGGCGCGTGCAAGAGGTGGCACACCAGATTACAAGTGGTATTGAACATCTGCACGCTGGCAACCCAACGATCTCCATCGGTGTATTTGACCCAAGCATCTACATTGACCGCGTCTTGATGCGTAGAGTTCAGCAAGATGGTGGCAATAGTGCATTACAATGCTATGGGACGGCACTGCTTGCCTGCTACAAAGAGCAAAATGATGCAGACAAGCATCTATATCTCCACACCGCATCAGCGCGAGCGTTGCTGGATGCCTGTGATGCTGGCAATGTGCAGCTTGCGGATGCTGCTGAGTGGGAGCTCGTTACCGAGCGAGATAACCGCTATGGCAATGCCTATGCCTGGATGTCGCGCGAGATTGTTAAGATGGCAGCCGACCAAACAGGTCACCTTGTGACGGATAACGAGCACCACACAGTGCTCCAGCTAACTGGTGAGCCAGCGGCGGATGTCTTGATTGCCTTACTGAACCAAATTGCCACTCGTGGCACCGACCGCACCAGCGATCTGCCTATGCCGACCGAAGCAGTGCGCCTCCGTGAGGGCGGCTGCAAAGATGTAGAGGCGTACTTTGCTCAGGCATATATGATGAGTAGTCGGTCAAGTAGTCGGTCAGTGATGGGCGAGACGGCTATCACTGGCAAGCGCTTTATCAGCAAAACACATGGGGCACATACGTTTCTTGCCGCCGATGCAGTGCGATACTGTGGTGTTGAATTTCCACCGGGCACAGTATGGGGGCGGTTTGGCGATGGGTATGCTCCGCTCAGGCTGACGGGCTTTTGCTTCGACCGAGACACAGCCGCGACGGTCTTTGGTGCTGAATATATGGCCAATGTGCCTGAAGCGAGCCAACGCGCTATACACGACCACTTTCGCCGTATCGTGCAATCGTAATCCTAGATTCTTCACGCCATACTCAATTTAGATGAAGTAATGGAGATAATAGACTGATGCCGCAGAGTTTGCAATTAACGCACAACAACAGGGAAGTCTACACAAAAACATTGTGACATACACAACATAATACCCATTTACGCACAAAGATGCTATCATAGAGAGTGACTATGCAGGATGTGACAGACGCAGCACGGGCGTCCACGGGTGTGGCGATGCGGTGGAGTATGCAGCAAGCACGGCGCGCAGTGCTGATGTTTGTGGCCGCTGTGGCAGTGCTAGGGCAGCTGCTTGTACCGCAAGTGAGTGCTATGGCACCGCAGCAGTCCATCATGATGCCAGCCTATAGCTACCCCGTGCAGGGTGGCAACAATCAGTATTGGAATGATATGGCTAATGTCTCGAGCAAGACGCCCTTTGTAGTGGTTAATCCCTCGAGCGGGCCAGGTACAACGGTTAGTAGTGATTATGTAAAAGCCCTGGCGCGGCTTGATTCGCTTGGCGTGAAGTATATTGGCTACGTCAAGCATGGCCGCCAGACACGCAATATTGCTGAAGTAGCAGCAGAAATCGACCGCTGGTATGCACTCTACCCCAACGTGAAGGGGATCTTCTTCGACGAAGCCGACAACCACAGTAGTGGCCAAAAGACCTGCTATCTGGCCAACCTCTACAACTACGTCAAGGTCAAGCACCCTGGCTCTATCGTTATCCATAATGCGGGTACACGCTTCCTTGGTGAGTCTGTCATGCCCTATGGTGATGTATTCTTGAATGCCGAGACCTCGGCGGCGCGCTACCTGAGCGACAGCTACTACGACCTAAACCACCCAACGGCCACCAACTTCGAGAAAAACCCAGCCAACGCCTACAAAATGTGGCACGTCATCCACAGTGTGGGCAGTAACGAGCAACAGGCCCAGGTGGTAGCCAAGGCCCGCGAGCGCAATGCTGGCTGGGTGTATACGACCTCCGATCGTGGCCCGACCACACCAGCCGAGGAGGCAGATCCAAATATCAACCCGTATAATGATTCATCTACCTTGTTGGGTGACTTGGCTGGCCTGGGGAGTATTCAGCGCGGCAATGTGCCAGTGGGTGCAGCCACGCCACTCACGGCTGATTGCGCCGACACCTTTGGCCTGAAAGTAACGGCTCAACCCGCGCCAGCACCTGCACCTGCGCCAAAACCTGCCCCCAAGCCTGAGGAGAAGAAAAAAGACGACAAAGACAAGAAAAAGGACGAAAAGAAGGATAAGAAAAAGCCGCAGTCAAGCAAAAAGCGCCAGCAACCGACCATGCGCAAGCAAGAGGAAGGGCCCAACTGGACGATCATCATCCTTATCGCTGTGGCAGTAGTTCTCGCTGCAGCTGGTGGCGGCGGTGCCTGGTGGTGGTTCGTCGGTCGCAAGCGCCGCCAAGCGAAGAACCGCAGCCGGTACGACAACACGATGATATAAGCGACAAGTGTGTCGCACATACCATCAATTCTCACATATTTTATACCTCACTATTTCTCTTGGCGTTGTGAGAGCAGCCCTTGGCTGATTATCTGGTCTCTTACGTCAAGGCTAGCAACTCTCGTTACGACTGATCGCTGCACACCACCCGAGTAGAATAATGGGGAAGAGGGGCGAAGGACAGGGGTGATGAGGCTATGCTGTGTATACTTATGGTGAGGGGTTGATTGACGAATCTGGGATAACTTGTTAAGATAAAGCTGTTTTGGAGCAACAACTCTCTCGACGTAGTGAGTATATGATCTATGGCCAACCACAAGAGGTGGAGAATGGTGTCTCGTTTGCTGTCATAGGGGATCAAGGCGAAGAAATTACTGTTACGCCACATGGTGTTGAATGGCTGAGCGCAACGTATGTGCGGTTTGTGGGCAGCGCAGCGATCAAGGGCAGTGAAGAAAATCTCTGTATCAAGGGCGCACAGACTACATATGAAGGTGATGATACGATGCGCCTGGTAATTGACCATAGCAGCCCAGATGGCGTGTAAGCTCCGAGGCTGTCAGATATGAAGCACTACCAGTATATCCCAAAATGCGGTATACTAAAGGGAGTATATTAACGCGGCAGTGATAGCGTTGAGGGCTTGCATGAAGATGATGGGTGCGAGCATTCACCCCTGTTACTTGCCGCAAGAAAGGAGCTCTGTATGAGTATTATTAACCCAAGCGGCAAAGATGTCTTTGCTGTGACGACCGAGTTATGCGGTCGCCCTCTCACCCTGGAGGTCAACCGCGTTGGCTTTCGTTCGACGGCCAGTGTGCTGGTGCGCTACGGCGATACGGTGGTGCTGGGCACCGCCCAGGTGGGCAGCCGCCCGGTCACGCTGGATTACTTCCCGCTTAGTATCGACTACGAAGAGAAGTTCTATGCTTCGGGCAAGATTAGCGGCAGCCGCTTTATTAAGCGTGAGGGCCGGCCCAGCGACGAAGCGGTGCTGATTGGCCGCCTGATCGACCGGCCGATCCGCCCACTCTTTCCCAAAGGCTACCGCCAGGAGGTGCAGGTGGTGGCTACTGTGCTGAGCATGGACCCAAGCTTCCGCCCCGATATGGTGGCGATGGTTGCTGCTAGTAGCGCCCTGATGCTAACTGGTACGCCGTTTGATGGGCCGGTGGCGGGCCTGCGCGTTGGTCGGGTGAATGGTGAGTTTAGGGCCTTCCTGACACCAGAGGAGCGTGAGCAGTCCGACCTCGACCTGGTGGTGGCAGGGATCGAGCGCGGCATTACCATGGTAGAAGCTGGCGCTAAAGAAGTACCCGAGGAGGTGATCGTCGATGCCATAGCCTGGGCGCACCAAGCGATGCAGCCAGCGATCGCACTGCAGCGCGAGCTTGCCAATAAGGTGGCACCAGCACCGCAGGAGTACGAGCTGGTCTTGCCAAATGAAGACATCCAAGCCGTGGCTAATCAGTGGGTTGATGGCAAACTGGGCGAGAAGATCCGCCGCCCATATCCCGAGCGCAATGAAGTTGTGAACGAAATCCGCTGGGCCTTCCACGAGGCCATGGCCGAGCAGCTGGGCCTTGACGCCGAGGAATACGCCGCGGTACGTGATGAGTACGACGAAGCCTTTACCCTGGCGCTGCACAACGATGTGCGCCGCGGCATTGTGGAGGAGCACACCCGCCCCGATGGCCGCGCCCTGACGGAGATCCGCCCGCTCTCGAGCGAAGTTGGGATCTTGCCCCGCACCCACGGTAGCAGCCTGTTTACTCGCGGGGTGACGCAGGGTATGAATATTGTGACGCTGGCACCGCTGAGTTACGCACAGTTAGTCGATACCATGGAGGTAACAGAAGGCGAGCGCCGCTATATGCACCACTACAACGCCCCGGGTTATACAGTTGGTGAGGTAAAGCGCCTCGGTAGCCCGGGCCGGCGTGAGATTGGCCACGGCTACCTGGCAGAGCGCGCCCTTACGGCGGTGCTACCGAGCGAAGAAGAGTTCCCCTATGCCATCCGCAGCGTGACAGAAATCATGAGCCAGAACGGCTCTACCAGCATGGCGGCCACCTGTAGTAGTTGCTTGGCCCTAATGGACGCTGGCGTGCCGCTCAAGGCACCAGTCAGTGGTATTGCTATGGGCCTAATGATGGACGGCGACACGCCCTACGTACTGAGCGACATTGCCGACGCCGAGGACTTTGCCGGCGATATGGATTTTAAAGTAACGGGCACCAGCAAGGGTATCACCGCCCTGCAGATGGATATGAAGGTGCATGGCCTGCCCGTGCAGGTGCTGCGCCAGGCGCTGGAGCAGAGTAAAGCTGGTCGCGCCCATATCCTGGAGCATATGCTCAGTGTGCTGCCTGGCCCACGCGAGCAGCTTAGCCCCTACGCGCCGCGCATCGAAAAGCTCAAGATTAACCCGGATAAAATTGGCGCCGTCATTGGCAAGGGTGGCGAAACCATCAACAAAATCACCAGCGAAACGGGCGCCGAGGTGGATATTAAAGAAGACGGCCTGATTACCATTGCCAGCCCCAATGGTGAGGCGATTGAGAAGGCGCTGGCCTGGATTAAAAGCCTGGTGGAAGAGCCTGAAGTCGGCCGCACCTACACCGGCACCGTAGTGACGATTAAGGACTTTGGCGCCTTTGTAAACATCCTGCCTGGCGTGGATGGGATGGTGCATATCTCGAAGCTCGCCAAGGGCCGAGTCGGCAAGGTGACAGATGTTGTGCAAGAAGGCCAGACCGTGCAGGTGAAGATCACCGGCATTGACGAGCGCGGCAAGATTAATCTGACGATGATCGGATTGTAGTAGCCCAGAGCACTAGCCTCGCAACAGAAGACAAACACCCCAGCGGAGACGCGTGGGGTGTTTTTGTTGGTAGTGTATCTTCCACACTTCACTTAGATAAAGTAGCAAGGGAGAGCGACTGACTACAAAAAGAGGCAACCTTACAAATGACACAAAAGTGATGTTCTTGCTCAACTGAGGTAATTATATTGTATAATATATGTATAACCTAAAACCGAAGGAGCCAACGATGCCGCGTCAGTCAGCCACATCCACCAGCCAATCTACCACCAAGCGCCCAGCCAAGCGTCGTGCCACTGCGGTCAAAACTACTAAGAAGCGGTCATCTACTAAGGCGTCTTCGTCGGCTACACCGGCCAAGCAGCCAGCCAAGCGAGCTTCTGCTGTGCAATCGCCAGCTAAAGCTCAGCCTACGTCAACTCCAAAATCGACACCATTGGCTAATAGACTATCGCCTGCTCAGCCTGCTTCCACGCCGCGGCGTTGGAACAAGAAAGTGTGGTGGGGAGTTGGCGCAGCAGGAGTGGTGGTGCTTGGTCTGGTGATTGCTGGTGTTACGATGCTCTGGCAAGCGCCCAGCCGTGCCGACTACCGCGCGGCCTATGAGTTGATGCAGAGCAGTGATACTGCCGATACCGAGTAGCCGTGGAACCTTGCTCAGACGGGCGACCCAGCACGTGCCCTACATAGGCAGCTCCAGCAAGCTGAGCACTCTATAAGCCAACTGCACAGCACCCGAGCTATGCGTGATGGTGATGTGCAGACTGCCTACGAGTATTACAAAGCAGCATACAACCAAGCCAAAACACATGAAGCTGAGCTCCGTGCTGCGGGCTATGCAGACAAGATTTACCGCGAAGGTTGCACTATTACTGTAACAGCCCAGTCGTCGACTCAATCACTGGCGAGCTCACCAGAGGAGGTAGGCAGGCACTTCGACGAGACATACAAGCGCTGCGTAGCGGCTGTTGGTGAGCTAAAGGGCTGGCGTCACTTCTATATTGCACGTTTTGCCACGCGGTACGACGATTATCTCAAAAAACGCCGTGCCTACCTTGTGCAGCGTGCGACCGAGCGCGCCAGCAGCCAGACGAACACAGCAGCCCACCCACCTGATCTACCCTTTAGCACACCAACGGCTCGCCCAGGCGATGCCGTCCGCCAGCTGTCGTACGATGCCCGCAAGAAATTCCATGAGGACGGCCAGGCTCTGCGCCAGTTACTGCGAGCGAAGTCGCTAGGTCAGACCGCAGTACTGGGTGGGCGAATGTGAGAGAACAGAGGGGGATATGAGACCAGCCGGACTCCTCTCTCGTAGCTGAAAAGGGGTGTGAAATGAGAGCAAGGTCAAATCAAAACAAATATTGGCCTATTAGTATCTTTCCGGTATAATAGTTATGGTAAATAATAGCCAAATCAACAAGGAGATGCATGAGTAAGCAACCAGCAACCCCCCAGGAGCAACCACCAGAGGCTGCCCAGACTTTTGATATGAATAATCCACCTTATACTGAGGAAGAGAAGGCCGCTCTGGCTAGCAAGCGTGCTGCCGCTGAGCCGGCGCCAACTGAGCAGCCTACTCCTGCTGCTCCACAGCCAGCTGCTGGGTCAGCCCCTGCTGCGCAACCACAAGCCACAGCCCAGCCAACAGCGGGCCAACCTCAGCCTATGCAGCCAGGTCGGCCAATGGGCCCAATGCCACCCAAGCAGGGCATGAGCAAGGGCTTGTTGTGGAGCTTGATCGGTGGTGGCATCGGTGTATTTGTCCTGATTGTCATCATCATTGTATGTGTTATGTTTTTCTCGGGGCCAAGCACCGAAGATTATCGCAAGGCATACGCTATACTGAGCGAGTTTAATGCATCGCGCAATTTGCGGCTTAACGCTACCTCGCAGCAGTCGGTTGATGAGTTCATCAAACAAGCAGATGATCATATGGATCGGCTTGGTAAGAGCGCTGCAATGCGTGATGGCGAGGTAAAAAAGGCCTTCGACGACTACAAGGGTGATTATGAGAAGGTTAAGCCGCTGCTGGGTGAAGTAAGCGCAGTAGTCGAGGCTTCTAAGACGGTGAGCGACGCATGTCGTACCAGCAGTAGTAGCTCAATCTTAAGTAGTGCAAATGGTGAGGAGGCTGGCAAGAAGTATGACGAGCAGCAAAGTTCGTGCCTCAAAGCACTAAACAAAATGAAAGACTCGCAGTATTCGAGCCTACGCGACTATGCCAATGAGCAAATTAACTACCGCAAAGGTATGCGCGATTACTACGTGGCTCTCATCAACTACTACAAGAACCGTCAGGGTGACAGTTCGCCAAAGCGCCCTGATTACCCACGGACAACACTGAATAAGTCCATCTCGAGCAAGCTCAGCGATCTCCAGTCGTCGAGTAAAGAGTCGACCCAACGGCTTGGTGACATCCTACGGACTAAGGGCAAAATGGGCATCAGGATCAGCAGCTAAATAGCAACCTGCAACACTCATCATAAAACACCTCAGAGTATCCTGGGGTGTTTTTGTTGTGCTTGGAGAAGCTGAGGCTCTATGCCGTTTGAGTTATCATTGCGCGGCTGGACTGATGGTGTAGCTGGCTATTTTATTGTTGCTAGTGTGGCAAATAGTAACACTAAACAAAGTACTCGCACTCGAGAGGGCGATATGTGTAACCGTCATATCATCATGCGTAAATAGCCTACGTATGCTACTCATAAGCAAACGATTCTGGCTATGCATGGCGTAGTGCTTGCCGACACTAAGCGAGGCTTGTTGGTGGCAGTGGAGCAGGGTAGCAATAGGGCAATACGTCAAACCGCTACTAAAAAAGATATAGAGTGAATGGATTAACAGAGGTAGATTCTCTTGAAATATGCTCCTCTGACCCAAACTATACACTAAGTGTATAATAAGGCTTGCATAAGCTAGTCACTCGGTGTATAGTGGAGATATGAACGTTCAATATACATTACTCGGATTGTTGGCGAATGCGCCAAACTATGGCTACGAGCTGAAGAAGCAGTACGATGGTTTCTTTGGCAAAGATAAGCCGATTTTGCCAGGGCAAGTCTACTCGACGTTGGGGCGCCTAAAACGCGACAACAAAGTGGAGGAGGTTGCCGACACCAGTGAGTCTGGTGGGCCAGACCGGGTGCGCTACGCCATTACCGAGCAGGGCAAGCAAGACCTGCAAGCCTGGCTGGAAGCGCCTGAGCTGCCATCGCATCAGTCGCAGGCCAATATGTACGTCAAGACTGTGCTGGCAATCCTGCGCGAAGGTGATGCCGCGCCCTACCTAGACAACCAGCGGCAAGCCCATATTCAGCGGATGCGCGACCTCACAAGCCGTCGCCGCGAAAGTAACTTAGCCGATACGCTACTCATCGACCACGCACTGTACCATCTGGAGGCAGACCTGCGCTGGATTGAGCTAACGACGTCGCGCTTAACCAAACTTAAGGAGGAACTGATCAATGAGACCAACCAATCAACCAATCATTAGCGCCCGCAACCTGAAGAAATCCTTCGGCCAGACGGAAGCATTGCGCGGCGTGTCGCTGGATGTGATGCCAGGCGAAGTGCTGGCCATCATGGGGCCGAGTGGCTCGGGTAAGAGTACATTGCTCCATAGCTTGGCGGCGATTACCCCTGTCGACAGTGGTGAGATTCACTGCGCAGGTAAGCGGATCGACAAGCTCAATGACGACCAGCGGAGCGTCCTCAGGCGCACAGCCTTTGGCTTCGTCTTCCAGTTTGGGCAGCTCGTGCCAGAGCTAACGGCGCTGGATAATGTCGCGCTGCCACTACTGCTCAATGGTGAGAAGCGTGCCGTAGCGTACGAAGCCGCCCAACGCTGGCTGGACAATGTAGAGCTGGGCAACAAGGCTGGTAACATGCTTGGTGAGCTCTCTGGTGGGCAGATGCAGCGAGTGGCGATTGCCCGGGCGATGGTCATTAAGCCGAAGGTGCTGTTTGCTGACGAGCCAACGGGCTCGCTCGACAGCCTCAACTCGCAGCGTGTGATGGAACTATTTATCGCCACTGCCAAGCAATATGGTACCACCGTGATTATGGTGACTCACGAGCCAACCATTGCCGCCTATGCCGACCGCGAGATCATCGTGCGCGATGGGCAGATCTCGGGAGGGATGTAATATGAGCGTTAGTTGGTTATTACTAAAAAAATCGGGCCGGCAATCGATGATGCGCCTGGGCCTCACAGCAGCAGCTATCTCGCTTGGTATCGTCATGCTGTGCTATATGGCCGCTGGGCTTAATGGCTTGGTGGGCCGCCAAAACCGAACGATTATCGCGAAT
Organism: uncultured Candidatus Saccharibacteria bacterium; assembly: GCA_963545865.1. Classification (GTDB taxonomy): domain Bacteria; phylum Patescibacteriota; class Saccharimonadia; order Saccharimonadales; family Saccharimonadaceae; genus Saccharimonas. The sequence goes on from CAUUJX010000001.1 coordinate 193,309, forward strand.
ACCATTACACAGGCCCAGCGCACTCCCCAAAAGCCACAAGCAACCGGCCAAGAGCCACTCAAAGCTGGTGGCATCGAGCGGGGCAACAAAGATGAATGGCGAGGCAAGACGATTAGCGTCATCTCGTTGCAGGGCACTGAGAAGTCCGCCAAATTTGCCAAGATAGACACGCCAAAGGCAGGTGAATACTACCTCTCCAAAGGTCTAGCAGCGGCGATTGCCCAGCACCCGGAGGATAAGATTCTCGAGCGTTTTGGCAACCTCACTACTAACCTTGGCATACTGCCAGATGAGTACTCTGCTAGCCCCGATGACCTCTCCTTGGTCAAGGGTGTGAGTGCGGAGGAGGTTGAGAAGAGCAGCCAATATGCTAAGAAAAATGGGCAGCCTAACTCCTACACCGACGTCTACATTACCGATGTCAATGGTAAAGCGCAGAGTGTTGCCTTCGACCCATTCTCGCTGATGATGCTGGTCGTGGGTGGATCGATCTTGCTCTTCCCAATCGTCACCTTTGTTGCTGTTGCTACGCAGCTGGGTGGGGCACAGCGCGAGAAGCGCTACGCCGCTCTGCGCCTTGTGGGTGCAACCAAGGGGCAAGTGGCCCGTGTGCTGCTGCTCGAGTCGCTGCTGGCCTCGCTGGCCGGTGTGGTGCTGGGTCTCGTTATCTTTATGCTGACGCAGAGTTCGCTCCACGGCTTCTCCTATGGCGATATGCGCTTCTGGCCAGCTGATCTTGCGCTGCAGTGGTATCAATATATTATCATCGTTGGTGTGACCCTTGGCCTGACGACGTATGTCAACTGGCGTCGGATGCGCAAGGCACAGCTCTCACCACTGGGCGTCTCGCGCTCAGCCGAAAAGGCAAAGAAGCTGCGGGTGTGGCGCGTCATCCCCCTGGTATTTGGCCTCAGTATCTTTGGCTGGATGGCGTCGAAGCCTGGGCACGACTGGATAACCGAGCGGTCAAGTGAGAGCTCTATACCGACTTTCATTCTCCTGGCAGCCCTCCTCAGTGTGATGTTTGGCCTGGTACTGGCTGGTGGCTGGCTGACGAATAAGATCGCTCGCATTGTGGCACGCTATGCACGTAGTGGCTCGGCCTTGATCGCGGGCAAGCGGATTGCCGTCCATTCGCAGACCGTCTTCCGCAGTGTGAGTGGGGTAGTGCTGGCCCTCTTTGCGGGGAGCTTCTATCTCTCGGCAGTGAGTGGTATTGATGCCCTCAACGCTTCATCAGTAGCCAACAATGGTTATTCACAGCTGCGCAGCAACGCTGTAGCGATCACCTCGCAAGATCATGTCTTGCAGCCCGATACACAAAAAATCCTGAGCGAGCAGCCATACATCACCAATGTTGCACCAATGTACCCTATTGCTGGTGACAATGGCCGCATCCAAGCTCGTGCCATCCGCTGTAGCGACTTGGCCATCTACACCGAGCACAGTTGCCCCAGTGGTGCACAGGGTGATCACTATGCTTTGCTCGATTTCAACGGCTCCGTCGTCAAGACCGTCTCGCTTGCCGAGCAGCCAGTCAACACCAATGGCCCTAAGGATTATCTCTTGACCGTTGCCCATAATGATGACGTGGAGAAGGTGCGTGCCCTCACGTATGCTCGCCAGACTCCGCACGATTTCCTCTACATCCGCAGTGGGGACTTCGAGAAGCATCCACAGATCAATCCTATCATCAAAAACTTCGCCGAGATGGCCTACGCTGGTATGGGTGTGACACTCTTCGTCGCAGTGGCAAGCTTGATTGTCTCGACGATTGGTGGATTGTTTGAGCGCCGTCGCTCACTCTACACGCTGCGCCTTGGTGGTATGCGTCTTGGCCAGCTCAAGCGCCTCATTATGACGGAGTCGCTGGTACCGCTGCTGAGTGTCTCGCTCCTCTCGTGCGCCATTGGGGTGTGGGTTGGTACCGTCTTCATCACGACTTTCTCTGCCTCGCTTAAGCCAACACTCTCGCCGCTGTACTTCGGCATCGTTGGTGGAGGGCTCGTTGCTGCCATCATCGGCATCTACCTGGTGCTACCCATGGTGCGCAAGCTCACCGACCCAGAGGCAAACCAAACAGAGTAGGGGGAGTAGCACGCTCAGTGCGCCACTTCCTTGCACAGCAAAACACCTCCTTTTGTGGGGGTGTTTTTGCTACAAAAATAGAAAGTTATCCCATGCTATTGACAAATGTAAAATAGCATAATAGCATAATAGCATATCCTCTCCTTATCAGAAGTGGATAGCAACTTTTTGTGGTGAGGAGTCGAACTCTCTCGACTTGCTGCTGCCAGAGGGGCTGCCGAGCGCTATAGGCGCCCAGTCTTCTGATGACGCTACACCAGAGCGTGCACAGCAATGGAGAGAGCTCGACACAGGGTTGAGCTCACTATCGCATCCAAATGGATGCAGAAAGGAGCCGATCATGGCTCTGTCAGCTAGCGAAATGCGTGAGATCTCCAATGATAACTCCTTCGAGAGCAAAATTGGAAAGATCACTGAGTCTATCCTGGAGAAGGCCGAGAAGGCTGCTAAGAAGGGAAAGACCTCACTTGTCTATACAGGACATGGGTTTGGTAGTCTAGCAGAGGCTTCGTACCTCTTTCTAGGCACACCAGACTGTGAACAGCAGGCCATTATCGACCAGCTTCAGTCTCTAGGCTATGGTGCGAGAGTCGTAAGACGTCATCACTCAGACCAGAGAGAAGGCACTTGGTCTACAAGTGCTCTAGAAGTCAGCTGGTAGCACCTCACCACCACCCGCTCCCAGCGGAGGTATCGACGCGTCCATCTGGATGCTCTACCTCCGCGGGAGCGGACTACTCTTGGTGGATAAAAGCAATGCAAGATTGCTTTTTTGTTTTTGTACCCTCGGTTGTGTTTGCTTACTATCAACCTGCAATCGCAAAACCTCAGCAATTATTACACCCCTCAATATTGCAAGAGCTAGGCAGTAGATCCCAGTGCCAAAACTAGAGTGATCAATTACAGCTGATTTTTGCTCCACCCGCCCATCGATTGTTATACTAGATGCATTATGACCCATCCACTTGACCCATCCACGCCAGACCAAACTCAAGCTGCTCAGTTAGCGCACCTCGCTGAGGAGATTATCGCTGCCAAGCTCTGTCCCGAGCTGGCTGCTCAGGCTACGCAGTTAGTGCTGGGTGATGGCAGCCCTAATGCCGACATTGTCTTTGTGGGGGAAGCGCCCGGCAAGAATGAAGACCTGCAGGGCAAGCCCTTTGTGGGGGCGGCAGGGAAGTTCCTGGACGAAATGCTAGCCACGGCTGGCCTCGTGCGCAGTGATGTATACATTACTAATATCGTCAAATATCGTCCGCCCAATAACCGCGACCCACTGCCGGAGGAGAAGCGCGCCTTTTGGCCGTATCTCATGCAGCAGCTCGATATTATCCAGCCAAAGGCGGTGCTTACTCTTGGCCGGCACAGTGGTGGTGGGTTCATCCCCGATCTACGCATTAGCCGTGACCATGGTCAGCCACGCAAAGTGCGTTTGCACGAGCGAGAGTTCGTCGTCATTCCGCTTTACCACCCAGCCGCTGCGCTATACAACGGTGCCATGCGCCAGACGCTCATCGACGACTTCGTGCGGGCAGTGGCGTATGTGCGACAGACGACGCAGAGTAAATAATGAATAGTATAGAGATATATTCAGACATCTAGCGCCTCATAACCAGCAGGAGAAGAAGCGGCAAGAGCTTTGCTATGCAAACGAAAAAAGGTAAGCATCGTCGCAATACTTACCTTGGTATGCATATTTGCGGAGCTGGTTAGGCGACTTTCGTCTTGCCAGCCTCTGGTGCGGTCACGCCGTAGCCTTTGCGCTCGAGGAGCTCTTGAGCGGTTTGGAGCTCGGTGGCGACCTTGGCTTGCTCGTCGGCTTGCTTTTTCTTGGTGTTGTAGTCGGCCGTGGCTTGAGCAGTGGCATCGGCGACGTAGTCGTCGAGTGTAAGCTCTTCTTTGGGCTGAGGGCCAACGCGGGTTAGGCCAGCTGAGCCATAAGGGCCAAAGCTTGCACGGCCAAGATCGCGCTCGATCAGCTCGGGGCTGGAGCTGGGTAATACCTGGAAGGGCTGGCCATTGTACGAGCCATTGACAGGCATGCGGCGATGCTCTAGCTCAGAAAAAACACGCGATACCTCGAGCGCATGGCTGATGTAATCGCGTGCACTGGTGCCTAGCTGTGCCTCACCAATCTCGACGGCGGTCACGTGCTGCAGCGCCTTTTGCAGGGTAGCAAGCTTGTTCTTGGCCGCATCGAGCTCGCTCTGCGCGGTTGCTGACGTGGTGCGCTCGGTGTCCTCGGCAGGCTTTTGCCGGTAGGCGCTGCTATCGCGGATGGCAGGGTCAGACTGGCGTGTAGTTTGTCTGCGGGCTGCTTGGGCCTGCCATGGCAGGCCAGCTGCTTCTGGTTTTGGCATTGTGTTTCCTCCTCACCTCATTGGTATAACACTTATACTTATATATGATACTACAAATCGCCCCATTGTCATAATTGTGATATCGCTCATGCTTTAATAAAATAGGCCTATCGGAGGTAGGAAAAATGACATACGGAGAGAGAATTTTGGCAGCAGCAAAGAGGAATAGAGACTGAGAGAGGAGGGTGGAGAAAGGCTCTCGCAAACCCACTCCATTGAGCAGTTCTACGCTATACTATAGAATAAGTACAGTAACAAGGAGAATATGATGGACAAAACAACAAACGGTGTGGCAGCATACTATTCGCGGTTTGGCTCGTGGGCGGGCTACAACATGGTGCTGGGCCGCTCGCAGCACGCTGGCTATTGGACGAGCGAGACGAAGAATGAGCAGCAAGCTCAGGCGAACTTCTTGCGGATGTTTGCCAAGGAGCTGCAGCTTAAGCCGACCGACCGTGTGCTCGATGCCGGCTCGGGCCAGGGCGTGATGGCGCGATACCTCGTCCAGGCCAATGGGGGGGGGTGAGGTAATAGGTATTACCATCACTCCACGAGAGGTTAAGATATCTGAGAAGTTGTCGCGGCATATGACTCCTGCGCCGCGCTTTGTGCTCGGCGATTATTCGCACACCGACTTCCCAGACGAGTATTTTGATGTGGTGTATGTGAATGAGACACTGTCACACGCAAAGGATATGCGGGCCACGATGCAGGAATTTTATCGCATCCTTAAGCCTGGTGGGCGTGTAGTGTTTGCCGATTATGAGGTCGATGCTCGCCATATGTCGGTTCGTCAGCAGCGCATGATGGACTTTTTGGAGCAGCATGCTGGTGGCTTTGGTGTGCGGCAGCAGAACCCTGGTGAGATATCGCAGGCACTGCAGCAGGCTGGCTTTGCAAATATAAGCGAGACCGATTGGACAGAGGCCGTTATGCCAACATACCACCGCTTGCGCTCGCTCGCTCGGCCATTTGCCTGGATCCAGCCAGATGCAAAGCTTGCGCCATTCTTCGTTAATGCCGTGATGGCATCGCATGGCTATAGCACGCTGTATGAAGCGGGGCTATTCCGCTACTTGCTCTACAAAGGCACAAAGCCGCTTACCCGCCGCGCAAAGTAGCACAAAAGCAAAGAAGAAAATGCTGGGCTGTCATTCATCAGCCCAGCAAAATACATGTTCAAGACCACAGATGAGACCTAGCTCTCAGAGGGTTAGCAAAGGTCGGCGTTATTTCGCCGTTGCTTCGCTATTCTCTGTATTTTCTGCGATCTCTGCCAGCACTGTCTTGAGCGAAAGAGGTATGCCGACCCTCATTGCCTTGCCATCATCAGTCACAACCCAGGGTGCCATCCCCATAGGCATATTGGCGCGGTCTGCCCAGCGGAACACCCAGCAGCCTGTCTGGCGCTCAATTTTGAATAGGTCGTGAGCTCTATGATTTGATGAGCCACAGGCTTTTGCAAAGGCCTCCCAGGCGTCATTTTCTGTATGGATGGTTTTTTCCATAGTTCTTCTCCTTATGCTATGTGTCGCTATTCTACCATATTTTCGGTTTATTGCATAAAAAGTTGTTATGGTGAGAGGAAGTTAGAGATATGGGGAGCTTCTGGTATATTCTCATGCAATAGGCTTGAAAGAGAGGGTAGTCTATGCTAATCTAGATATTAGATATCCATTATCAACAATCAAAGAAAGGAGGAGTGAGGTGCTGCGCAGCGCCTCGTATATAAAGTATGAGATTATCAGGAACAGTCGAGCAGGCCTGTTGCATTGTGATTTTGCTAGCACATCCAGACCTGCGATCACCAGTGACGAACCAGAGCTTGGCAAAGCAAATGGGGGTGTCGCCAACGTATATTACCAAAGTAACGCGCAAGCTCGTAACAGCCCAGCTGATTACCTCGGCGAGGGGTGCGGGTGGTGGCTTTCGTCTGGCACGGGCTAGTACGGAGCTGACGCTGTGGGATATCGTGGCGGCAGTTGAGGGGACGGAGAGCTTCGTCCAGTACCAAGGAGTCGCCGAGCGGATGTTTGCCTGCCAGGCAGATGATAGCAAGATCAAACGCGGTGAGGTGAGCATCCTTGGTGCCTTCGATCGGGCTCAGGCACGCTGGGCTGAGACGCTGCAGAGCGTGACATTGCACGATATTATTCGGGAGTTGGCTAACAATGGGTGAGAAGATGAAGCAAGCTATCCGGCGTCGCCGTAGCGTGATGGTTCAAGCTGAATGGCAGCACTTACTACACAGTAAGACGCTGTTGGTGGCAGTGATAGCAATAGCCTTTGTGCCGGTGATATATGCGGCGTTTTTCCTCAGCTCGGTGTGGGACCCGTATGGGCATACCGACCGACTGCCAATTGCCTTTGTAAATGAAGACAAGGGGGCGCAGATTAATGGCAAGGAGCTGCAGATCGGCCGGACAATGACTGAGTCTCTACATAAGAGCAAGGCGCTTAAGTGGGAATTCGTCTCCAAGCAGCAAGCCGATGATGGCGTACACCGTGGCTACTACTATGCAGTAGTGACGGTACCAGAGGATTTCTCACAGCGTGCGGCGTCACTTCGGCAGGACAAGCCACAGCAAGCAGTGGTGTCGTATCAGCTGACGCCAGCCAAAAACTACATTGGTGCAGTCATTAGCCGCCAAGCCGCGCAAAAAGTGAAGGAAACAGTGGCCGAGCAAGTGACCCAAACCTACCTCAAAGAGGTGGCAGCGGGCATTGGTGCAGTGGGTAATGGCATGGTGCAGGCTGGTGAGGGTGCTGGGCGCTTACACCAGGGGTCGGCACGGCTCCAAGCGGGTCTTACTCACTATACCAATGGCGTTAGCCAACTGGCGAGCAAGCAGCAGACGCTGACAGCGGGCTTAGGGCGATTGCAGGCTGGTGCAGTGCAGGTCCAGCAGGGCACAGCGCAGCTGACTGGCCAACTGCCAACGGCGGCCCAAGTGGCCCAGCTAACGGCTGGTATGCAGCAGATCAAACAAGGGATGAATACACTCAACGCTCAGGTGGCTCAACCATCACCAGCGGTAGCGACTCAACAGGCGGCCGTAGTCCAAGATGCGCAGCGGGTGGTGGGTGCGCTCCAGGCAATGCAAGCACCAGCCGCGTCGGCTGGGGCGATCCTCCAAAAGACTAGCGCCCAGGCGGCTGCATCCGGTGGTAGCACGACCATCACACTACCCGAGCTGCAAACCTTAGCGAGCGCTCTACAGCAGACTAAAGCCATTGCTGAGCAAACGCAGAGCTTGCTAGCCAACCTTGATACTCTCACTAAAACGCTTGCGACTCAGCAGCAAACACTCAAGAATGGTGTGGCGGCACTCAATACTGGCGTGGAGCAATTTGCCCCACAAGCCACCACTGCCTTTGCGGGTTACAACACGGTGCGGGCTGGTGGCGAGCGACTCCAAGCTGGTGCAGCACTGGTGGCGGGTAATCTCGCAACAGCTCAGCAGGGTAGTGGGCAACTGGCTCAGGGTGCAGCTACCTTGCAGCAACACTCTAGCACGCTGGTGCAGGCAAGTAACCAGTTGGTGGATGGCTCGAGCACACTGGCGCACAAACTGCAGACTGGTGCTGCTCAGGTAAAGCTCCTGCCAACTAGCCCAGCGGCTCAGCAGCAGATGGCCGCGCCTGTGGCGAGCAGCGAGCACAGTACTGGCAGTGTACCAAATTACGGCTATGCCATGGCACCATATATGCTCTCGCTAGCGCTCTTCGTTGGTGGATTGGCTCTGACGACGATGTACCCAGTGCGCAAGACCTTCTCGCGCCAAGAAAATGCCTGGCGCTGGTGGCTGGCTAAGATGTCGGTCTTGGGGCTGGCTGCACTGGTGCAAGCAACGATTATGATGCTAGTGCTAGTCTATGTGGTGGGCTTGCAGCCCGACCATCCGTGGCTGTTTGCTGCCACAAGCTACCTTGCTTCGCTTGCCTTTATGTCACTCATTACGCTGCTGGTAATGGTGCTTGATAACCCTGGCCGGCTGGTGGTAATGATCATCATGGTGCTCCAGCTGGCAGCTAGTGAAGGAATATTCCCCATTCAAACAGCCTCTGGTTTCTTCCAGGCTATCAACCCCTGGCTGCCCATGACGCACTCCATCATTGCCTATCGTCATGCGATCTCGGGTGGGGTAGACAGTGCGCTCTATACGCAGCACATGCTCATCCTGGCTGGCTTTGCGCTAGTGGCAAACGCACTCCTCATCGGCTTCTTGGCCTGGCGTGGCACGCGGCAGTTTGCTCATACGACGGTGGATGGAGATTAACATTAATGTACTGCGAGGTATAGTATAGAGCCGGCTATGGTGGGGTAGCCGGCTTTTTGTCTGCTAGCTTTATAGATTCGAATAGACCATATTTGACAGATATAGCAAATACAAAGTACTATAGCGGTAAATGGATAATAGTAAATAAAGCAGGAGTCGATGATAATGAAGAAACCTTGGCAGAAAACAAGCAGTATGGAAGGGAGCTTTGCACGAAAACCGATTTTGAGCGAGACAAACTCGCGCATTACGTTAAGTAATGAGAGTGCTACTGATGATACAGATAAGAGAGATACGCTGCGGTTCTCGCTGAAGCAAAAGCTTGCCGCTCTGGCAGCCTTGCTTACTGCTATGAGTGGTTTTGCGTATTGTCATAATACAGCAGAAGCGCCCGTATCGAGCGAGACAGCTGCAACGGCTGAGCTATTTGGGCAATCGGGTCGTGAGGTAGAATTTACAACTCCCGATGGTGAGATTGATGTGAAAAAGGTCGACAGAGAAGTTTTGCACGGCATTACGACGCGCTATACCGAGCTGAAGGGCAAGAAGACAGATCGTTATATGGGTGACTCCCTTGCAGTGTACCGAACTGATAAAAGGAGGGCTATTAAGGAGATTATTACAGCGAAGCGAGCTACCGTCAGCCATGATGGGCAAAATGTCGTCGTAACGACGGTGGCACACAAACAAAAAGACATAACCGCTGGCAAGACAACCACCCGAGAGAAGGTGACGCTGGAGACGCCGCAAGAGCCAGGGGCTGCCCAGCCAGTTGGCGAGCTGACGACGGTAGAGCTGCTGCAGATCACAAGCAACCCTGCCACAGAAGTCGCAGCAGCAAGCAGCTTCCGTCCAAGTGCCAATACTGACCCAAATGAAAAGCTGTACTACATACGGATGACGCGAACTACTAACGAGAATGGCGCACCAACGTTTGCCATCGAAGAAGCGCCTGCTAGCAAAGAAAACCCTGATGATATTCCAAGTGATAGCGCATCGTGGCAGCCAGCCTCCCAAGCGGGAACAGGCGAAAATTTGAGCGATATGCTGCGATTTTGGTGTGCATAGCATATATCATCAACTTGTAGTGATACGAAGCAAAAGCCACCTCTCGCGGGGTGGCTTTGACACACCTTACCATCATCTGCTATAATACAACCACTTATTGAGGCTCTTAGCCTGTCTCTTATTAGTAGAACCAGAATAATGTATTAGAAGGAGTGAGATACAATGGGTCAACGACGAGTGGCCACACCCCAGGCAGATGACGCCAAGAAGCGTCCACACGCAAGCAAACAACCAGCGACAACCAACACAGTGCTCAGTGCCACCACCACGCGCAAAGGCGAGGTCTTTCGGGCGCAGCGCCGCACCAGCGAGGGGGTCAATGCCCAGGCCTCGCAGCATGTTATTAACGTGCCGGTCAATAAGTCGGTCTATAATGGCTATGGCGGCAAGCAGTTTACTCTCAATATGCAGCCTAAAAGGCCCCGCGCCCCGCGCCCAACGCTCAAGGTTATCCCGATTGGTGGGGTAGGCGAGATGGGCATTGGCAAGAACATGACGGCCATTGAGTACGACAACGATATTATCATCATCGATATGGGCTTCCTCTTCCCAGGTAGTGACTATCCTGGCATCAACTACATCATCCCCGATACGCAGTGGTTGGAGGAGAATAAGCACAAGATTCGGGCACATATCTTTACTCACGGGCACCTCGATCATATCGGTGCCTTTCGGCATATCATCCCCAAGCTGCCTGCGCCAGTCTATGGCACGGCCTTTACATTGGGTATGCTGCAGCGCACTATGACCGAGACCGATGGTAGCTACGAGCCAGAGTATCATGAGCTCAAGCCTGAGGAGCATGAGATCGTCCAGCTGTGCGACTCCTTTAGTGTGGAGCTGGTGCGGGTGAACCACTCCATTCCCGATTCGGCTGCAGTGGTGGTGCGCACGCCAGTGGGGAACATCCTTAGCAGTGGCGACTGGCGCATCGAGGAGAATCCGGTGGATGGCCGCAAGTTCGACTTTGAGCGTTTGCAAGACATCTCGCATACCGAGGGCTTTCTCCTCATGATGAACGAATCGACCAACTGCGAGAGCGCTGGCACTCACACCCACGGTGAGCACGACATCCAGCACAGCATGGGTGAGGTGATGGACAAGTGGGCCAAGAGCCGCATCATCATCAGTAGTTTCTCTAGCCAGCTGCACCGCATTCAGCTCATCCTTGAGGAGGCAGAGAAGCATGGGCGCAAGGTAGCCTTTGCTGGCTTTAGTATGATCCAAAACCTGGAGGTAGCACTGCGCACTGGTGCTATCAAGATCCCGAAGGATACAGTAGTCAAGATGGAAGACCTCGTGAAGCTGCCCGACCACAAGATCACCATCGTCTGTACGGGTAGCCAGGGGGAGTTTAGTGCCGTGCTCAACCGCATGGCGACGGGGGCGCATAAGTTCGTCAAGATCAAGGGAAGCGATGTGGTGGTCTTTAGCTCTAACCCTATCCCAGGCAACGAGAAGTACGTCGTACGCACCGTCGATGGCTTGATGCGCGAAGGTGGCGACGTGGTGCAAAATGGCAAGACACATCTGACTGGCGTGGGGCCACTCCACCTGTCTGGCCATGGGTATTATGATGACCACGTGCGACTCATTAGTGCCGTCAAGCCCACATACTACTTGCCCAACCACGGCGAATTCCACATGTTAGTGCACAATGCTCGCCTAGCCGAGAAGGAGTGTGGTATCCCACGCAGCCATATCTTTGTCTGCGACCCGGGGGATATTGTGGAGTTTACGACCGATGGTGCGCACAAGATTGGGCGCATTCCGCACTCGGGCGGCACAATGTATGACGACGCTGGGGCAGTGGTGAGCGATGTCGTGCTGAAGGATCGCATCCATATGAGCCTGGAGGGGATGTTCGTTGTGGTGCTCACCGTGCAGCGTGGGACAGGTCGCCTTCTCACTAGCCCAGATATCATCAGCCGGGGTTTCATCTACCTGCGCGATAACGAAGAGCTGATGGGGATGATCCGCGCCTACCTCAAGCAAAAAGCAGCGCGCAGTATGGTGGGCTCGTATGACCTCGACGTCGTGAAGAAGGAAATTAAGGATGACATTGCCCGCGTCTTGTACGACCAAACACGCCGCATGCCCATTATTATCCCAGTGATTAACGAAGTGGGCGCACCACAAAAGGCGCCAAGCCGCACTGCCCGTGTGGGGCACGAAGTCCCAGCTGGGCGCTCGCGTCAGAGTCTCGCTGCGCCAGCTCAGCCACACACGCCACCGCGCATTGCTAAGGGTGGTGCCGCTGCCAAAGCGGCCGCCATTGCCGCACGCAAAACTACTGGTGTATTGCCCGCGACAACAGAAGAGAAAGCGTCAACTCGCCCAGCTAATACGCGCAAGCGCCGCTCAGCCAACAATCGCACGACCGCACGTAGCAGGCAGCCGAGCAATGACGCCTTCGCTGGCTTGCCACGCAAAAAGTTCCCGCCGCGGCAAGAGCCCGACACCGAAGTAGTCGTGCCAAAGGACCGCTCGGATCGTCGAAGCTACTAGGCAATGACTCAGCGTTGCAAAAGCAAAAAAGCCAGCGCTATATAGCTGGCTTTTTTGCTTGCAAACTGTGGTTACGTGTCCGACTTAATTCGCTGCTGCAGCTCGTGCACCATCTCCTCCAGGCGTTTGATACGCTGCTGCGCGCGCAAATATTCGGCCAGCACTACCAAGACAAAGGCAATCACCGCAAAGGGTGCAATCATCGTTACTATATTCCATACCATCTGCTGCATACGACCTCCTTGCCTCTATTGTGACATAGAATGGACAAAATGGCGAGAGGGGTATTATATAGCAATAATTCACATGGCGGTGAATAAGCCTCGAACACTAGTGAGTGCGCTGCGCCATGGCATCATCACCAATAACAGAACGCAAAGTAGGCGCATTGCCGTCTTTTTTGGAGACTTGGTCATAGGTGGATGTGTCGATCGGGATGGGCCAGTCGATGCCCAGCTCTGGGTCGAGTGGTGTGAGTGATATACCGGGCATGCCAGGCTGCCACTCTTCGTCGAAGCAGTAGAGGTACTGGGAGGGTTGCTCGCTTGTCGATTGAAAACCGTTGCAAACTCCTTGTGGAACAAACACCTGCACACCTTTTGTTAGTGGGACAGTAACAACTGCGCCAACGGTGGGTGAATCGATCCGTGCGTCCACATAGACACCAAAGGCTTCACCTGTCACTACCGCGACAAGCTTGTTCATCGCTTCGGCATGGAGACCACGGATGGAGCCACGGTTCGTTTGCGTGGCATTGATCTGCTTCCAGGGGCCAAGCTGCGGCAGTGGTGTGCTATCCATGGCCGATCGGCGAAACAGTTCGCGCACTGTGCCGCGTTCATCGGTCACTTGCTTCATGGTGATAATATAGAGCCCATCAATAGCTGTGGGTGTAGCCTCAAACGGGGTAATGATTGGGTAAGATGGTTGCGTTGTCATACTACCCAGTATGGCATATCCCATACCGATTGCCTAATGTAGTAAATTATGCTACAATATACGCTATCAAACCAAGCATAAACAGAGTACAATAAAAAGGATATGGCTACAAAAAGAAAAACCACTCGCACTCGTTCGTCTACTCGCTCGAGCGCTGCCCGCCGGCGCAGCCCGAGCAAGAGCAAAGCCAAGCAGGCCGCGCCGCAGCATACGTTGCCGGCGGGGTTTTGGGCGCAGGTGTCGGCGGTGTTGCTGCTGGCATTTTCGGTATTGCTGGTGGTGTCGTGGTTTGGCTCGGGTGGGCCAATCCTCAAGTGGCTTGATGCGACGATGCTGTATATTATTGGCTATGCGGTGTATGTCGTCCCAGTAGTAGCGGTGTATGTGGCGGTGGCGATCTTTCGGGCAGAGAACAACCGCTTGCCAGTGGCGCTGAAGCTTGCAGCAGTGCTGATGGTGCTGTGGTTTGCAGGGCTGTTTGGCCTGCTGCGGCGCGGTTCGGCTGCGACGGGCGGTGTGATGGGTGACCTCCTCAATCGTGCCATGCTGGCGCTGGTCGACCGGCCAGTAGGGGTTTTTGTGTATGTATTGCTGATCGGCTTGACGCTGCTCTTCGTCTTGCGTGTCTCGCCCTTGGCGCTGTGGCGTGGCCTGCAAAACATGGTGCGCAGCGAGGCTGAGGCAGACGATGCCGCCAATGTGGCAGTCGCTCGCCGCGCCGCTGATAGCCAAACACCAGACACCAACAAAAAGGCCAAGCGCAGTAAGGATGAGAAGGCTCAAGATAAGCCCGCTGCTATGAGTGACTTCAAGCTCAACGCGGGCGTCCCAACCCTCTCCGGCGATGGCCCGGCTGAGCCAAAACCAGACAAAAAACCACGGGTGACCTTGCGCGACAGCACACCGTCTACCTCTGTAGATAAAGCAGCCGAAGATCGGTCTGCTATGCTTGCCGTCAATGACCCCAACTGGCAGCCACCCAGCCTGGAGCTGCTGGAGAAGCGTCAGAGCCCGGCTGATGCTGGCGACATTGAGCAAAATGCCCACATCATCCAAGACACGCTGCACGAATTTAATATCAATGTCGAGATGGAGGGGGCAAACATTGGCCCGAAGGTAACGCAATATACGCTCAAGCCACCCGTTGGCGTTAAGCTCAACCGCATCACTGCGCTGGAGACGAATATCGCGCTCAATCTCGCGGCATCGAGCCTTCGCATTGAGGCACCCATCCCCGGCAAGAAAGCCGTGGGCATCGAGGTGCCAAACCGCAAGGCGGCCGATGTGCGCCTGCGCGGGGTGTTAGATAGCCCCGAGTGGCAGCACGCCAAGGAGCCGCTGGCGTTTGCGATTGGTAAAGACATCTCGGGCCGGCCCTTCGTCGGTGAGCTCAATAAAATGCCGCACCTCTTGGTGGCGGGCCAGACGGGCTCGGGTAAGTCGGTGATGATCAACACGCTCCTCACCAGCTTGCTCTATCGCAACAGTCCCAGCGAAATGAAGCTCATCCTCGTCGATCCCAAGCAGGTAGAGATGGCACCGTATGCCGATATTCCACACCTTCTTACCCCTGTTATTGTTGAGCCGGAGAAGACCATCAGTGCCCTCAAATGGGCGGTCAATGAAATGGAGCGGCGCTACAGTCTGCTGGCTGAGGAGAAGGTGCGCGACATCAAGACGTATAACGAAAAGATCAAAACGCGCGGCAAGCAGATCGCCGTGGCCGATGAGCAAGGCCACATGCAAAAGGTCGACGAAGGCCGCATGCCGTATGTCGTCATTGTGGTGGACGAGCTAGCCGATCTAATGATGGTGGCAGCGCGCGATGTGGAGGCGCTGATCGTTCGCTTGGCTCAGAAGGCTCGAGCAGTTGGTATTCACCTAGTGCTGGCGACGCAGCGGCCAAGCGTGGATGTGATCACTGGCCTTATTAAGGCCAATGTGCCAGCCCGCATCGCCTTTACGGTGGCGAGCCAGGTAGATAGCCGCACCATTCTCGACCAAATTGGTGCCGAGAAGCTCCTTGGCCAGGGCGACATGCTGATGAAAACCGCTAGCATGCCCAAGCCCAAGCGTATCCAAGGTGCCTGGGTAATGGACGAAGAAGTCGCTAAGGTGACCGACCACCTGCGCATGCAGTCGGCACCGCAGTATAATGACGAGATCGTAAGCCAGCCTGTCCAGCTCAATGGCAAAGGTGGCGTAGTGATGGATATGGACGGCAACGGCGAAGGCAATGACGATATGTTCCGCGATGCTGTGCGGGTGGTGGTAGAGACTCGCAAAGCCTCAACCTCGCTCCTCCAGCGCAAGCTCCGCGTGGGCTATGCCCGGGCGGCCCGCATTATGGAGGAGATGGAAGAGCAAGGCATCATTGGCCCAGCCGATGGCTCACGCCCGCGCGATGTGCTGATCGGCAGCATGGACGAATTGGGATAGGGTAGCGCAGTTTGCACGCAGGCTTAACAAGACACTACCTAACATATGCTTTTCTCTGTGCTACCTCCGAACGGAAGCTAGTCGTGACCAGTGTTAGTGCTGATGAGCTTGTTGCCAAGCCTTGACCGACCGATGGTCGAAAAGTACCTCTCGATGATTCGAGAGACGTGGAAATAACCTTACCCCGCACAATACTCACCCAGTAGCCGTACAGTATGGTCGCTTTGCTCAATGGCGCGCAGGGCGTGCTGGAGTGAAGTGCCAGCGCTGTCGACGACAAGAAAGAATTTGTATTGCCAAGGCTGGCCGACGATGGGCTGAGACTGCAGGCTGCTGATATTGATGCCTGCCGCGGCGAAGATGCGCAACACCTCAAGTAGTGCACCAGGCTGGTGGTTAGTCGTGATGACGAGTGTGGCGCGGTTGGCACGGGCTGGTGCGTGGCCTGGTGCGAGGACGATGAAGCGGGTGATGTTATCGTGGCTATCTTGGATACTACGGCGCAGGATGGGCAGGTAATGGAGGGTAGCAGCCGCCTGGCCAGCGATGGCGGCTTTGTGTGGGTCGCCAATTGCTTTGATGTAGGCAACCGCCCCTGCTGTATCGAAAAATTCATTCTGCACCGCATGCGGCAACTCGGCAGCAAGAAAGTGCTGGCACTGCGCAAGTGCGACGGGGTGCGAATACACCTCAGTAATATCAGCTAGGCGAGCGCCAGGTAGTGTAATGAGCATCTGCTCAATGGCAAGGCGCACCTCACCAATGATGGGTAGCGGGCATGCCTCGAGGTAGTGGTACGGCTCGTTGATCGTCCCGTAGAGTGTGTTCTCCACCGCCACAACGATGCCCTCGGCCTGGCCAGTCGCGTGCGCATGAAAGACATCGCGAAACGTTGTGCACGGCACGGTATCGACCTGCAGCCCAAACCACTGCTGTGCCGCCTGCTCATGAAACGACCCCGCCTGACCTTGGATGGCAATATGCATGAGATTAGTATAGCATGGGGTAGCAATAGTAGAGATTATTCAATCACTATTAGCTTGGCACAGCGCATTTGCCTTTGCGCACAACGCCATGCTATAATACCCACGAGTTTCCTCTTCTCGGGGTGGGGCGCTGGTGTGAGTGCGCTGCCTGGCGGAGAAGGTACAGACACGAGGCGGAGGTGCTGCTCCTAATCGTACACGCAATATGCTGGGTAATAAGCCTAGTAGCCAGTATTCTATGCTGCTACACCACTGATTAGATAAGTAGGGTAGGTAGCGGAATTACGAACAATAAGCAATAAGGAGAATTGCATGCCAACCATCAACCAATTGGTGCGCAAGCCACGCAAGACGGCGGCTCGGAAGTCGAAGTCGCCAGCGCTGGGGCGCATCCACAACGCACTCAAGGTGCGCTACTACGACCAAAATGCACCACTCAAGCGTGGTGTCTGCGTCAAGGTAACGACCAAGACCCCTAAGAAGCCAAACTCCGCTATGCGCAAAGTGGCTCGTGTCCGCCTGACCAACGGCCACGAAGTCTGGGCCTACATTGGCGGCGAAGGCCACAACCTACAGGAGCACGCGGTGGTGCTCGTTCGGGGTGGCCGTGTGCCAGACCTCCCAGGTGTGCGCTACCACATCGTCCGTGGCGCACTCGACCTGCAAGGGGTATCGAAGCGTAAGCAGGGCCGCAGCAAGTATGGCGCCAAGAAGGAGGGTAACTAACCATGCCTCGTAAAGTCACGAAAAAACTCCAGCGCACCATCAAGCCAGACCGCAAGTACCAGTCGGTGCTGGTGCAGCGCTTGATTAACAAATCGATGCTAGACGGTAAAAAGCAAGTTGCTGAGCGAGCCGTCTATAGTGCGCTCGAGCAAGCCGCCCGCAGCCTCAAGAGCGAGGACCCACTGGAAGTGTTTGAGACCTGCATTAAGAACATCAGCCCTAGTTTTGAGGTGAAGAGCCGCCGCGTTGGTGGTGCCAACTACCAGATTCCATTCCCCATTCAGGGTCATCGCCAGCAGCACTTTGCCTTTATGTGGCTAGTGCAGGCTGCCCGATCCAAGAGTGGTATGCCGTACAGCAAGCGCCTGGCAACAGAGATCGTTGATGCGTGCAACCAAACCGGTGTCGCCTTCAAGAAAAAGGAAGACACCCACAAAATGGCCGAGGCCAACCGCGCCTTTGCCCACTTTGCTCGCGGCTAAGTTCCGCAGCGCAATGTACACAGCCGCCCGAGGTAGATTGCCTTGGGCGATCTTGCTATATGGCTGCATAGCAGCGACTGGAGTAACGGTTGTACCTCGCTTATCCGACTTTGGTATATCTATAAGCGCTTAGGAGGCGTGTGGGGTGGGGTAGAACTCGTAAGGCATCGCGTTGCGCCTTTGCGTACCGTTTTTTCTCCAGTGTTGCAAGAAAGAGTTAGGTCATTAATCTCCTCATACGAGGACTCGGCATATATCTATTTGCGCCTGCCTATATGCAGCGATAGAGGTGGACGGAGTGGAGAGTATTTGCTAGTGAGGAGGGAGAAATACGCAATCAAGGCTAAAAATGCTTGCGAAAAATATATAATTATCGTCCAGATAGCTACCACTGGTACGACAGGGGTACATATGGGGAAAATAATGCGAAAATAAAGCCAAAAATAGCTTTGCAGGCGCTGGTTTTGTGCTATAATGCAAATGATACGATTACTTACTACCACGCTGCCACGCGCCACAAAGCACGCAGCAGGGAGGAATCGGCAGAAAGGAGCCAATGCCGTTAACCAAAATCATAGTGCGGAGTATAAAAAACTATGAGTGAGTATACCAATAATACAAGAGAAAAGTCGTTTACTAAAAGCGACAAACCGCCAGTGGGCGAGACAAAATACGACACAGTAGACGATGGACTTGTGTCGACGGTCGAGGAGTTTAATAATCGGTATGGTAAGCCGAATGCTTTCGAGCTGCCATCTGTTCAAGAGGTTCGAGGTTGGCTGCAGCGTGAGCTTGGGCCGCTGTTTGCGCTGTCGATGGCAGAGATGACAGACCAGCACATCGATACCATTCATAATAAATTATCCGAGCTGCGCGATGAGCTTGGCTTGGCAATTGGTGATGTTATTGAGATTAATGATGTCCCGTATGTCGTGCCAATCGTTAGCGACTTCAAGAGCCCCAAGGACGCTCAAGGCGATGTATCATCGCTGTATTCCGCAATTGAGTCGTCGCTATCCCACCAAGAAGCGGCGATTTCTTTAGGCGAGGACGATGGAGCGGAAGAAGGGGTAATCGGCTCATTGATTGGATTCTATGTTGGAAAGCGCCCAGATCAAGAGGTGATTGATAGTGCCCCTGTTGTGTATGGCATTATTCAGGGTGAGCCAGGCGAAGGCCCGCAGATGATCACAGACCAAGGTGATGTGATTGATGGCGAGCTTAGCACTGCAAGTGGTATTGTGCTGGTTCCGACCACAGAGTCACAACGGCTTGAGTATAGTGATGAACTTGGTTTGGTCCAAGGAGACTTCTCACTCGCTGCATAAAGGTTAGTTATAGACGAGAGAAAGCCAGTGTGATGAGCACTGGTTTTTCTGTGCAAAAAATCTATGGTGATTGAACAAACAAGCGCGCGTGCTATGCCATTGAATTTTTAATGGTCGCGTGCATTGGTTGGTGCAATGCGCCCGTTATGGTAAGAAAATAATGTAGTTTTTATGCTATAGGGATATTTGTGTGCTATATGGATTTTCTTTGTGTATTATAAATTGCTTGAGAGTGAGCAAGAGAATGTCTGAATATAACAAGAGTATATTCAGAGTAGTAGATGGTAAAATAGATGAGTATAGATGCGCTCATGTACTATACGTAGGGTATGGTGATGAGCATTTTGCGTGCAAAGTGAGTTGATTGCTTTATCGAATGCATCTTTTTGTATATGATACTACACATAACACAAGCGAGGGGCAGTGAGAGAGTATGAATAATGCAAGAATTCGTTCATGTTATTTATTGTTGCTATATTGATGAGAATTTGAGTGAGCACGAAGTAGATGAGCGACGAGTGTGGTATGAATTGAAATATAAAAAAGTAAAAAATGAGACAACAATAAAGTATAATGCAGAGCTACTAGTATTTTTTGCAGTAGCTGAGACACTTTTGCAAAATGATTTGCAAAAATATGAGTGAGCACTACGTTATTAATAATTATTCTGTAGTAGAATATTATTATTTGCCCGTTCTAATTGGTGTGTGGTGCATATGTTGCGATATTTTCGCATACAGAAAGAGTGATGGAAAGTGTACTATTGCAAAAAATGATTTTTCAACGACTAGAGCAGCAAGCGGATACTACATACGTGACAAAAAATAATGGCGCATTGCGATGCTACAATAAAAAATGCTGATGGACTATTTGTTATTGATAAAAAAATAGTTATGCCTAGCAAAAACGTTCGAAGCTTTGCAACATAATGCGCGTGCGAAATATTTTTTGCTACTATGCGAGTGATGAATGATGCAAAAATGGATTGTTTGGTAGTAAATATAAAATGAGTATGATGGCAGTGTGCACATCTAGGTAAAAATTTGTGAGTGATCATGCAAAAATTGATATAGCTAGGTAGAAAGATGAGGGTGCGATGTACAATATGTGTGATGAAAATGAAGCGCGTGTAGTAGCAGCGCAAAATTTTCACATTTTTGATTAGGGAAATCTACAAAAATGAGTGTGAGGGTGTGAGATGCAGTAGGGAGTGAGTTCGCTTGAGTAAATGGCTGCCATGTCCTGGCTAAAATCTATGTAGTGCGTGCAAGCACAAGAGACTTAGATGTGATATGAGAAGCAAATTAAGTAAAGGATTGCTACGCTAAAGTCTGTGAACAGAATATAATGATATTCATAATAAAAATTTGAGAATGACAAAACTCAGTACGGCAAAGTGGTGCAAAAATATAATGCCAAGAAGCGATGATGGTTCGTGCGTGCCAAAATAATGTGATGATTTTGGTGAGGCGCGTATGACATGCGAACCATATATTATAGTGGTTGAAGAAATACAGATAAAAAATGGTATTTTTTGCCATGGTGTGATGCAACGATGGAGTACGTGGTGAAAATTTTCTGCATCACGAGGCATGATGGTACGTGGTTGAAGTAAAATGAGCGTTTGAAAAATAGTAGGAGAATATTCAACGATAGGTTTGTCAGCAAAATTTTCACAACAAAATAGATGGGTGTGATGAGGGCTAGAAATAGTAGGCATTGGTGAGCCAAAATATGCGGTAAGTGCGAATAACTTTATGGCCTAGAGGGTGCTTTGTGAGTTAATGGTGGTGGTTGGATTTGCGTCTGCCTTGCACCAATGTGGCATAGTCACAAATTTTCATGATTGGTTGCATAATGCAAGGAAAGGATGGTTAATGGTGAGATAGACATAACCGATATAGTAAAGCATAAGTTGTATAGAGCTAGCTTAGCTGGCTAGGGCGAAGTTAAAAAATGGATGGAGCATCATGTATATAATCCAGAGAGTGAGCTAGTATGGTGATATTTTCAGATTTTTGAGCGTGAGTGGCTAATTGTGTACTGAATGTGCGATAAACATAAGCATTGTATAGTGGTCATGGCTATTAAATACACACGATCTAATAGGGTGTGATGTATGGTCGGTATAAAAAATAATGATGCGCCATGGATGGTGCGAATGAAGGTTTCAAAATTTTCACATTTTGCAATATATAGTACTTTATGATATGAAAACAAATGGTAAAGTATTGGTGCAAATATGCGATGTATGGAGGTAGGGCAGATGGCTCTATGTAAGCAATGTGCAAAAATGAGATGGGTGCAATAGAGCCATGGAGTGCCATAGGTGGCTCTGACAAAAATGCGCAAGGAGACAGCAAAACGATACTTCGCTTAAGGTAGAAGCGATAGCGAAATAAACACAAGCGAAAAATTGCTCGATAATTTTTGCAGATACATCGCAGCATTAAAAGGGCTAAAAGAGCGAAAGACAAAGTGATATATACATGACAAGTACGGGTGGTTCATTTTTTCACATTTTGACATATAACGAGTATTATTTTCTAGACGCGATAGCGCTCAAAGGGTGCTCTGCTGAGCATATATATAATATATGAGCATAATATATTAAGGATAGCGATGGGGCGAAGCAGGCGAATTTTAGCACTATAATGTAATTATCTTTTTTGTAGAATGTGGATGGAGTATATGATCGCGTCATGCCACTTCTTGGCTTATGGCGGGATGGATAAGTGCTTGCAAGACGGGGCGCAATCATGCGGCGAATGAGGTAACTAACAACATATAATTACACAGAGTATGTGACCATTTAAAAAATAGAAAAACTAAAAAGTACAACACCTCCACACCCCTGTACTTCGCTAGACTTTGTATGCTGTCTCGCGTATAATATAATGCGTTATTAACCTAAGTTTATCGTCCGGATAAACATCCATATGGATTCCAAAGGAGGTTTACATATGAAACAATATGAACTAACGGTTTTGATTCGGCCAGATCTAGAATCGAACCTTGAGGCGCCACTTGCTAAGGTACGTGAGCTGGTGCTCAGCGCTGGTGGCTCTATCACTAGCGAAGACAACTGGGGCAAGAAAAAGCTGCAGTATAGTATTAAGAAGGAAGACTTTGCGGTGTATGTCTACTTTGAGGTGGCGCTGCCTGCCGATGCACCGCTAAAGATCAGCAATGCGCTGAATATTTCTGATGATGTGATCCGCTACTTGCTCGTCAAAGTAGACGAGAAGGGCCGCAAGCTGATGGCAGAGGCCAAAGCGCGTGAAGCCAGCCGCCAAACAGAAGAGTAAAAATTACCACAACAACTAATAACCACAGTAAAGAATCGAGGAGGATATATGGCTCGAGGATTTAGTAAAGTTATTTTGATGGGCAATTTGACGCGCGACATAGAGGTGCGCACTACAGCAAGTGGGCAGAACGTAGCGAATTTTACACTAGCGGTCACTCGCACATGGCGCAACCAAAATGGCCAAAACCAAGACCAAACCAGCTTCATTAACTGTGTAGCCTGGGGGCGGACTGGCGAAACCATTGCGCAATATGTAAAGAAGGGTAGTCCGCTGCTCGTCAGTGGTCGCCTCGACCAGCGCAGCTACGACGATAAGGACGGCAACAAGCGTTCTGTTGTAGAAGTAACAGTAGAGGACTTCACCTTCGTTGGTGGTGGACGTGCTGACGGAAATACAACACCGGCTGCAGCGTCAGCTAACAGTGGTAGTAGCCAAGATGTTGTCATCGAAGACATTGACGACAAGCCAATTGACCTATCAGAAATACCATTTTAACAACATACTAAAGGAGAACAAATAATGGCCAAGCGCATGCGCAAGGACACACCGGTCTATTTTGACTACAAAGATGCAAAGACATTGCAAAAGTTCATTAATATTTATGGGCAGATCGAGCCACGCAGTCGCACAGGGTTGTCGGATAAACAACAGCGACAGCTCGCTGTAGCAGTGAAGCGTGCTCGTCACTTGGCGTTGTTGCCATTTGTCGCGCAAGGTTAGGAGCTTTTTCAGCGCAGTACCTCTGTCACTGCGCTGACGGATGTTTCGAACGAAGCAGCAACTACTAAACAGGAGATAGGTGATGTACCAACCAACTGACCTCAAAAAAGGTGTGATTGTACAGCTCGATGGCAAGCCGTATCGAGTTGTGGACTATAATCAGAAGGTAATGGGCCGGGGTGGCTCTATTGTGAATGTGCGGCTGAAGAACCTGATTGATGGGAGCGTGCTACCCAAGACCTTTAAGGGGCAAGACAAGATTGAGCCCGCCGAGGTATCAACACAGAGCGTGCAGTACCTCTATAATGATGGTGATACGTTCTATTTTATGGATCCAACCAGCTTTGAGCAGTTTGAGCTTGCTGCAGACCTCGTCGACAGCGCTAAGGACTACTTGAAGGAAGGGGATAACCTCGGTTTGCAATTCTTCGACGGCAAGGTGATCAATGTCGAGCTGCCAAAAAACCTCTACCTTCAAGTCACCTACACCGAAGATGTTGTAAAAGGTGATACAACCAGCAGTGTGCTCAAAGATGCGACGCTGGAGACGGGCCTTGTCGTCAAGGTGCCAGCCTTTATTAAGACGGGCGACGTTATTTCTGTCGATACTGCAAGCGGAGAGTACCGCGAGCGCAAGAAATAGTGCCCTGAGAGCTCATGAGAGCCGCTCTCATCGCGTTTACACGCAAAAGTGAGAAATACTAGGGATAGCACACATACACCGCGAAAAGCGGTGTATTTTTTGTGCCGTGTGATGTTTAGGTTGGAGTATCCTAGAGATGTGATAAAAACAACGTAGAGTCGAGACGATTTTTGCCAATTTTGAGCACAAGCTTATGGGCGTGCTGTGTTTTTTACTAAAGGGTACGTGTGAGAAAAAGGGTGTAAATAATGTTGTAATAACCAACACATGAGGCTCGTCGTCAAGCTCGATAGGATCGAGATATTATTGTGGAGAATGCAACAGATCCCTCTGCGACGAAGATGATGTCAAAATATACAAGGTATTGTAAAAAAGACAGAATAGAAACAGAGAATACCTAGCGAACGTTCGAAATATGAGCGTCGTAGGAAGTACAGCAATTGAGCAAAACGATGATCCCAGCACAACATGAAGGAATAGACATAGTGATGTACAAACAACAGCAGGGCAGCTAGAAAGATATAGTGAACACAACAACGATGTGCCAATATCAACGATTGCTTTATGTGATGTGCAGCAAGAGCGTGGGAGCTTATGTGCCAGGTAAATGCAATAGCCATAAGCATAAATGAACAAATTTTCGTTACAGACGAGCATTTACCTTGAGCAATATAATAATGCTTATGGCAACAGGGTATAATATAAAACGTATCAGAGTAAGCATAAGTATTATATAAATAATGAACACACTTTTTTATTGTGTAGCTGCGAAGCTACGAGCTTTGCTTTGGTGTGCTACTGCAAAAAATTGCATATGACGAAATGACGCATGGTTGTCGCTGCGAGATAAAAAATGTGATCATTATCCAGCTTGTCTATTTTTTGAGTTTGGATATTTTTGACTTTTTGCTTTTTCGTGCACGTTTGTTGTAGCTTGTTGGAGTGTGTTTCATTTTTGATTTTTGCATGCCGGGCAAATTATAGCGAGGCGATATATTACTGCGAAGTATAGACTGCACGCACGAATGGCTGATGATAAAAATAATCATCATTTGTAGATTTGTGCAAAAATGAATTGCTTGTTATTGCGGATAGAATTACTTACAGATAGCCCATGTAAATTTTGCAAAACGTGTATAAGCGCAAAATATTGCGTGATACATCTTGGCTTGTCTATGTGCTGCGAAGCTGCGAAATATACCATTTTGCATACGCAAATACTCACGCTTGGCTTGCAAAAATGTGATGCTGTCAAAATCAAATTTTTATTTAGACAAGCTGACTCGCTATGCGAAGCATCTACTGCAGTGGCATCGTGTTTTGCTGCATATAGCGCTTTTGCGGGAGGATGAATGCGTAGCCTGTTGGTGATGTGGCGCAGCCATACGAGTAAGATATTTTGCTATCACGATGTCCACTCAATTTTTGTTATATATACTATATGTCTGGCTGAGCTGTCTTGTGTCTTGAATATCCTGCTAGCCTCTAGCGACATGTGCGAACGAAGAATAGCATACTGCAGTGCGCGATAGTTTGAGTGAGTTATTAATATAAAAGCTGCAATAGCGCGCAAAGAACAAAGCGGATTTTTCCATCATCAAAATTTGAAAAACGGCGGAAGTAAGAAGCATATCCACGCGCAGTAATATCATCCAATCTCATCATTATCATGCTCTATAGTCTTATGCATTGTGTAAAGATGCAGCAGGTCTATTAGCTTCACACCAACTAACTATCTATCTACTCGTGCAGTATAATAAGAACATGCAAAAACAACGACTAGACAAAACAATGGTGGCGCGTGGCCACGCAGCAACACGCTCAGCGGCCGAGAATTGGATTCGCCTTGGCAAGGTATTGGTGGATGGTGTGGTAGCGCACAAGCCAGGGATGTTTGTGGATGAGTCGATGCAGATAAAGCTGGTGGCGCACGAGTGCTATGTGTCGCGGGCGGGGCTTAAATTAGCCAGCGTCGCGCAGCGGCTCAATATTTCATTTGATAATACTATCGTGCTTGATGTTGGTAGCAGCACTGGCGGCTTTACTGACTATGCATTGCAGCATGGTGCGCGCATGGTGTATGCGGTGGACGTGGGGACGGAGCAGCTCCACCCCAGCCTGCGTGGCGACTCGCGCATTGAGCTGCATGAAAAAACCGACATTCGCAATTTTGTGCCAGCCACTACACCAGACATTATTGTCATTGATGTATCGTTCATTAGTCTGCGCAAAATTCTACCGCACTTAGTGCGCATCAGCAGTTCGCATACCAGTATCATCGCAATGGTCAAGCCGCAGTTCGAGGCACAGCGCGCGCAGCTTACACGCGGTGGCATCGTCAAAAATGACAGCGTGCGCCGTGCCATCCTGCGCGACTTCGAGCAGTGGGTGCGCACCCAGTGTGTAATTGTCGATAAAGCCGATAGTAGCGTGAAGGGAGCGCATGGTAATCAAGAGCGGTTTTACCGATTGCAAAAAAGCGCAAAGCGCTGATGGGCGTCGCGGCAAAATAGGGATGATTATTTAGTGCCTGGCATTTATTACCAATACACACAATATGACAAAGGATGTTTTGACACTCTTGGCAGTAAGAGTGTATTGTGAGTGCTGTTGGCTTGTGTCTATAATATTTAAACCTCAAGATACTTACTTTGTCTTGTGCATAGTAATAATGTAGGTGCCAAGCCATCAATAAATAAGATCGAAAAGCTTGGTCGCTAGAGCTACTTCATATGCTTAATAGCCTGTGTTTACCCGAGGAATACGAAGGGTATAATATTGCTCGATAATACTATATGCAAAAAACTCGCCATAGACTCATGGCGAGTTTACTCATGTTTCTTAGCTAGGATCACTTGCTTACATTAAATCGAAATTCTACCACATCGCCTGGCTGCATGACGTAGGCTTTGCCTTCGGTACGGATCTTGCCTGCTTCGCGCGCTTTGGCCTCGGATCCTGCTGCCACGAGGTCGTCATAATCCACCACCTGCGCTGCAATGAAGCCTCGTTCGAAGTCGGTGTGAATGACCCCAGCCGCTTGGGGTGCTGTCCAGCCTTGGTGGATCGTCCACGCGTGCACTTCCTTGGGCCCAGCGGTGAGGTAGCTCTGTAGGCCGAGCGTATCGTACGCTGCCCGGATCAATTGTGTCAAGCCAGCCTCGGGCACATCATAGCTTGCCAGTAGCTCTAGCGCATCCTTCGCGTCCAGCCCCTTGAGCTCATCCTCTAGTGTGGCACAGATGAAGAGCGCCGTGCTGCCACGAGCGAGCGCTGCCAGGCGGGCTTTGGCTTCGTCATTGGCCAGGGTGGCTTCGTCGACATTAAAGACGTAGATGACCGGCTTGGCAGTGAGGAGGTGAAGGTCGGCGATTGCTTCATGAATAATATTTTTGTTCAGATGAACAGGGGTACCAGCAGCAAGGTCGTCGCGCAACTGCTGCAAATATTCGAGTGTACTGCGCGCCTTGGGGTTTGCCTTGGCTTCTTTGGCCAGGCGGGTGAGGCGAGTCTCGATGGTCTGGATGTCTGCCAGCATGAGCTCGGTGTTAATGATGTCGATATCGCGCTGCGGGTCGACGGTGGTATCGACATGGACGATGTCGTCATTTGCAAAGGCGCGGACAATGTGGACGATTGCATCGCACTGGCGGATATGAGCGAGGAACTTATTGCCCAAGCCCTCGCCACTGGCAGCCCCAGCCACCAGCCCGGCGATATCGACAAAGGTCACAGTGGCCGGCACGACCTTTTCGGCATGGTACATATCGGCCAGCACTGCTAAACGCTCATCGGGTACGGGCACAATGCCAGTGTTGGGCTCGATGGTGGCAAAGGGGTAGTTGGCTGCCAAAATATCATTGTTGGTGAGGGCGTTGAAAAGGGTCGACTTGCCAACATTGGGCAGGCCAACAATACCGATAGATAAACTCATATATATAGTATAGCAGCGCGAAGGGGAAATCGGCAGGGGGAAGAGGAGAATGCGAGGAATGTGGATGCATTGCGCGTTATATAATTATAATAGGGTTGCTGGCCTCCAGATATTTTCTTGTGCGGTGATAGACTATAGACTATGGTTGACTCTAAAGCCTGAATTTTAAAACCTATCTCTGTGTTAGCTCCACCTCCCCATCGCTTCATCCGATGGAGTGTGAGGATCTGTCATTGTGCTGACAGATTCTCAGCCCAACACAAGAGGTCGATACCTGGGAGGTGTCGACCCTTATAGTGTTCCAGAGGAGGGAGTGTGGGGAGGGTGAGCGTGAGACAACTATGAATGTTGTGATTTGGGCACACTCTACTTACTTATTTATATCATCTGGTGTTCATCGTCATGAATACAGTGCACAATCGCCCTAACTTTGCTATAATCATAAGCATGACATTTGTACATTTTTGTCGCCAATCACTGGTGCGTGCTGGCCTGATGGGGCTGCTGTGCGCTGTGGGGGTGAGTGCGGCACTGGGTGGGCTGGCGACAGCTCGGCCTAACAATGAGGTAGAGGCGAAGCTGCCCGAGCTCTGCCGCAGTGGCAGTCCCTGTGCAGTAGTGTGGTTTTCGCAGCCTGGCGAGCGGAATTATTATAAGTCGGGTATATCGATTGACCACAATCAGACAGGCCTCGTCGATATTGTCATTCGTGGCTCGGGTTACTCGGGTAACCGCTCGGGTCCCTTCGACATTAGCTCGATGCACCTCGACCGCAACATGAATTGGAACTACAACCGCAATAGCCGTATCAAGAACGTCCAGTCGAGCGTGATGTACCGTGGGCGCGTCAGTGGCCAAAACCAATACACCAGCCAGGGGGGTGAAGTGCGAGCGCAACTCGACATTGGCCAGTTTGATATCCCGGTGGGGCAGTCGCGTACGGTGGGGATTGGCCTGTATAGCTGTATCTCAACTGATGGCGGACGTACCCTTGCTGCCAGCGAGAATATTGCCTGTGGTACGAGTGATGTTAATGTGACAATCACGCGGCGCATCCCGCCTTGGACAATCAATGGCCAAAGCTATGTGGGTAAGCAGTGGCCTGGCACGCAAAATATGCAAAAATCCATCCGAGCCTTTCCGGGTGAGCAAATTTACTGGGCGCATGATCTCCGCAACAATGGTCCCAACAGTGCAACCGTATCGGTGGGGATGGATGGTACTGGCTTTGCTAATAATTACAGTGGTGGGCATAGCCTGGCGCGCAATGTGACGGGCCAGTCTGGGCAGCTCTTTTATACGGTGTATCCAAGCGGCGGCACGACCGACCGCTTTACGAGTTATCGCATCCAAACGAGCGACGTTGGCCGCACACTCTGCCAACGGATATCGTGGTCGCCTGGCATTGCTGGTGACCCAGCGTGGCGGCGCAGCGACCCGGCGTGTGCTAGTGTGCACTCAGATTTCGAGCTCTATCCATCGGCCACGATCGACGGCAAGAAGCTTGCCACGCTGGAGGGTGGCAACATCGCACCCAGTCGGATTGACGAATCCATCCACAACACTGGTGCAAGCCTCGACAAAGACCGAAGCGAGAGCGAAGCCGCGGCCTACCAGTTTATCGTACGAGGGCAGCACCGCCAGCAGTTCCTTGGCAGCTTGAGCAGCATCTTCGACCGTGGGGCGGCAGTCGGCTATCCCTATGCTCTGGGTAGCTACAGTGGCAGTGACACAGCGTGCACCTGGCTGCGCGGCAAGCAGCCGATCGACTGCACCAACGAGCCCACCTTTCGTGAGAATAAAAAATACCTCGACAGCCACACGCGCCTGAATGACACCAAAGATATCAACGCTGCCGATGCCAAGGTGGGGGATATGATCTGTCGCATTGTTGCTATCAAAGATTATAATTATAAACACACCGACGGCAATGAGCGTCGTATTTCCTCGCCCGCCTGCGTAACGGTGACGAAGCTACCATGGGTGCAGATCTGGGGTGGCGACTTGCGCGTTGGTAACGGCATTGGTGCGGCGAGTGGTAATGGCGATGCACAGATCGTTACTCTCAAGACGACTAAGGATGGCAATATGTACGGCAGTTGGGCTGAGTATGGCATGATGGCACCGCAAAATGGCGGCAAAATCCTCTCTGCCACTGGTGGTGTGCTGTCTGGCCGGCGAGGGTATGGTGGTGATTATGACCGCTCCAAGGATAGCCTTGCCTTTGCCAACACCACCACGCCAGCTGGCCGCTGGGCACCGCCAAGCAATGTGAAGGTGCCGAGCTTTGGCCGGGGTGCGGCGGCTGGTACGTCTATCGACGTGGGGAACTTTGCGGGCCATAACGTGCGCAGCGTTAATGGCGATGCTACCATCCACGGTACGCTGCCAGGCAGTAGCACGCTGGTGGTGGAAGCAGGCGGCACAGTGACGATTGATGGTGACCTCAAGTATGGTGCCACTACAGTAGATGATGCCACCAAGCTTTCGCAGCTCGTCATTAAGGCTAAGAACATCGTCGTCCGGCATAATGTTAAAGAAGTGAATGCCTGGCTGATTGCTCAGCCAACTGGTGGCAGCGGGGGAGTCATCTCTACCTGCGACGAGATCCGTCACGTTGGTGCGTACTTTAATGGTCTCACTGCTGAGACCTGCAAAGAAAAGCTCACCATCAACGGTACCATCATGGCGCGCCAGCTCCAGCTGCGCCGCACCTTTGGCGCTGAGAAGGATAACCTCGCCGAAGCTGCTGAGGTACTCAACCAACGTGCCGATGTCTTTATGTGGGGCTCGCGTTACAATAAAAACAACGACCTGCCCATCACCACCGCCACCACAACAGAAGCCGCACCGCGGTTTTAGCTCAGGTGTAGTCATGGTTAAGAACTCTTTATCTTTCTTTGCGTTATGTCGAGAAATAGTGGAGAGCGTGAGATTTGGCACATAACATATGAGCACCAACGCGCGATCGACATGTGAGATATCGATCCGCTAATATGCCTGATAAGGGTGAGACGGATAGGAAATTTTGCAGTGCAAGTTTGGCATATTTTCCCCCACTAACCCCCTTGCCTAAACCAATGTCGCTTATGTATAATAGATGAGTATGAAGTTTCAAAAAGGGTCGGGCGATTTCTTTGCACTCGATATCGGTACTAATGCCGTGCGGGTTTTGCAGCTAGCACCAGCTGGCGACGAGTGGGAGCTCGTAGCACATGGGTATGCGCCCGTTGACCGCCGTATTACTAGCAGCGATGCACCAGAGTCGCGCCGTCGCCTGGGCGAAGTTATTATGACTGCCGTGGGCCAGAGTGGTATCAAGACGAAGAATGTTGCGATCGGCCTGCCATCCAACAAGACCTTTACAACAGTGGTCGATGTGCCGCAAGTCTCCGATGCCGAGCTGCGCGCCACGATGAAATACCAGATCGACCAGTATGTGCCGATGGCGGATGATGCTAAGGTAGATTGGGTGCTGCTTGGGCCGTCGCTCCATGCGAGCGATCAGCAAGAGGTGCTGATTAGCAGTGTCTCGAAGGGGTATAGTGAGGATCAGCTTGAGTTTATCGAAGGCCTGGGGCTGAATGTGATTGCTATCGAGCCCGACCCAATTGCGATGGTGCGGGCCTTTGCGCCGCCTCAGCAAGCGGCAAACGGTGCTGCGGTGATGCTGATCGATATTGGTGAACTCTCGACTGACCTCGCCATTATCTACGGTGGAGCGCCGCGCCTTGTCCGGACTATTCCGTCTGGTGTGAGCAGCTTCGTCAAGTCGGCAGTGCAAAACCTCAGCGTTCAGGAAGACCAAGCTCGGCAGTTCATTCTCAAGTTTGGTCTGGCGGAGGATAAGCTCGATGGGCAGGTGGTGCGTGCCATCGAGGGTGCGCTGGATAACTTTGCGAGCGAGCTTATTAAATCAATCAAATTCTTCCAGACGCGCTACGCTAGCGCCCAGGTATCGAGCATTACACTGACAGGCTTTGGCGAGATGATTCCACATCTCAGCGAGTATGTTGCGGCCAAGGTAGAGGTTCCGACCGCCCCTGGTAACCCCTGGCATGGTATCCATATGCCGCAGACGAGCCAAGAACAATTGGCTAACGTCGCACCAGAGTTTGCCACAGCAGTGGGCCTAGCAAAACGGAGGAACGACGCATGATAGAGATTAACCTCATTCCTGATGTCAAGCGCGAATACCTGCATGCCCAGCGCATGCGCAATGGTGTGATATCGCTCTCTATTCTCGTGAGCATCATTGCTGGTGCAGCAGTGGCGCTGCTGGTGGTGTATGTTGGTACACAGAGCGCTCGCGAGTGGCTGACCGACAACGAGATCAAAGACCAGTACGGCAAGATTAGTAGTGTTAAAGATGCCAATCAGATTGTCACCATCCAGAACCAACTAGCTCAGCTCTCCTCAATGCACAAGGACAAGAGCATCGACTCGCGGATCTTCGATGTGCTCAGTGCTATTAACCCTGCTGCGCCCAATGATGTGAAGATGTCGACCGTTAGCCTCGATCCGTCTGAGACGAAGCTCTCCATTGAGGGGTCGGCAGCCAACAGCTTTGAGGCGACAGACAGACTCAAGAAAATGATCCTCAACACCAAGCTGAGCTACACTGATGGCGATAACCGTGTCCAGACTGTTAAGCTGGCTGATGATGTGACGGTGAGCGATACCAGCTATGGCGAGGACGCCAGTGGTGCTAAGGTGCTGCGCTTCAAGCTGACCTTTACCTACCCCAAGGAACTTCTCGCTAATAGCTCTAAGAACCTGCGCATTGAAGCCCCAACTGGTAGTACTAATGTGACCGACTCGCGCTTGCATGTGCCCGATAGCCTCTTTACGCCCAAGGCGACCAACAAGGAGAAGAACTAGATGAGTAAGAAAGACGCCGCCATCCACAAGCGCCAACAGATCGAACAATCCAGCCGAGTGATGTTCCTCTGGGTGGCCGGAGCCTCAGTAATTGTGGGTTTCGCACTGGTGATATCGTGGTTTTTGGTGCAGCAAATTATCTTCAAGGAGCGGGTGCTTGGTGAGAAAAATAACACTGCTGCCGTACTCAAGAACAACAACGACGCAGTCGAGAAGCTACGTGGCGAGCTGAAGGTACTGGAGACCAACTCACACCTCAATGCAAGTCGCATCAACAACGATGAGAAGGCTCTCCAGGTGGTGCTTGATGCTCTGCCGGCGGAGGATAATGCTCTCGCGTTGGGTGCTTCGCTCCAGTCTAAGCTGGTCAATGGCGTGGCAGGAGTGTCACTCGATTCGCTTAATATCGACCAAACGGATGACAGCGAGTCGTCTGGCAGCACTGGTGCAGCCGCTAGCAATGGCAACTTGCAGTCCATCCACTTCACTATGGAGGTATCGGCCAGTAACCCCAATGCTCTGCGCGAGCTTTTGCAGCGCTTTGAGCGCTCCATCCGCGTGATCGAGATTGACCGTATGACCATTGAGCGGACCGACAGCAAAGTCGCCATGAAGATCTCGGCTCATGCCTACTACTCACCAGCCAAAACCATTGAGCTAAAGAAAAAGGACATCAAACCATGAAGAAGACCGACATCGCAATGATTATCTTGATCGCTAGTATATCAGTAGTGGTGGCGTTTTTTGTGGCCAGTAGTATCCCATTCTTGCAAATGCCGCAGCGTGGCACCAAGGTAGAGACAGTCGAGAAGCTCTCGGATACGATTGATGAGCCAGATAGTGCAGTGTTTA
The DNA here is from genome assembly GCA_963545865.1 of uncultured Candidatus Saccharibacteria bacterium. GTDB lineage: Bacteria > Patescibacteriota > Saccharimonadia > Saccharimonadales > Saccharimonadaceae > Saccharimonas. The sequence goes on from CAUUJX010000001.1 coordinate 226,854, forward strand.
ACAAGGAGGCGATCAACCCAGCGGTCGAAACGATCATTGGGCAATCGCAGCAGAAATAACAGAGGTAGCGTGTGGCACTGATGACAAGTGATATGCAAGAAAAACTCACCACACTCCTCGTTGACGAAGGGCTGATCACGCGCCAGCGCCTTGATGATGCCACCAAGCTGGCCCGCGAGAGTGGCCGGCCACTATTGACTGTGCTAACTGATGAATCGGCGATCGATAACGAGCTGCTGACCCGGGCGATTGCCCATGTGTCGGGTGTGCCATATGTCAATCTTACCAATACGATCGTCGACCAAGACATCCTCACGCTTTTGCCATCGGATATTGCCGAGCGTTTCATGGCAGTACCACTAGCCGAGGTGCAGAACCGCTTGGCGGTGGCGATGATTGACGCCAACAACGTTCAGGCGGTCGATTACCTTGCCAACCGCGTCCAGCGCCCACTCAAGGTCTTTATGGCGTCGGAGGCTGGGGTGCGTCATGTGCTCGAGCAGTACCGCACCGACCTCAGTAGTGTTAATGTAGCCGCCCAAGTATCGCAGGCCGAGGCAGCCGCTGAAGCTCGGGGTGATATCAAGACAATCGTCCAAGACTCACCAATTAGCCGAGCCCTGAGTACTATTCTCGAATATGCCGTAAAGAGCCGTGCGAGCGATATCCACATTGAGCCGCTCGAGAAGTCGCTCAAGATTCGCTGCCGCGTCGATGGTGTGCTGCGCGAAGTTATGCAACTACCCAAGAGTATCGAGCCGGCACTGGTAAGCCGGATCAAGATCCTGTCTGAGTTGAAGATCGATGAACACCGTATTCCGCAGGATGGGCAGTTTGCCGTCAAGGTGGCAGATAAGGAAGTTGATCTCCGTATTGCCATTAGCCCAGTGGTGTGGGGCGAGCAGGTGGTGATTCGCTTGCTAGATAAGACTGGCACATCCTTCGAGCTCGAGCAGATGGGCTATGCTGGGCGCGCCCTCCGGCTCATTCGCCAGGGGATCCACCGCCCCAATGGGATGATCCTCACCAGTGGCCCAACCGGTAGTGGTAAGTCGACCAGCCTCTATGCACTGATCAAAGAAATCAAGGATGATACCATTAACATCGTCACGCTCGAAGACCCGGTGGAGTACAAAATGGAAGGGGTCAACCAGATCCAAGTCAATAGCGACGTTGGTCTTACCTTTGCTAATGGTCTGCGCAGTATTCTCCGCCAAGACCCCGATGTGGTGATGGTGGGGGAGATCCGCGACAACGAGACGGCCAACCTCGCCGTCCAGGCAGCACTGACGGGCCACCTGGTCTTTAGTACGCTCCACACCAACTCGGCAGCGGGGGTGCTGCCGCGCTTGCTCGATATGCATATCGAGCCATTCCTCATCGCTAGCACCGTTAATACCATCATTGGCCAGCGCTTGGTGCGCCGGATTGGGCCGCAGCACGAGAATTATTGGTCTAACCCACTCGAGACAGAGATGATCCTCAGCACTGTCGGGCATCTCTTGCCCAAGACCAAGGCAGAGGCAGCCAAAATCTCGGCCGACCTTGGCTATAGTGACTTGCCGCTAGCTGGCCAAAAATCCTACCGCTTAGTGCGTGGGCGCGATACCGCCAACACGCCACGGGGTTACAGTGGCCGAGCTGGGCTCTTTGAGGTGATGGAAGTGACAGAGGAGATCCAGCAGCTCATTACCGCCCGAGCGTCGAGTACCGAGATCCAGAAGAAAGCCATCGAGCAAGGGATGATCACGATGCGCCAAGATGGCTACCTCAAGGCGCTGCAAGGGATTACCACCCTGGAGGAAGTCAACCGTGTCACATCAGACATAGCATAAGAAAGGAACTAACAACAACCATGGAAAATAGAGAATTACGCATAGAAGTCCTGCTCGAGGATGTGGTGCGCCGCCGCGCCTCAGACTTGCATATTCAGGTGGGGCTGCCCCCCATGCTGCGCATCGATGGCGCGCTGACCCCTGTGGCGGGCTTTGGCCCACTAGACGAAGCGCAGGTGGAGCGGCTTGTTTTTGCCATTCTCGACCAAGACCAACAGCAGGTGCTGATGAAGGATAAAGAGTTTGACTTTAGCTTTGCCTTTGGTAATCTTGGACGCTTCCGGGTCAATGCCTTTCATGAGCGGGGCAACTTGGCGGCCGCGCTGCGCTTGATCCCGAATGAAATCAAATCTGTGACCGAGCTTGGTATGCCACCCGTCGTCATGACCTTTGCTGACTTCCCGCGCGGCCTGGTGCTGGTGACGGGACCAACTGGTAGTGGTAAGTCTACCACACTAGCTGCTTTGATTGATAAGATCAACACTGAGAAGTCGCACCACATCATCACCATCGAAGACCCGATTGAGTTCACCCACAAGAGTAAGCGCTCGGTGGTCGTGCAGCGCGAAGTGCACTATGATACTTACTCCTTTAGCGCTGCGCTGCGCTCCAGTCTACGCCAAGACCCAGATGTCGTGCTGATTGGTGAGATGCGCGATCTTGAGACGATCAGTGCTGCCATTACCATTGCCGAGACAGGCCACTTGGTGTTTGCCACCTTGCACACCAATAGTGCAGCACAGAGTATCGATCGCATGATCGACGTCTTCCCGCCGCACCAGCAGCCGCAGATTCGGGCTCAGCTGGCCAATATCTTGATGGCAATCTGTAGCCAGCGCCTCGTGCCAGCCATTGGTGGTGGGCGAGTGGTAGCCGCTGAGGTCTTGGTGGCCAACCCAGCAGTGCGCAACGTCATCCGCGAGGGCAAGAGCCACCAGCTCGATGCTATCATCCAGACTGGGGCCGACCAAGGTATGCAGACGATGGATCGCACACTGGTGAGCCTCGTCCAGAGTGGCACCGTGACGTACGACAGCGCCCGCGAGTTTGCAGTCGATCTCACCGAATTTGAGCGCTTAATGAGAGGATAATCGATGCGAAAGTTCAACTACGAAGCACGCGACAAAGCGACCGACACCATCATCAAATCTATCGTCCAGGCTGAGTCTGAGATGGCGGCGGCACGCGTTTTGACCGAGCAAGGCTTCGTTCCTCTCGATATCAAAGAAGTCGATGAGAGCGGTGGGCTCTTTGGCAGCCTGACGCGCCGCGTGACGACCAAAGATAAGGTGGTCTTTACGCGCCAGCTCGCGACGCTGATTGGTGCAGGGCTACCCCTGTCGCAGAGCCTTCGTACGGTGCTGGAGCAGACGGAGAACAAGAAGCTGCAAGAGATTATCCAAGAAATCATTGCCGATGTTGAGGGTGGTCGGCAGCTATCGGACTCCTTTGGCAAACACCCCGAGATCTTCGACAAAATCTATCTCTCGCTCGTGACTGCAGGTGAGGCCTCTGGTACGCTCGACCAAGCCCTCAAGCGGGTTGCCTCCCAGCAAGAAAAGGATGCCGCCATGGTGAGCAAGATTCGCGGCGCCATGACGTATCCAGCCATCGTCCTGGCAGTGATCATGGGCGTGATGCTCTTTATGTTGCTCGTGGTGGTGCCGCAGGTGGAGAAGCTATATAGCGATATGCACAAGACGCTGCCATTCCTCACTGCGGCGCTAATCGCTGTGGCGAAGTTTACTGCGACCTTCTGGTGGGCGGAGCTGATTTTGCTGGTGGGTGCTATCTACTTCACCCGCCAATATGCCAAAACAGGACCTGGCACACGCGCTTTCGACACGCTTAAGCTTAATATGCCCTTCGTTGGTAGTATGTTTCGCAAGCTTTACATGGCGCGCTTTACCCGTACTGGCCAGACGCTGCTTGCAACCGGTGTGCCTATGCTCGACATGCTCGACATCACCGCAACAGGGGTCAATAATACGATTATCGAGGCTTCTATCCGCCGGACTGCCGAGAAGGTCAAGGGTGGGCGAGCGCTGTCTGTCTCACTGAGTCGTGAAGATTACATCTTGCCAATGGTGCCGCAGATGATCAAGATTGGTGAGCAGTCGGGCAAGATCGACGAAATGATGGGTAAGACTGCCCAAGTTTACGAAGACGAGCTAGACGAAGAAATCCGCAACATCTCCACCGCCATCGAGCCCGTGCTGATGGTTGTCCTCGCCATTGTGGCCGGTGGTATGGTGGCGGCCATCCTCTTCCCGATATATAGCTTGGTAGGGCAGCTGACGTAGTGCTTGCAGCCAGAATATTGAAACTTTACTGAGGCCCAGAGCGGCATCACATCAAACAAGAAAATATTCTAGAAGGCCAGCGATCAAGCAAGCGGGCGATCTCTGTATCTATTCTGGCCGGAACATTTTCGGTTTGGTGTGATGCTGCCCTAACTGTTGGGCTATGCGCGATTCTTGGGTCTTGTGACGATCCCATAAGAGAAAGTCTGATTCTCTATAGCCATTTATGATAGTATAAGAGTGCACTGTAGTCGGGGTTAGATAAGCGTCTATACCTCGGCTTTTTTATTGTCTGGCACAATTCACTTCAGAGTAAATAGCATGCTATACTATACCCATGCCCTGGTAGCTCAACTGGATAGAGCGGCTCCGTCCTAAGGAGAAGGTTGTAGGTTCGACTCCTATCCGGGGTACCAATACCCTCGTATACGAACAACAGCCAAGCGGAACGGCCTCATGGGGCAGGTTATGGCGAGGGCTGTGCTTGTTGGTGGGGATGGGTGTGTTTTGCTGGTGCGGCTGCGCGCCAGTTTTTTGCTTGTTGAGCCCGATGGCATCTCGCTCGGCGGCTCTCCGGAGAGCAGGGCTGGCCAGATAGGTGAAGGGGAAGCGGAGACAAGCGGTCAAGGTTATCCCGTTGTTGCCACTTGTCATTCGCGGAAGAGGCCGCGGGCACACCATCGTAGCACGCTCCGTCGTCATATCACCGTCGCCACCATCCTCGGGCACACTCCATACAGCCAGTTCATCACTCATACACGGACTGGCGACGTCAGTATGCTGCCGCTCTGCTCGATCGCTCACCTGGCCCACATCATCGGCTGCATTACTGCTGTCGCTTTGCGAGGGAGACGTGCCTGGCGTGATGATCGTGCCGTCGTCATCAACACACGGATTAACCAAGATGCGCTCGAAGAACACCTGGTTGAGCAGCTTCTTCAGATGAGCGGGAGCGGCACTGTAGAGGCGCGAACAGTCCTGCATGAGGTCAAGCACCGCCTCCATAACGCGTCGGGTTGCCGTCACATCTGCTCGGTAGGCGTCAAGTTGACGCTCAATTCGCTCCAGCTCGGCCGTGAGCTGGGCCTGTTCTTCCTTGAGCAAGTCTAGCGGCACAGCACCTTCGTAGTGGGCGTGCAGCAGCCTACGACGCTTGTCTTCCACGTTGGTGCGCCGCGTCGTGAGCGAGCGAATCTGGCTGGCCTTGCCCGCCTCAATCTGCGCCAACTCGCCCTGGAGATAGCACTCCACCTTGGCTCGATCCTCAGTCGTCAGCTGGATACGTTGGTACAGCACTGCTACCAACTCCTCCACCTCGTCAATGAGCACCGCCTTGAAGGTACAGTCGTGCACCCGGTGTCGCCTGGCACAGACGAAGTACGGATACACCACACCCTTACTGTTCTTGGCTCGCTGGACGAGTAACCGCGCTCCGCACACACCACACACTGCCGTGCTCTTGAGGAAGTGGTTGTGCATGCGCTGCCGCTCGCCGTTGGCATGAGCGGTCAGGATGTCTTGCACCGTCTGCCAGGTGGCGGCGTCCACGAGAGGCTCGTGTGCCCCGGCGTACTCGACGCCTTGGAAGGTGACAATGCCCTTGTAGTAGGGCAGATGTAAAATGTTCTGCAGTCTGGTCGCCGTGATCGGCTTGGCTGGCCGCGCTGGCGACGGCGCTGTCGTCAGCCCCAACTCTGCCAAATGCTCCGCCAGTTGCCGCACCGTCCAATTACCCGTCGCATACTCCGTAAACGCCAGCCGGATCAGCGGTGCCCGCTCCTCATCCAAGGCGATGATGCGGACTTCTCGGCCGTTCTCATCCCTGGCGCGGACGTTGATGTACCCCAGCGGCGCCTTGCCCAGCGTCCCACCATTCCTGGCTTTCTCACCCATCCCCTTGATGACCTCATTAGCCAAGTTCCGGGAGTAGAACTCAGCAATGCTGCTCATGATGCCGTGCAAGAGCATGCCGCCAGGCGTCTGGTCGATGTTCTCCGACGTCGATACCAGCCGCACACCCGCCTCCTCGAAGGCCCGGTTGATCTCTACATCGTCCGCTCTATTGCGGGCTAACCGATCTAACTTGTGGACGATGACATAGTCAATCCCACCATCTTCCTTAAGGTACGCCAGCATCTTCTGCAGCTCAGGCCGGTTCGCAGACCTGGCGGACTCACCCCGGTCGGCGAACTCCTTAACCACCAGGGCGCCCATCGCCTGGGCCTTGCGCTTATTCGCTTCACGTTGAGCTGGGAGGGAGAACCCTTCCTCCGACCCGCCACGCTGTGCCTGCTCCCGGGTGGAGACGCGGATGTATGAGACGGCCCGCTTAGGAGTCAGTTGCGCCGCCATAGCCGCAAACGGATCTGTTCCCATACCCATCGCACCCACTCCCATGCTGCCTCCCATCGCACCAGCTTGCATCGTTCCCGGCTTCATACACTCAATCCTCCTTTCGCTTACCCATTTGTCCAGACATACCAGCCACGCCTAGCCGACTGTCTCTTTCCATTGACGCTCAGAATGCCCGCAAAGTCCAGTGCGAAGTTGGGCGATCTGACACCGACCACAGATGAGGGACAACGGACGGAGTAGGAGAGTGCAGCGAAGTACAGCGTGAACGTGGTGCGCCGCTGACGGGAGCGGCCCGCATACGCTCGCCGCCCGCTCAGAGCGACGGCAGACCCGATGCGGAGTGCAACGCGGACAGTGTGGAGAGCCTTGCTGGTTCGGCCATTACTCCGGCGGGGGCGGAGCCATCAGATGACCGTGACGACAGGCGGTGTGGCCAGCAGAGTAGGTGACGTACCGGGTGACAGTGGTACCACCCGGCTACGCAGCCAGCAGAGGAGGGGAGCCCAAGAGGGGCTCCCAGTCGCCGCCACAAAGCAGCAGCAAACCGCCAGACAGCGCCGAAAAGTGTGAATGGTTGAGTGCAGCGATGCGTCGAGCGGGGCGTCACCGCAGTTCGATGGTTCGCTGGTCAGTCGGGCCCCCCACGTTCGCTCATTGCTTGCTGGCCACCAGGCAGCCAACCAGTACAACCGTACCCGCCTAGCAGCTCCTCGGAGTATCTCGCTGCTGGCATGGGATCTATCCTATCGGCTCAAGGGGAAGAAAAACTCCCCCGGTCTGAGAAACACCACGCACACCATTACCGCTTTGGCCACCTACCAACCCACTCCACTTAGACGATCTTGTTTCATGACCGCTATAACACCGCAGTCTTGGCAGCCCATAATCCCAACACAAGCTATGGAACGATCCTGCCCTGGTGAGAAAACCTCAATCTGGCAAGAACCGGGAACTACCTTACCAAGAGGACACTATATCGACAACTTCTGGCCAACTTCGACAAACAAAGACACCCTTACGTGTATCATGCTGCTGAACATGAGAGCCAAAGCTACACAATATACCTCTTACGCCAACTTCAGATACAGCTATGAGATGTCTAATCTCATCGTCTATGAGCACATCGATCTCCATGTCGACACACTGTTCAAGTTTAGTGAAACGCCTCGCATTCTCTCCTTGTCGTCTATCCCAGGGGCTTGACAATGAAATGGACTCCCAAAACGGCTCGCCAAATACGCGTAAGAGCCAAGACCTAGTCACATCGTAACTACTTTCTGATCGAGAAGAAACGATAGATATGCTTGCTAGCCGCATAAGGCTCTTGACTCCGTCGTGGGCTCCTGGTATGGTTCTAAGAGTCGAATAGAACTCATCAGAGAGGAAATATTTGGATCGATTTAGACACGTTTCATTGTCTACACGCCATACAGACCTCCAATCATTCGAATAGTCGTGCACTTTTAAATTCGATGCGTACATCTCATTCGAGCACGATATGAATGCATCTTCATAGTCAGCCAACACCCCGTCAATATCTAAACCAATGTGCACCATTCGGATCACCATAGAAAATAAGGTCGACAGCAATGACAAACATTAAAAATAGCATCAGTATAAAAGGCGACCTTAACGGTGATGTCAACTATTTTCAACGAGATATACAACCCGATGCCATTTCGGATGTACAAATCACGAAACTTCGAAGTGTCGTCGTCGAACTCTTATCGGATTCCTCATCTTACCAAGACCCCAACTACAGACAACTTCTAAAGACTATACAGGCTGAGATCGAGAAGCCGACTTGCAATCAACAACGACTCAAGAGACTTCTTAGAAATCTTTATGAAGTCGCTCAGAATATTGGAGAAAGTGTCATCGCCTCTATGATTACAGCACAATTCCCGTGGATCGCCTCATAAGTCAATTAGCGTCGAATGAACAGGCCTTTTGGCAATTTAGTTGGCAGGAGTAAACTACGCGCGAATAAACTTTCGGACGGGCTCAAATATTGTATTACCCGACAGTTCATCAGCCTCATCTGGCAATACCCAGCGCAGTTCTGCGATTTCCTCGGTATCGATCACTTCGGGTTCAGCACTACCTGATGCCAAGATAACTGGCACATAGTGCATGATTCGACCGGTGATAGGATGCTCACGACTAGCGAACTGCATATCGGCAGTTGTATCAATGCCAAGTTCTTCATGGCATTCACGCACTGCCGCCGCCTCAGCAGTTTCACCATCCTCAATCTGCCCAGACGGGAAAGCCCAGAGAAATTTGCCTTCTGCAATCTGCCTACGGATCATGAGAACATGCCGGTCGCGACGGATAATGGCGCAGGTCACTTCTTTCTGTGTCATGGCTCCAGTGTACCACAGACACATCGATTAAGATACTCTAAGACACGGGAAAAGATCTGGTCTATAGGGATCAAGTCACCCAGGGAAGTGATTGGTTGCCAACGGCAATCTCTGTTTTCATTGGCATCGAGGTTCTTTGGTGAGCCAGATAGGTAACGACACGCAAAGTAGTGCATTTCTACACCAGTTACAGGATGAACCCTCATACCCAGTTGTTCATGCATCGACACGCTAATACCTGTTTCTGCGATCGTCTCCAACTCTGCAACTTTCCACGAGAATTCACCTGGCTTGACAATACCTGCCGGAAATTGCCAATCTAATGGCCCATGGGGTTCTTTTCGACGAACAACAAGCACGTCGGTACGAAGAGTTGTTATTCCGACCGCGACTTTGAGTTGTTCGCCAATGGCAAGTGCTTCGTTATGTTCTTGATAGATGTTTATGTTACCACGCACATCATGTCCCACATTAAGTGTCGAATACTTGTCCGCGTTCATGCTAGCTCACGATCTGTGTTGTGTGCTGATGGAGACTGACGGGTACTAGTCATTGGAAGGGGATGCTCGTTGGTGTCCAGCAGGTTACCGCAGGCTCTGCGATGTGGAGGTCTCGATTTAATAACTATCGCTAGTAATATGTAAAAGCTGGCTATAAATTTGTGTCTGAGACAGAAGATGCTTCAATAATCCTTGTTGGCGTCTCACACTGTGATTATACAACTTCTCAGTGCCTGGTAGTCATAGAGGCTTATTCATAGCGGTGTTTAGGGTGTTTTGTTGGTAATAGCGTGTCGCTAAGCAGGGTGGCGGCTTGCTCTTGAGAGAATCTTTGGTGCTTAAGCCAATCCAACCAAGAAGCAAACCGCCATGACGAATAGTAGCACGAGAATCCCTCGGTGTGAGGTTGTGGGCCTGTGCGAGACCATTCACGCCACCAGTCCCGACCTGCCGGCGTTCGGGGCCAGGGTGCTGGGCCTGTTCCTGTGCGTGCACCTGACCCTGACCTACCTGCGCCACAACCTGCCCCAGGAGCTGCTCGCCGAGGTCTACAACGTCTCTCAGGCCACCGTCTCCCGCGTCATCAGCGCCTACACGCCCCTGATCGCCCACGCCCTCAGTGACCAGGTGCCAGTCGTGGAGGATCTGGACCCCACGGCCCAGCTGATCATCGACGGCACCCTGCTTCAGTGCTGGTCCTGGGCTGATCATCCTGGGCTGTACTCCGGTAAGCACAAGACCACGGGGCTGAACGTCCAGGTGGCCTGCACCCTGTCAGGGACCCTGGCCTGGGTGTCCGACCCCCAGGACGGATGCACGCACGACGCTCAGGCTCTGCGCCGCAGCGGCCTGCTCGACGTCCCCGCCACCGACCTGCCCGACGGGGCGTCACCACCCAGGCATATTGGCGACAAGGGGTACATCGGACTGGGCATGATCACCCCGAAAAGAAAACCCGCAAAACTTCCCCTCCACCCAGACGACAAGGCCTACAACCGGGCCGTCAACCAGATCCGCTACAAGATCGAACGAGTCATCGCCAACATCAAGACCTGGAGAGTCCTGCACACCGGCTACAGAAGACCACCGGAAACCTTCCCGGAAACCATCACCGCAGTCCTCGGACTCATATTCACCTACACCCTATGAATAAGCCTCAGTATATCGAAACAATCTTCGGTAAGATATAGGCAAAGGAAGTAAATGCGACCATTACTGTGATTGATGCCACCAGTAGTGTCTGTATGCAACACATGTGTTAGGTGCTAGGTTATTTTGCGACAGTTCGATAACTTCGATCCAGAAAGAGAGTTGTTGGATCATGACTGCAGTCAGCGGACGCCCTTTTGATGCCAAACCCGATAAAATTCTAGTCGATCGGGCCTCCTTGAAGCAGGTGCTCATGTGGGCAGAGGCCCTAGTTTTGCTTGGAAACATATATGTTGAACTGGGCGAGGGCGGTCCCCACCCCGATAATCTTGAGAATATTGAGAAGGATATTGACGAGATCAAAAAAGATCTTAAGGAGGTAAATAACCGGACCAAAGCGCCAGTGTTCGGGCGTCCCGAGAGGTATGACGATCATCAAAGTGATGAGTGCAATTCATTCCCCATAGAGATTCTTGGTGCAATACTTCCAGCAGAAGTGTATTCGCACATTACTGGGACTGACCGCCCCTAAACTAGTCGTTGCGTTATGTTGGTTGAATGTGGTTGTTCTCCCTCAGCCATCCGCCCTCCCGCTTCAGCTCGTCATCCGCTTCACTCTCCCCTAACAGCCTCATCGCATACCGAAGATGGAGAAGGGGAAGCCCATGGCCACTCCAGAAGATCGCAGCGAGGAGCACACCCCGCCAACCGCCACCTGCCCAGCCTGGTGCATCGGCCATGACACCGATGGGCCAGGTGGGATAGGCGACCACGTCCACGAAGCCGCCCCAGCCATCGTGCCCTGTATCGCCTTGGAGCACACTACTGATGAGGCTGGCACCATCCTCCATCACCCCACCGCCACCGAACTCACCCTAGTGCGCTACCAATACCCACACGACAGCGACACCTGGCTCTACATCGGCGACGGCTCTCGCTCCCACGGCCTCGACATCACCCTAGAGAGTGCCCGGCGGCTGGTAAGTGCGCTAGCGCGGTATGTGGAAGATGAGGGATGAGCGGGCTGGGGCTGGCTGAACGGTCGGTGAAATGATGCCTACTGGCGAGTCTGGTCGCTATCTGCTGCACGCAAGTAGGCCAGTACCGTCTTGACGTTGACGCCAAACTGGCGGCCGATGGCAGCCGCCGATACTCCCCGTGCACGCAGCTCTACTGCCTGCGCCTTCTGCTTATCCGTCATACCTGCCCGGCGTCGTGGTAGCCCGCGCCGCCGACGGATTCCATAAACCACATCCTTGCTGATGCCGAAGCGCTCACAGATCGTGCGGACTGGCAGACCATCCTGGTACAGCCGCGCCACCTCATCTCGCTCGGCTGCGGTAAGGTGATGCTGGCGCTGCACGATGGTGTGTGCAACAGCGTTGGTGTCCGTCTTTGCGTTGATAGGGCTGGGGGCGGACTCCACAAGGCTATCGCTACTTGGTGGCTCGCTGGCTCTACTGGCATACACCTCCAGCGAGTCGCCCGTAACAGATCGAGGTGACGGGGCAGGGCACTGTCTAGCTCCGGTATCAACCGACTCGACCGTCTGATTGGCCAGGGTGGTACCCTTCATTGGCACCTCGTCACATGGCGACTGGTGTGCTGTGGGCGGCGTGTCCTGTGCCGACGCCTGCGACGCATCCTCGTCGGCCAGCCGCTCCCCCGCACGAGCCAGCACATCAGCCCGCAGCGCGAGTAACGTTTCCAGTTTGTTCTCGTTGATCTCGCGGAGGTGTACCAAGATTTATATAAATTAGTCGTGTAGTATTATGGTATGCTAAATGTGCTGACTTGCTATAGTAAAAACTCGCCAAGGTAACGGCGAGTTTTTTTGTTTTGCTTGAGTATCGTGTGGTGGTAAGCGTAGAAGCGACGAAGCGAAAAACGTGGGGTTTTTATTACCTCCCAAACCCACCAACAGCCTCTGCTGCCCAGCGCACCCAGTCGGACATATCTTCCCAGCGGCTGCAGGCAGCGCCAACGAACATAATGGCGGAGGAAAAGAGGGCGAACGAGACGACCCAAGCCATGAAGTCGGCTGGCATAGCGCGTGTGCCACCACTCGTCCAACAGAGGTAGCAGAGCCAACCAAGCGCTCCCGCCGCAAACATGCAGAGCGTTCGCACGATGCCATGGCCAAGGCGACGCTGCCAGTCAGGTGCTGCGATTGGCTCGGTGGGGTCGACGGCCACTGGCGTTGGTACCTTTGGCGGTGGTGGCGCAGCTGGTGGGTGGTGCGGCGGTGGCACTGGTGGCGCTCCAGCACCAGCAGCAGTGCGGCGCTTATGAATAAATCGCCCAGCCGTCACCATATACAAATGCTCCGCATACTATGCATGACCTCATTATACGCAGGGGTTGTGGGGTGGTGTCAAGGGGGTGAATAATTGAAGCTTTTGCTTCTTTTGCGTTTGCTCTACTCCCATCACTTCATCCGATGGAGTGTGGGGAGGGTGAGCGTGAGATGTAGCAAGGATACTGCTGCTATAGGGCGCTCGCTGGACAAGAAAATATCTGGAGGCCAGCGATCAAGCAAGCGGACAAACTCTGTGGTATATTCTGGCCGGAACATTTTCGGTCTATGAGTGCCCTATAGCAGCCGGTAGCCAGGTTTGGTGCCCAAGTAGTGTTAAGTTCGTGCTACAATAGACAGCAAGAAAAGCATAACGATCATCACACAAAAAGGTAGGGAATAATGGCACAGACCAAGGCATTTAATGGGCAGCGCGAGGGTGAGGAGCTGCTGTTTGTCTTTCGGCGGCATATTATTGCCATGCGCAAGGGTTTTTATATGCTATTGGTGCCGCTGGTGGTGGGGGCGATTCCACCACTGATTTGGCAAGACACATTGGAGCTGTTTCTCTTGCCAGTGGTGGGGCTCGGGCTCGGGCTTATTGGCTTTTGTTATCATTTTTTGATGTGGCGCTACACCTACTACATTGTGACAGACCAGCGCATTCGCCAGGTGACGCAAAAAGGATTTTTTGGTACCGATGTGGTGGAGCTGAGCTTGGCAAAAATCCAAAATATCAGCTATAATATACCAGGATTCTCGGGTGAGGTGTTTCATTTTGGTACGATTGTGATCCAAACATTTGTGGGCGATCTCATCATCCGCAATGTCGATCATCCCGAGCAGATCTACAATCAGCTGCAAGATGCCGTCAGCGAGGCGGAGCGCGCAGCACAAGCAGCAGGAGTATCACCATGAAATTACCAAGCAAAAAACCCAAACGTAGCCGTTATGGCACCCAGGCCGCATCAACCGCCTCAGCCACTGGCCTGAAAGATCGCCTCACAGCGCTCAAGCCGAAGCAGGGGAGTAAGAAGGAGAGTAAGTCTGCGAAAGCCAAGCCAGCTAAAACAGAGGCCAGTGCAGCAAACCCCAATACTCCCAAGAAGTTCGAGCGCATCACCAACGAGACGGTGGCGGCACACCGCGAAGAGATATTGGCTGGTGGGCGCAAGTTCAAGTACCCTATCCAGACGTCACGCCGACGGGTGATTATCAACACAATCATTGTGGCGCTGGTAGCAGCCTTACTGCTGGCGGCAGTGGCGTGGCAGCAGCTCTACATTGCCCAGAGCTCCAACAATCTCCTCTACCGTATGACGCAAATTTTTCCTGTGCCAGTAGCCAGTATTGATGGTGAGCTTGTGCGCTATAGCGACTATCTGGTACAGTATCGGGGGTCGAAATTCTACCTTGGTAAGTACGACGAGATCCGCATCGACAGTGATGATGGCCGCGAGCAGCTCAAACACATCAAGCGCGAATCGCTCAACCGAGCGCTGGTTGATACCTACGCCGCCAAGCTGGCACGCCAGTACAACATCACGGTGAGCGAGCAAGACATTGATACCGTTATCGAGCAGCAGCGCAACACCGCTAATGGCAAGATTAGCCAAGAAACGTATGATGCATCGTCGCGCATGATGTATAACTGGTCACCATCGGATTATCGCCAAGCGGTGCGGCGCAGCATTGTGCGGGCTCGAGTAGCCTTTGCGGTTGATAAAACGGCCGATGAGTTGCAGCGCAAAGCTGCGGGGCTAGTGGCGAGCAGCAATGGTGAGTTTGCCAAAATAGCGACCCAGCTTGGTGGCAGTGGCCGCAGCAAACCGCAGGTGGGGGATTCTGGCCTGATCAACCTCGCCAGTAGTTACAACGGCCTCGCGGTGAGTGAGATCGCCAAGCTCGAGCCCGGCAAACCCTCTGGTGCTATCAAGAGCACGACCGACAGTGGCTACTACTTCGTCAAAGTAAATGAGAAGAACGATAGCAAAATCCGCTTCACCTATCTCTACATCCCCCTCACCGAGCTTACTAAGCAAGTCGCACAGCTAAAAAGCGACGGCAAAGTGCAAGAATACATTGATGTACCACAGAAATAGGGGATAGCAATCACACCCAAAATACCGGCAACATAGCGCAGCTTTGCACCCCTCCATATAGGCTCATCATCTCGTGCGAACAAAACCTAGACAACGTTGCTATTCTACGCTATGATAGCAGTAACGTAAGCATATTCGTACATTGGTACAAAGGAGAAGTATGAAACAACACCAAGCGAAGCAAGAAGGGTTTACCATCATCGAGGTGATGCTGGTGCTGGCGATTGCCGCCTTGATATTCTTGATGGTCTTTGTGGCGCTACCTGCCTTGCAGCGGGGCCAGCGCGACACAGCACGCAAGAATGATGTGCAAGCCATCGCTGCTGCCGTGACGCAATATACATCAAACAACCGTGGGAAGTTCCCCGACAGCAAGGGCCTCAAGGGCTACCTAGGTGACCTCTCAAACCTCGACAAAGAGAGCATCACCGTCCAAGACAACGCGGGCAATGGCACCGTAACGCCTTCCACCGAGAGCGCCATCGTCGTCAAGGGTGTGCGCTGCGACGCCACCAACTCCGACGGTGCGACCCTCAAGAAGGGCACATCCAAGCAGTTCGTTGTCGTCACCAAGCTCGAGGCGGGTGGCAATGGCGTGGCATACTGCCTTGAGTCGTAGTAGGAGCAGAAGACACACAAGAAGATGGCTGGTACCAAAGGGTGCCAGCCTCTTTTTGTGGTGGAGCACACGAATTACCGAGCTGTACTTGTGTAAGAAAATATTCTAGAAGGCCAGTGACCAAGCGGGCGGAAAAGCTCTTGGTTTTATCTGGCCGGAACATTTTCGTCACAAGTACAACTGTGATTCACTACATAGTTAGAAAGGTTTGGCTTGTATTTGCACTGGCCTTCGATGGCGCGTGATGATGTAGCACGTTCTTGCATATCTTTGCTATACTAGTGAGGTATGACGATCTTGATAGCAGGCGCACTGCTCCTTCTGGGTGTAGTGCTTGGTAGCTTTGCGGGCGCGCAAGTGTGGCGGGTGCGTGCGCGGCAACTGCGGACTGATAAGCAAACCGGCCACCCCTACGACAAACACGAATGGCGCCAGCTACGCGTCCTCTTGCAGGGTACAGTGCGAGACGATCGCTCGCGCTGCCTGCAGTGTGGGCATGTGCTGGCGTGGTATGATCTACTCCCAGTAGTGAGCTGGCTGTCGACTGGTGGGCGCTGCCGCTATTGCCAGCAGCTCATTGGTTGGTTTGAGCTGGTGATGGAGCTGGTGCTGGGGGTTGGCTTGGCACTGTCGTATCTGGTGTGGCCATGGACACTGCCAGCCAGTAGCTTACTCTTTGCTGTATGGGTGGTGGTGGCCTTGGTGCTGATGATCCTCGCGGCGTATGATGCCAAGTGGCAGCTCCTGCCTGACCCGCTTAACTATGGCTTGATGGCACTGGGCGCACTCTTCGTGCTGGTGCGGATGACGACGCTGCACGATGTTGATCTTGTATCGCTCACGGGGGCGGTGGCGCTGCTGGCGGGGTTGTATGGTGGGCTGTATGCCATCTCGCGCGGGGCGTGGATTGGCTTTGGTGATGTGAAGCTCTGCGTGGGCTTGGCGCTACTGCTGGGCGATTGGCGATTGGCCTTTATGACGCTGTTTTTCTCCAACATGCTGGGTTGCATCATCGTCTTACCGGGCCTAGCGCGTGGCCAGCTCAATACGCGCTCGCAGGTGCCATTTGGGCCGCTGCTTATCATTGGCTGCGTTATCTCGCTCTTGTTTGGTGGGTCTATCTTGCGCGCGCTGGTGGCGCTGCCGCTGGGCTTTTGAGGCCCAGGCTGGGTAGATTTGCTCCTTCTTGTAAACCTGATGTAATACTTGACAATCCAGAGAGAGAGAGAGTACTATAGGCATCATAAACACCTAACTCCAAGGAGATATGATGCCACGATATAACCAGCTACGTAGTGGTGAGACAAAACAACAAAAACCGTATAAGCCAGAGTTGCAAGGCTTTCCAATGCCAAAGACTGAGGAATTCAGCAAAGGAGAGGACGCCGAGCGTGCGAAGCTGATAGAGGAGGCACTAGCAAAGGTTGAAGCAAAGCTCGATAACGAGCGCAAAGAGAATTACTGCGAAGATATTGTTGAGGAAATACAGCGGATTGGCGGGGTATTGGCAGAGAACGGCTTTGGTAACCGGCCTGAGGACAAGCATGTTGTTGTCACTAGCTATGCTGGTGGTGAGAGTGTATCTTCGCGCGGGAACTTTGTGCAGTATGAGACAGCAGTTGTAGCGCGGGTTATCCCCAAGGGTGCGTATGAGGACGGTAGGTCGCAACTAGCTTCAGAAAACTTGATATATAAAGGGAGTGACTGCAATATCACTGACCCATATGATGAATCTCAATATGACCGCTCAAGACAGGGTGGTTACATCATTAGCGTTGTAACTGGTCCAGCAGTCGAAGTGTATTCCGATCGACCACTAACAGAGGAACAGAAGGATTACCGCCGTGATTTTCACCAGCCAGGGACAGTACTGGTGACCTCTGCTGGCCAGTATAATGATGAGCCTACGATACTTCATGTTGGTAAGTTAGAGTGGTTGACCAATTCAGTTGATCCTGAGGTGTACGAGCTCGTCCTTGCTGCTATGCAAGATACTGAAGCGGAGTTACTAGCTGGCGAAGAGAAGCAGTAGGTTCTTCATGGGAGACTAAGCAAAAACCAGCCCAGGAGTGGCTGGTTTTTGCGTTCTTTGCCTGAGCTTTGCAGGGCATCATCTCTCCTCGGAATCGCCTCATCGCTCTGTGCTGCCAATGCTGCTTGTGCTATACTAGAGAGGTTATGAGTATGCCAGTGAAGCCAGGGTTCACCATTATTGAGATGATGCTGTTTTTGGCGGTGAGTGGGGCAATGGCAGCTGGGATTATGGTGGGTGTGGGTGCGACGGTCAATGCACAGCGCTACCGCGATGCCACCCATTCGCTAGTGAGTTTCTTCCAGGGGGAGTACGACCGGGTGGTGAATGTCCAGAATGATCACGACCGCAACCTTGGCTGCAGCACTAGCGGCATTAGTCAGAGTATTACCCCGCAGGTGCCTGGCACGAGCGAGTGCACCATCATTGGGCGGTTCATTACCACTGGCCGTGATGGCCGAAGCCTCATCGCGCGGACGATCTATGCCGCGCGCGATGGCTCAACCGCAGCAACGGATTATGAGGCGCTAACTCACTCTGGGCTTGTTTTGTCGGACACCGCCAGCCAGACAACTACCTACGAACTAGCGTGGGAGACGGCGCTGCGGCAGGGTGCACGCCACTCGTATTTGATCGTGCGCTCGCCCTCCAGCGGTGCCATCAAGACCTACATTGGCAACACAGACAACCCGATGACCGTCCTCTCGCCTGATAATGACGCCCAAAAAGGCGACACCAACCTCTGTATCGACCCCGATGGCTTGGTCTTTACTGGCATTAGTGGGGCAGTGATTGCCCGGGGTGGCAGCTCGGCCAGTAGTGTGAAGCTGATCGGTGGAGGAATAGGCCAATGCTAGGGCGTCGCCACGAGCGGGGTGATACGATCATTGAGGTGATGTTTGCCTTCGTGCTCTTTAGTATGGTGATTGTGGGGGCGTTTATGATTATGAATCAAGGTATGGCACTGGCGCAGCGCTCGCTGGAGGTAACGCAGGTGCGACAGCAGATTGACTCGCAGGTGTTACTGATTCGGACTGCTCAGCAGGCGGTCAACCAGCAGCTGTGGGAGACCATCAAAGGCAAGGTAGGTACGACCACGCCCATTACGCTGAGCGAGCTAGCTGAGAGCAACTGCCGCCTTTCGCCGGATACATTGCGGGGGCGCGGCGCATTCTTTGTTGCGCCGCGGGCCGATGCTGCCTCGGGTAAGCAGGTCATCCGCCTCTTCGAGCCGACCAATGCGAGCTACCAACCTGAACCCACAACCTACAGTAAGGTAGACTTTGGCAATGATCCGCGGGCGCAGGGGCTCTTCGTTCAGATCGTCAAGGCGGAGGGTGCCAACGCCAACCTTGCCTATGATGTGTATGTATCTGCCTGCTGGCCGACTGTAGCGAGCGATAAGCCAATGACGATTGGCACAGTAACGAGGTTGTATGATGTGGCGCGCTAACAGAGGCAGAACACAGGGGGAGAAGCTGCGGCAGGCCGCACAGCGCAAAGAGTCAGGCTTTACCCTCATCGAGCTGCTATTGGCGATGAGCTTCCTCTCAGTGTTGCTTATTGCCATTACTACCTCCACGATGCAGATCATTGGCCTGTATACGAAGGGGGTCACGCTCAAGTCGATCAACCTCGCGGGGCGCGATGTAGCCGATTCCTTCCGGCGCGATGCCTTGGCCTCAGCGGATGGGATCCGCTATGTGTCGCCAGACAAAGGCGGTGGGTTGGGACGTCTATGCTTTGGTACGATGTCGTATGTGTGGAGCCCAGCCGCCAAGCTACAGCAAGGCAGTGCCATCCGCTACCAAAACGACACACGCCAGGGTGATGTGCGCGGTGATATGATTGTCCTAGCCCGTGTGGCTGATGCTGGTGCACAGTATTGCAACCCAACGGCTCGTGGCACGTACTCGACCGATGTTTTCCTCAGCAAAGCAACGGAGCTGCTGGGCTCACGCGAGGGGGATTTGGCGCTGCGCGATTTACAAATCAATCCCGTTATCGACTCAACCGAAGGCACACACACTATCTACCGCCTCCGCTTCGTCATTGGCACCAACCAGCAAGATACGATCAACACCGCCAACCAGACCTGCAAACCACCTACGAACGACAGTGCTAATTACAACTTCTGTGCCATTAATATTTTTGAGACATTGATACAGGGGTAGGATGATGAGGTGGATACAACAGCAGAGCAACAAGCAGCGGCAGGCCGGTATGGTGTCGCTCTTTGTGGTGATGTTTTCAACAGTACTGATCACGGTAGTAACAGTGAGCTTTATCCGTCTGATGGTACAGGAGCAACAGCGCGCCAGCAATAACGACCTTTCGCAGAGTGCCTACGACTCGGCGGTCGCTGGAGTAGAGGATGGCAAGCGTGTCATTCGTGCGGCGCTCAAGGGTAATGAGCGGGCTCGCCGCGCCATTGAGCAGCAGCGTTGCAACACCGTGGCAGCAGCTGGTGTGGTGTCGTCTGTTAGTGGTGAGACGACCATCAAGACGAGTAGTGGCAGCAGCACGCTTAACCAAGCCTACACCTGCGTCAAGATCGAGGCCAAGACTGAGGACGTCAAACTTGACCTCGCAGAAGGGGAGTCGACTGTCATCCCGTTGGTTGGCGCAGATGCCTTTGATAGCGTGCAGATCGAGTGGATGCGCAAGAAAAACAGCGACAACGAAGTTGCCTCCATCGAGACACCAACCTCTGGCGACCTCCGCTCATTGCCACGCAAAGACCAGTGGAACCCCAACGCGCCAGCTCTTATCCGGGCGCAGGCTGTCTTGCCCACTAAGACAAGCGTCAGCCTAAGCGAGCTCGATAGCGCCCAGGTGTCGACCAACTTCTTGCGCCCCAGCATCATTACCGACAATGCGAACCCGCTCACCATCCAACGCCCTGGCCTGCGCGCCA
The DNA here is from genome assembly GCA_963545865.1 of uncultured Candidatus Saccharibacteria bacterium. GTDB lineage: Bacteria > Patescibacteriota > Saccharimonadia > Saccharimonadales > Saccharimonadaceae > Saccharimonas. The sequence goes on from CAUUJX010000001.1 coordinate 247,328, forward strand.
ATAGCGACAGTGGTGCTCAGACGACCGTTAATGCCGTGCCGTGCTCCAACGCGCGCTACACTGGTGGTGGCTATGCCTGTCAGGCCGTTCTCCAAATGGCTGGTGGCGAGTCTGTACCAGCTGGCTCGCGTGTGGCGTTTTTGCGCGTGACCAGCCTGTACAAAGCCTCAGCAGTCAAGATCTCGCTCAAACGAGCAAATAGCGTGACGAAGTTCGACACCGTCCAGCCCGAAATCGACTCCACCGGCCGGGCAGACACCATCTTCCGCCGCATCAAAAGCCGAGTCAATGTCGGCTTCAATACCAATGGCAGCTTCACCTTCCCGGAGCAAGGCGTCGACATCACTGGCAGTCTCTGCAAAAACTTCTATGTCACCAACGATGAAGCAGGGCCACTGGGTACATCGTGTAATCCGTAGGAATGAGAATCTAAAATAGATAGGTCGCTATTATTTAGAATAGCGACCTATATTTATACATAAGAAAGGGATGCTATTTACGGCGCATCTGGCCCAAAGTACTCGAAGTAGGCGTTTTCTGCCTCAGTAACCTTGTCCATCTCAGGGGCATCAATTACAACATTGACACATCGAGAAATTCTTGCTAGATAAATCAGGCCTTTAGAAGGAAGCCTCCATTCACACGACTTAACTATATCGTCCGCAGAGTTTCGCCCTTTTCCGTATTTCGTTTGCAATGATTGGCGGCATGCTTCGTACAAGTCTTCAAGCAACCCTTCAACTATGGGTTCAAGCCCATCCGACGCAAATGTTGTTAATGTGAAGGAAATTGTGGAGAGGTTTTGCGAATGTTCGTCGATAGTCATATAACCATTTGTTCGGTCGCCGACTTGAACCTGACTGTAGAATACGCAATCGTCTTCTAGGGAAGGCACCCAGCCTAACGCATCACGCAATTCGAAAGCCTGTTGTTTGGTCATGGGCCAAGTATGATTTGCCCATACGTGGATCAGATTGACTGCGTCTTTAGGTGTGAATGTCTTATAAATGCTTCCGTCAGGCAGCGTATGCTCGATTGTTTCGGGAAGTCTATTTTGGTGTGATGTTGTCATGATTTCCTTTTCTGTATAGATATTTAGTATATGGTATAATGCTATTCCTACCTCTGTTCTCTCCCGCTATGAAACTGCTCGAAGATGTCGCGCAGGTGTTGATCGGTGACGTGGGTGTAGACCTGCGTGGTGCTGATGTTACTGTGGCCGAGCATGCTCTGGACGCTGCGCAAATCGGCACCGTTCATCAATAGGTCGGTCGCGAAGCTGTGGCGCATAGTGTGGGGGCTGACGTGCTTAGTGATGCCAGCGAGGCGGGCATATTTGCCAATCATCGATTGCACACTGCGCGTCGTGAGGCGGCGGAAGTCGCCACTGGTGTTTGTGGCACCGTGGTTGCGACTATAGCTGATGAAAAGCGGGTCGAGCGAATCATGCCGGGCGCTGAGGTAGGTCTCGATCTGCTCGGCGGCACGGCTACTGACGAAGACCGGACGGTCTTTTTGGCCCTTACCACGCACCATGAACTCGCGGCGCTTGAGGTTGATATGGTCGCGATTGAGATTGACAAGCTCTGAGACGCGCAGACCACTGGAGAAGAGCAGCTCGATGATGGCTTTGTCGCGCAAATTGGCTTCTTTGCCATCGCTTGGTACGGCATCAATCATCCGCTCTACTTCGTCATAATGGAGGAACGTGACTTGTCGTTTGTGTGTCTTGGGGAGCTCGATCTTGCTGGGCGAGAGGCTGGTGATGTCGCGCTTAGAGAGGTAGTTGAGAAAGCCGCGCAGCGCGATGAGGTGGTAACTCTGGGTAAGCATGCCGAGCTCCTCGCCATAGACGCTTTGGTAGCGGTTGAGCCAGAGGCGGTAGCGCCGCACCAACTCGGGCGTGATCTGATCGACCGTCAATTCAGCACCAGCAAACTCAACGAAGCGCTCGAGGTAGTGTTTGTAGTTCTCCGCTGTTTTGGACGATCGGCCGCGCTCCACCTCCATGTATTCGATGAAGTCGATGATCAAATCTTGCATATAATAGTGCTGTGCCATTTGCCATAGTATACCACAATATATAGACAGAGAGGTAGAGTATCAGGTGTCGGCAGGGTTATCGTATCTGACTATATGATTGTTTTGTTAGCAGCACCATAGCTTACTGGACCGAAAATGTTCCGGCCAGATCATACGATAGAGCATACCCGCATACGGTATTGCTGGCCTCCAGATATTTTCGTGTCCAGTAAGCTATGGTGCAATACACAGTTCTGGCACTTCCCATTTTCGCGATCACTCACAATACGCTATAATACAAGCAAACCTAACAATAAGGAGCTTTATGAGCGAAACAACAGCGGTGCCCAACAATAATAATGTGCAAAAGACCTTGGTCGTCTTCAAGCCAGACGCTGTGCAGCGGGGAATTGTCGGCGAGATTTTGACCCGTTTTGAGCGGGTGGGCCTCAAGATTGTGGCCGTCAAGATGATTGCTCCGACACGTGATCATTACTACCGCCACTACGAGGAGATTGGCAAGATGGTGTCGCGCCGTGGCAAGCACGCCTTTGGGGTGACGCTGGACTTTATGATGCAAGGGCCAGTTATTGCCATGGTGTTTGAGGGAGTAGAGGCTGTCAAGCTGGTGCGCAAGCTGGTGGGCCCAACCGAGCCAATGGCTGCCGAGATGGGGACGATCCGCGGCGACTACTCGCACATGAGCTTTGGCTATGCCAACGACGAAGACAAGGGTGTGCCTAACCTCATCCATGCTTCGGGCAACCCCGAGGAAGCCGAGCAAGAGATCAATCACTGGTTCTCAGATGACGAAATCTACGAGTACCATGCGTTGCATGAGAAGTTTACGCGCTAAGCGTTGATTTCTTGCGCATCTATGCTACAATAAGGGTATTCAACTCCTAGCAAAAGCTCTCCCACTATATGGGAGTCAGTACAGCTAGGAGTTTTTTAGTAAGAAAGGTAGGATAGCATAAAAACGGCAATTCTCATTGATGGCGGATTTTATCGAAAACGAGCCCAGAAATGTCTGGGTGAGAAAACGCTGGCCAGGCGAAGATGAGCTCTATAGATATTGTTGGCGACATCTGATAGATAAGAGGAGTGGTGAAAGAGTCCAATGTGAGCTGTATCGCATTTTCTATTACGATTGTCCTCCGATAGCAAAACAGATTTACCATCCACTCAGCAAAAAGAGTATTGACCTTGGGCGTAGTGACAAAAAAGTCTGGGCAGAGCAGTTCTTTCGTGAATTGGCCAGAAAGCGAAAACTCGCATTACGGATGGGTGAGCTCAACGACGCAGCGACTTACTATAATCTTAAGCCTGAAGTAACAAAGAAAATTCTTGACAACAAAATAGACATAACTGATTTAGCAGAGAAAGATTTCAAACTATCTCTCCAACAAAAAGGTGTTGATATGCGGATTGGCTTGGATATTGCCTCAATGGCATATAAACAGCAGGTCGAACGAATCATTCTGATTGCAAGCGATAGCGATTTTGTGCCTGCTGCAAAATTAGCACGTCGGGAGGGGATTGACTTTATTCTTGATCCGCTTGGCCATCACATCAGAGATAGTCTTAGTTTGCATATTGATGGGCTACAAACAAGAGACGATCATTTTCGTATTATGTAAAAGCTATGTAAAAGCCCTCTTGATCTACGGCAAGAGGGTGTATCGTATCCAATACTGGCGCGCTCGACCGGATTCGAACCGGCGATCTTCTCCGTGACAGGGAGACGTGATAGGCCATCTTCACTACGAGCGCATAGGCTAGATCAATAGTAGCAGCAATTACCAAAAATCGCAAGAGGTTTGTAAGGAATCGTTCAACCTTAATCTTGTATTACGCTCACCCTCTCCACACCCCCTCCTCTGAAACACTATAAGGGTCGACATTCATCAAACAGGTAGGAGTGGAGAGGAGAGTACCACCATCACATTCTCAGCCACAGCGCTCTCGCAATAATTCATCATCCTGCAGTGAGGTAGCTTCTAGAGGCTATCACGCCGCGCTGCCTTCCATTTTTGCCTCGCCTCTAGTATAATATAGCGGTGATGCCGCTGTAGCTCAGTTGGTAGAGCGGCGCTTTCGTAAAGCGTAGGTCACCGGTTCGAGTCCGGTCAGCGGCTCCATTTGTTTATGACCAAAGAGAAGAAGGATTTTCTGCGCACCCCTCTCCGCACGATCGCAGCCGATCGGCCATTCTTTGCGGCGCTGATTGGTGTATTTGTTGCGGGTATCATCTATATGCTGGTGATGGGCTTCACGCTGCAGGTGCGCGATGTGCAGGTTTATGTGCGCTACACCGCCTTTGGCGAGGCGCATTTTTATAAGAGTTATTGGTATTATTTACTCAGTTTTGTGTTGTTTGGTGCGCTGGTAATGGTGGTGCACATTGGCCTGATGGTTAAGCTGTATAGCCTGCAGCGCCGCCAGACAGCGCTTTTTGTAGGGGCGGCAGCAGTATTGGTGCTGCTGGTTGCTGCCTCGTATGGATTAGCAGTAATGCACCTGGCGTATCGATAAATGAATCACAACGATCTCGAGCTGCCCATGGGCAAGCGCACTCTCCTCTACCGATTATTTGAAATTCTCCCAGCATTCTTGAGCTATGGGATGCTAATACTCTTCATCATCTTATCTTTGATCAATCCACTGTGGGCGTCTATCTACCTTCTTGTCTTGGTGATGAGTGTGATTGTCCGCTCGATTGGCATTGCCTACCGTACACTGACAGGCCACCACCAGCTGGAGAAGGCGCAGATAGTTAACTGGCGGCAGCGCCTAGAGCAGCTCGAAGACCCAGTAGCAAGCTATGCTGCCATTCAGCAGCAGCCACTACCGAAGCGGCATCAGCGCGAGTTCCATGCCCAAGAGCACCGCGAGAATCTCCGCCTCATGGCGGCCGACCCAGCGAGCTTCCCGCGGCCATCGCAGCTCTACCAAGCAGTGATTGTAGCGGCGTACAACGAGTCGTATGATGTCTTGCAGCCTACCATCGAGTCGGTCAAGAATACAACGTACAACAATAAGCAGATCATCCTCGTCCTTGCCTACGAGGAGCGTGGTGGGGTGGATATTGCCCGCACAGCCGCTCGCCTCCAGCAGGAGTATGGCGATGTATTCTTCACCTTCCAGACTATCATGCACCCTAAGGACATGCCTGATGAGGTGATTGGTAAGGGGGGTAACATCACCTATGCGGGCAAGCAGCTCCAGCGCTATTGCGACGAGCAGGGAATTGCCTACAGTGATGTGATGATCACCACACTCGACAGCGACAACCGCCCATATCCATCATACTTCGACTACGTGGCGTATGAGTATATCGTTCACCCTGAGCGCAAGCGTCTGTCGTATCAGCCGATTGCACTATACTTTGGCAACATCTGGGATGCCCCAGCACCGATGCGGGTGATTGCGACGGGTAACTCCTTCTGGACGATCATCAGCAGTATGCGCCCCCACACGTTGCGCAACTTTGCCTCGCACTCACAGCCAATGGACGCTCTGGTGGAGATGAACTTCTGGAGTACACGCAGCATCGTGGAAGATGGCCACCAGTACTGGCGCAGCTACTTCTACTTTGCGGGAGACTACAGTGTTTTGCCTATCCATGTGCCTATCTACCAAGATGCCGTGATGGATAACACCTTCTGGGGGACAGTGGTGGCACAGTTTAAGCAGCTCCGGCGTTGGAGCTACGGTGCGTCGGATATCCCGTATGTGGCAATGCGCACCTTTACGCGGCGGCGCAATGTGCCATTTGCCGAGGTGTTTGCCCGCTTCATGCGCTTACTTGATGGGCACGTTACACTGGCAGTGATGGCCTTTTTGGTGACCTTTGGTGGGTGGGTGCCACTGTTGATTAACCAAGAATCATCACGCAGCTATGCGGTGCATATGTTGCCCGAGGTAATTAGTAATTTGCAGCGCTTCGCGATGATCGGTATCTTTATCACCGTCTTCTTGATGCTCAAGATGTTGCCGCCACGGCCTGAACGTTACAAGCGTCGACGTAGCTTTGCCATGGTGGCACAGTGGATCCTTATGCCTGTCACATCCATTTGCTTTAGTGCAATTGGTGCCTTTAATGCGCAGACACACCTGGCGTTTGGTCGCTATCTCGATAAATTTGATGTAACCGTCAAAGCCACTACTGGCTCACGTGACCGCGCTAAAGCCGCCAAACAAGCCCAAAAAGCCGCCAAAAAGCAGCGTAAGAAAGAATAATGCCTGTACGCTTTTGCGACGCGAACTAGCTTAGGCATAACCGGCCAGAGAATGACCGGTTATTATGTTGGTGTGGATTGGAGCGCAAAGTCCCAAACTAACACCTTTTTCTCTACCACTCCTGGCGAGAGAGTCATAATAGTCGCACTTAAGGTAGAGCTATAGCAGGACTTCGCGGCAGATTTTATACTCTATTGAAGGGTGAGAAAGGAGAGGATGATGTCGAGGAGAAGGCTAGATTTTGGCGCTATGGGGAGTGATTTACAGGCAATATTAATTCAAAGTCTTTTGTATTTACATCTCTTATGCCTACGCCTTACTGCATAGTCATAGGGGTGATTAATGAGAGCGTGCCACCAATTAATATTGCACCAAGGAGGCTACACCATGGATGAGCGACTAGTAGTGCTTACATAGTAGCAATGTTAGCCAGGCATTATCAACCTCATCTTTGTGGTGTGATGAGCTTATCTTGGTCTCGCTCACAATGTATGTAAGGGAGTGATATGAAAGATGAGATATTAATGCAGGTATGGATGGCGTGCTACGAGCCATGCTGGGCTGAATTACCTTTGGCGATATTCCGATATCCACGCGAGCGACTAAGAGTGGTGCTGTCCACTTCCTGATTTGTCTTGTCTGTCTCAGGTAAGAGATGGATAGAGAGGCTGAGTGTATGGGTAAGTCATAGACTCCATAATCTCTTCCTATAGGAGGAAGATTCCTTTTGGTGGAGTAAATATGTAGCGTTATTTCCGGTGAAGTTTCTAGCGTTCTAATGGAATTTTACAGAGGTCATGTTATTGAAATAACTATTATGCTACAAAAATACAAAAATACAAATGAGAACTATGCAAGTATTATATCACCACACGCATATGATGAGCAGTAAAATGGCCATGTGCAATGTGGATAACTAATAGCCTGGTGTGGATGAATATTGGTCAAAGAACTACAGATATGCCCTGTTGAAGTTGCGCTATAGGGGAGGACAAGTACTCTAAAAGGATAATGGATCGCTCGGTTGGGGTATGTTTCGAAAGGTGTGGTGGCTTGAGATGAAAGAGTTTTCAGTTATACAGGGACGGTGAGTGTAATCGTAGTATGAATATACATACCATTTTTTCATTTATTAGCACTGGTTTTTGCTTCATTCTTGAAAATAGTGGAGCAAGTATCTCTCTGTTGGTTACTCCCTGCTGTAGAGTTGAGAGTTGGTAGGCAAATTAGTTACCATGCTCTATGAGAGAAAATGGAGAGAGGCGTATGCGGTGCTAGGTTGTAAGACGCGGATGGTTGTATAGTGCATAGTATTGATAAACATATGCATTATATTGTATGGCTGATGCGTGAGTTTGATCAGGATGTAAGCCGCCCCTCAGGCTGTGCGGATGAGCTAGGTAAGTGTGAGGTAGTGCGTGAATATATGCGTATTGTGTTCATAATTAATCTACAAATAGATTGTAATGTAGCTTACTATCTTGCTTGTAATATACAAGTGATGCGATGAATTAAGGGCTCGTAGCGGGAATTAAATACGAGAATGATGAGGCGCTTATGGGCAAATGATATGCGACTGCCCGACATACTATTATATGAATATTTTTTGTTTCGATTCATAAAGTAGTAATCTTCAGGAACAAGATGGACAAGCTCGTAAAGAAAAGTAGCCGCACCAAGGAGGGTATATCACTTGCAATTTGCAACCAAAATGTATTATGTATTTCTGCTATATATCAATTTTTGCGAGAGGCTCTACCCCTGTATACCCATGGTGTTGTGGTAGTAATCGACGAAGGTGCCCGTTTTTGCGGCAAGCATGATTTCTTGTTTGAGCAAATCTTTTTCGTGGGCAATGGTAGTGCGATAGTCGTCGCTCACAGCTGCGTGCGGGTCGGCGCAAGCACCCCAAAAGAGTAGTTCGACGAGCAGCGGCAAGAGCTGCCAGCTGCTGTCTGTTGGGCTATAAATGTATTGATTACCCTGGAGTGGATCGCGTTGCTTATCAAGCAAGCCAGCCGATTCTAACCGCGCCAAGCGATCGGCCAAAATGTTGCTCGCAATGCGCTCATCGCGTGCGAATTCGCGGAAGTAGCAGCGCCCAAAGAGCAGCACGTCACGCATGATGAGGAGTGTCCATTTGTCGCCAAAAAGGTCGAGGCTGTAGCTAATGGGGCAGGCTGAGCGTTTGTGAGCTGTTCGTGTCATGCCTTTAGCGTAGCATCAAGGCTTGCGTTTTGCAAGTTTGTGGTGTGAGCTGGTAGCGAAGTAATGTTACTAGGCTTTGTTATAACAAAAAGCACTTACTAATAGTAAGTGCTTTCGTGCCAGTGTACCTTACAGACCGACATGGTGCACTGGCGAATAGACCGAAATGGTGGGCAATAGAGGATTCGAACCTCTCACCTCTTCAACGTCAATGAAGCGCTCTAGCCAAATGAGCTAATCGCCCGACACGTGTATTGTAGCAGAAGATGCAGGGGAGAGCAAGGGTAGATGAGGTAGATACCAAGACTGCTGTTCATTACCCCCTCTCCTTATCACTTCATCCGATGGAGTGGCAAGAGAGGGGGTAACGTTGAGGCCAATCGGGGTATTTGCACCCACCCCCACTCTCGTTATACAATAGACGGTAAGTGCTGACGGGGCCTCACCAGCCTCCCGAGCTTCGTGGGCTGTCGTGATGTGCGAGAACGTTGCGTCATGAGTGCTTGGCGGTGAGCGCCAAGAAGTCCGGTGGAACCGCCGTTTGCGTGCAAGCGGCCCGAGACATGCGAGATTGGTCGGATGGAGTATATCCGTGCCAGGACGCATGTTTTTATTTTTATCAAAATAATTTATATACAAGGAGGAGCGAGTCGGCTTCTGGCTGCCAGCGCGCAGCGGAGAAGTTGATGAGCAAACAAAGCAATGAACAACGAGCAGCAAGCAATGCGCCATAGCTTGGCGCACATCATGGCGCAAGCCGTCCAGCATTTGTGGCCACAGGCGAAGTTTGGCGTGGGGCCCGCTATCGAGCAGGGGTTCTATTATGACATTGACCTTGGTGATGTGACGATATCTGAGGCAGATTTTGGCAAAATCGAGAAGGAGATGCGGCGCATTATTGCGCGCGATCTACCCTTTACACGCCGCGATGTGCCAGTAGATGAGGCGATTGCTTGGGCGAAGGAGACAGATCAGCCATATAAAGTTGAATTGCTCAATGACCTGAAGCGCTCGGGGACAACTATTGCCAAAGAATTGTCTGGAGAGGCCCTTGGTAGCGCTGCAGAAGGTGAGAGTAAGGTAAAGACGGTATCACTCTACTCTCAGGGCGATTACACCGATCTGTGCCGCGGCGGGCACGTGGAGAGTACAGGTAAGGTGGGGGCTTTCAAGTTGCTGCGTGTGGCTGGTGCGTACTGGCGAGGCGACGAGACCCGGCCGCAGATGCAGCGGCTCTATGGTGTGGCCTTTGCAACACAAGCGGAGCTTGATAGCTACCTACAGATGCGCGAAGAAGCCAAAAAGCGCGACCACCGTAAGCTTGGCAAAGAACTCGACCTCTACACAATGTCGCCACTGGTGGGGGTGGGTTTGCCACTCTTTACACCGCGTGGCACGATCTTGCGCGATAAAGCAGCCCAGCTCTCCAACCAGCTGCGCGAGAAATACGGCTTTGCCAAAGTCTGGACGCCGCACATTACCAAGAAAGATCTGTACGAGACGAGCGGGCACTGGGCGAAGTTTGGTGATGAACTCTTCCTTGTGACGAGCCAAGAGACGAGCGACAAGATGGCTCTCAAGCCAATGAACTGCCCGCATCACACGCAGATTTTTGCTAGTCAGCCACGTAGCTACCGCGATATGCCTGTGCGCTACCTAGAGACGACGACCGACTACCGCGACGAAAAAACTGGCGAGCTGGGCGGCCTGAGCCGGGTGCGCTCACTGACGCAGGATGATAGCCATGTGTTTTGCCGGCCAGATCAGATCGAGCAGGAGATGAGTAATTTGCTGGCCTGCGCCGAGGAGCTGTACCACATTGTTGGGATGAAGCTGCGTGTCCGCCTGAGTTATCGCGATGAGGGTGAGGGCTACCTTGGGGCACCAGAATTGTGGCAATCGGCCCAGGCTCAGCTCAAGGCAGCTGTGATAGCCAAGCAACTGGATTATTTCGAGCAGGAGGGCGAAGCGGCCTTTTATGGGCCGAAGATCGACTTCATGGCGACGGATGCGATTGGCCGCGAGCACCAGGTGGCGACGGTGCAGCTCGACTTCGTCCAGCCCGAGCGCTTTGGCCTCGAATATACCGATGAAGCGGGTGACATGGCTCGGCCAGTGATGATTCACAGCGCGCTGCTGGGCTCGATTGAGCGTTTCCTGAGCGTCTTTATTGAGCACACAGCGGGGTGGTTCCCCTTCTGGATTGCGCCCGAGCAAGTCCGTATTCTCACAATTAACAACACCGTAGAAGACTATGTTGATGAAATCACATCGGTGCTCAAAACAGTGGTACTGATGCGTCCTATAAAATACAACGAGGTAAGATATACAACAGATATGCGCAATGAATCGCTCAGCAAAAAGATCCGCGAAGCTACTGTTGTAAAAATTCCGGTGCAGATTATCGTTGGCCCGCGCGACAAAGCCAACCGCCAGGTAAGTGTGCGTACCCAGCAGGGCGAGACAACGATGCCGTTGGATGAGCTAGCAGCCTATCTAGAGGAGCTGAGCTAATGCGCCGCCTACGCATTGCTGTGGATGTCGACGACGTGCTGGCGGAGAATGCCGCTGGCGTCGTCGCCTTTAGCAACCAGCGCTGGGGGACGAACCTGACGGTCGATGACTATGATGAGCACTGGGCCAAGATGTGGCAGGTGGATAATGCTGAAGTGAAGCGGCGCAGTGCCGAGCTGATGGATGCTGGCCTCGGTACGGGCTATGGACATATTGGCGGCGCGCTGGAGGTACTGGAGCGCTTGGCACAGCAGCATCACTTGATGATTGCGACATCACGTCACTTGCGAGTGAAAAGCGATACAATGGCCTGGATCGACGAGCATTTTCCGGGTATCTTCGCCAGTACATCAGTCTACTTCTCAGGCATTTGGGATGAGCTGACGGATGGTTCGCACCTTGCCACCAAGGCAGAGTTGGTGGTGCAGATTAATGCCGATGTGCTGATCGACGACCAGCTCAAGCACTGCCAAGCGGTGGCAGCACATGGCCGCAACGCGCTGCTCTTTGGCGATTATGCTTGGAACCAAGCCGCAACATTGCCAGCTGGGGTAGTGCGCTGCACAAATTGGTACGAAGTGGAGGTGGCAATTGAGCGACTTGCCAGCGATGAGCCTGCGTGATGCCGTCTACGAGCTGATGGCACAGCTGCCAGATGATACAGTGACGACCTATGGCGACTTGGCAGCTTTTGCTGGCCACCCATACGCCGCACGGCGAGTGGGGGAGATTGCCCATGGTGGGCCGGAGGAGTTGCCATGGCATAGACTTGTGAATTGCAAGGGAGGCCTTGCGGTCGGCTTTCCGGGTGGGCAGGCGGTGCAACGGCAATTGCTCGAGCATGATGGGATCCAGTGTGATGATTCGTACCGCGTGGTTGATTTTGCACAGCGTCGCTGGCGGCCACTTGCTGCGTCACATAATAATCTGAAAGGTAGCTCGCATGCATACAAAAAATAACATACTACCTCTCGCATCCACTGCTCTGCCACTCATTGCCATCGTTGGGCCAACTGCTAGCGGCAAGACCAGCCTGGCGATTCGCCTCGCCAAGCAGTACGGTGGTGAGATTATTTGCGCCGATTCGCGCACCATCTACAAGGGTATGGATATTGGCACTGCCAAGCCCTCGCCGCACGAGCAAGCCCTTGTGCCACACTGGGGGCTAGACTTGGTGGAGCCAGGCCAGCGCTTCACAGTAGTGGATTTCCAGCGCTATGCTAATAAGCAGATTGCGGCTATTCGCCAGCGTGGGCACATTCCGTTTCTCGTCGGTGGGACGGGCCTGTATGTCGATGCAGTGTTGTATAAATTTCAATTTCCAACGGTGAACAAAAAGCTTATGCAGCAGTTACAGGGCGATTCTATAGAAACTTTGCACGAACATTGTCGAGTACACAACATAGAATTGCCCAGTAATAAATACAACAAAAGGCATGTCATTAATACAATAGTGCGAGAAGGACAACAGTTACAGAGGTCAGAGCATGTTGATAAAAATACCTATGTTGTAGGTATTGCAACACCGCGTGATGCCCTACGCGAGCGCATTGCTGAGCGGACAGAGCAGCTTTTTGCACATGGTGTTGTACAAGAAGCTACGGAAATAGCGGCCCAATACGGCTGGGACAGTGAAGCAATGACAGGGAATATCTACCCAATTATACATAAATTACAACAGGGCGAGTATACACTTGAACAAGCCAAAGCGGCATTTTGTACGGCAGATTGGCACCTGGCCAAGCGGCAAATGACCTGGCTGCGACGTAATCCCGATACTATATGGTGTGACCTGGAGGATGCTGAGGCCTACCTTAATCGGGTGCTCGCGCAAGCGCACCAGATGTGATACCATAAATCTAGTTGGTGACCGTAATGATAGATGCACTGTTTGGATCAAAAACTCGTGTGAAATTGCTCCACCTTTTCTTGAATAACCCAGGAAAGGCATTTTATGTGCGCGAGATTACGCGGCTAATTAATGAGCAAATTAATTCGGTGCGCCGCGAGCTGCTCAATATGCTGGAGGTGGGGATTATCACGAGCGACAGCGTGGATAACAAATTGTACTACGAAGTAAACCAGCAGTACGAATATTATCCACCACTGCGCGTCATCTTTGCCGATCAAAAAATTGCTCCAGCCAAGAACAAGTCGGGCTACCGGCCGGCTTGGCAAGATGCGATTATGCAGCTGCCGCGCCTGCGTGTGGCGATTGCGGCGGGGGCGTTGGTGAAAGGATCAGCCAGTACGATCGATCTGCTGCTCGTGGGTAACCTCTCGGCCGCCAAAGTGCGCAGCGTGGTGGCAGTTATCGAGCGACAGGAGGGGCGCGAGCTGACGTATAGCATCCTGAGCTACGACGAGTTCTATTACCGGCTGAGCGTGCGCGACCGCTTCATTACCACCATTCTGACCAACAAGCATACCGTATTGGTAGACGTTGATAATATATTAAAAGAAGACGAAGGAGAGAATCATGCTTGATATCGAATACAAAGGCGGCAACACAGTCATCATTGCGACGAAGAAAACCACGCTCGCAGTTGACCCCAGACTATCGCTGCTAGGCCTGAAGGACGCTAAGACGAAGGACGCAGTAGAGCTTGCGACCGAAGAGCGCTTTGCAGTAGCTAATCCCGAGGCGCGCCTTATCATTGATCAGCCTGGCGAGTATGAAGTGGGTGACTATACCATCCGCGGTATTGCAGCCACGCGCCACATCGACACGCCAGAGAGCGAGCAGCTCTCGACGGTATATCGCATTGAGTGTGGCGATATTCGCATTGCGGTGATTGGTAATATCGCGCCAGAGCTTACTGACGCTCAGCTCGAGGCACTGGGAGTGATCGACATTGTCATTATTCCAGTGGGTGGCTATGGTTACACGCTGGATGCGACAAGTGCTGCCGCTATTATTCGCAAGATCGAGCCACGGGTGGTGGTGCCCGTCCACTATGCCGATAGTGCGTTGCATTACGAAGTACCGCAAGACACAGTGGAGGTCTTTGAGAAGGAGCTCGGTGCACCAGTCGAGCAAAAACCCAAACTCAAGATCAAAACAGCGAGTAACCTGCCCGAAGTGCTGACGGTGTTTGAGCTGGCTCGAAGCTAGGATTCATATACCCCAAGCGCAACCAGCCTCGTGGAGAGGCTGGTTTTTGTGGTATATCTTTACTCCATTTTCTCCTCGCTGCTTTCTCTGGTGGACTATGAATATTAGTTGTAGTCGGCATGAGTGTTGGTGAATTGATGGGTAAGATGAGGCCAGCCCTTATAGTTTTCTCAAGAAATGAGTGCGAGACAGTGATGAGGATTGTGAGATTCATAGTGGAATCATTGTCATAACATGGTCGATTTGACACAGCGCACTAAATTCGATACACTTCGAAATACCACTATTATTTCGATTTATATCGAAGAAAGGAACGGTTTTATGGAACAACAATCAACCACGCCGTGGGGTAAGATTGCGGTGCTAGCGCTAGGAGCCTTTGTTATTGGAGCGGATGGCTTCATGCTGGCAGCGGTATTGCCACAGGTGGCACAGCAACTTGGGGTGTCGCTGGGGCAGACCGGCCTCTTGGTGACGGTGTTTGCGTGGGTGTATGCACTGGCGGCACCACTGTGTGGCATGGTGATGGGGCGGCGCAATCGGCGGTCGATCTTGATACTAGCACTAGCGATATTTGCAATTGGTAATGGAGTGGCAGCGCTTGCGTCGTCATTTGTGTTGATGGTGGCAGCTCGAGTGATGGCAGCATGGGGCTCAGCTATGATGATGCCAACGGCAATGGCCTTGGCAACTAGCCTTGCCCCAGTCAAGCATCGTGGCAAGGCAATCTCCGTCGTTACAACAGGTATGACGATGGCAACGGTGCTCGCTGTGCCGCTAGGCTCGGTTATGGGGGAGCGCTATGGCTACCATACGCTGTTTTGGGCGATGGCAGTGGCTGCGGTGCTGGTGTTGTGTGGCATTGTGCTGGGCATTCGGGCACGTGAGGCACAGCCAGCGCAGCAGGTACCAACGATTCGCACATTAGTAGCAGGCCTGGCTAATCGTCAGGTTGCACTGACGTTATTGATAACAGTAGTGATATTTGTCGCTGGTACCAGCGTGATTTCATATCTGAGTGCGGTGGTACAGCAGGCGGGTCTGCACGAATACTTTAGCTGGATTTTGCTCATCTTTGGTGTGGGCTCGCTCCTGGGCGGCGTGCTAGGCGGCTGGCTGACCGATCGTTTTGCCCACATTTGGCTGGCCCGCTGGGCAATGCTTGCCTTTGCGCTGGCGCTTGCTTTGCTTGGTGTGGCGGCTGGGATGCCAGGTGCGCTTGGGCTCGTTGGTGGCAGTGTGCTATTATGGACAGCTAGTGCTTGGATTGCCACGATTGCTCAGCAATACCGCATCATTGCGCTTGCTCCAGAACGGGCTCAGCTGAATCTCTCACTCAATTCATCCAGTATTTACATTGGTCAAGGCTTTGGTGGTATGCTAGGCAGTGCGATTATTAGTAGCCAGCCAGCGCAGGTAATTCCGTTCGTGGCGTCCGGCGTAGTAGTGCTTGCCTTGGCAATGACCAGCAGGTATGAGACAATACAAAGGAAATGACATCCCAACAAAACACCCCAACTGACGCACTCGCACCAGAGCATGTCTTTGCCGCCCTGTCCGATCCGCTGCGGCTGCGGATTGTCCGTCGCTTGGCTGCGGAGGGGCGGCTGGGCTGCAGCCAGATCGATCATAATCTCTCACTCTCGACTGTCTCGCACCACTGCAAAGTCCTGCGCGAAGCAGGCATTGTCACGAGTGAAGCGGTTGGCACCCAGCGTGTATTGGTGCTGCGGCCAGAGTTTGCTCGGCAGTTCGCTGGTGTGCTCGCGACAATTGCTGAGTTAGATAAAGCGAAGTAACCACTAAAATATCCCCTATGAAAGGAAGGGGATATTTTTACAGTTATCGTTTGCTCTGGGCGACTACGCCGCAGCCTTGGCCTTTGTCTTGGTGCTGGTGAGCAAGCCTTTTTTCTTGAGGGTACGGATCGCCTTGGTCGAGAGAACCATAGTGACCTTTTGCCCATCTACAATGAAGGTCTTTTTCTGAAGGTTTGGTTTGAAGACTCGCTTGGTGCGTCGCAACGAGAAGCTCACATTGTTGCCGAATTGCTTACCCTTGCCAGTCAGTTCACATCGTGCTGCCATATTCTTATTCCACTTATAACTTATATTATTACAATCTGTATTAGTATACGCTGCCACGGAGGCAATGTCAAGGTGGGTGCTGAGGTATCTATCCGCTATTACAGCAGAATTACCGCACCGAAAATGTTCTAGCTAGAATATACCACAAAGCTTGTCTGCTTGCCATGTCGCTAGCCTCCAGATATTTTCGTTTACCATAGTGGGGTAGGAGTGTAGGAGTGCTTTTGGGCTTTGAGTCTATGGTATTACTTGCCAAATACTTCATCGATAATTGCTTGCGGGTCATCGATGGGGAGCCGCTGCGTATCGCTACCAGTATGCCGCAGGAGGTTGATTCGCACACTGCTAGGCGAGGCAAAGACCATGATGTGCCGGTCTGAGCCATCTGCATTGTGAGATTGCCAGCTAGCGGTTGCGTAGTCTGGCTGCTCTGCTTGCACCAGTGTACACACCTGTGTGAGGGTGGTTGGTTGTGGCAGCGGCTGGTCGATAAAGACGTTCCAACTGATGCTATTGTGGCCAGCGTGGCGTGTGGCATCAAGTGTTGTTTGATGAGAATCAACAGTGGTAACAACGGTTGTACTCTCTACATCATTGTAATATTTACTGTATTTTTGCATTGATGCTGGTAATTCTATCGTGTCCTCGTCTGCTGGTTGGAGTGTGCTGGCAAGGCTGAGCGCGCGCTGTGCGATATCCTCGAGTACATGGCGGCATTGCGTAGGCTCGGTGATCTCGATATGGTCGATCGGCTTGGTGTCGGTATGGTAGGTGATTATAGACATAGTACCAGTATATATGACGCTACATAGCAAGGCAAAGCCTTGGGCACGGCGAGCGGTGATGGTACAATAAAGAAATGCATATTGATATCGCTCATCTCATTATCGTCCTTGTCGTTATTCTTATCTCAATGACGCTGCACGAGGCGATGCATGGCTTTATGGCATACTGGCTGGGCGATGATACGGCTAAGGAGCAGGGGCGTTTGACGCTCAATCCACTGCATCATATTGATCCATTTTTGACCATCCTTTTGCCGCTGAGCTTGGCACTACTGGGCCTACCAGTGTTTGGTGGGGCTAAGCCAGTGCCGTACAACCCCGAGCGAGTGCGTGGTGACGAATGGGGCGCAGCGCTGGTGGGGCTCGCTGGGCCGCTGACGAACTTCGTCATTGCCTTCATCTGCTTCGGCCTATATGCGACGATCGCTGGGCCAGCGGCGCAGCCGTTACTTGCTACGGCAGTGAGTGTGAATCTTGGTTTCTTTGTCTTTAATATGCTGCCTATCCCGCCGCTCGATGGTTCGCGTGTGCTGTATGCTTTGGCGCCGGAGTTTGTGCGCCGCGGCATGGAGGTGGTGGAGCAGTACGGTGTGATGCTGGTCTTTGTGCTGGTGTTGGTCGGCAGCTCGGCTATTGGCAATGTGATGATGGCGGCCATCAGGGGTATCTTGCAGCTTTTCTCGCTGGTGTTTGGCGTGTCGCTTGGCTAGGCGCTAGGCATTTTGTGGCTTAAGGGGCTTGTGCGAGGTTGGAGATAAGCTAGCTTGATGAGGGGCTGAATGGCGATAGCTTATCCTGCACCCATAGTTCAGCAGATGAGATAGAACATCTGCCATTTATTTTGATGTCTCTATCGCTCTAATACCGGAGATTATAGTTAGCAAACATCGGCTTGTATGAGGCGAAGCAGGAAAGTGCACAGCTCTTGATGCTGCAAACGTGACGCCGCCTACCATTCTGTGGTATACTAAGAGTGTCCCAGACGAATATCGGGCGTGTATGATTTTCCTAACATCATATGATAGGGATTCCAACATTCACCGTACCCGTGGGTATGGATGAGGAAACCCACCTTGCATCATGCAGGGGAATATCAAGCGTCCGGGGTGAGTCTGGGATTTTTTGATGGTTGAAGGCTAAGAGTATCACTATCACACACGGGCACTCTTCATCACTTCCTCCGATAGAACGCTATAAGGGTCAACACTCCCCGAGTATCGACCTCTTGACGCCAGGGCTGCTAATCGGTTATTGCAACCGATGAGCACACTCCATTAGATGAAGTGATGAAGAGGGCCCTGCACTGACGATGAAGGTTTTGACACCCACGTATCATAAATCCCTTATGCTATAATAGGGAGGCAGTCTATTAGATGATCGCTTGCGACCTAGCAAGAGGAAAGTCCGGGCAGCACAGGATACGACAGTCGCTAACGGCGACCGGGGGCAACCCTAGGGAAAGTGCCACAGAAACGATACCGCTCCGCAACACCAATGCTTGTGTGCAGTAGCGCTCGAGTAGCGGGGTAAGGGTGAAAGGAGTGAGGTAAGAGCTCACAGCGCTGCATGGTGACATGCCGCGGAGGTAAACCCTGTCGGCTGCAAGGAGATAGCCACGGATGAGTGATCCGCTTGTGGCTATCGCTAACCGCTCGATTTGCAGAGCAATTTGCAAACTAGATAGATGATCATCCACGACAGAACCCGGCTTATCGATAGGCTGCTTTAAGGTATGATGTGTTAGCTCCAGCTTTGGAGCTTTGATTTTCTACAGCCTCCTTGCTGAATAAGAACATATCTGGAGGCCGGCGACTGGGCAAGCAGAAATACACACCCCTGTTACGGAGGTGTGTATTCTTCACAACGTCGTATAAATTGCTACACTACTTGCGAGTAACCTGCTTCACGACAGCTGCAAAAGCCTGTGGCTCGTTGACGGCGAGCTCGGAGAGGACCTTGCGGTCGAGTGCCACACCAGCGGCCTTGATGTCGGCAATCAGGCGGCCGTAGGTGGTACCATTTTGCCTGGCAGCAGCATTGATGCGGGTGATCCACAACTGGCGCAGGTCGCGCTTGCGGTTGCGACGGTCGCGGTAGGCGTATTGCAGAGCCCGGATTACCCCTTGCTTGGCAAGGCGGAAGCTCCGGGTGCGATTGTGTTGCATTCCTTTGGCAGCTCGCAGCATCTTGGCGTGGCGAGCGTGGGCGGTTGTTCCTCGTTTGACGCGCATATGTTAGACTCCTAAGGCTCGTTTAGCATTTTTGGCCATACCACCGGTGATGGTAGCAGGGGTGTTGATATTGCGCTTGCGCGATTTGCTCTTCTTGGAGAGCATGTGGTTCCCGAAGGCACGCCGACGGGTCAGTTTGCCGGTACTGGTTAGCTTAATGCGCTTAGCAGTGCCCTTGTGGGTCTTGAGTTTTGGCATTACTTACTCCTTATTACGATGCTGAGGTTGCGCCCAGCCATCAGTGGTTTTTGCTCGACAATCGCTTCGTCCTCAAGGGCGGAGACGACCTGGCTAATTAGGTTATAGCCAAGCTCACGATGCGCCATCTCGCGGCCGCGGAAAAAGATCAAAACCTTGACCTTGTGCCCCTCAGCCAGGAATTTGCGAATCTTGCGTAGCTTGATCTCCAGATCATTAGCACCAATCTTTAGGCCAAAACGCATCTGCTTGAGCTCATTGGCTTTATTGCTTCGCCTATTGCGCTGCTGCTCCTTCATCTTTTGGTACTGATATTTGCCCCAATCGATGATCTTCACAACGGGTGGGTTAGCATTGGGCGAAAACTCCACCAAGTCTACGCCAGCTTGCCGCGCCTTATCCAGGGCTGCTTGCCGACTCATGATGCCAAGTTGTTCGCCGCTTTCGCCAATGACGCGCAACTCGCGTGCACGGATGGCTTCGTTGATGCGGGTGGTTGATTTGATTGTGCTCTCCTTTGCTTGAGCTTAAAACGAATTGACTCCCCAAAAGTTTACCAGATGTCGCCGCAAAAGGCAAATAAAATATGCTGCAGTTTGGTGATTTTTTGCGGTGATTGCTCGTTGGTAGACGCTATAGGTGGGGTGCTACGAGTGTTAGAACTCCTTGTCTTTGCGAGGTTATTGATAAGGAACTTCACGCTCCACCGAAGGGAATGTAGAGAGGGTGAATGCGGAAAACGATACGTGGTGAAGAGATGAGTGGCTAATTGTCCTGCATCTGCAGCGCCTTGGCACAGGCAATTGCCTGCGTGATCGTCTCTTCGAGTGTTGTGCTTGGCTGCCGCCCAGTGTGCTCGGTGTAGAGCGCGTCAAGGTAGCGCGTCTTGGGCGCGCCCTCTGGATGGCCGTAGACGACCTTGGCGGGGTTCTTGCCGATATGGAAGCCAAATTCTACATTGGTGGTAAAGGCGGGCATGCCCAGTGTGGGTAGCGACCGGTCGATCACCCGTGGCACCCAAAAGAGCACCACTGTTGCTGCGTCGAGCGCTTCCCACTCCCAGCGTGCTTGCTTGAGGAGATCGAGCTCGCGCTGGGGCGAGGCATCATGGTTCTCTGGCGCGTAGACGATCCCCTCGTAGCCCAGCCTCGCAAAGATCCGCACGGCCTCGGGCCGCCACGATGCAGAGATGAGCTGCTGCGATGCTTCATCGAAGCGTGGGGTGGGGCCAGCGAGGAAGATCGCTGATTGGCCTGGAGTAGGGTAGTGGAGGGGTTGGTTGGAGTAGTTTGCTTGCATGGCTCTAGTATGACTGGCTGATGAATGATTTGTCAAATGTTGTAAATCACACGTAGTTATCAAGATTTCACTGATATATGGCGAATTACAGAGGTAGAATGTGATGTAAGATACACGACGATATTTTTACAACGCTTTGATGGGCGCTGGTTGTCGATATTGCAACGCCTCGGAGACGTGAGCAATGGTGATGCGCGGCGCTTCGTCAAGATCGGCAATGGTCTGGGCTACCTTGATGACTTTGAAGTAACCGCGCGGGCTGAGGCCAAGCTTGGTGCTGGCAGCATCAAGGAACTGCTTGACCTCTGGCGAGAGTGGGATAGAGCGCCGCACCTGAGCCGAACTGAGGCGGCTATTGCGCATGGCGCTGCCACCATAGCGGGCGGCTTGAGCGCGGATGGCGGTAGAGATGGCAGCAGTGGCGCTGCACTGCTCGTGATCGGTGGTGGTGCGGTGTGAGAGCAGTTGCTCATTAGGGATGCGATTGACGGGGATGATCATATCAATCCGATCCATCAATGGCCCAGACAGGCGCTTCTGGTAGGCGATGATCTGCGTACTACTGCAGGTGCACGCGTGCGTTGGGTCGCCGTAGTAACCACAGGGGCAGGGGTTCATGGTGGCCACCAGCATAAAATCGGCTGGGTAGGTGGCACGCCCGCGCGCTCGGGTGACCGTTACAGTGGTATCCTCCAGTGGCTGGCGCAATACCTCAAGCGTCGTGCGCGGATATTCGGGCAGCTCATCAAGGAAGAGCACGCCCAGGTGGGCCAAACTTACCTCGCCAGGCTGCGGCACCGACCCACCGCCAATCAATGATGCGCGGCTTGCTGTGTGGTGCGGCGCCCGAAATGGCCGCGCTTGGACGCTTTGGTCGAGCGAGAGACCAGCCAGGCTGTGCAGCTTCGTCACCGCTAGCTGTTCATCTGGAGTCAGGGGCGGCAAGAGGCTGGGCAGCGTCTTGGCCAGCATCGACTTGCCGGTGCCGGGCGGCCCAGTGAAGAGGATGTTGTGGTGGCCCGCTGCGGCAATAGTGAGGGCGCGCTTGGCTTGGGCCTGGCCGTAGATATCGTCAAGCAGAGGTGATGACGCGGGTGTTGTTGGTTTATCATCAGTGGGCGGTGGCCGGTAGATTGGTAGCAGTTTTTCGCCCTTGAGATGGAGGAAGAGTGTTGTAAGATCTGGTACACCATAGAGCGTCACCCCTGATACGAGTGAAGCTTGGGCGAGATTTTCTGTGGGCAAATAGACAGTGTTGTAATTATTATCACGAGCAGCTTCGGCAATGGTAATGGCACCTTTGATCGGGCGGAGTGTGCCGTCAAGTGCCAGTTCACCAGCGAAGACTGTACCAGCCACTTGCTCGGGCCGGAGCTGGCCGCTGCTGGTCAGGAGGGCGAGGGCAATCGGCAGGTCGTAGTGTGTGCCGTCTTTGGGTAGCTCGGCCGGCGCGAGGTTGATGGTGATGCGCTGGGCTGGATATTCCAGCAGGGAGTTGGTGATGGCGCTGCGCACTCGTTCGCGCGCTTCGTCGATCGCTTTGTTGCCCAGGCCAACGATCTGCAGGGCAGGCAGGCCCTTGGTCATGTCGCTCTCGACGTCAATCATATGGCCAGCGAACCCTACGGGCGCAACCGACCTGATTTTTGCGACTTTGTTCATGCTGTTTATAGTTAAGCATATTGGTGAGGGCTGTGCAAATTGTTTTTGTATGAGTTTGTATGAGCTTACAAATCTGTGAGAATACAATTCTGTATACAGAGATAGAGAAAAAGAGCGCTGCGATGGAGATGAGGGCGCTTTGGCGCTGTGAGATGATCTGGGGCTTAAACCTCTCCAAGAAAGCCAACCTCATGTTGCTCATAGTTGCAAGATCCAAGCTACGGGAGGTTATACATGAGCAAAACCGTGCTATAATTATATACAGACGTGGGGCTGATATAGCGTTCGACGTTTGGACTTTGTCATTGTATTCTGCGAATCGGATATGCACGACACGCATAGATATAACTGCAAAAAGTAAAGTTGCAGCAGCATTCCGCAGTGTTGAGGAGATCTTCGCATCTTCCAAGACCGCGGCTGCACTCGCCGCTTAGTCTGGCGATCGCTATGAGGTGCATGGCAACAGGGCACCTTGTAGTGTCATAGCTATGTTGCTTGCTCTCCTGGTGGCAGCGGCACGAGGAGAGGACATATACCGCGCAACGATAGGCTGTATTTTTGGTTTGTTTCTGATCGGCCTCGCGTTGTCAAACACATAAACAAACCTATGTTCGTAGACGAATACGAGGGCACCAAGCGGACCCGGGGGCAGTACCCGGCAGCTCCACCACATAGAAGATGATTGCTCACCAAGAGTGGGCGATTTTTTATTGACATTATGACAGATGTGTTGCATTATAGTATGTATTATGACACACAAGGAATATCCATCAAACGTTAACGAATTATGGAAGCGTAGCATAGAGCGCGTAAAAGGGCTCGCACGAGCAGCGTTTGGGCATGAAACTGGTCACGAAGTTGAGAATAAAATAATCCTTCTCGCTCAAGAGTCTGATCGTGTACTGAAGGAGAACGGATTTGTGAATGTAGGGTTATACGAGTCGGACGAAGCGCCCGAAGGGGATCTAAGTGTTGTTGAGTGGCGCTCAGATGTCGCGCCGTACGAAGATGAGGCGTATATTCCACGGAACTCACAAGGTGGTGACGCTAGTGCGGCTTGGGCTGAGCAACACCCAGTAGCACGGTTCGCTATGATACATGGTGCACATGTGCGTGATGGTGAGACCAGCCAAATTGGGCCGCGCCTTGTGACGCTCTATAGCAAGCCGCAAAATGACAGTCCACTGCCACCACTGCCAGATGAGTGGCAGTGAGAGTCGACCAAACTGGAATCTCGCAGTGTTGTGTTGCGGGTGAGTATATAAATCGTACAAATCACAAACACTGCTGCGAAGTATCACCAAGGGTCGCGTACTAGCCAAGCTCTCTCACCAAAAAAACAACCACCTGCGAGTAGTGGTTGTTTTTGGATGTGGAGTTTTCGTATATTGTTTATTTTTGGCCTCTGCATAATTTTTTTATTCAGAAGCTACCCTTATGATATGGGAGAAAACTGCTTGTGTCAACGATTTTTGGCAATATTTTTGCGTAAAAAATACCACATCGAACATATACCTAGGTGGGCCTCATATCGCCAAAAAACTGCGTAATAAACACAACACGAGCAATGAAATACAACAGAGGTAGCATACAGTACATAGCCAAAAACGAACAAAAAATTATTGCACTATATACAACAAAAATGCCTGTGCACAACTCTAGGTAGCACAGAGGTGCGAGAGGTGGGCGCGCCGCCAATGTTCGTGTGGGGGAGAAAGGGCGTGGCGAGGCAATGTTTTGCGATAGTTCGCACGATAGCGATGTCGCTTGTGCTTTGCGTTGGTGCGATGTATGGCAACCGCAAACGACCTGTGCGTTGGTTGAGCTACCATAAGCAATAGTGGCTCGATGCCCATTGCTGAGCGTCAAAGCCGAATATCGTCATAACCAAGCGTGCTGCACACAATAACCATAGCGCGTAAGCCCTGCTGGGGTTTTGTAGTTCAGCCGCAAAACACATTGACTTACCATAGTGCTTGTGCTAACTTAGAAGTAAGCTTTGACAAACACAAACACCCAAGAAAAAACGGAAAAGCTTACCCTACATAACCCAACATGGCGTCGCCATTGGCGCACACCAGGCAGCGGCAGAGCGCGGCATAGCGCTGAGCTTTGGCACTGCCTGCGCTCCGCCAATACTATATAGAGTACCCCCCAAGTAGAAGTACTTTTGTCATCGTTGGCGTCGACGCGTGGTGGCCTCGTTCTATACGGCGCATGCCGAGGGCTCACCACTCATGCTCCACACTGTGGAGCACCTCGGCCCGTAGCGGCTGCCGGGCGTCCTAATTTTTACTTATGAGGACGCTGCAAGCGCGTTGCTTTGTGCAGCTGCTCGGGCTTCTCACCAGACGGATTGCTTGGTATAGTGATAGATATGTCTCGAAGAATCCTGCTTGCGAGTATGAGTATAGCTGCAGCGGTGCTGCTGGCTATTGTGCTGCAGACTACCACACCAGCGACGATTCACCCCCTGGGGATCGTGCTGGTCTTTGTGCTGTGCTATGTGGTAATGCTGGGGTTGCTAACGTACCTGCTGGCGGGTATTGTAGCGGCACTGCGGCGTTGGTTGCCCGAGGCGCAGCGGCGAGCGGTGACGCTCAGCTTTCGGCGTTGTTATTATTTTGGCTCGGTACTGGCGCTGGCACCAGTGCTGCTGATTGGTGCGCGCTCGGTGGGGCGTGGTGGCTGGTACGAGCTGGCATTAGTCTTTGCATTTGAGGCAATTGCATGTTTTTATGTGGCAAAACGGTGAAGAGGCGCGTATACTAGGCAGAGGAGGACGGTTCTATGCCACGAAAAAAATCAACCCCAGCAGCGCCTGCTGTGTCTGAGACAAAAGCAACATCATCCCCAAAGAAGCGCAGGGCGCAGCGCACTAAACAAAAATCACAACAGTCACAATCTATTGCGAAGAAAACAACAAAGGCAGATACGACCTCTGTTCCATCACCTAGCACACAACCAAGCAGCTCAGCACAAGCTGTCGTAGATAATACATCATCTAGCCACACAGACACATCGCCATCGTCAGCTACCTCTGTTGCACACGCCACAGCTCGCCGCCGGCCAGTGCTCGAAGCGTTTATTGCGACGGGAGCAGCAGGAATGCTGATGTATGCTGCAATGGTGAGCTTCTATGGTGCACTGATGGTGGGGCAGGTAGATCGCACACCGCCAGAGCGGGTAGCTGGTTGGCTCATCCTCATGTGGAGCGTGAGCTTGGTGGTGCAGGGGATCAGCACGCTGATGCAGCTCCACCGGACAGATCATTATATACAGCGCTTCCTTGCCGTGCTCTTAGTGGCGGGCAACCCAGCCGCACTCATCATAAGCGAATGGCTATACAATTTGTTCTTTGTGAGCCCTGGACAAAAGGCGGTTATATGGATAAACAGTACAGTCATGCAGGTAAGTACCGTCATCGCTGTGCTTGGCTCCATCTACCTCTGGTACTTATTACTCTGTACGAAGCGGACAATCGCGCCACGTACTGCGCCTGATGTGCTCGCCACAACATATGCTCGTTTGATGCGACGTCGGCGGGTTGGCCTCTGGCTAATTGTGACGGCATTTGTGCTTCCGGCTCTTGCGCAGTTTTCGGGGACGTTGATGCTGATGAGCGGCACAAGCCGAGGTACTACGATCTTTACGTCAATACTATCGTTTTTCAGCATGATTCACCTTATCTTTATGATCGCTGGCATGATCTTGATTGTGCCATGTATCGTCATGCTTATCATTGGTATGGTTCTTGTGGCAAACAGCCAGCGCGAATAACTTAAGCACCAAAACTACCGCCTAACAGAGGAGAATCGCCCCATGCCAACGCAATCCATCGCTACAACTACTGCAAAACAGCATAGCCACACAGGCACATCTGATGTGTCTGCACCGCCGCGCCGCCCACTGCTTGAGGCCTGTGTGATTGCTGGTGCGGTTGGGACGATTGCCAGTGCAGCGGTGCTGTGTATGCATAGTGTCACGCTCGTGAGTAGCCGGACTATCGGGGAGCGGGCGTTTGGGTGGCTACTAGTTGTTTGGAGTATTAGTGTGCTGGTGCAGGGCTATCTTGCGCTGCGGCAGTCGCACCGCACCGATCGGTATTGGCAGAGGATTGGAGCGTTGAGCTTACTTGCAGTTAATGCCGTGTTTATGACTGGCTCGACGCTGTATGCTTTTTGGGTGCTGCAGAATCCACTTAAGGTGGGCGTACAGAGTGATGCGATGATCATCGTTAGCGATGTGCTCAGCCTGGTTGGCTCACTCTACCTCTGGTATCTCCTGCTTGGCACGCAGCCAGCCTTGCCAGTGCGGTCTAAAGATGATGGAGATTGCACAACGAAAAACCAGATGATGAAACGCAAAGTTGGCTTCTGGCTGATGGTTGGGCCAGTCATACCACTGGTGATGATGCATGGTGTGTTGCTGTTTGTGCTGCTATGTGCGCATGGGTATGACCTGGGTCTCTTTACTTCTGATGTAGTGAAGTGGCTGGGTACGATGAGTGCTGTGCGGGGAGGTGTCTTGTTCGTCATATCGGCTGCGATATATGGCGGCATTACGTGGGTCGTGATTGCGCCGATAGCGTTTATCAGTGGCCTATGGCTCGTTGCGACGAGCAAATATGAATAAAAGCCGCTAGTATGCAGGCTATTCTACCCCTGTTATTTTCGCTGATTCGGCGATTATGATACAATAAGGTGCGTGTAATGTAACCCGAATGACCTAATAGTGAGGGAAATGAATGAACAAACAAGTAGATAATGGATCGTATGACGGTTCGCAAATTCAGGTGCTCGAGGGTCTCGAGCCAGTCCGTAAGCGCCCGGGGATGTATATCGGTAGCACGGGCTACGATGGCGTGCACCACTTGATTAAGGAGATTGCTGATAACTCCATCGATGAAGCGATTGCGGGCTATGCCTCGCGCGTCGATGTGCGTATCTTGGCCGATGGTGGCTTGATGGTGACGGACAACGGGCGCGGTATCCCGGTGGACAAGCATCCCAAGACTGGCCTGAGCACGCTCGAGACAGTGCTGACGGTGCTGCACGCCGGTGGTAAGTTTGGTGGCGGTGGCTACAAGGTGTCGTCTGGCTTGCACGGTGTGGGCTCGAGCGTAGTGAATGCGCTGTCCAGCCGTCTCGTGGCTGAGGTGGTGCGCAAAGGACGCCTCTATCGGATTGAATTTGAGCGTGGCCATACTACTGTACCGCTCAAGAATAAGGGCAAAACCGACCGGCCTGACGGTACAACGATTATCTTCTATCCCGATCCGACCATCTTTAAAGAGACAGTCGACTTCGACTACAAGTGGGTGGTACACTACCTTCGCCACCAAGCCTACCTCACGAAAGGCGTCTACACCACTGTGTATGATGAGCGTACCAAGCAGCGCCAGGCCTTTTATTTCGAGGGAGGGATTCGCAGTTATGTCAAGAACCTTAACGTTGGTAAAGATGTGCTGAGCGACGATGTCTTTTATGTGGAGAAGCAGGTCGAGGACTCGATGATCGAGGTGGCGGTGCAATACAACGATACCTATGTCGAAACCGTCCGACCTTTCGCTAACAACGTGCTCACCCCTGATGGTGGGACACACCTTGTGGGCTTTCGCGCGGCAATGACCCGTGTTATTAATGACTATGCGCGCAAGAATGGTCTTCTCAAGGAGAAGGATGACAACCTCTCGGGCGATGACATCCGCGAGGGGCTCACCGCCGTTATCCTCGTCAAGCTGCCCGACCCGCAGTTTGAGGGCCAAACCAAGAATAAGCTTGGTAACCCCGAGGTGCGGCGTTACGTTGACCAAGTAATGAGCGAGTATTTCTCGTACTATCTAGAAGAAAACCCGGCGGTGGCCAAGAAGATCGTTGGCAAAGCGACGCTGGCTGCCCGCGCTCGCAAGGCTGCCCGAGCGGCGCGTGATACCGTGATCCGCAAAGGGGCGCTTGATGGCGCAAGCCTGCCAGGCAAGCTGGCCGACTGCTCCAGCAAAAACCCTGAAGAGTGTGAGCTGTACATTGTGGAGGGTGACTCAGCTGGTGGCTCGGCCAAGACTGGGCGCGACAGCCGTACTCAGGCTATCTTGCCACTGCGTGGTAAGGTGCTCAACACCGAGCGTGCCCGCCTCGACAAAATGTACGCCAACCGTGAGATCCTCAGCCTCATCAAGGGTATGGGTGTGGGGATTGGCGACACCTTCGACATCAAGGGGCTGCGCTACAACCGTATTATCATCATGACTGATGCCGATGTCGACGGCAGCCACATTGCCACATTGCTCATGACCTTCTTCTTCCGCTATATGCAGCCGGTGGTGGAGGCAGGGCATATTTATTTGGCCAAGCCACCTCTATTTAAGCTCCGTCTCTCGGGCAACAAGCAAGAATATATTTACAACGAAGAAGCGCTCGAGGCCTACTACGACGAGCAGATTGCAGCGCGCAAGGCTCGTGGGGTAGAGATAGACCCAAGCGAACCCCGCATCAAACAAGCTGGACTGAGTGAGTCTGCCCTCCAGCGCTACAAGGGTCTCGGTGAGATGGATGCCGACCAGCTGTGGGAGACGACGATGAACCCCGAGCACCGCGTGCTCGTGCAAGTCCAGCTGGAGGATGCCGAGCGTGCCGACGCAATCTTTACCAAGCTAATGGGCAACGAAGTAAGCGTGCGCAAGAACTTCATCCAGGCCAACGCTGCGAAGGTCAGCCTAGAGGAGCTTGATATCTAATCTATGAACGAGGAACATACAATGCAGCCAGAAGATAACCAACCAACCACCCCAGCCACCGTGCCCGACCAGAGCCACTCGCGCAGTGTGGAGGTACGCACCGTCGAGGACGTGATGGAGGACAACTTCCTGCGCTACTCGATGTCGGTCATTGTCGACCGCGCGCTGCCTGATGTGCGTGATGGCATGAAGCCCGTCCACCGTCGTATCGTCTATGTGATGGACAAAATGGGCATCGGTCCGACATCTAAGACGATCAAGAGTGCTCAGATCGTTGGTGAGGTGATGGGTAAATACCACCCACACGGCGATAGCTCGATCTACGATGCTATGGTGCGTATGGCTCAAGACTGGGTTGAGCGCTACCCACTAGTACAGGGGCAGGGGAACTTTGGCTCGATGGATGGTGACCCGCCTGCTGCAATGCGCTACACCGAGGCCAAGATGACGCGTGTGTCGGAGGCGCTCCTGGCAGATATTGATAAAGAAACCGTCCCATTCCGCGACACCTACGACGCTACTCGCCAAGAGCCGACCGTCTTGCCGGCCAAGCTGCCTAATCTACTACTTAACGGCCAGGTTGGTATTGCCGTTGGTATGGCAACGAACATCCCGACCCACAATCTTGGTGAGGTGGTCGATGCAACAGTCGAGCTTATCAACAACCCTGATGCCACGCTGGATGACCTCATGCAGCATATCAAAGGGCCGGACTTTCCAACTGGTGCCGTGGTCTATGGTGGCACGCCAATGCGCCAAGCCTACGCCACTGGCCGCGGCAGTGTGACAATGCGCGCCGTGGCAGCCATTGAGGAGACGAAGAAGCGTGGGCGCTACCGCATCGTCATCACAGAGATGCCCTATGGTGTGAATAAAGCAACGCTGATCGAGAAGATTGCCGACCTCGTTCATGAAAAAAAGCTTACCTCCATCAGCGACCTGCGTGATGAATCGGCTCGGGGTAATGTGCGTGTCGTCATCGACCTCAAAAAGGATGCCTACCCCAAGAAGGTGCTGAACCAGCTCTACAAGCTCACTGCACTGCAAACCAACTTCCACTACAACATGCTAGCGCTTGTGCCCAGTAGCGAGAACGCGATGCGGCTCCAGCCACGGGTACTTGGCTTGCATGATATCCTTGGTGAGTTCATCACGCATCGGCGTATTGTGGTGCGCCGCCGCACTGAGTTTGAGCTCAAGAAGGCCAAGGCGCGGGCGCATATTCTTGAGGGGCTCAAGATCGCGCTTGATAATATCGATGAAGTCGTCAAGCTGATTCGAGCAAGTAAGAATTACAACGATGCTTTGCAGGGGTTGATGGAGCGTTTTGCGCTCAGTGAAATCCAAGGCAAGGCAATTCTTGCTATGCAACTGCGCAAGCTAACCGGCCTTGACCGCCAAGAGATCGAAGACGAGCTGCGCTATCTGCACGAGCTTATCAAGCAGCTAGAAGCTATCCTGGCTGATGAGAATGAGATCCTGCGCCTCATCAAAGAGGAACTGCTTGAGATGAAAGAAAAGTACGGTGACGAGCGCCGCACCAAGATCATCGACCATGAGCTCGGCAAATTCAGCGACGAAGAGCTCATCCCTGAGGAAGAGACCGTTGTTATTCTCACAGCAGAGAATTACATTAAGCGTACTTTAGTGAGTGAATACCGCCGCCAAAACAGAGGTGGCAAGGGCAAGCGTGGCATGTCTACTAAGGAAGAAGACGGCATTGACCAGCTTATTCCGGCCAACACCCACGACTGGCTGCTCTTCTTTACCAACAAGGGTCGGGTCTTCCGCCTCAAGGCGTACGAAGTGCCTGCTGCCAGCCTCGCAGCCAAAGGCGTTGCGGCGGTCAACTTGCTCCAGCTCCAGCCTGAAGAGAAAATTACATCAATCATTAATCACGCTAAAGATGCGAGCGATGATGGCTACCTCTTTATGGCGACAACCAAGGGTACTGTGAAAAAGACAACACTACGAGACTACGCCAACATCCGCACCAATGGCCTCATCACTATCAAACTCGACGATGGTGATGAGCTGCGCTGGATTAAACAGACCAATGGTGACAATGATGTAATAATCTCAACATCGGCTGGCCAGGCCGTGCGCTTTAGCGAGACAGAGTGTCGGCCAATGGGGCGCGTTGCTCGTGGCGTGCGTGGTGTACGTCTCCGCCCCGATGATACGGTGGTGGGGATGGACATCGTCACCAGTAGCGACCAGCAATTGCTCGTCATCAGCCAAAACGGCTACGGCAAGATTACCAAAGCGGCCAACTTCCCCTGCCATAAGCGAGGTGGGGTTGGTATCAAAGCAGCGGTTGTCACTGCCAAGACTGGGCCGATTATCGCTGTGCAAACTCTCGAGCCTGATGCCACCGAGGCACTCCTCATCAGCCAAAATGGCCAAACCATTCGTGTGGCGCTCCACGACATCCCAACCCTTGGTCGCACCACTCAAGGCGTGCGAGTGATGCGTCTTGCCGAGGGAGATACTGTCTCATCGATCGGTATTGTGCGCGAAAAAGACGAGGATAAGGAAGCATAACCATGCCATGGTATCTCTCGCCATATATTGTGGCTATCGCCATCAGCTGGGCAATTGCTCACGTCATTAAGTTTGCAATTGCCCACGCCAAGGGCAAGGTGCTGGACTTTACCCATCAGCTCTTCATCTCTGGCGGCATGCCGAGCTCGCATGCCGCCACATCATTGTCTGTCTGGACGGTGCTAGTGCTGCAGCAGGGGCTGCAGTCGCCGCTTGTTGGTGTCACGACATTGCTCGTGTTGATTATTTGCTACGATGCTGTCAAGGTGCGGCGCTCATCAGGAGAGCAGGGTATTGCCATCCAGCAGGTCATCAAGAAGACTGGAGTCGACGTCACATTACCGCGGGCTGCGCAGGGACACACACCACTCGAGATCTTCGTTGGGTCGCTGCTTGGCGTGCTTGTGGGCCTAGTTGTATTTTTTGCGACAAAATAATAGCAAAAAAGTGTTGACCATCCGCAAAAAATACGCTATGATGGTTTCAGTCTGGTTGAGGGAACGAAAACAAGGGCCAACAACGAGACGTTTTGTATCTTAACAATTTGGTTGTGCAATAATCATCGTCAGTCTATTTTTGAGTTATAGACGCTTCCCAGCAGGGAAGCATCTTTTATGAAAAGTACATCTTTTCTTTTTATGGAGAGTTTGATCCTGGCTCAGGATGAACGCTGGCGGCGTGCCTAACACATGCAAGTCGAGCGGCAGCGCGAGTAGTTTACTACTTGGCGGCGAGCGGCGGACGGCTGAGTAACGCGTGGGAACATACCCCAAAGTGAGGGATAACTGCCCGAAAGGGTAGCTAATACCGCATATGATCTTCGGATTAAAGGATTTATCCGCTTTGGGAGTGGCCCGCGTCGGATTAGGTAGTTGGTGAGGTAATGGCTCACCAAGCCGACGATCCGTAGCTGGTCTGAGAGGATGATCAGCCAGACTGGGACTGAGACACGGCCCAGACTCCTACGGGAGGCAGCAGTGAGGAATCTTCCACAATGGGCGAAAGCCTGATGGAGCAACGCCGCGTGCAGGATGAAGGCCTTCGGGTTGTAAACTGCTTTTATAAGTGAGGAATATGACGGTAACTTATGAATAAGGATCGGCTAACTACGTGCCAGCAGCCGCGGTCATACGTAGGATCCGAGCGTTATCCGGAGTGACTGGGCGTAAAGAGTTGCGTAGGCGGTTTGTTAAGCGAATAGTGAAACCTGGTGGCTCAACCATACAGACTATTATTCGAACTGGCAAACTCGAGAGTGGTAGAGGTCACTGGAATTTCTTGTGTAGGAGTGAAATCCGTAGATATAAGAAGGAACACCGATGGCGTAGGCAGGTGACTAGACCATTTCTGACGCTAAGGCACGAAAGCGTGGGGAGCGAACCGGATTAGATACCCGGGTAGTCCACGCCGTAAACGATGGATACTAGCTGTTGGAGGTATCGACCCCTTCAGTAGCGAAGCTAACGCGTTAAGTATCCCGCCTGTGGAGTACGGCCGCAAGGCTAAAACATAAAGGAATTGACGGGGACCCGCACAAGCGGTGGATCGTGTTCTTTAATTCGATGATAAACGAAGAACCTTACCAGGGCTTGACATCCAGGGAAGGTCTGCGAAAGCGGACTGTGCCTTTTGGAACCCTGTGACAGGTGCTGCATGGCCGTCGTCAGCTCGTGTCGTGAGATGTTTGGTTAAGTCCATCAACGAGCGCAACCCTTGCAACTAGTTGGATTTTTCTAGTTGGACTGCCCCGGTAACGGGGAGGAAGGAGGGGATGATGTCAGGTCAGTATTGCCCTTACGTCCTGGGCTAGAAACACGATACAATGGCTAGTACAATGCGCAGCGAAGCCGCGAGGTGGAGCAAATCGCATCAAAGCTAGTCCCAGTTCGGATTGGAGGCTGAAACTCGCCTCCATGAAGTCGGAATCGCTAGTAATCGCAGATCAGCAAGCTGCGGTGAATACGTTCCCGGGTCTTGTACACACCGCCCGTCAAACCATGAAAGTGACCAACACCCGAAGTCCGATTCGTCGGCCTAAGGTGGGGGGCATGATTGGGGTTAAGTCGTAACAAGGTATCCGTACCGGAAGGTGCGGATGGATTACCTCCTTTCTAGGGAGTATGAATGCCTGATAGCTGAGTAATCACTATCAGAGCTAGGTCGGTCTCGTAAATATGCTAAGCTTACATATTTACACTAACCCTTCGGGGTGAGACAAAGCTTACACCAAAAGACACGATGAGGATTGCACAACTAAGTTGTTAAGAAATAGCCCAGATTGCTGGGCTATTTTTTGTATGAGAAAAATAGTACAATGATGCTTCGACAAGAGTGGATGATGCGGGATTAACAACGCTCATTACTGATAGTGGGGGCTGTCTTATGTGGTTGGTTACTTTCGCGAGGTGTTATAATGGTTGAGTCGTTGTTGATTACTTTTTGTATGATCTCTCGATCTGTTATAGATAAAAGATGATTACTATGAGTATACTTCCTCGGATATCTGGCTACGAATAGGCTAAACGAATATTATTCTACGATAGGGTAGGACAAACACTAGTAATCAAAAAAAGGAGCGCTATAGCGCTCCTCATCGCCTCTCAGTGAGGTTCTCTAGCTAAAGTGAAAGAACAGCCCAAGAAACGCTCGCAGGATCATATCATGCAGGTTGGTCATGACAAGCAGGCCCAGCCCGCAGCCGATCAACCCCCACATCTGGTAGCGGCTGTAGCTGCCAATGTCATCGCTAAACATATCAGACAACTGGCGGTGCCATACGACAATGCAGCCACCAACGATCAAGATGAGTGTACCGATGAAGAACGATCCCCAACTAAATGTATATTGCATAATATCTAGTATACTCTTGTACTGGCGAAAAATCTATGCTAATATAAAACAGGTTCAGCGACAGAGTGCGCGAACGAACACGGGGATATAGCTCAGTTGATTAGAGCACCTGCTTTGCAAGCAGGGGGTCCAGGGTTTGAGTCCCTGTATCTCCACCATTCGCATGGGGTGGTATGGGCTTACGTCCATCCCACTCCACCAATTTTTTTGCTTGATGGTGTAGGGGCGATTAGCTCAGCTGGTTAGAGCGCGTCACTGATAATGACGAGGTCGGTGGTTCAAGTCCTCCATCGCCCACCAGATAAGCAATGTGACATCACAGCATGCGGGCGCTTAGCTCAGTTGGCTAGAGCATCTCGTTTACACCGAGAGGGTCGGGGGTTCGAGTCCCTCAGCGCCCACCACAAGCTCCGTATACGAACCCTGGAGCATGTCACACACTATCATCTTGCAGTTGATTACCCGTTCATCGTATGAACGGGTGTTTTTTATGAGCAATATTGTTGATGGGTATTTTGTGTGCGGTATTCTCTGGAGTATGATAAGCAACCGAATATTCACTAAATATTAGCTCCTAGCGTAGAGAAGTGGCTAAGTATACTAACAGGCACTCGCGCTTTATTAGACCATTGGGAGAGATGTAGGGGGCTACGAGGAGTAATCGAGATATGCTACGCAGGTTATTGCTTGAAAAACTAGCTGCTCATTGAGCGCTCAGTACCGCCAAGAGAAATATAGTAGCGAGCTACAGCAATGTGTCTTGCAACCAATAACCCTCCACATTGCACCGCAAAAATACCGCTACCATCGTCTCCACTTCTGATCACAAGGCGCAATCGAGCAAACGTTCATCAAGAATACTATTTTCTGCAAAAATCGCTCAAAAAAGCCTTGCCAAACGCCGATGATTCGTGTAAACTTAAGTCCAGTGAGCGCATGTTCGGCAACGAACCTCTGGCAAGAGGGTAATGATGGAGTGGGTACGATAATCATTGCCAAAACTACAACGAAAAGCTACTTTACACAGGGTAGCCCAAGTGGTAGAATAGACAAAGTTGCGAGTTTGAGCACAGGCAGACAAACATCATACCAATGGTGTTCGCAGGTGTGTGCTTACAACAAGACACATGCAGTTTAACAATTTAGTGATGTAAGAAAATAACGATTGACGGCACTATCAGTTGGTCTATACCAATTGCTAGTTAAGTCAATGCATAAAAAGGTACTCAAGGGCACACAATGGATGCCTAGACGTATATTACCGATGAAGGACGTGGAAGACTGCGATAAGCTTCGGGTAGCTGTCAACAAGCTGTGATCCGGAGATTTCCGAATGGGGAAACCTAGCATGAGTCATGTCATGTTGCCACGTGCTGAATACATAGGCACGCGAGCGGGAACCATCTGAACTGAAACATCTTAGTAGGATGAGGAAAAGAGAGTAAATAACTATTGCGAAAGTAGTGGCGAGCGAAATCGCAACAGCCCAAACCTTTTAAGTTTTTGCCTATTTATTTAGGCAAATAAGTTGATAGACGAATACTTAGAAGGGGTTGTGAAATATCATATGACCAAGCCAGAGCACTTGATTCTTTTGAATCGAGCTATCTGGTTTGCGACTACTGGCTATCAACGGTAGGTAAGGTAAAAAATCGGCGTGGTTAGCAGAACAAGTTTGAATACTTGGTCAAAGAGCGTGAAAGCCGCGTATGCGAAAACAACGCTGACCTTATGTATGGTGTTTCGAGTAGGTCGGGGCACGAGAAACCCTGATTGAATCCGGCTGGACCACCAGCCAAGGCTAAATATAATATACGATCGATAGCGAACTAGTACAGTGATGGAAAGGTGAAAAGAACCCCGGGAGGGGAGTGAAATAGATCCTGAAATTTAGTGCCTACAAGGAGTCGGAGCCGGCTTGTCCGGTGACGGCGTGCTTTTTGTAGAACGATCCAGCGAGTTAATTTTTACAGCGAGGTTAAGTCAATTGACGGAGCCACAGTGAAAGCGAGCCTGAATAGGGCGATTAAGTTGTAAGGATTAGACCCGAAACCGGGTGACCTAACCATGAGCAGGTTGAAGCCACTGTAACAGGTGGTGGAGGACCGAACCAGGATACGCAGCAAAGTGTTTGGATGACTTGTGGTTAGCGGTGAAATGCCAATCGAACTCGGAGATAGCTGGTTCTCCTCGAAATAGCTTTAGGGCTAGCGTCGTGTTAGTAGCACATGGGGGTAGAGCTCTGTAAAGGACTGGGGCGGGCAACTGTACCCACCCTTAACAAACTACGAATACCATGTGTGTAATCACGGCAGTTAGAACATCGGTGCTAAGATCGGTGCTCAAAAGGGAAACAGCCCAGACCATCATCTAAGGTCCCTAAATTAACGTTCAGTGGGAAACAAGGTGAGATTTCTTAAACAGCTAGGATGTTGGCTTAGAAGCAGCCATTCATTTAAAGAGTGCGTAACAGCTCACTAGTCAAGAGATCTTGCGTGGAAAATGTAACGGGGCTAAAACGTTATACCGAAGGTATGGATGTCAGATTTATCTGGCGTGGTAGAGGAGCGTTCCTATCAGCGGTGAAGTCGAATCGGAAGGTTCGGTGGAGCGGTAGGAAGTGAGAATGCTGGAATGAGTAACCATAAGAGAGGTGAGAATCCTCTCGGCCGTAAGAGCAAGGTTTCCTGAGCCATGGTAATCATCTCAGGGTTAGTCGGGCCTAAGCCGAGGCGCAGAGCGTAGGCGATGGACATCAGGTTAATATTCCTGAACCGGTTAAGTTTTGTACACTGTTCACGGGGAAGTAATCGAAGCGGATTCATGGTTTATCCGTCCAACCGAGCGGGAACGCAAAGGGAGTGAAAGTGATTCTTCGGAGTCGCGATTTTGGTGAAAGCCCTGGCTAGAAAAGCAGGTGTACGCGTGGACTTAGCCGCCCGTACCGCAAACCAACACAGGTGCTCGAGTCGAGTAGACTCAGGCTTACGAGAGAACCTTCGCTAAGGAACTCGGCAATACAGCGACCGTAACTTCGGAATAAGGTCTGCCCCCACTTCGGTGGATATGTTGTCAGTTTCATAGCTCTATAAGGTGTGGTTAAAGAGTATCTTTAATACATCAATTCTTCTTGAGATAGAACCAAGCTTTGGAACTGAAGCTCAACACATCTAACGATGTGGGGGCCGCAGCAAAAGAGCCCACGGAACTGTTTATCAAAAACA
>CAUUJX010000002.1:0-156051 GCA_963545865.1 uncultured Candidatus Saccharibacteria bacterium
AGTCCGAGCGCCGCTCGACGGCCATGAACAAACCCATCGCGGCCAGTCCGACGGCGACGGCACCAAGCGTGCGTGCACTAGTCCACCCCCAGGCGGCCCCCTCCAGTAGGACGACCGTCACACCCCCGGTGGCAACGACTGCCAGCAGCGTTCCGGGCCAATCCACTTCTGAACCTCTGCGATCCGCGCCGCCATCCTTCACGTACCACGACGCCAGCCAGGACACCACTCCCACAGGGACGTTGATCCAAAAGATGGAGCGCCACCCGGCGACTAGGACCAGGCCCCCGCCTGCCAGTGGCCCCACTGCGATAGCCACCCCTGAGATGAGCCCGTAAATCCCGGTAGCTCGTGCCCGCTCGCGTCCGGCGGCGTAGCGATCAGAGATCATCGGCACACCGACGCCCAAGAAGATCGCCCCACCGACCGCCTGAAGAGCCCGGAAAACGTTGAGTACGACCATCGAAGGGGCCAACGCGCACACGGCCGACCCCACCGTGAACAGGATCAGCCCCCATCGGAACAATCGCAGCCGCCCCAGACTTCCGCTCAAAGTCGCCGCTGACATCAGCAACGCTCCCAACGGCAGCGTGTAAGCGTCCACTACCCACTGCAACTCACTCTGCGACCCACCAAGACTCTGCCCGATATCACCCAGTGCCACCGACACCACCGTGATATCCAGGACGTTCATGAAACTCACCGTGCAGACGAGCACAAGCGCCAGAACGCGGCTATTTATTAGCCCTGCTACTTTGCGACTACTCGACTCGATTACAGCTCCCATATTCTGTCGATTCACTCTTTGTTCCTCCACATCTAGCCGACTGTCAACTGATTGGGCCCTGCAAGCTTACCTGGATAATCTTCCCATCCAGTACCACGAGCTGTCGATCCACTCCTCGACAGCGTTGAAGTCGGTCGTTAGTAATTCCTGTATTATATAGATAAAGGTCGTTTCTCGGCCATATTTCTATATAACCATAGAAAATACACCATGTAAAGGCTGTGAGATTGGGATATTGATGCAATCATTCCTACATACCATATATTTCTATACTAACCAATAGACACAGCAACAGCAGAACGAACACAACGTCGGCAGCAATCTCGAGCAATCATTAACAGCATGAGCCTCAAGATGTGGCGGCTGCAGAAGCTGACAAGTAACAGTTGAACACCTTTACGTGGGAAGTGGTTTTGACCGATGATCTTGTAGCGAAGCTTAACATAAATGAAAGTGGTTGGCATCGCATTCGCGATAGGGTAGTTGGATTGCTGAGGTGCTGCTTTGCTCTACCAATTACACCATAAACTATTCGATGGTATCTCCGACTGAGGCAGCAACTATCGGCCACTCAACACTGACCGGCAAAAACGTTATTCCTCGCAATGGTAAGTAGTGCGACAGCTAATAGCAGCCTGGAAGCCTCTCGAGACGACGAAGTCACATTGAGCCAACCAAGTGACATCGTCGTCTCGGTACCAGATGGGTCAGGCTTGCACGGTCTGCCAGATGATGGCCTTCCTGTCCCAAAACCCAGCAAAAAACAAGCAAAAACCCACGTCATGGGGCTTCCATGACGTGGGTTTGAGTGTTGACTCAATGGTCGGGGTGACAAGACTTGAACTTGCGACCTCACGGCCCCCAGCCGTACGCGCTACCAGCTGCGCCACACCCCGACAACGCCTCTCATTATAGCACAATTGGTGACGCGTGCTCAAAAATAGCTACTCTGTTATTTTCGCATTGTACAGGTTTATTATCTCATGCTGCAGGACCCATATATGCTATACTAGAAAAGTTAATGAGTAATCGTGGGAGGCACCCAAGCCGCTTGCACCACAGAAAGGATACTATGGCAAAAAAAGCCGATCTGCTTGAAAAAGCAGCAGAGCTGAAACTCGATGTTTCAGAAAAAAATACCATTGCAGAGATTGAGGCGGCCATCGCTGCAGCAAACGACAAGGATGTCATTGCCCAGCGCGAAGCCACCGTTGCAAAGGCTGGTAAGCGTAGCCAAAAGGCTCTCGACGAGGCCGAAGCGAAGGCTGAGAAAGAAGCCCGCAAAGAGGCTGGCGATACAACGCCTCAGGGTGATGTCGATGCAGCTATCAAGAAAGGACCCGCACCGAAGGTTCGCCCGCTAATTGAGCGCCGCGGCAAGGCCTATCGAAAACTAGCTGAGAAGGTTGAAAAAGATAAGGTGTACTCACTAGACGAAGCACTCCAGCTTGCGACTGAGACCAATCCTGCTAAGTTTGATGCGAGTGTTGAGCTGCACGTCCGTCTTGGTGTTGATCCACGCCAGGCTGATCAAAATATCCGCTCGACAGTTGTCTTGCCACACGGCACAGGCAAGACTGTTCGCGTTGCCGTCTTTGCACCAGAAGCTGAGGTTGCAACTGCTACCAAAGCAGGGGCAGACATTGCTGGCGAAGAGGCTATCATCAAGCTGCTCGACAAGGGTACGCTAGACTTTGACGTTTTGATCGCCACCCCGCAGTACATGCCAAAGCTTGGTAAATACGCCCGTCTGCTTGGACCAAAGGGTCTGATGCCTAACCCAAAGAGCGGTACTGTAACAACTGACATTGCAACTGCCGTCACTGAGGCAAAAGCTGGTAAGGTGGAGTACCGCGTAGACAAGCAAGCCGCGATTCACCTCAGTATCGGCAAGGTAAGCTTTGGTACAGAGAAGCTCCGCGCTAACGCCGATGCCTTCTTCGCTAGCTTGCAAGCTCAAAAGCCAAGCTCGCTCAAGGGTGTATATGTCAAATCCATCGCAGCTGCAACGACGATGGGACCTGGCATCAAGGTTGAGCACAAACTCGACTAGTAGAGTGTAACACTCGCCATAATACTGCCAGTCAGGGAAGCTGGCAGTATTATTTATGTGCCTACCTATGCATGATATGATGGAATGAGTGGTGATACTCTCATACTATTCATTCATCATCACAGCAACGGAGGTGCTATATGAAAAAATATGTCTACTCGCTCGTTGGTAGTGTTGGTTATTTTGAGCGATTTTTGCAACCGCAGACACCGGAGCAGGTTGCACAAAAGGTGAGCCAGGCTATTGCCGACCCAACTGTCCTTGATGGCAACCGCTGCTTTAGTATCTGCGTGTGGGCCTTGCCAGATGGTATTGACCATCCAAAGAATGTACCAAAGGATAGCTTGGCTGATGGCTACTACATGCAATGCGCTGGGTCAAATACCGGCATGACTATAGAAGTGCGCGTGCCAGATCCAGACAATCACACGGCTCAGTATCCATATATCCACTATGTGATTGCCCGAAAGCCAGTGGCTGATAAAGAGCGATTCATTCCACTCACCTGGCAGCGCGATGGCAAACCATTTACGATTCGCATTCATCCAGAAGAGGTATTTACTGGAGAAGAAGCTGGGCAGATCTTTGCAGATTATATTATAAAGAGCGCTATACCTCCTAACTCTATTTTACGAAAGATTGATATATAGGATAAGGGGTATTTTGCACTAATTATAGACAGGAGGTGATATGAAGCAATATCTAGATCTTCTTCGCGATATTCGTGATAACGGGGCAACAAAGGATGATCGGACCGGGGTTGGTACACGGAGTATCTTTGGTCGGCAAGTTCGTTATAACCTGTCTCAAGGTTTTCCGGCTGTCACAACAAAGAAACTGTATTTTCGTAGCGTTGTGCATGAACTCCTGTGGTTTCTTCAGGGGAGTGGGAATATTAAATATTTAGCGCAGCACAATGTCCATATTTGGGACGAATGGCCCTTCAAAGCATATTGTCTGCACAATAACATACCACTACCCGAAGCAAATTCTTCAGCATGGCAAACGCAACTGCATGAATTTATTCAGCGTATCGCGACTGATCACGATTTTGCAATGCGCTGGGGCAATCTTGGTCCGGTTTACGGTGTTCAATGGCGGAAATGGCCAGATGGCAAGGGTGGAAAGGTCGATCAGATTCAGAAGGCAATTGATACGATTATCCATCAACCGTCATCACGGAGAAATATTGTCAGTGCCTGGAACGTGGCTGAGATAGATGATATTGTCGCGATTGGCGGGTTACCACCATGTCACACGCTTTTTCAATTCAATGTGCGCTCAACGCCAACTGACGAAAAAGACATTCTCGACCTCCATCTCTATCAGCGTTCTGCTGATGCCTTTCTCGGAGTGCCTTTTAATATCGCCTCGTACGCGCTTCTCCTCAGCATGGTTGCTCATGTAACACAGACCCAGCCAGGTGAGTTTATTCATACAATGGCAGATACCCACTTATACCTCAATCATCTTGATCAAGTTGAAGAACAACTTACTCGGCAGCCGCTTCCGCTACCAACACTGTGGCTCAATCCAGCAATTACCCGCATTGACAACTTCACCTTCGACGATATCCGACTCGATGGCTATCATTCTCATCCTGCAATCAAGGCACCAATTGCTGTATAATAGAGAACTATTACATTGGACGCAAAATACCCTATATGCCTATTTATCAATCGTTTATTCGACTGTATTCTATAAAATCAAAGGCATATGTATTAGCACTATCGGCAGGGCGGTGTACTCGATGCACTTCGCGCCATTGTTCGCGGGCCAAATGAGGAAAGAATACATCAGCACGAGGAAACGTCGCATCGACCTCCGTTGCGTAAATGGTTGTAACATACGGCAATGCATAGCGATACAATTGCCCGCCACCAATAATCCAAGGCCGGTATCGGCTCAGGGCTACTGCTGCTTCAAGTGATACTGCTGTTAGCACGCCGTGTACTTGCGTTGGAGTGCGCGATATGACAATATTTTCACGTTGAGGTAATGGTCTGGAGCCAATTGATTCAAATGTTGTGCGCCCCATGATAATACTGCCACCGGTTGTTAGTTGTTTGAAGTGTGCAAGGTCAGCCGGAAGGCTTCGCCCCCAGGGCAGGGCACCATCTACACCAATGCCACGCTGACGATCATATGCAACAACTATGGATAACGATTTTTTATATAGCGTCATATTCGTATCATAGCATATTGTTTGTGTCGGCCAGCAAAAGCCGTATAATGAGACATATGCACCCAGCAACGCCAACCAGTATCTACAGCGATAGCGAAATCAAGGCAGCCCTCCGCGCTGGACATATCATCTGTGACCCTGCGCCAACTCACATCAATGGCAGTAGTGTCGATGTGACACTCGGTTACTATTTTTATCACGCTGGCGGTAACGAGCAAGACGACGAGCTATTTAATCCATTCGACCAAGCAGATGTCGAGCGCTACTTTGGTGAATACAAAATTGCGAAACCATGGCACAGTGTGCGCAACCATATTGCGAGCCAGCCGATTGCTCAGCTCACGGCGCTTGCCAACATCCCAGACGACCATCCAGTGATCGTCCTACGGCCAAATGAGCGCATCCTATCACACACTCATGAATTCATTGGCATCTTACCACCTGGCACGACTAGCATGCAAGCTCGCAGCACAACAGGACGGATTGGTATTTCGGCTTGCTACTGCGCAGGATGGGGTGACCCTGGCTACATTAATCGCTGGACGATGGAGATTCATAACCTCAATGAGCGCGAGCATATTGTTTTGCCAGTTGGGTATCGCATTGCCCAGATTGTCTTTAGTGCGACTGGACCAGTGGAGACAGAGTACGCTCATGCGTCAGGGAACTACCAAACAATTACAAGTAACGACCTCGCTGCCATCAAGACAGCCTGGCACCCACGCATGCTCCTGCCACGGGCCTATGCTTCACCAATTACAATGCCAGCCCCCGTTGAGGGTTTGGCGGAAGGGTTATACTAATGCTTAGCGCATCGTTTTTTCGTGACCGTGCAGCTGCCAAGCGATATAGCGACGACAGCCAACGAGAGCACGGCAAAGGTTGTGCTTTTTGTACACTCATTCGTGACGGTGGCGCACAGGTCGTTGAGACGTGTCAACACTGTCTTGTTATCAAGAACCGTTATCCATATGATAATTGGGATAATTATGGCGTCATTGACCAACTGATGGTTATCCCGCGACAACACGTTGTGGCATTTCACAAACTTCTGCCTGAAGAGCAGCAGGGTTGCCTTGCTGCAATAACAGAGTATGAGGCGAAGGGTTATTCATTCTATGGGCGAACACCAAGCGCACTAAGTAAGTCAATTGGCCATCAGCATACCCATCTCATTAAGACTGATAACAAGCAAAAGAACGTGATGATATATCTTCGCAAACCTTACTTCAGGATAATGCGCTAATGCCAAAGCAGCGAGGGAGCTACATTGTTATTGAAGGGATTGATGGGACGGGCAAATCCACCCAGATCGATCTCCTTGCGAAGCACTATCGAGCCCAAGGCCATTCAGTGACGGTTGTTGAGGAGCCAAGTAGCGATGACCCAGCACAGACTACGCCAATCGCTCACTATCTCCGCACTGTTATCAAAAATGGCAATCTCCGACGTGACCCAGAGATAAACCTTGCACTACTCAGCGCTGCACGGCGCGAGCTATGGCAGCAGATTATTCAACCAGCACTGGAGCGGGGCGAAACTGTCCTCGCGTCCCGCAATTATTTCTCGACACTCGCCTATCAGGGCTATGGCGAAGGCCTGAGTCAAGAACATATTCGGCACATTACCGGCTTATTTACCAGCCAACGCTATCTCACGCCAGACTATCTCGTCATCCTCACGCTCAACGATGAGAAGGAGCGTATGCATCGCATCCAGCAGAGAGGTACCCCTACCACAGCTCCCGACACTTTCGAAACACAAGAGAAAGACTTCCAGCAGCGCGTCCACACAGGCTATCGTATGCTTGCCAAAGACTACCAGGTACCTATAATCCAGTGCATCAGCGATACTGGCGAACGTAAGTCTCCGCACAAGATACAGCGCGAGATCCTCTCGATTATTAATACAAATTACAAGTAAAATACCCATGGGAGCTATTT
This sequence comes from uncultured Candidatus Saccharibacteria bacterium, assembly GCA_963545865.1. GTDB lineage: Bacteria > Patescibacteriota > Saccharimonadia > Saccharimonadales > Saccharimonadaceae > Saccharimonas. Next base: position 6,969 of record CAUUJX010000002.1, read on the forward strand.
TACACAGTAAAACCTTAGCGGAGGTCATCATAAGCTCCCTTACACTTGCATAGCGCAAAGCTCTCTGATATTGCACATTTACCCACTATCTATAACAGTATTGACATGCCCTTCAGGGGTTAACCCTTGTGATTTTTCATTAACTTTGCTACAGTTGTATGCACTGTGTCGAATCCAACAAGAGAGCATACAGCTAGCCCAGTAAATAACACCTTAGCGCACGAGACAAATGCGGGCTTTGATAAAGATCGATACGATTTATACGAAAAAGCGCTCAATCTCACTAACACACCAGAGTCTAAAACAAAGCGAATTGTATCGGGCTTGAGCCTCATGCGAGACTTTGCTGGAGAGCTATTTGCAAAATATAGCAATCACAGTGCATATACTGCGTACTTATTGTATACAGCAGGCAATCGTGATGAACTGCTCAAAACGGAGAACCTTGCCAGCCTCCGCCACAAGATGCTCGAAGACCATAAAAAACAGTGGGAAGTAGATGCATATAAAAAGTTTAACCAAATTGTTTCAATGCTGCAGGATACCAGCCAGCTGTCAAGCGCCTGGAGTAAATTTCTTAATACGCAGAAGATGCCCTCTAAACCAGACACCGAGAACAAAGAGTCTCTGTACACAGCCATTACGAAAGCTCGAAAGCTCGAAAAATCAAAAGGAAGGATAAAGCCTTCCTCTGCGGAGAGTCAGTATCTTACAGATGAACAGAAACAAAGTCAGCTTCTTGAGACTGCAACACACGACCGCATGCAAGCAGAGAACCTCATGCAAGAGCTGTGGCAGCAGCCAATGAATATGCTCAATCTTGATGACCTTTTGGATGCAGGGGACAGTGTTGGGCTTTCGACAATTTTCATGGAGGCTGTCAACACGCTCAATAAACTTAACAACACTCGCTATGATACGTCAGAAGCCTATGAGCTAGCGTACAAGAGCGAAGCACTGCTTGCACCACTATGCGAGATTATTGGTTTTGATGGACTAGCAATGGCATTGCGAAGCAAAGTGACATGCCTACAACTGCGCAATACCGGTCAAGGACATTTTGTGGATCTTGCTGAGCGTATACTGTCGGAATTTGGAGTATTAGGCGCTACGGATATTGATAGTCCAGACCAAGTCATCACTGCTGAAGAGCGCAACCAAAACTATTGCAACATTACAGAAAAAATTCTCGCGCGTATGATTGGCAAAACAGACAAAAGCGGAGGTGACAGCAAGCTCGTCCTTGGCCAAGAGTCAAACCATAATATTGTCGTGGGAAATGGTAACTGTAGTTATGGGTGGCATACTGAGCTCCGAGCGGTATGGCGGCTCAAGTCTGTTGGCTCTCTCGCACGTAAGCTTGCTGAAGGAGCAAAAAAAGCAGAGAAACAAAAGAGAGAAGACTATCAAAAAATCCGCGCCTCTATCTCGCCAGACATACTGCAAGCGTATGATGACAAGATGAATAGTGTAAAAGCTAAAGAGAAAGAACGTCAGGATGGGCGAGAATTCATACCATACGAAGCCTTGCAAGCATATGACGAGAAAACGATAAAGATTTTGGAAGATTTGAAGACTCAATACATCGACGAGCTCTGTGAGCAATTTGACGATATTACACCACAGACACTACGTTCATTATCTCCACCAGAAAAAGACAGCTCACTCGAAGTGCCGTTTGATATCGATGGTATCACATTCATTACGGAGGATCGCGATGAACTGATTGATGTGTTCTTGGATATGATCAACAATAACGATATTGTTACGCCACCACAAGATAAAGCTACGCAAAATAACAAGACTTCAACCAACGAGGATGATGACTATATTATTACCCCATACGCTGCACCAGGCCGAGACAAGATACTCAAGGTAGAGGGAGACACTCAATTCATCAAGGATATTAAGGCCGCATTTGAGGCTCGTTACCAAGGCGCTCGCGCCGAGCAGTACATTAACTTCAAGGAGGACAACAAGAAGGGCTTTCGTGTTGCTAAGATGACAGGCCTCTACGAGGATCAAGCCTCAGGTATTTTGCCCTTTGAAGTCCAGATTCTCACCAAGGAGGATCGCAAAGCAGCACGCCATGGCATAGCAGCACATATCTTATATAAGCTTAGTAAGCAGCTTGGTTATCAGCTCCAGCCGACAGAAGGGCAGCTCACGCGCATGAGCAAGCTCAATAGGCGTAAGCAGGATTTTGGTAAAACAACATTGCACCAACCAAGCCGAAGCCGCATTAACAATACGAACCGCAAAATCGACGCGATGCTTGCCCAAGCACAACTGCACAGCTAAGCTACTTTTTTACTCTGTTTACGCGCTGACACAAATAGTTTTCCACGCCTTGCATCCACCTACCATCATCTGCTATAATCTCTCCCAGACATTGCCAAAGACCGTAGCGGGCTGCTCTGCACGACAAAGCAGCCGATAAGTATGCTACCGAGGGAATTTCGGATACGCCGTGGCCTCTTACGCCAGCGTTCTAATACGAAACTCGAGACTCGTCTTTGCAATCGTGCAAAGGCGATTTTTTGCGGCATATGTCGGACATTAACAATGCGGTCGGATACAACAACAAACCAGTAATACTGCACTCCTTCTCGGTGTGTATAGGTATTACAACTCCAAAGAAAGGATTTTATCTTATGGCAATTTCCAAAGATAAAAAACAAGCTTTGGTGGCTGAAATGAGCGAGCTTCTCGCGCAAGCAAAGGGCACTGCCGTTGCGACCTACCAAGGGACAAGTGTGGCAGATCTGCAGGCGTTGCGCCGCGAAGCTCGCGAAGCTGGTGTTGTCATTAAGGTGGTGAAGAACCGTCTCGTGCGTGTTGCCTTTGCGCAGCATGACACCTACAAAAATACCGACACTTCGGCCCTGGCTGGGCAATTGCTCTATGCAATCTCACCAGATGACGAGGTGATGGCAGCGAAGGTGTTGCACGAGTTTGCTAAGACGCATCCAACAGTTCAGTTGGTTGCTGGCTTTAGTGGCGAAGGTGAAGCTCTCAACACAGCCGATGTCACTGCACTGGCTGGCTTGCCGAGCAAGAATCAGCTGGTGGCCGAAGTGGTGGCACAGCTGCTCTCGCCAGTACACGACACTACCAACGCACTTTCGGGCAACCTTCATGCGTTGCTCGATGGCATCGAAGACGCCAAAGCGGCTGCGTAACCAAGCGCAGCATTGTACTAACGTTTGCACTAGGCAGACAATAACTCGTGCGATAATTCTACCGCACATCATTGAAAGGAATCCATCATGGCAGATGTGAAAAAACTGGCCGAAGAACTGGTTGCTTTGACCGTTCTGGAAGTCAACGAACTCAAAAATGTCCTCAAGGACGAATACGGCATTGAGCCAGCCGCTGCTGCAGTTGCTGTCGCTGGCCCAGCCGCCGACGCTGGTGCTGCTGAAGACGAGCAGACCGAATTCACCGTCACCCTTAAAGAAGTTGGTGGCCAAAAGGTTGCTGTCATCAAGGCTGTTAAGGAACTCACTGGCCTTGGCCTGGGTGAGGCAAAGGCTTTGGTCGACAACGCACCAAGTCCAATCAAAGAAAAGGTCAGCAAAGACGACGCTGAAGCTGCCAAGAAGACCTTGGAAGAGGCTGGCGCTACCGTCGAACTGGCGTAATCACCCTACCGACCGCATTGATACCATCAGCACACCCGCTTGGGTGTGTTTTTGGTTAGGGTTCAGAATGGAATCAGTACGAAAGAGTTAGAACTGAAAACGTAGTGCGAGGTAGCTAAATTTACGAAAATTTGACAAGTCCTCCGTGTATTGATATATATATTAACCTTTTGCGACCGCAGAAGGTTGCACCTCCGAGGAAGGGAGAATGTCATGAGCGTCATGACTATCACTGCCATCATCCTGCTAATTATTGGGCCATTGCCGTGGTATGCTTTGTTGATCATTGTCGGTAGAGAGCTGCGATGGCATGTTCAAGATAAGGAGAGAGCAGGAGCCCGTCTCCTCTGGTTACTCTTCGCTGGCTACATTCTTGAGATGGAGATCCTCATCTTTGCTATTTGCCGCAGTTTGCAAATCAACACTGGTGAGACGATCTTCGCTCTGACTGGTGGGGCATTGACTATCATGGGTTTTCATATTATGGCATCAGTGTCCACTGTTGATCACGTATTCGATAAGGCTATCGACATGTATGATAGTCTGCGCGGTTTCCCGTTAGAAACTAGTAGCCGATAACGAAAGGAGGTGCCCACGCACAGCAATCTGTTGAGCTCACTGTTCCGGATTGCTGTGCGTCACTCTAGGATGAGCGGCGCTCTAAGCATCTGACCATTTTTACAACGAACTATTGGCTACCTCTGTTATTGCTGTGGATAACCACCAAGCGCCTTGACAAGGCCCCACCCCATCGCTATATAATGGGTTGATAACTAAGAAAACAGACAAGGAATTGCGAGAAAATATGTCTGAATTACCAGAGAAACAGGTGAAGCGATTACGATCGCTGATTCAAGAGGCAGAGACAAACCTGGCCGCTGCAAAGGAATTATTGATGAGTATTATTGGCGACGATGGCGAAGTCGTCGTGCCAAGTAATAGTCGTGAAGAAGTGTCAGGCAAAATAGTCGAAGGAATCTTTGACGGGCAGGTAATGGTCGATGCCGATGGCAAGAATTATCCTGTGCCAGCCAATTATGCCAGCAAGTCTAAGCTTGTTGAGGGTGACAAACTTAAGCTGACAATTGCCGACGATGGCGGCTTTATCTACAAACAAATCAAGCGAGTGGAGCGCAAGCAGATTATCGGCACGCTCACCCAACACGATGGTGCGTACTATGTGGAAGCACAGGGGAGAGAATACCGGATCCTGCTGGCAAGTGTGACATTCTTCCGGATTGAGATTGGCCATCAGGTCACTGTCATCATTCCTGAGGACAAACCCGACGCAACGTGGGCAGCAGTGGAAGCACCGTTATAAGGTTACTGCTATCAACAGCTTATATAACAGGGAACCGGGAACTCTCTTGCTTGCGCTTGGAGCTTTTTGATTCTATTGATTTATTTGCAATTACTCCTTCTGTATTTCGATCGCATCTCCACTCATTCTGCGGTATAATATAACAAATGAGCAGAGCACTATATCGGACGTATCGGAGTCGGTCACTGGATGAGATTGTAGGGCAGTCGCATATCACGCGGATTTTGCAGCGAGCAATTGCGAATGGGCGCATTGCCCATGCCTATCTCCTGACGGGGCCGCGCGGGGTAGGCAAGACATCAATCGCCCGCATCTTAGCGCACGAGATCAACGGCCTGCCATACACCGACGAGTCGACCCATCTCGACATCATCGAGATCGACGCAGCAAGCAATAATTCGGTGGAGGATATCCGCGATTTGCGTGATAAGGTACAGATTGCGCCCACCAGTAGCCCAAAAAAGATCTACATTATCGATGAAGTTCATATGCTCAGCAAGTCGGCCTTTAATGCCTTACTCAAGACGCTAGAGGAGCCGCCCGAGCACGTCGTCTTCATTCTTGCGACTACTGATGCCGACAAGCTCCCCGCGACGATCCTCAGCCGAGTGCAGCGCTTCAATTTCCGAGCAATTAGTCCGCGTGATGCAGCCAAGCATTTGGCGTTTATTGCTGAGCAGGAGAAAATTGCCATTACACCCGATGCACTGGAGCTGATTGCTGAGCAAGGGAAGGGAAGCTTCCGCGATAGCATTAGTTTGCTCGACCAACTGCGCTCACTGAGTGATGAGACAATCGACCGCGCGATGGTCGCAGAAGTGCTGGGCCTTGCGCAAGATGAAGTAGTAGAGGAACTGCTGGCTGCTTATGCCACGGCAGATATTGGCCGCGCCGCTCAACTGATCGATGAAGCTGAGGCAGCTGGCACACCAGCCGAGCTTCTTGCCGAGCAGCTGCTTGGCATCGCTCGCCAGCGTGTTGTAGAGGATGCAGCACTGTTGCCATTACTCGATAAACTACTGGCTGTACCGCGAGCCGGTTGGCCGCGCATTGCACTGCTTACTGCTCTCGCAAGCCGAGCTACGCCACCAGCCACAGCACCTCATCGCCAGCCATCACCCACTACTGTCAGCGAGCCAGTTGCGCCATATACCCGCTCACCAGCTCCATCATCGCAAGCACCTCCTGTGGTTCCTTCTTCAGACCCTCCCCGTCAGGAGACAGATGGTGCGGCAGCAGCATCGGCTGGTCAGTCTGGTGCTCCAAGTGCTTCCGCTACTGATCATACACCAGCCGAGCAATCAGCTTCTCCAGCGAACAACGAAACGTCCGCAGCAAGTTCCACACCAGTCGACTTCCCATGGGAGCAATTTCTTGATGCAGTCGGAGCAGTCGGCGCGCGCACGTACCTCGCCAAGGCAGGGTATGTGTATGACGGCCAGATACTAACAATCTACGCTGGCAAAAAATTCGCCAAAATGCAGATTGACCGCGCCCTCCCCACACTCAGCGCAGCACTGCACCGCCTTGGCATTACTGCAGAGATCGCCATCTTAGCTACCAGTAAGCCGCCCAAAGATCGCCAAAAAGCCGCCATTCTTGCTATGATGGGGGGAGGAGAAGAAATTACCATCAATGGCTGACCAATCACCCCAACCAAAAGGCAAAGTACCTCCGCAAAGTCTCGATGCTGAGATGAGTTTGCTTGGTGCGGTACTTATCGACGAAGAAGTCTTGGCTGATGCTAGCGAGCATGTCGGCGCAGAAGACTTTTATGATAAGCGTCACGCGATGATCTTTGGAGCAATGATGCGTCTTTATGAGCGGCACAAGCCAGTCGACCTCCTTACCCTGACCGATGAATTACAAAAAAAAGACCAGCTTGCCGAGGTAGGTGGCTCAGCCTACCTGACTGAGCTAACCAACTACGTCCCCACCGCAGCCCACGCCAGTAGCTATGCTGAGATCGTCGCCCAAAAAGCAGTGCGGCGACGCTTGATCAAAGCCAGTGCCGATATTAGCCAGCTTGGCTTCGACGAAAATACCACTACCCAAGAGCTGCTCGAAAAGGCTGAGGCAGAGCTCTTTAGTGTGTCTGACCAGTCGCTCAAGCAAGATCTCGTTAGCTTAGAGAGTATTCTCACCGATAGCTTCGACCGCATTGAGGAGCTGCACCGCAACAAAGGCCAGCTGCGTGGCATTCGCACAGGTTACCGCGATCTCGACACGATGACGGCTGGCCTGCAGCGCTCCGACCTTATTATCATTGCGGCTCGCCCCGCCATGGGTAAGACGACGCTGGTGACGAACCTTGCGTATAACGTCGCGACGATCGAGAAAAAACCCGTCCTATTCTTTTCACTTGAGATGAGCAAAGAGCAGCTGACCGACCGCATGCTGGCCGATGCCAGTGGTGTGGATAGCTGGAATATCCGCACTGGTAATCTCAGTGATGATGACTGGGCTAAGCTCTCCGAGGCAATGGGTGAGATGGCCGAAGCGCCAATCTTCATCGATGACACGCCAGGTCTGAGCGTCCTCGAGATGCGTACCAAGGCACGGCGCGCCATGCACGACCAGCAGCTTGGGCTGGTGATCGTTGACTACCTGCAGCTGATGCAGGCCAACGGTAACCACAATGGCAACCGCGTCCAAGAGGTGAGTGAGATATCGCGCGGACTCAAGCTGATTGCCCGCGAGCTCAATGTACCGGTCATTGCCCTAAGCCAGCTAAGCCGCTCGGTGGAGTCACGCACCCCACCAGTGCCGCAATTGGCCGACCTGCGTGAGTCGGGCTCGATTGAGCAAGACGCCGACATTGTCTCCTTTATCTACCGGCCTGGCTACTACGAGCCAGACAATCCTGAGTTCCAAAATATCACTGATCTTATCATCGCCAAGCACCGCAATGGCCCAGTGGGCAAAATCCAACTCTACTTCCATCCCGAGCGGCTGCGCTTTATGAGCCTCGACAGGCGACATGATTGATGCTATGCTATAGTTACTAAGCATAGGAGAACTACAGCGATGGCAACTCACACGACATCACCACGCACACAACCCACTAAAGAATCGTCTTCACCCTCACCGTCCTGCTCACCACTGGTTCGCTGTGCGATGGTTGGTGGAGCACTTGGCCTCCTTGGCACTGCTGGGTGGCTCATCTATCTTGGCTGGGCAGTAGCAGTCTCTGCCATTGGGCCGTTTGCGTTCCTGATTTGGATAGAATATATTGTTGTAGGCTTATTCTGGATACTCGGGATTGTCCTCATTATTGAGGCAATTGCGTTAATCCATGCTTACACCCGTCGCTCGGGGCAGCGTTACCACGAAGAAGGGTTTGGGCTCGGTGTTACACTGCTCTATCCACTGCTCGCGGGTGTCGAGATAGGATACAATGCGCTCATACATAGTCAATCACAGCAGGACATCATGGCATTTGCCAATCCTCTAGCGGTACTGATGGGTATTATCATGATCACGCTCGGCGCGGTATACCTGTGGTATCAGTTGGGACGGTCAGCATCAATGCGGCAAGCGAATAATGAGGCGGTGTCGCTCACATAAATGCTATTTATGGTATCGAGTGGGTGCACCTATTATATAGAACTTGCTACAATACAACCATAAACACCGTAGTGCAATGAAGGAGATTCTATGGCCGTAGCTCAAGCAACAACCACAATGACTCAGACACCGCGCAGAATCATCGAGCGGCTCGCTATCATTCTTGTCTGCTGCGGTATTATTCTTAGTGGCGCCTTTTTCGCCTTTGTTGAAGCGATGGCTATTTACCGCGCGTCGACTGGCTTTGAGGGGACGCAGCCACAAGAGTATATCACCATGTTCATCATGCTTGCCTATACAATCAATCTTACTAGTCAAGCTGTCTATGTCATTGTTCGCACTGTGCGTTCAGCGATTGCGCCGTATCGCCAGCAAGCGGTAGCATTCGTGGCCATTCTTGGTTATTTTGTTGCATTAGCGGCCGTATATCTCTATCACCACTATTTTGTTCAAGATGGATTCGGCCCACACACCTTCCTCCAGACGACGGCTGGTACTGCTCTTGGCCTCGCCATCTCTGGTCTTGGCTCGCTCTATCTGTGGTATGTGTTGCTACGAACGCGCAAAGGGCGGGCGGTTCGCTCTTGAGCACCCCCGCAAACTCGGGTATAATAGGGCAATATGGCAAAGCAAGTTGTCGACTATCATTTGTACCGCTGGCGGTATGGCCTCGGCTATGGCTTTGTAGTGGTAGCAATTATTGCGGCAGTTGTGCTAGCTGGGCTGTTTATCCCTGGTGAGTTGCGGCAAGGTGAGCTCGATAGCGCGCTGCAAAGCAGCCAATTATCCTTCCAGAATCTTACCCCCGCTATGGTTATCAATGCGCCGTATCATGGTCTGCAAAAATTAAGCTTTGCAGTGCTGGGCGTGACACCACTGTCGATTAAGTTGCCGTCTATGGCGATTGCTTTGATGACAGCGCTTGGGCTGCTCCTTCTGTTTCGCTCCTGGTTTTCCCGGAACATTGCGCTTATTACAACGATCCTCGTGACGATGACGGCGCAGTTTCTTTTCTTAGCACAAGATGGCACACCAGCTATACTCTTTAGCTGTCTCACCGTGTGGCTGCTCTATGCCGCAACGCGCGCCATTCGGACGAAGAAGTTTCTCTCCACTCTCTGGAAAGTGACGGCCTGTGTGCTGGCGGCACTCCTACTATATGCACCACTTGGTATCTATGTCGTTGTTGCGCTTGGGATTCTGGGGGTGTCTCATCCGCACGCTCGTTATACAATTCTGCGCGTGCAGCGCAGCCGCCTTGCTCTAGCAGCCGTCATTGGTCTCGTGGCGATGCTACCACTTATCTATGCAAGCATCACCAACCATGATGTACTCAAGCAGCTCTTTGGCTTGCCGCTCGAATCGATCAATGTGGGGGCAAATCTTCGCCACCTTGGCACGACGCTCTTTGGGCTCTTTGCGTCAAACAAATCGTACCTCGTGCAGCCATTGTACTCGGTCGGTATGATCTTGATTATGCTGATTGGTCTTGCCTCGCTCCTGAGCCACTACTATACAGCACGCAGCTATGCAGCGCTCCTGGTGGGCTTGCCGTTACTGGGCGTGGTGATTAGTAATCCACAGCTGGTGACCTCACTCTTTCCGGTGGTGGCGATCATCATTGCATTTGGCGTGGCGTGGCTGATTAACCACTGGTACCAGATGTTTCCACGCAACCCATATGCCCGGGTGGCTGGGTTACTCCCTATGACGCTCTTGATTGGCGGGCTTACCCTTACTGGTATTGGGCGCTATGCCGAGACGTATCGCTATAATCCAGATGTTCTTGCTCACTACTCGAGCGACGTCAAGCTTCTCAACGACCAACTCCAGGGTGACAATGTGCGCGTCGATCGCCCTATGACGCTTGCCGTGACTGAGACGGAGCGACCAATGTATGAAATGATTGCCCGCTATAACGACCGATTGCGCGTTGTTACCACTGTGCCCGAGCAGCAAACCGTCTTTACCGCAACGCGCGCTTACCGCCAGCAACATCGCGACCTCACGCGCCCAGCGCATATTATTACCAATGCACGTGCACACGACAGCAACCGGTTTTATCAGTACGAGCCACTTTAATAAGGTACACCTCTTCATCCTTGTGGTGTAATAACCGCAATGCAAAGTACACGATGATAGCCTTTATTGAGTAGATACGTTAGTTGGTGTAATAATTCTTTTCAGGATACTGACACAGAAATAGAGAAGGAGAACTATTATGGCCAGAGAGACCATGGAAGCAGTAGCGATCTACATTCGTCAGCGTGCAGATAGAGAAGTAGGCCTCGCAGAGCTGGCGCAGAAGTTCCATTATAGCCCTTCCCATCTATCCAGAACCTTCAAGAAAAAGATGGGCTTTTCTATCAAACAATACCAAGAAGCTCTTAAGATAGAAAAAGGGATTCAGGAGATTATAGAAGGTCGGCAAAACGTGACTGAGACGTCTCTGGAAGCTGGTTATGATAGTCTGGGTAGCTTTTCTAACACCTTTAAGCGCCATACAGGGCTATCACCAAAAAGATATTACCAAGAATCAACCAAGGCTTATGATTACATGATCAAGCAGCTAGAAGAGAAAGGTGCACTCTTACATCAAGATCCTCACTATCGAAGTAGCAACCGCCTGGTAGTAGAGCTTCTTTATCCTGCTGATTATGAGCCTCGTATTAGCTGTGTCGGGCTTTTTAAGACTCGTATGCCAAAAGAAGCGCCAGTTGTTGGAGTGGCGCTAAGTCAGGAGAGACGATTTACTTTTGCTAGTGTGCCTAATGGCCAGTACTATCTTTTGGCTTGTGAATTACTGGAGGATTTACGCCTGACTAAAAATTATGTCCTAAAGCATAACTTTCGCTGGGGCAGTGATGAGCCTCTCACTTTCACAGGAGATAGCGTCTATCAGGAGAAAATCCTCATGCGTAGGCCCTTGCCGAGTGATCCACCTATCACAATCAACCTTCCGGTTTTTGTCATGCGCTCCCTTGCCACACAAGCGCAATTGAGAATAAGAAATTTTTTATCATAGTTGATAAACTACTGGTAGGAATGCATTCTCAAACGTAAATATCGGAGGAACAACAATAAGATTAGGAGTATTTTTGAGTTTTAATGGTCAGGCTGAAGAGGCGTTTCGCTTTTATGCAGACCTTTTTCAGACAGAGATAACGGGGATTGCTCGAGCCAGCGATATGATGGATCCAGCGAGTCTTCCGGCAGAGAAGCGAAATAAAATTGCCTGGATTGCTTTGGATATTGAGAATCTGACTCTCAATGGGGAGGATATTGGTGTCTTCAATGATCTGTCTATTTCTCGTAACCACCAGCCCAACCAATGGTTGGTTATATATCCAGACAGTCGAGAAGAAGCGGATAAATTCTTTGCTCAGCTTGCAGAAGGAGGCCGAGTTCTCTATGCGCTCGAGAAGCAACCTTTTGCGGAGTTTTATGGCCGTGTGATTGACCGTTTTGGTATTGGCTGGGATGTGATGCTAAAGTAAGGACAAGTGATGGCATATAGCGAACCCTTAGCCCAACAGATCCGTAGCATTCTAGTACATACACTTTCGCCTCATATCTTCGAGGAAGAAGTAGAGGAAAAGAAGATGTTTGGCGGCTTGGCCTTTATAGTCCGCGGGAAGATGGCAGTCACGGTCAGTTCACGAGGTCAAGATCTTGTCATGGTGCGAATTGGCAAAGAAATGGAAAAGCAGGTTTTACCTAGAAAGGGTGCTTGTGTCACATTGATGAAGGGTCGGCTTTATCATGGCTACATTGATCTCGATACAGAAGGGCAACGAGAGCTACCCTACTGGATTGACCTAGCACTCGCGTATAATCAGGAGCTCGCCTAGTAGTAACCGAAATTCTTCAGGATGTTTGATAGAGCTGCACCCACTGCCTAGGCTGGAGTTCTGATGGCTTACGCTCGGGGTTGATGCCAAGCTGGGCTCGCGGCAGGGCAGCAAAGCGCCGCGGCTTGGCGTAGTGCGTCGCCACAAACTGGCTGTACGCTGCCTGTTGATCGCGGGGCAGCCAGGGCTCGGTGCGCGGCAAGAGCTCAAGCAATACTGTATCGACGGCGGGTGGCGGTGTGAAATCTGTCCGGCGCAAGCGGTAGCGGATCCGCGCCTGCCACCACGGTGCCAGCTGAGCACCCAGTGCCGCCGTAAAGTGACGGTCGCTCGGCACAAGCTTCGACGCAAATTGGCGCTGGACGATGAGATAGATCGCCTGTGGTGGGGTGGAAGCAGTGGTGAGCATCCGCACGATATCGGCACTGAGCGCAAAGGGGATATTGGCAAATACTTTATATGGCTCAGCAGGAAGGGTCAGCTGGCGAATATCAGCCGCGATGATGCGGACATTCGATGCGGCTGTAGTGTGCCTGCGCAGAGTATCGAGCGCACGTGGCTCATTCTCGACCGCTACCACCTGCTGGCAGCGCCGCGCTAAGGCACTCGTAATGACGCCGCTACCTGCCCCGAGGTCATAAACCGTATCGCGCCGGCGGATAGTACTGTGGCCCAATAAGATAGCCGCCACGCGGGGGCTACGCAAAAAATGTTGGCCATGGCTAGCAACACGTCGTTTCATATTGCTAGTGTAGCAAACAAGCCTATGCGTCGTAAACGCGCATAATCTCGCCTCGGCCTATTCCGTCAGCAAGCACAAGCGTGTATACTAGAAGCAATGGATACGAATGGTGGGATGACGATGCGCTACCGGCAAGCGGCCTATTATACTGTGCTAGCACAGCATGCACTCTGGCGCACACTGCCAGCTGGCCAGCTATTACAGCCAAGCGATATAAAGCAGCTTGACTCGGATGAGCTTCGGACAGCGCTTGCGGCGGACTTCGCGCTAAGCTTTAGCTTGGCTCAGATTGCGGAGTATGCTCAGTCAGATGGCACAGCACCGCTGATTATTACCGATCGCGAGCGATGGGCGGCAGCACGCGCTCATGCGCTCGTCTATGATATGTTACAACCTGGCTGCGATATTGCGCGCTCGCAAGCGGGGATTGATGCGCTCTGCACGTTAACACACGACCCGCAAACCTCACTGTCCGACACAATACACCTCTGTGATACCAACCTTGGTGGCGTGCTGGCCCAGGCAAGCGGCATGGTGCTTAGCCAGCCAGAGCAAACAATCTACTGTTTGATCGATAGCGCGGTCGCCCAAGACGATACCCCGTGGCACCTAGCAAAGCTCCTTAGCCCTGCGACTGACGGCACGATTATCCCGATTATTCAGCTACGGCCCAGGACACTGCTCGCCACTCTTTCCATTTACGAGCTGCTTGCGCTTTTTATTGGCTATGGGTATGAGCCACGAATCGTTGACTGCACCACAGCTGACCCGCGCCAGCTAGATGCAGACTACACTGCTGCGCTCGCGTGGGCAACTGAGCGCACTGCTGCTTTGCGCCAGCCAGCCCAACCGCGCCCACACAAAGCCCGCCGGCCACTGTTGCTTGTGCGCACTCCTGAGCAGCTTGAGGCATTACTCGATGAGCGTGATACACAAGATGACTCGCTCGCTCCAGCCGAGCATGATAGTGGCGATGTTCAGCCGTCAAGCATTGCCCGGGCACAGGCAGCGCTTGCTCACCACAAAGCAGATGGTGCCGACTCAAGCCGAGCAGGCACGCAGGCATGGCTTGCTCAGGTGCTTGCGTGGTGTGAGCCAGAGAATCTGTTTGATGCAGCAGGCAATCTCACGTTTGCCGAGACGAAGGCTCTGCCGCATACGGCTGCAGCTCATACCGATAATGACTCCTCCTCAGGTGCAGCTCAGCTCACCGCTACGCAGCCCGTCCTGTCGGCCACGCGACTACGCCGGCCGGCTATTGAGCCCTATGCAGTCGTTGCGACGCCACCTGGCACGCAGCGCAGCAATACACTTTCTAGTGCTAGCTCGTATCTGGCCGATCTTGCCAAAGATGCAGCGCCAGATAACTTCCGGCTGTTTATAAGTCCGTCGCTACAGAGCGGTACGCTCGCTCAGCGTTTTGCATCACACCCGCGAGCCTGGCAGTGGGGTAGTCAGCCAAGCATAGCGCCACACACGCCAGATGGCCATATGATGAGCTACCCAGCAGCAGGTGCGCTACGTGGTATGCAGCTTGGCTATCTCGAGCAGGGGAGGCAAAGCGTCTTCGTTGGAGCGTCTCTGCATGAGGACATGAGCGTGGCAAGTCGCTCGTATACCGCAGCTCTGTCGAGCCAGCCACGCGGCGCATCGCTACCGAGCCTCAACACTATTCTCTCGCATCAGAGTGCTGAGCAGGTAACCAATGCGCTTAATCAGCGAGACGCCCCCACAACGGTCTACTTCCCAGCCGATAGCAACTGCGCGGTGGTAGCACTCGATATGATGCTGTCGAGCACGCAGGTAATCAATGTATTGCATGCCAGCGATACCACGCAGCCTACCTGGCTCACCACTAAGGCGGCTCGAGCTCAGATGCAGGCAGGCCTTGCTACGTGGAACTTCGCGAGTCACACGAGCCCAGATATTGTGCTTGCCGCGTGTGGTGACGTCGCTACCACAGAAGTACTGGCCGCTATTGAGCTCATCGCGCATTCTTGCCCAGCTGCCCGGGTACGCTGCGTCAATATCTCGAGCCTCACACCGCGTGGCTTTGGCACGCTCGCTCAACCTGTCTCGCGGCGAACGCTTGCGCGCACCGTGACGACAACCAAGCCGGTGATTATCGCCTACCCGAGCGAAGAACGCTCTCTCGCGGCAACGCTCTTTGCTTATGGGGTCGATGGTCGGCAGTTTGATATCCACAGCTTTGGCCTGACACCGCGCGGTGACACGCTCATGACGAGCCTCATTAGCCAGCAGGCTAGCCGCTATGATCTTGCTATTGCCGCCGCAACGTGCCTTAGTGCAACAGGCATTATCTCCCCAGACGATGCCCAGCGTCTCACGGGGCATTGCCAGGCAGCGATTGAGCAGTGCCTCGCCCACGCACGCGAGCACCACACCGACCACCCGATGGTCACGACCTGGCAGTGGCAGCAAGGCAAATAGAGAAGCTCCACACAACACCCATCGACGCCGCCATCACCTCGCGACAGATGGTATAATAGACTACAATGAGAAAACCAACATTCGCAACAATCCAGCTCGAAAAGATAGTCGGTGGTGGGCAAGCCCTCGGCACACTCGATGATGGCCGCAAAGCCTTCGTCTGGGGTGGGCTACCGGGCGAGACCGTCACTATCCGCATCACCAAGAAGAAGTCGCACTTCGTCGAAGGAGTGGTGACTGAGGTGCTCGCTGCTTCGCCCGAGCGCATCACGCCGCGCGACCCCGAGAGCTACCTCAGTACCAGCCCATGGCAAATTATGCCGCTGGCGAGCGAGCAGCATTATAAGGCAGCGCTGATCGAGGAGGCCTTTGAGTTGCACGATATTGTTTTGCCAGAGCCAATTGACGTTTTTTGCGATAATATACCCTATGGCTATCGCAATAAAGTTGAGCTGAGTTGGTATAGCGACAGGGCAGAGGATGGCACCGAGACGCTTGACCTCGCGTTCTTTCGACGGGGGAGCAAGGGCAAAATTGTCGTTGACGGGACGAGCTTAGCTCGGCCGGAGATCAACCAGCTCGCCCGGCAGGTGCGCGACCTGCTGCGCACCAAGCAAGTGACAGCGCGCCAGCTCAAGACCCTCCTCATCCGCTGTGACCAAGCCGGCCACTGCGTGTGGCAGCTCTACACCAAAGACCGCCTAGGCGATGTTATGAGCCCAGACGAAGCCGCCACTTTGTCAGCCCAGGGCGGCGAGATTATCTACTCCGACCCCCGCTCGCCAGCCAGTCGCATCACCGAGCGCCTGGCATACTTTGGCGATCCTGTATTACAGGATACCATTCTTGGCGTGCCGTTTCGCTACGCCACCGAAGGGTTCTTCCAAGTTAATCTGCCGGTCTATGAGCAAGCACTGCGCGATATGCAGCGGTTCGTCCCGGTGCAGGATAGCACGTCCCGGCCCACGCTCGACCTCTATGCCGGGGTAGGGACGATTGGCCTCACGATCGGCAGTGATAACGTCACACTAGTAGAGATCAACGCCGATGCGGTGCGCGAGATGCAGCGTAATATCCAGCAGCTAGGCCGCGCGGGCCAGGCTAAGGCTGTTCTCGCACCCAGTGAGCAAACGCTGGAATATATTACTGGCGATGCGCTTATTATCCTCGACCCGCCACGTGCTGGCCTCCACGCCGATGTCATTACCAAACTCCTCGCCACCCAGCCGCAGCGCATCCTCTACCTTAGTTGCAACCCCGTCACTCAAGCACGCGACGTGGCGCTTCTTGCTACGCACTACCGCATTGCCTATCACCGAGGCTACAACTTTTTCCCTCGCACGCCGCACAGTGAGCATTTGGTGGTGCTTGATCGGCTTACGTAGTGGCTTTATATCGCTCTTATAAAAAAGTAATTCTTCACGATTCAGACATTGAGAAAGGAAATGCAAAAATGAGCGCATTCATGATACAAATGCAAGTTATCTATACAGCTCTTATGGCTGGGATGATGCTTATGTATACTATTACTTTAGGACGCTATTTTGATTATATTTTAAAACACAAGATACCTGGCGCATCTCAAAATTGGGCACTGTTTCATAATAATACTCGAGTGCAGATCTACCACACAGCTGTATTGGTTGGCCACGCAATGTTGTCGATAATTTCTCTCGCTACCAACTATACGAGAGGGCCAGCTCCACTCGTGGTTGCAGCGGCTGTTCCATTTCTCATGCTTACCACTCATATGGTAACTGGCTTTGCCAAGGCGGAATTTTTTGTCAATGGTGCGCAGCGATTGGATGATGAGAAGACAGTAAAAACATATCTTGCATGGAATATGCCACTCCATATCACATACACTCTCCTCTATGCTGTATCGTCCGCTCTTTTGCTTACATTGCTATAGGTCTCAATCGTCAAGGATCACGAGGAAATGAGAGAACGTTTATCTTAATTGGCATAGCCAGGTAATAAGGTTATAATAAGTTTTATGCGACACTCTACCCGAAGGAAAATTATTATCGTTGGAGTTCTTCTTATCACCTACAGTGCTATTACGTATGGCCTTCCTTATCTGCTTTTGGATGCACCGTTCGCACGGGTTAATGCAACTGAGACGCTTAAACAGCGCTTTTCTCGCGAGTATACGCAATCGCTCGATGTCAAATATAGCAAAGGGTCGCCTCAGCTCAGCCGCGAAAGCCCAAGTGGCACCGTGCTTGGCTACGTCACAGACACGAAGACACGCCAGAAGCTGCTCCAGGCTCAGCCTTTTGCCGATTGCTCCGGTGGCTGCTCGTCGTGGCAGCCGTATAGTGAGTATGGCAAAACATCGCCACTGCTTAGTATCGAGCAGAATTCATCACCCGGCTCGCGCAGCATTCTTCACGCAGCAACAGGAGAAGGAGGTCAGTGTGTTGCTCGCTACCGCCCAGAGTCGCACGGTGATATATTCTGCTTGTCGCCTTCGACAGGGGCGTTTGCGTATGGGTATGATGGTGCATCGTAGGGATGCGGCATTCTGATCTTCATCGACTCCTGTCTCACTCTCTATATTGGGGGACTACGACAACCTGTTCAGTATTCCCGAACTTACGACCGTATATCCGCGTGGGGCCGCCGTGCTGATTAGCTTCGACTATGATAGAAGGTGAGGTAATAGTGTCTCTTGTCGTTTGAAGATACTCTTGCTCAGTCATGCCCTGTTGGATGTGATGTTTTCTCTGAACAACGCCATGCTCGTAGACTCTCTGCATAATTTCATCGAGATTGTCTGGAATGTAGCGATCTGGCGTCTCTTCCTTCGTATTATCTGGAGAAGGATTTGCTTGACCGTCAGAAGAATTGGCATTCAAGGAGGTTCACCGTCTTTGCATTGTGTCCTAATCAGCTATCGAGCTCTTGATGACATGCGTAAGTGATCCTGTCGCTCAAGTTGTTGATTGTCTGTCGATCTGCAACACCCATCACCTCTTGTAGCCATTCCCATCCTTTTATGTCAGGTGCATAGTCGCCCATCGTAAGCTCATCGATTGCCCGTGTGAGATCAAACCATTCTTTCGCCGTAAAGGTGATAGTGACGGGCTTGTCGAAGTCGTATTTCTTGCCTGAACTCGACGTCGGGTCAGTAGATGACATATAAACTCCTTTATTGCATTAATGCTATATCAAACATATCTCGACTTGCATTTTAAATCAAGTATCGTCGGTGTAGGCAAGTGAATTGACAAGATATTGAGACGCTGCATGGCATCAATGAGCACCAAGAGGGGCTCTTTCTTGGCCTCTGGTGTGCCTGGTGGAGTGAAGCCTGCGTTGGCAAATGCCGCCAGGAGTTCGTTGTTGGACAGTAGACGGTACAGCGAGTCACAAGAGACTACCCGTGTTGTGCCCATTTTGTCTATAAAGTAAGTATAATTTGCTGCTTTGTATTTTGCGCTACTCAACACGGGATGGCATTGCAAAGCGCCGGCTCACACGCCACGCCCACCACCATTGCAGTATGGTTACTGGAATAATAATGGCAATGCTAGGCCAGAGCAGGAGTAGGTTTGGTGGGGTGAAGTCGAAGAATTGGCGGAGTGGGATGATGCCAAAGCTCACCACTGTCACGAGCAATACTGCGAGCATGTAGAGCGTGCGGGCAAGGTGAGCCCGCTTATCGAGCTGGATGCCAAGCATGCGGCCAGCCAAAAATACCAGATACACACCGTAGAAGGTTGCTACCAGCACTGTCATCGTTGCCACTTCGCCAAGGCGATCTGGGTAGAGTGTGCGGCCAAGCCAATACACACTAGCAACCGTTACTCCCGTGAGCACTGCAATTGGTGCCACTGCTAGCAGGGTGTCGCGCCAGAAGCGCCGGGGGTCAATCCGGTGCCGCGGTGAGGGCGGGAAGAGCGTCCACATAATGGTCGGCATTGTCACGAGGAAGATATTCATAAAGGTAAGGTGGCGCGGTGCATATGGGTACATAATGCCGAGGGTGAGGGTAATGGCGAGCAGTACGACACCATAGATGATCTTATGGAAGAAGAGCACGCCAATGAGCTCGATGGCTTGCATGATGCGATTGCCCAGCTGCATCCCCAGTGGCAATGACGTGAAGGAATTGTTGAGCAAGATGATATCGGCAACGCGCCGACTAGCTGGTGCACCCGCATACATCGCAACGCCAAGGTCGGCTCGCTTGAGCGCCAAGGCATCATTAACGCCATCGCCCACCATGCCAGTGAACCGCCCTTGCTCTGAGAAGTGAGCAATGAGCCGCTCCTTTTGCTCGGGCAAGACGCGGGCAAAGATTGTGTGTGTGTCGGCTGCCTGGGCAAAGGCAGTATCATCGAGCTGGGCGAGCTCCGCCCCGGTGATAGCTGCCTCAGGCTGATCGATCCCCGCTGCCTTCGCGATATAGCTGACTGTCCGTGGGTTATCTCCACTAATAACGCGAATTGTCACGCCTTGGCCTTGCAAAAATTGTACAGTATCGACCACACCATGGCGCAGACTATTGCGCAGGACGATTACCCCCAGCGGCTGGCCCGAGCCAGCAGTGAGCTGCTTGAGCGGCATGGTACTATCGGCAAAGCGAGCCAGCAGGAGGACACGCAGGCCGTCATTTGCCCAGGCATCGATTTGCGCTTGCTGGGCAGGCGAGAGTGGAGCAAGCCGCGCCACAAACTCTGGTGCGCCTAGCATCAGCGTCTGCATTGAGCCAGCAATTTCGGCCCGCACTCCCGCCATTTTCCGGATCGATGAGAACGCCATCACCTCTTGGACGTGGGCGGCGGGTGCCTGGTGCGCGGCAAGAATCGCCTGGCCAGTCGCATTGCCACCACTGGTTTCGTGTGCAACCAGGGCAGCGTAGTGGGCGAGTTGTTCATCACTAGTCGATGTATCGAATGACGCAGCGTGCTCGAAGATAACATCATCACTTGTCAAGGTGCCCGTCTTATCCACGCAGAGCACGCCAAGCAGTGCCATTGCTTCAATCGCCGAGAGCTTCTGGGGTAAAACCTTAGCCTGAGCTAGGCGCAGTGAGCCAAAAGCAAGCAGGAGCGAGCTCGCCAGGAGCAGCCCCTCCGGCACAACGGTGATGGCTGCGGTGATAATCGTCTTGAGAATACTCACAGCTTGCAACCCTGCAAAGTGGTAGCGCGCAAAGATAAGCAGTGCCAGCACCACTGCCCCATAGGTAAGGACGGTAATGGCGCGCTGGATAGCCTGCTGGAGCGGCGTGGGCTGCGGTGCATACTGCTTAAGTACGGTACTGATTGCACCGGCCTTGGTGGCGTTACCAACTGCGGTCACACGCGCATGTGCTGTACCTGCTACTACTGTTGTAGCTGCGTAGATGGCGTCACCCGGTGCTTTGTCTACTGCGGCAGATTCACCCGTGAGCATGCTCTCATTTACCTCCAGGCCTTTTGCGTCGAGCACAACGCCGTCGGCGGGTAGCTCATCGCCAGTGTGTAGCACAAGGGTATCGCCAACCTGCAGCGCATCGTAGAGCACCTCGGTGATCGTACCATCGGCCTGGACAACGCGGGCGCGCGGCGCACTCATGAGCTCGAGCTTGCGCAGAGCGCGCTTAGCCCGAATCTCTTGCACGGCACCAATCAGCGAATTAATCATAATGACGAATGATATGAACCAGGCATCGCGATATTCCCGCACATAGACCAGCGCCATAGCAAGGAGCAAAATCGCCAGCACGATGGGCGAGGCAAAGTTGCGCCGGATGATGACCAGATAGTCCTTCATAGGTTAGTTCATTCCTCCTCGATGATACTGACACTTGGCAGCAACCCGCCAGCCACTGCGCGCGTCGCTATCTGCTTGGTAGATGTGGCCGTCCTTCACCTCATCAACGAGAATGAGAGCTGGGTTGTATGGCGCAAGGGTGCGATAGTACATAATGTCGCGATCGGTGATGCGCCCAAATCCGGGAAATATTTCGCGAAATTTCTGCCGGCCAAATTCGTCAAAATACTCTGGCTGGCCCCGTGGCGGGAAGAATGTCTCAGCGCGCAGGCCAATTCGCACCGCGATCTTCTTGATATCGCCAAGCAGAAGGCGCGATGGTCCATAGACCAAGCAATAGAGTTGGCCGTCTGTCGCAAAAAATACTGATGCCTTGGCGGCAAGCCCCGCGGCAATATTGCGCGCCACCACGCGATTGATCACTAGCTGCACGCCAAAGCGTGCGGCGAGAGCCTTTTGCACATATGCGACATCCATGTGGTTACCAAAGTCCATGATAGATATTATACCGGAATCTTGGCCTGGCCGCTAGAGTCGAGGCGGTGAGTGTGCGATAATGGAGACATGTCTGAACACGAATTTTCGACTCGATACACGCACCTCAATAACCAGCAGCGCGCTGCTGTCGATATGATCGATGGGCCACTACTCGTTGTGGCTGGTCCCGGTACTGGCAAGACAGAGCTACTCAGCATGCGCGCCGCCAATATCCTGCGCCAAACAGATGTACTACCTGAGAATATTCTCTGCCTTACCTTTACCGACAGTGGGGCAGCCGCGATGCGGCAGCGTCTGCGCAGTATCATTGGGGCAGATGCCTACCGCGTTGCTATCCATACCTTCCATAGCTTTGGCAGTGAGGCGATAAATCACCACCGGGAGTATTTCTACCATGGTGCATCGCTGAGGCCTACCGATGAGCTTGGCAGCTACGAGATTTTGCGCAGCATCCTTGGCCAGCTCGATCATCATAACCCTCTCAGTAGCAAGCAAAATGGTGAGTTTACCTACCTGCAAGACATTAGCCGCAGCATTAGCCAGCTCAAGCAGGCTGGTCTAAGCAGCGCAGAGCTTCGGCAGGTTATCGATGCGGACGAGGCACTTCTAGCGGCCGTCGAGCCACGCCTCAGCGAGGTCTTTGCGGCTGGGCGGATAAGCAAACCAATGGCCGGCAAGCTCGCTCCGCTGGCGGGCGAAGCAGCTCAGCTGCCACTGCCGCCGTTGCCACCCACCATTCCACCACTGGCTGATAGCTTCTCGCTCAGCCTGGCTCGAGCAATCGATGAGACGCTCGATAGTGGCAAGACCACGCCACTGACCGCCTGGCGCAACCACTGGTGTGAGAAAGATGCTACTGGGAGTTATGTCTTAAAAGATCGCAAGCGCCTCGGCAAGCTGCGCGCCCTCGCTGAGGTCTATGATGCGTATCTTACTGAGCTGAGCACGGCTGGTCTGTATGACTACGATGATATGATTCTCCAGCTCGCTCAGGCGCTCGATGCCCAGCCCGAACTACGCGCCAACCTCGAGGAGCAGTACCAATACATCATGGTGGATGAATTCCAAGATACCAACCTCGCGCAGCTGCGCATCCTCTTTTCGCTGACGAGTAATCCGGTCCACGAGGGTCGCCCCAACATTATGGCAGTCGGTGATGATGACCAAGCAATCTACAGCTTCCAAGGGGCAGATGTGAGCAACATCCACCGCTTCCGCAGCCATTACCGCGCTGTGCAGCTGATCGTCCTGACAGACAACTACCGCTCTAGCAAGGCTATCCTCACACCAGCCCGGGCTGTTATCACTCAGGGGAGTGACCGATTAGAGACGGTGCTTCCCGAGCTCGATAAGACGCTCACCGCTCACCACCAGCCAACCCAGACTGCCGTCAGTCTGGCTGAGCTACCCACTAGCCTAGCCGAGCGTCAATGGCTGGCACAGCAGATTCGCCAGCAGATCGACAGTGGCACGCCGTCCGAGGAAATTGCCGTCCTGGCTCGGCGTCACCGCGAGCTGGTGGCGCTGGTGCCACACCTTCAGGCGGCAGGTATTGCCATCAACTACGAGCGGCGCGACAATGTTCTTGATAATCCTGTCATCCAGGTGCTCGAACTGCTCGCGCGGGCAATCGAGGCCATAGCAGCAGGGGAGTTTCCCACTGCTGATAGCCTGCTGCCAGAGCTGATGGCGCACCCGGCCTTTGGTTTTGCCAGCCAGGATATTTGGCAGCTCAGCCTCCGAGCGTGGCGCAACCGCCAAACGTGGGGCGAGGCGATGATGGCGAGCCCCACCTTCCAACCCTTGACGATGTGGCTGATCCATATGGCGTGGCAGGCGCAGTATCAACCGCTTGAGATGGTGCTTGATGATTTGCTTGGTGTCCCGCAGCCAGCCGATAGCCAAAAGGCTCAGGCCGCCATAGCCAGTGCGATTACCGAGTACATGACGCAGCAAATGGCCCAATTCGACCAACCGATTAGCCTCTCCGCCGAAGCAACTCCTGCAATGCCCACCATAAGCTACCGCTCACCACTGTACGATTATTATTTCTCGCGCGAGAGGCTTGCCAAGCAGCCCGATGCATACCTTGCCTGCCTCGAGGCCTTGCGCACGCTGCGCAGCCGCACCCAGGAGCATCGTGGTGATGATGAGACGCTCCGGCTTGCCGATATGCTCGATCTCCTCAGTATGCACCGGCAGTTCAAGACGCCGATCACCACCATCCGCCAGCGTACCGAGGCGCATACTGGCCGCATTAACCTCATGACAGCACACAAGGCCAAGGGGCTGGAGTTTGGTCATGTCTACATCATGGGCGCTGTCGATAGCACCTGGGGACGGCGCGTGCGCTCACCAGTATCACTCATCACGTATCCAGATAATCTTGCTATTGCCCCCGCCGGCAATACATACGACGAGCGCCTCCGCCTCTTTTTTGTCGCCATGACGCGGGCGCGCAATCACCTGACTATCAGCTACAGCACTCAAGATGATGCCGGCAAAGCAACGCTGCCGGCCAGCTTCCTCGACGGCGTCGACCTCACTGCAACTACTGTTGATATGTCCAATGACGTGCCGAGCCTCACCGCGCAGCTCACCACCGACTGGCAGCGCCGCCTTGCGCCAGTTGGCACGCCCGAGCCCGATTTGCAGCAGCTCCTCCAGCCTATACTCGAGCAATATAAGCTCTCTAGTACCCATCTTACTGCCTTCTTAGACGTGTCGCGGGGTGGGCCCACGACCTTCTTAACCAACTACTTGCTGCGCTTTCCGCAGGCACCGAGCCCGCATGCCATCTATGGCAATGCCATCCACCACGTATTGCAGCGTGCTCACACCCATCTTGCTGCCACTGGCAAGGTGCGACCGGCCGAAGATATCCTCGGCGACTTTGAGCAAGAGCTTAATCGCCAGCCACTGGGGCCAGAGGACTTCGCGTACTTTAGCCGCAAGGGGCTGGATTCACTGAGCGCCTTCTTACAGGCCGAGGCGCACACCTTCCGCCCTGAGCAAAAGACCGAGCTGAGCTTTGCCAGCCAAGGAGTCATGCTGGGCGATGCTCGCCTCACTGGTACGCTCGACCTTGTCGATATTGATCACACTGCCAATACCATCGCCGTTACCGATTACAAGACAGGCAAGCCCGCCCGCAGCTGGCAGGGCCGCACCGATGCCGAGAAGATTAAGCTGCACAAATACCGCCAGCAGCTGATGTTCTACGAGCTCCTCGTGCGCCACTCGCGCGACTATGCGCGCTACGACTTTGCCGGGGCTACGCTGCAGTTCGTCGAGCCAGACAAGGACACGGGCGATATCCACCAGCTCAGCACCAGCTTTTCTCAGGCCGAGCTGGATGAATTTGCTCAGCTCATTGCCACCGTGTGGCGCTGCATTACTCAGCTCCAGCTGCCCGACACTAGCCACTACCCCGCAACGTACAAAGGCATTCTCACCTTTGAGGAGGATCTGCTGCGGCGCATAGAAGAGCAAGAATAGCGGCTCGCGCGACCATTGTGTCGCAAGTGTTCGTGCGTTCGCTATACACCCGTGCTGCAACGCGCTGCAGGAGAGAATTATCTATTCTTATCTTTATCCGATTCTCACAGAGAGCGTACGACTATCTGAGTGCAATAAGTCCGCGTCGTTTATTCTCTGCTGCAAGTAGTATGCAAGCGAAACGTAAGAACAAAACGAGAATCTCTGCAAGATAAACGCATATTGATTGACAGACTCGCTGTATATTGGTATATATAGTAACAGCTCAACTGAGTGGACCCTGGTAGCTACCCGATGTAGCTACCTCGAGGCGCTCAGCACGAGAGCGTCCTTGAAAAAGGGTTCACCGACAATTCTGCCGAGGCTTCGGCGGAGAGGAGGTGAATACCTCATGTCTATATTCGCGCCTTATTACGCGAAGAAAAGCCCTCAGGGGCTTTATACTATACGTACAACGTGTCAAAACTGCCATACTACATTGTACGTGGATGGGGCACGGAATTACCGCTGCCCAGCATGCCATAAGGATCTTTGATCCTTATGGCAAAGACGGTCAGCCTCACGTGCGAGGCTGAGAGAGTAGGTAAGTATAGCAGAATAAGGCTATACACCTATCCGTCATAGGAGATCGGGTGGTCCCTTTTGCCTTTATGTGTTAACTCACATAAAGGTGCAGGTTCGATTCCTGCTATCTCCACCATATGGCGAATGCTCCGCTTTTTTCGCGTAGAGCACTGCCATAGCAACCGCCGCAGGCTACCCCTTGTCGGACATCAAGGGGCGTAGGCTGTATCGTTGCCACTTGGGAGGCAACGATCGAGAAGTCTTATGCTGCGCGTTTATTGCCGCGCACCGTGCACCTGTCACGGAGACTTCTTTAAAACACGTGAGACTCGCGAGATTCACTCGCGCCCTGGCTATCCGCCAGAACGAGCAGAACCGCTTGTAGTCTCTCCCGAGCTCCTGCATCCGCATCATGCGTTGAGGCAGGAGCTTCTTCCATTTCTTGAGAACATATATTTGCATGTGTGCAAAGCTGATTGAGCAGACCATCACAAGGGGAATGGAGTACACCAACGCAAGACTGCGATACGCCAGCCAGCTTTAGTGAGCTACCACTTGACAGCCTCGCCCAAGTAGATTACAATTATCTTTATCCTTGCAAAGATTCGCCGGCACTGCTCCGGCTTGAGTTTTTTGTAAAGGAGTAGTCGGTCAATGGCGACCGACCTGGGATGCCCCTCGTGGTTGCGGGGTACGAGAGGCTTGCTTGTCGATGGAGACAAGCATTCGTGGGAACTCTCGTAGCAGGTTCGACTCCTGCCATCCCAGCTACGTGAGCCTCCTCCAAGGAAATACCTTGGAGGAGCCAACCCCAGAAAGGGGGTGGTCTATAAGACTATATGCTCACACTCACCCCCACGTCCGCGCACCCATCTACGCATGCGGGCGTGGGGGCTCTCCCCTGATATATTGTGTTATAATAGCTTGATATGACATCGTTTTGGAATGATTTGCCACAGCCGTTTTTTGTTTTGGCGCCGATGGAGGCGGTGACGGATGTGGTGTTTCGCCACGTGGTGCGGCGGGCTGGTGCGCCCGATGTGTTCTTTACTGAGTTTGCTAATGCGACGGGCTGGGTACACGCTGGTGACAGAGCAATCGCTGGGCGGCTCATTAAGACGGACGACGAGCACCCCCTCGTGGCGCAAATCTGGGGCGGCGAACCAGGCGATATGGAGCAGTTTGCCCAGCACTGCGCGCGCCTGGGCTTTGCAGGGATCGATATCAACATGGGCTGCCCCGCCAAGAGCGCTATCAAGAGTGGAGGCGCGGCGCTGATTCGCAATCCAGACGTTGCAATAGCCGCTATTGCCGCGGCCAAGACGGCTGGCTTACCAGTCAGTGTCAAGACCCGCCTTGGCTACAGTGCTGTGGACGAGTGGCGGGCGTGGCTTACGACGCTGCTTCAGCAAGATATCGTCAACTTGACTATCCACCTGCGTACCAAGAAGGAAATGAGTAAGGTAGCAGCACACTATGAGCTGATTGATGATATCGTGGCGCTGCGTGATGCGATTGCACCGCAGACGCTGCTCACTATCAATGGTGATATTCGCGACCGGGCGCATGGCATGGCACTGGTAGCCGCCCACCCAGGCGTTAATGGTGTGATGATTGGCCGTGGGGTGTTTGCCGATCCATTTTGCTTTGCGCCGTGTACGCCGCGTACCGATAGTGTAGCGCAGGGTAGTGGCTCTATGGCGCAGCGCAACTTCGCACTCCTTCGCTACCACCTCGATCTCTTCGACCGCTGGCAGCCACAGCTAGGCCGGCCATACGAGACGCTCAAACGCTTCTACAAGATCTACATTCGCGACTTCGATGGCGCCAAGGAGCTGCGCGACCAGCTGATGCACACCACCAGCACAGATGAAGCGCGGCAGATTATCCATCAGTGGCACGAAGCGATGTCTGCGTCTGAGTAGCTGGCGTTCTTGCTATGCTTGATCCTCATTATTGTATTGCATGAGGGTCACCTAGAGCGATGGTTCTCCATCGACATGGGCAGGGTAGTGATGCGTGAGACATCCTTATTCTGCGAAGTAAGAATTATGTAAGCACGGTCACCGTCATGCGTGGGCCGCACAACGCCACGATGGCAGCAAGGTTGTAGTAGAGCATGGCAGTGGTTGCCTGCTGCTGGGCAGTTGGGTTATCTGGGTAGAGCGCCTCGGCTGAGGGCGCAAAGGCCCATGTGTCGATATTGAAGGCTTGGTACCGCTGATCGAACTCCTGCGCTAAGGCCTGGCGGTCGAGCGTTGTCTTAGTGCGTTGATTCATCACCACTGCTGCCTCATGGTGGTTGCCGCGCAATATATCGGTATGGGCACCAGTGGGCTCAGCACTCTTTGCTAGCTGCGCGTCGACCATTGCCACAAGATCGTTGCCACTAGCCATAACAAGCTTGGACTCATCTGCTGCATGGCGAATGATCTGCTGGTGGGCTTCGTCGCTACTGTCACTACCAAGGCCAAGCTTGGTGGCTAGGCTGCGCAATTGCTCACCATGCTGAGCAATGATAGTAAAGATCGCACCCACTTTGTCGGCTGCTGCGCAGCCGGCCTGTTCGCCATGAGCATGGTCATCCCGATGGACGTGCACTGTCGCGGGTATCCGGCCAATTCGCCCCAGGACGCGCGCATTCGCTTCATTAATAGCATCGTTATTACCACGCACCAGTCGATCCGTCACTAGGTAGAGCAAGCCACCGCCTGCACCATTTGGCACTGCTTCTGCTGTGCTGCCAGGTCGGCCATCCATACACGCGCCAATGATGTTCTGCGCTGCTGGCACATAGTGTTCACCAAGTTCCTGAATAAATTCTGCCGCATGGGGACACTGTGGCGTATCAAGCTTACCAAGGCCATACTCATCGCCTAGCTGGTAGGATACGACAGGCTGCTCATAGCAATTACTTGTAGTCTTCTTATTATCTCGATAATCATATGTCCCCTCTGGTAATGATGGATGGGGAGGATAAAATTCCGTCATTATGCTGCTGCCTCTCTGCGGTTGTCTCTGTTACCCTAAATTTTATACGCGGTGCTTGTTGTGGCGTCGGCGCAGGCCAGCCACCTTCAGACGCACGGCATGGCGGTCGACCAGCTGGTGCGCTTTTTCGAGCTCTACCTGAGTACTAGCATTGTCGCGCTGCTTGAGAGCGCGCTCAAGGGCGGCTTTGCTCTCAGCCTCAATGATATCGTCGCCATGCTCAGCTTCGTCGACCAAGATGCGTACCTTTGTCTGGCTAATCTCGACCACCCCACCAGAGATGGCAAAGTATTCCAGCTGGTCATCATTGTCGTCTTTGGTACGACGTACCGCTACGACACCTGGCACTGCCAGAGTTACGAGTGGTTCGTGCCCTGGGAAGACCGCAATCTGCCCATCCGGCGTCGGCAGCATCACCTCATACACAGTCTCGTGTAGCTTGCTACCAGTCAGTGTCACAAGTTCTAAATCCATAGCCTTACTATAGCAGAGTAGCAGAGAAAAAGCGAGGTAGAAGACGAGGTGATTTCACTCCAAGCAAGAGAAAAGGGCGGGGAGCAGTAAGCCATATGGCGCTGCTCAACCCGCCCTTGGTGGTAAGAGGCGACCCGAGGTTTCTAAATAGAAAGCCCCCAGGCGAGGAGGGAAATGAAAATCCCTCCAACGGCAGCCGCTGCAATGAGCAGCAGCCCCGAAGCCTTCGGCAGGCGCTGGCCTGCCACGATGGCTCCTCCGAAGAGGAGCCACGTGAGATACATCACGAGCCAGGGCAGCTCGTGAGCACGAAATGCCGTCCCACCGAAGTGGAACAGCAGGATGTAACTCCCGAGCGGTACACCCGCCCAGGAGAACACGCCAACCAGCCAGAATGGCGCAACCGTGCGCGCCTTTCTGGCATCGCTACGCATGGAACGGCTGTCCCATGCGTTCTTCCTGTTATGCATGAGAGTTCTCCTTCCATGCGTGTCCTTGAGGCGCTGGTCGCCCCACCATCCTCAAGTGTGCCATATTTGATCGGGTAAGTCAAAGTGCGTCTATTTGAAGTTGAGCACTTTACTGTTTTCTTATACTGCTCACCGTAGATACACTGTAATACGCATATTTCTATCTACCAATATATCTCGATACTATATCTATTCTCTATGTATCGATATCTTTATACCCATCTCTCTTTGTCTCTATTTCTATATCCATCTCTATAATATCTATATATCTCTTTCTCTATATTTCTCTATCTATATTCCTATCTCTATTTCTATTTATTTATCTATTCTTATATCTTTATATCTCTTTATTTCTATCTATACCTATCTTTACTTACTCTCTATTTCTCTATTTCTCTATCTTTATATATCCATATACCCAACCATAGTAAGATTTCTCTCCTATTATATATAAATATATAAAAGAAGAGAAAAAGAGTCCGCTGCAACAGAGAAAAAACAGGGTAACTATAGTACAAATCGATTTGTACTATATGTTGGGAGGGGAGGGGGAGGGAAAAATAGCGAGGAGGATCGGCAAAGAAAACAGCAGCCAACACGGAGAGAATATCTCGGTTGGCTGCTGCCGTGTAAGAATGTGCAGAGAGTGCTAGTCTTGCTTCTCGCTCAGTGGCACTGGCGACATGTAGAACCAGTTCTCTGGCTTGTCGTCATACTTGCCACTCAGGATATCCTTGGCATCGCGGATAGTATCAGCAAGCTTGAAGTAGCTTCCGGGGTTGCCGGTAAATTGCTCAGCAACGTGGAATGGTTGAGCCAAGAAGCGCTGCAGGCGACGGGCTCGGGCAACGATCTGCTTCTGGTCATCGCTCAGCTCTTCCATACCCAGGATAGCAATGATGTCTTGCAGCTCCTTATATTGCTGCAAGACGCGCTGCACTTCGCGAGCCACCTGATAGTGCTCCTCACCAACCACCTCTGGATCGAGCGAGTTCGAGCTGGAGTCGAGCACATCCACTGCTGGATAGATACCAATCTCTGTCAGGGCGCGGTTCATCACGATGGTAGCATCAAGGTGAGCAAAGGTAGTGGCAGGCGCTGGGTCGGTCAGGTCGTCGGCTGGCACATACACCGCCTGAACAGAGGTAATCGAGCCCTTCTTGGTACTGGTAATACGCTCTTGCAACGCACCCATCTCCTGCTGCAGGTTCGGCTGGTAGCCCACCGCACTTGGCAAACGGCCGAGCAGGGCAGACACCTCAGCACCAGCCTGTGTAAAGCGGAAGATATTATCGACGAAGAGTAGCACATCTTTACCTTCATCACGGAAGGCTTCGGCCATTGCTAGGCCAGCGAGTGCCACCCGCAAACGTGCCCCCGGTGGTTCGTTCATCTGGCCAAAGACAAGCGACGTCTTATCCAGCACGCCAGCATCCTTCATCTCATGGTAGAGGTCGTTACCCTCACGGGTACGCTCACCCACACCAGCAAAGACAGAGTTACCACTGTGGAACTTCGCGATGTTGTTGATCAGCTCCTGAATGAGCACGGTCTTACCCACGCCAGCACCAGCAAAGAGCCCAGCCTTACCACCCTTAGTGAGTGGCGCGATGAGGTCGATCACCTTAATGCCGGTCTCGAGGATCTCAGTCTTGTTGGATTGCTCGGTTAGGGCAGGGGGCTCGGCATGGATGGGCGCACGCTGCGCATCATTGGCTACTGGCTCGCCATCGATCGGCTCACCCACCACATTAAACATCCGCCCCTGCGTTGCTTCACCTACAGGCACGCGGATTGGCGCACCAGTTGCAACCACTGTCTGGCCACGCTTGAGGCCGTCGGTCGATTGCAGGCTAATGGTTCGCACCGTTTGCTCGTCAAGGTGCTGCGCTACCTCAAGCGTCAGCGTCTGGCCATCGCGCTCGACGTGCAGCGCGTCGTAGATAGCTGGCAACTCCACCTCGCGGTCGAACTCGACATCCACCACCACACCCATGATCTGGATGATTTTTCCTTGGTTTTTACTCATTCATTTCTCCTCTCGATCATTTCATTATACTTTCTTTGCTCGCAGATTATTATGGCTATCTGGCGTCTTGGTACGATGCTTCTGTATATACCGCATGGTATCACGGGCTGCAATGCCACAGTAAAATAGCAACACCGCAATTGGCACATATGGTAAGAGACTACTGACGACTGGCAGCTCGGCACATGCCATAATAGGCTGAGCTGGCCAGGCAAGGCGAGCAACATCATTGGCCTGCGCCTCCACACCATGCACAGCAAAGGATACAAGAAAGCCCGCAACATATGAGCCAAGGCCAGCACAAATCACGACTAATAGGCCGGTGGTGACACTTACAAAACTCGCGTTGTGCCGCTGGCCATACCGCCAATACCACAGCCCACCGAGAGCAAACGGCAGCATCAGCGCAAGGCCAAGGAGCAGCCCTTCACTATGGCTAGCAGACAGCATCAGAATACCACCCACGAGAAGCAACACCATACACACAAGTGCATACATGACAAGCGCAGCTATCACGACACGCGTGTAGTGTTTCATCCCATTGCCTCCACACCAGCGCTAATCTCAGTCAGCTCTTGCGTGATGGCACCTTGGCGCTGTTTGTTCATCTCGAGTGTTAGGTCATCGACAAGGCTGGTAGCGTTATCAGTGGCATTCTTCATGGCAAGCATGCGCTGGCTGTGCTCGCTCGCCCGAGCATCGAGCAGGGCTTGGTAGAGCCGGGCACTGACCATGCGTGCGGCGATGGTGTCGAGTACTGCTTGCGGGCTTGGCTCGAAGAGTGCTTCATCATCTGGGATTACCTCATCGTCATCCACCGCATCGAGCCGCTCGGCATCAAGGCCAGCGGGCAAGAGGTGGATCGTATCAGGGTGCTGCGTCATACTGCTATAAAAGCGGGTAAATACAACGTCGACCGCATCGACCTGCTTACTCACAAACATATCGTGCGCGGTGTCGAGAATTGCCCGGAAGGCTGGCCCGGTTGGGCGATCTGGCACATCCTCATACACCCCAACCACCTGCGTATCTTTAAGGCGAGCAACAAACTGTGCCGCCTTGCGCCCCACCGCAATGGTAGTATTTTCGATCCCGGCTGCATCGTCATCGCGCAGGAGCTGGACATAGCGCTTCAGGACATTGCTGTTGTAGGCGCCAGCTAATCCTTTATCGGCGGCAATGACGATGATTAAGCGGCGTTTGACTGTGCGCTGGGCAAACAGGGGGTGATCGTCGGTCGCACCCTGGCGCGAGAGGTAGCGCAAGAGCCCACGTGCTGCCGTGGTATACGGTGCAGTGGTGCGACTTGCATCTTGGGCGCGGCGCATCTTGCTCGCTGCCACCATTTGCATTGCCTTGGTGATCTGCTTGGTACTCTTAACCGAGCGAATCCGTGCTTTGAGCTGTTGCGTATTGGGCATAGCGACCTCCGTTGCTTACTCCGCAAATTCCTTGGCAATTTCGCCCGCGGTTGATTCTATCAAGTGGGTGAGTTTCTCATCAGCACCGAACTTCTGGTCACCCTTGTTGAGGGTGCGCATTTGTTCCTTAGCTTCGGCCCAGAGACGGCTCAGCAGAGCATCTTGAGCAGCTTTGATCTTCGTGGCTGGCACGGTGTCGAAGTAGCCTTGGCTCACCGCCACAATGCTCACCACCTGCTCCCAGACACTCATTGGCTGGTATTGTGGCTGCTTGAGGAGTTCTGTTAGGCGCTGGCCACGGCCAATCTGTGCCTTGGTCTCAGCATCAAGGTCGCTTCCAAACTGAGCAAAGCTTGCCAACTCGCGGAACTGACTCAACCCAAGCTTGAGGTTACCACTGACACTCTTGAGCGCCTTAGTCTGCGCGGCACCACCAACACGCGACACCGAGAGACCAGCACTAATGGCCGGGCGAATACCTTGGTAGAAGAGATCTGTCTCCATAAAGATCTGCCCGTCGGTGATGGAAATCACGTTGGTGGGGATATAAGCGGAAATATCACCCGCCTGAGTCTCGATGATCGGCAGAGCAGTGAGCGAACCTGCCCCAAGCTCATCACTCAGCTTGGCGCTGCGCTCAAGTAGGCGGCTGTGTAAATAGAACACATCACCTGGGAAGGCCTCACGCCCCGGTGGGCGACGCAAGAGCAAGCTCATCTGGCGGTAAGCGACGGCGTGCTTAGTCAGGTCGTCGTAGATCATCAACGCATGACCACCGTTGTCGCGAAAGTACTCACCCATGGCGGTACCAGCGTATGGCGCAAGATAGAGCAGGGAAGCTGGGTCGCTTGGGCTCGTCGCTACCACGATAGTTTGGTCCATCACACCTTCTTCTTTGAGGCGCTCAACCAGGCGAGCAATCTTACTCAGCTTCTGCCCAACGGCAACGTAGACATTCACCACGCCAGTCTTTTGACGCGCTTGGTTGATCATCGTGTCGAGTGCGATTGCTGTCTTACCGGTTTGGCGATCACCAATGATGAGCTCGCGCTGGCCCCGGCCAATCGGGAACATCGCATCGATGCTCATAATACCAGTCATCAGTGGCTCGTGCACACTCTTGCGGCCCATCACGCCGATCGCCTCACGCTCGACGAGGCCGCGCTGCGTGGTGGTGATGGCTGGGCCACCATCAAGCGGCTCACCGAGCGGGTTCACCACGCGGCCAAGCAACTCCTCGCCAACCGGCACACTCAGGACCTCGCCCTTGAGCTTAACGCGGTCGCCAGCAGCCACACCTTGGTCGCTGCCAAGCAACACAGCACCAATCTCATCTTCCATCAGGTTGAGGGCAAATGCCTCAACGACACCTGTTTTGGTCTCGATCTCGAGCACCTCGCTATAGCCAGCGTGGCGCAAGCCATGTACCCAGGCCACACCATCACCCACTCGGGTCACGATACCGACCTGCTCTAGTCCTTCAGAGGCTTCCAGGCCTGCGATCGCTTGCCGCAAGCTCTCGGACAACTCTGTAACTGTTGTTTCAGCCATGTATAATTCCTCTTATTTCGTGCCCGCAAGGGCGGTTAGTTTGTGTTGGATAGTGCCATCGTAGTGCTGGCCCGGCAGAGCGATCTTCACGCCACCGAGCACCGACGGATCGACAACTTGGCGGAGCTGCACTGACCGAACTGGCGCAGTGACACTCTGCTCAGCTAGCGCCGTGACCTCTGTCTTGAGCTGCTTCTGCAGGGCGGCCGACAGTGCATGTGCCGTCGTGACCTCAGCTACAACGATACCGCGCTCAGCTAGCGCTTCTTCAATCGTTGCTGCCACCACATCGACATCGCGCGTTGCACGGGTGTCAATAAGATAGGCGGCAACTTGACGCAGTAAGGCAGACACCTCAGTACCAGCAGCAATCTGCTCAGCGACATACGCAGCGAGGCGGCGGCGCGAAAAACCGGCCGCCATCAGCGCTGCTCCTTATCAAGCTTGGTCAGATGCTTCTCGATCAGCTGGCGATCTTTCGACGCGTCAACAGTCTCAGCGGTCACTGCACGCGTTGCCTCGACGACCATGTCGACCATCTCACGGCGCAGCGCCCGCTTGGCCTCGGCCAATTCTGTCTGCGTCTGGGTGCGAGCCGACGCTAAGATGCGCTCGGCCTGCGTGTGGGCGTCGTCTTTGGCGTCGTTCACCATGCTAGCTGCCTCAGTTTTGGCAGCGGTCACAATTTCTTGCGACTCGTGGCGGGCTTTTTTGAGCATTGCAGCAGTGCGCTCCTCGGTCTCGTCAGCCGCCTTTTGCGCTTTCTCAGCTGCTTTGAGGCCATCGCGAATCTTCGCATCGCGCTGATCGAGCATGTCAAGCAGCGGTGGATAGACCCACTTCTTCAAGACCAAGAGCAGCACCACAAATGCCACCATTTGCAGGACAAACAGCTGCCAATCAAGACCAAGTGACGAGAATAAATCGCCACCACCCGCCTCTGTCGATGCAAAATAGTGCAGGGTATTCACGAGTGCGAACTCCTTACATCACCTTGCCGACGATCGCGGCCACAAAACCAATGATAGCCAAAGCATCGATAAACGAGATACCAAGGATCATCATGGTGCGTAGGTCGTTAATCTTCTCTGGGTTGCGGCCAGCCGCCTTCATGGCGTTGGCACCGATCCAACCACACCCGATCGCAGCAAACGCTGCTGGAATAGCATACGCCAGGGTAAATGCGATGTCTTTCATAATTATTTCTCCTTATTTAGTTATTACCAATGTTATTTTGCTCCTTCGGCCACGAGGTTCGCGTCTGAAGAAGTCGAGGTGCTTGAGTGCGTATCTTTTTCCTCATCACCGCCGTGATGCGTAAGCCCGAGTGAAATAAACACGGTTGAAAGCATAAAGAAGATATAGGCCTGGATGCCGCCGATGAATAGCTCGAAGAGATAGAACGGCTGGAGCACCGCTGGCATTGCCACCTGAGTGAGGTAAGCGATCATCGCGATCAAGATCTCACCCGCCAGCACATTACCAAACAAGCGGAAGGATAGGCTGAGCAAGCGCGAGAATTCTGCCACAATCTCGAGAACTCCGACGAAGGACATGATCGGATCACGCAAGGGATTAACAAAATACCGCTTGAGGTTGCCCACAAAGCCAAGCTCGCGTGCTGCGTATACCTGCGCCATAACGATCGTAACGGCCGCGAGGGCGAAGGTCATGTTAAGATCGGCATTTTGGCCCCGGAATAGTGGTGTATGGCCAACCATCACTGGCCCAACAACTGGTAATAACCCGAGCCAATATTGCGCAGCGATAAAGAAGAACATCGTAATAACGAGAGGGGCAACGCGCCGCGTCCATTTCTTGCTGGGGATGACCTGCCCAACGGTATTGTACAGCCCCTCAAAGCACCAAACAGTCAAGCGAGTTGCAAAATTCGCCTTCTTCTTGCCCAGCACTGCAGCACGCGTGCGGAACATGAGCCAAGCCAAGACGATAAGACCCAGCAGACCAACGAGATTGGCATTAGTAATTGGCCAGCCAGCGATCGAAAACACCTCGTCTGCCTTGACTGAGATGTGTGGCACTGCCGCAAAAAACATCATGTGCGATGACCTCCCTTAATTTGGTGCGTAATGAGCCCAGCTGCAAGGACAACACCAACCATGAGGCCAGCAAACATCAGCCACGGTTTGGTTGCAAACTGCCGGTCTGCCCAGACTCCGAGCAAAAACAACCCAACAGTTGGCACCGCCATTCGCCAGGTTGTCCCAAGTAGGGTACGCCACAGCACACTAACCACTTGGCTACCGTGCGAGCGGGCATTCTCACGAGACTCCGTACTCATATGGCCTTATTGTACCAGGAGGCCCCGCAGACGTAAAGAGGGAAGCGGCAGTTGGGTATTACATTAACTTTTATAACCATTCCTCAAGAAGCGTGCGTGTAAAGCAATTAGCGTCGCATTGCAAAGCCGCGTATACTAGAGCTATGCCACGCCGCAATAAAACGCCCAAACACCAGCCTTACCGCCCACCGCGCAGTGAAGCAGCTAAGAAGCGCTACCCGAGCCGTGCCGCCGCCTTGCGCGCCATCGCCGAGCTCCGCAAATACCAGCTGGATGTGCAGCTACGCGTGTATCAATCACCGCATGATGGTGGCTGGTATCTGACAAGCCAACGCACCACAGAGGATTAGCCTCCCCATCCTACTAGAGCTATCACTGAAGAAGCTTCGCGCCTTACCTTGCACCCAGCACGCTTGCCAACTCCATCACCGTCCATGCTATACTAGCAAGAGCGAAAGGGGAATATATGAGTACAACACCATCAGTTATAGTGTATAGCGCAGAGTGGTGCGCCTATTGCAAAACAGAGAAACAATATCTCGACAAGCTGGGCGTACACTACACCGTCAAAGACATCGAGAAAACGCCTGGTGCTGAGGATGAGCTCGCTGCCAAAACTGGCGGCAAAGCCCAGGGTATTCCAGTCACAGACATTGCTGGCGAAATCGTCTACGGCTTCGACCGAGCTCGGATTGATGAGCTCCTTACAGCAAAGGGATTATTGCCAAAATCGTAAGCTGGTTATGCGTCACATTCAACTCACTGCTCAGGAAGGGCAGTGAGTTTTACTATTGGCTGCTCGCATACGAGGGAAATGGAGGGATATAGGTAGTATACATATATTGTTCACGCTTTTTTGTTTGACTCAATAAGGGGTTCCTAGGCAGTCATACTTGTTACTAATTTATTGTTTTTGAACAGAGTTATTGTGTTTTATTCTTACTTGTAGATGCTCATCATATAATACTGATACTTAAAATATATTGACTAAATATAAGGCCCCTCACTCACATCGCTATTATGTGTATATAAGCTTCCGTACTAGCAATCGGTAGAGGTTGTACCTCTCGCAGCCATGCTCTGCCTAGTAGAACTTCACGTGGCGCTGGGCATTTGTGTTTTTGTTGGCACGGGGCGTTGGGTTGGTGGTAGTCGTGTCATCGCCCAGTTGGCCATTGGAGTTGTTGCCTACCGTAAAGACCTTGCGATTGTTAGTATAGACCACCGTTGTGCCATAGCCCGAGCGCACATACGATGCTAAGTTGCCCTGCGTACCAAGGACGAGCATTTGCTGCGGGGTGGGGTAGATGCCATTAGTGCCGCCACCAATATGCCCAATACCTAGCTGGCCTGTCACATTGCTCCCCGCACCAAAGACACGGCCATCGCTGGTGACAACAAAGGTGTTAGCATTCTTGGGGTTAAGCCCATTGGAGGTTGTCCACGACGAAACTGCCTTAGCCCCCGGGGGAAGGATGAACTTGACTGGGGTTGGGTTATATACGTGACGTTTGTAAGCATCTAGATTGGATGTATCGACATAGACACCATTGCCTAGCGCGCCGTTATTGAGGCCAAAGGTCTTAACCTCGCCGTTAGCATAGACCATAGTGGTAAAGTACTGGTCTGTTGTGATGTCTACTACTCCAGACGGCGCGACACGCTCGAGTGTTGGGTTGTATGGCAAGAATGTTCTGTCTGCATAGTACTCACACGAATTCATCCTCGTCTCGCCACCAGTTGCGATATTGACTTCAGCAACACATAGGCCTCGGCCACCAATGTCGGTGCTATTGCTAAGGTAGACATGGCTCCATGCACCTGCTGGGTAGCGAAAGTCGAAGCGCTTGCCGCCAGACCACCAAGCGCACCACCGCATACGCGTCTCTTCATTATTATGGCCAGTTGCCTCGACACAGCGGTTTTGGCCTCCACCTGGGTTTGACTCGACTTGCAGGGCGTTGTTTGTGCGGTCGAAGTGCCACTTTTGGTTTGCAGCAGCACCCGAGCACTTTTCTGTCCTGAGGTTTGCCCCCACCGCCGCCAAGCAACGGTCTGACACCCCCGCACGCAGCCGGAAGGTCGGCACACCAGCTTGGCCATAGTTTGTCTTGCCCGCCGAGTAGACTGCCCCTGCACTATCGCGAATATAGACCGTATCGCCGTCGAAGGCGAGCTGCACTGCCTTGGTCTTGCCAGGTTTGCCAAAGTCACCCAAGCGGACGGGTGCTCGCCGCTCATTAATATCGCCCTGAGCGAGCTGGCCAAACTCATTATTGCCCCAGCCATAGACCGCGCCGCTCTCACCAATCGCATAGGCTGTTTTGCTGTCGACTGCCCAGGAGTGAGCATCAGCCCGGATCTTCTCAGGGAAGGGCATCTTGGTTGGCATCTTTATTGTCGGAGCGGTCGAGTTAATACCGGCGACACCTTTGTCGTTGGAGCCAGCTACATAGACGTTCCCCTGAGATGTTACGACAAAGGTGACAATCCCCAGCGGTGATACGAAAGTCGCAACATTGTCATTGCCAGGCAGTACAAACTGGACGGGGTTTGTTACCCATGCAATAATTTGGCTCGGGTTGCCAATCTGCCCAAAGTTATGCAGCCCCGCACCCCATACCTCACCATTTTCTGTGAGGGCAAATACGTTGCGGCCGTGGGAGAGGAAGTTGGTGTAGGTGCGTACCACGCGCTTGTTGGCAGGGATGTTGAATTGCTTGAGCGTGAGTGTGTCGGTAGTCGAACCAACTCCCAGCTGGCCAAAGCCATTGAAGCCTGCTGAGCGAGGCCGCCCAAACTCATCGATAACGGTAAAAAATGCTCCGTTAAATGTAAATCCACCACCAGCCGCATAACCAAACGAGACACTATCGAGCAATGTACTGAGGCCAGCTTGGCCCGCCAGACGATACTCGTAGCTCTTCCATACCGTGCCATCCGTCGTGCGGATAAGCTCCGTCCGGCCCACCGCCGTGATACGCTGAATACTCCCTTCGCGGCGCTCTGGCTCACCCACTTCAAAGGTCGTACGCACATTGCCGTCCTGTTGAATATACTGGGTTCGCCCGGCTACTACTACGCCTTTACAATCGGTGTTGGGCCGCAACTTTGCGCTATTAGACCACTGGGCGAGGTCGTTATTAAGCTCAAGGCATTTACTGGCAAGCACAACGCCACTTTCTGCTGCCTCACGGGCTAAGCGCCGGTAATGCTGGGCGTAGAGCCCCTCGCGAATCGCCGTCGATGCAGACGCCGCCACGAGGAGTAGCATCATTGCCACCACCGATGCCACGATCACTGTTGGCAGAGCAAACCCCGCGCTTGATCTATTTTTGTTCACTAGCATTGCTTCTACAATAGCGTAGATTGCAACCGTAAGCAATATGCTGGTACAAAATTATGCACAGTATAGTATACATATGATAGGTTCTCACGTCTGGAGCTTACATAATTCTAAAATTAATCAATGCACACTTCACCGACGTGAAGTAGTAAATAG
This sequence comes from uncultured Candidatus Saccharibacteria bacterium, assembly GCA_963545865.1. GTDB lineage: Bacteria > Patescibacteriota > Saccharimonadia > Saccharimonadales > Saccharimonadaceae > Saccharimonas. The sequence goes on from CAUUJX010000002.1 coordinate 47,611, forward strand.
AAAGGTGCAGAGCAGAGAAGTGGGGGTTTGTAACGTTCAACACTATACGAGGTGAACTCGCCAAGCATACGAGCTCTCATGATATTGAAAGATGCGTACTTGAGAGAAAGAGCGTGGAAGCGATTGATATTTTGCGGCAAGATTCTCTTACTGCGCCCCAATCTGCACCACCTCACCACCCAACTTTTGCCGGAAGTAGTTATCGTGGCTGACGTAGAGGATAGCGCCAGTATAGCGCTCCAGTGCCGCCTCAAGCTCTTCGATACTGGGCAGGTCGAGGTGGTTGGTAGGCTCATCAAGGATGAGCAGCTGCGGCTCATTAGCAAGCATGCTAATAATCTGGAAACGCGCTTTCTGTCCACCGCTCAGGCGGGCGAGCGGCACATCGTGATCCGTCTCGGCAAAGAGGTAGTCGCTCATCAATTGGCGAAGCTTGGTCTGACCAATTGGCAGTCCACGGTCGAGATGCATCTGCTCAATCGCCTGAGCCAGCGTGAGGTTAAGATATGTCGGGGCGATCTCCTGCTCATACACGCCAATTCGAATATGACTATCGAGCTGCAGCGAGCCACTATAGACAATTGGCGTATCGCTACCTCTGTCCTGCACCAGATTTTGCGCGGCGAGTAGTTCTCGAATAAGCGTCGTCTTGCCCGCGCCATTACGACCACGCAGCTCCACAGCTTCACCCTCACGTAGATCGATATTCACCCCCTCAAACAAGATCCGCTCACCATAGCCCAGCGCCAAATCTCGCACCGCCACTAGCGTGCGCTGGCTTCGCATTGCACCATCGCGCATACTGAGGCGAATCGTCCGCGCCTTAAACTTCTGGTAGCGATCGGCCGCCTTATATTCCAGCTGCGCCACATTGTCGCGATCAATCCAAAACGTCGGCTTCTCTATCTGCTCGAGCTGCTCAAGCTCGGCCATAGCCTGCTGCTCACGCTGCTTAAACTGCTTGATAGTGCCGGGGTCACGCGCTCGCTCCTTCATCCGGCGAAATTGCACCACCTTATCCTTCACATTAGCAATCCGTCGCTCGACCTGCTCATACTCATGCATCGCGTTGCCTGTCGCCGAGGCATTTTGACGGAGATAGGCATCGTAGTTGCCTCGGTAGCTGAGGGCTGTGCCGTCTTTTATCTCAACGATCCGATCCATCTCTGCCAGCACATCTCGGTCGTGGGTAATGACGAGCATCGCTTGCTTCGCGCCCTTAAGCCAGTCGATAAACTGCTTCTTGGCGACATAATCCATGTGGTTCGTTGGCTCATCAATCAGTGCAAGGTCGGCCTGGGCGTGCATGATCTTCACCACCTCCACCAGGCGCTTCTGCCCACCGCTCAAACTCGCCAGATGTCGCTCACCATAGCCTGCCATTTGGAAGTTCTTTAGCTCCTCCGCCACTAGTTCCTCAATCTGGTAGAAACCCTTCTGGCCAAAGCGCTCCAGCGCCGCGGTGTATGCCTCGATTTTATGCATGTCATCGCCCATCGTCTCGGGGTAAGTCGTGATGATATAGCGCAGACGCGCATATTCCGGCAGGCCACGCAAGATATATTCGAGCACCGTGATATCGCCGCTGTCGTGGTGCTCTTGGGCCGTTGCCACCACCACACTGCCACGTTTGAAAATAATCGAGCCACTATAGTCATCATCTACCCCTGTTAGCATACCAAACAGCGTCGACTTTCCTACACCATTGCGCCCCACTAGACCCACTTTTTCACCATCATTCACACTAAACTTCACGTCTGTCATCAGCGTCTTCGCCCCAAACGACTTCTCAGTAATGGCAATATCGGCAATCATAGGGGATATTATAGCATGGCGAATTATATCCTTTGCGGGCAGGGGAGTGAGTTGAGCACTCCGCATTATTATTCTGTTATTTTTACGACACTCTTTCCATACATTTAGCGGTATAATGGTCTGCAGACACGCTAGAAAATAACAGAAAGGATTGTTTATATTATGAAGGGCGAGCAACTCGCTTTTGTTAAAAGTGATGGCATTACGCTCGCAGATTGCGACAATGTTGTCACATCCTACGGTTTACAAACAGCGCTCTTTCCGCGCAATATCCCCTCACGCGAGATAGCGCGGCATTCGCCAGATGAGCTGCAATCTATGGCAACGAACGAAATGCTTGAGGCCAATATTCATTTTACGCAAGAAGAGCAAGCGATACTATCCAAATTCATTAATCCGATTGCTGATGTTGATAAGCTTATGGCAAGTGAACTCACTCAAGAGTGTTTGCTTATCAAAGGGAGGAACGGGGCACTGAGTGACATGATTCAGCTCATCGAGACAAGTCTTACAGCAGATAGCAAAGCCGACACTAATATCTCCATAACAGAGTAGCTAACAAACCTCTCACATATGCGAGCGACTGTGACAAGAAACTTCAGAGGCTACAATATCCATCGCATCTGCTACAATAGAAGAGACATATGAGCAAGTCCCATTCTACCAAGCCGCCAGTACCAGCTATCGTCAACCGCCGCGCGCGGTTTGATTATGAGCTGAGTGATGACATAGTGGTTGGCATGAACCTGACTGGCCTAGAGGTCCGCGCCGCCCGTGAGGGCCACGTGCAACTCAAGGGGGCATATGTAACGATTCGCAATAGCGAGTTGTGGCTCAATAACGCCAGCTTCTCGCTGCGTCACAACGAGCAGGGCCAACCAAATGCCCGGACAGTCAGCACTAGTGCACGTAAGCTCCTGGCAAAGCGGCGGCAGATCGAGCAACTCGCTGCTCGCAAGAAGGACGGCTATACCATCGTCCCCACGAAGCTCCTCACTAGTGGCCGTTACATTAAGCTCGTCATTGCCCTCGGTAAGGGCAAGAAACGCTACGACAAGCGCGAAACCATCAAACGCCGCGATGTGGAGCGAGAGCAGCGACGGGCAGTGCGGTATATATAGGCCACAAAACAAAGAAACATCAAATCAACGCGATCCCCGCCGAGTCGTAAGCATAAGACTATAAGGCTCTGTCATTTTTGATGTGTTACAGCAGGCTTATCAAGGCTCTATTCCTGGTCATTACTACGACCTAGCGCCGTTCGCGCACGGTGCAATACAGACGAAAGCAGCCCAAAACGGTCTTCACTTGGCAGCTGAGCGGCAACGTTATGTTTGCTAATAACAGATTCATACAACCGAATAAGTTTACGTACCTGATTTCGCTCTGTAAAGCGTAGCGCGAGTTGTTTACTGCGCCTACCAAATTGCTGGCGCTGCTCTGTATTGCAGAGTAATCTCAAAACCTGAGCTGCCATGTCTGCTGGATCATTATCAGCAAAATAACCATTCTCGCCATCGCGCATCACTTCTGACAGATCTCTATCAACGAGGATAAGCGGCTTACTCGCGTGAGCCGCCTCATGAATCGCCCAACCTTGCGTATCCTTGAGCGATGGAAAAGCAAAAACATCGAGCGACGCATATGCAACACCAAGCTCTTCGCGCGGGATCGACCCAGTAAAGATGATTCGATCAGGGTAGTAAGACTGCGCCGCCATCTCTTCAAGTGTTTGGCGGTAATCGAAGTCACCCACAAAAATTAGCTTAGCATGCGGCCTTTCACGACCAATCACATCAAAAGCTTCTATGAGAAGTGGTAGATTCTTCTCCTCACCAAGACGACCAACATAACCCACTACTTCATCATCACTCTCAATACCCCAGCGTTGACGAAATGCTTGTATCTGTGCTTTTGTTGGTCTTGGAATTGCATCAACGCCATTTGGCATAAGTGTCACATCATAGAAATATATTTCATCTTGCCAACTCTCTAGCTGTACTTTACTCTTACGACTAAGAGCAATCACTGCATCAGCACGGCTATATATCATTGTAAGAGCCCGCTTGATGATATCCTGACTCCACTTAACTCGCCCAAGACGTGGACGCTGCAACTTAACTATTTCAATAATATCTCGCCACTGCAATTTAACACTGAGTGGAAAAACAATGTTAACTAGTGCTAATATACCCGGCAGGACATTTGGATAATCCTCTACAAACTCGTACAGATCAGTGCAGTGCTGCACAATAAAAGGAATATCATACTTACTTGCCGCATTTACACCAAGCGTCCCAACCTGAGCTGGAGTGAATATATGAATAATATCTAGGTCAAGATCTTGGATCTTACGCAAAATCGTTGGTGGAAAAAATAGAGCATAATCGGATGTGTCAAAAAAACCATTCTTGACACTTGGTATCCAGACGATATGATCATCCTCGCTTGTGCGCTCTCGAATTACACTTGCACTGATTGTCCGCGCTGGACAAAAGACATAGACAGTATGACCCTCAGCCTCGAGATGATGCTTAAGACTATCAACGACGTACGTAATGCCATTGATAGTCGGATGGTAAGTGTCAGTAAAAAAGCCGATACGCATAAATTAACTAGCTTATATTTTAGCATGTAACAGAGCAAGAGACAATAAAGATAGCTCTTAGTGTGATAGCACCTTCTTGTATAGTGTTACTAATTGTTCTGCTCCGGCAGCACTATCAAAGCGCCGCGCAATATGCCGAGCACGCTGCTTTGCTTGATCGTAGAAATGTTTATCCTGCATAAGGCGTTCTATATCCCGAGCAAATGATTCATCATCTGCCGCCATAAGTGCATCTGCACGAAATGTGCCATCATAATCTGGAATATCCCGTAACACAATTGGCAAACCTGCAGCAGCCGCTTCAACAATAACTAAACCAAACGTCTCTTGCTCGGATGGCAACATAAAAGCATCACTTGCAGCATAATATTTAGGCATATCCTTAAAATCAATCTGTCCAACAAAATAAACGTTCTGTGGAGCGCTCTCAATCATATGCGTCATATGGTTATGCTCTGCAGCAAGGTGCTTAAACGGCATACTCCCCACCCAAATATAGGCAATATTAGGAGTGCGCTTAGCAACTTCTATGAATGTATCAATTCTTTTGCGTGGTTGCGTTTGTCCTGCGCCAATAACAACAAAAGTATCTTTACTTATACCTAGCGAACGACGTATCTCATCACGACCACCAGCTTGAATATATTTCGTTGTGTCAATCGTATTATATACAACCTCGATCGGCTTCTTAACGCCAAGATTTATCAACCCTTGCTTTGTTTCATCAGATACAGCTAATACAAGATCTGCTCGATTGTAGAACCACCGCAAATACAACCGCGCAATCCACAGCCAATATCGCGTCAGTATAAATGATCCAACAAATGAATCCGGCAAGACGTGGGCCGACACCACTTTCTTGCGACTCTTTTTACTCAACATATACCTCAGGGAATAAAAGCCAATTGTCTGTATGTGGACTATGTCGGACGTACGCATAGTATTAGCTTGGATATCGACATCGTCGCGTTTTGCAAGGCAGTCAAAGTTCTCTTTATATGCAGTGTGTACACCATGTCCTTGCACAGTAAACTCGCTTTCAGAGACCATGGTGACGATTATTTTACTGTTTCTCATACGAAGCAATTATACAGTATATTTAGTGCATCCGCTACTTTGGTCTTGTGTTGTATTAGCTTACTTAATTACGAATGTTTTTGTACACCAAAATTCTCATCATAGACAGCAACAAGTGCCTGTGGGATAGTAAGAAACGAGTGGCTATGATTATGAACTATCAATTGCTCTACAATAGGTGGCACTCCTTTTGCGTGAGCAAGCGCATATGCCATTATATCGCTAACCGCCTCATGTCGATTCATTGCACTCTCACTTGGTGATACAACACGAAGCTTCTCCCGAATGCATGGCAATGCTTCAGCAAGATCATCTGCAAAGCCAGGCTCCGCTAAACCAATCGGGTCAGTCAGGAATTGCTCTCGCCATCCACCTCTCGTACCCTGGGCAGTGTCTCGCAATGCGCTCTTCATTGGGTTCTTCTGTAGCTCAGATTCGTAAGGGTCGAACTCAGCTTGAATATATTTCTTAAGGCGGCTATTTTCAGTTATGCCAAAACCTGTCACTAGTCGCATAAGTCTTGTAATACGTGTTTTTCCGTACGATTCTCCGCTTACTGGATCATTTATAGTAAGACTATTAATATGAGAATCAAAGTAAGGTACAGCGGCTGTCATCGTCCGCCCACCAAATGAGTGTCCATAAAGCTGTATATCACGACCTTCTGCCACAACATCAATTGTCTGCGCAATTTGTTCACCATAACCAGCAAAATTACCGCGCCGAACCTCTTTGCGAACAGCAGCTGGTAGCATATCAGAGCATCCACTTCCCGGTGGATTTATCATAACAAACAACTCATCAGGAGCATTAGCAGCAAGTGTTTGTCCCTCATAAATTGCAACAGGGTGTCGTAAATTTCCACCCCAGCCATAAGCAATACTTCGTACTACTTCAGCTTGCTTATTGCCGACCAAAGCAGCTTCAACTGCAATACCACCTACACGGATGCTCACTGGATTAGTCATTGCCTCAGCCACCTCAGCATCTCGTTTCTCATCGTTACCACCCTTTGGGATAGCATATAGTTCTGTCTGCTGGATTTCTATCTTTGTATCGTGCGATAAATATGGATTATCAGCATCTAGCTGCCTTCGTGTCATTACCAATCCATTATCAAAGCCGTAATCAACTCTTTCATGTCTCATGATGTTTTTTCTCCCATATAATAAGCAATATCTTTTAGATAAGCTCATAATAGCTCTCTCTCTTTGGATTTGTCAAGGATATTTTATAATATCTTGGTTATCTTAAGATTCTTCTTACTCAAGCTACTGACATAGTTAGGCATACTATGTATAGGTATTGCTATATTTCATAGTAATTATATAAATACATACGACAGCAGGCTTTTACGTACAGTTCTATCTCTCAAGAAAAACTGTCATGTTATACTATCCTTATGAATCTCTACTCCTGGAACGTCAACGGTATTCGTGCGGTGATAAACAAGGGCGAATTTGCCCGCTTTATGGCGGCGCATAACCCCGATATCCTGTGCCTGCAAGAGACGAAGGCGCAGCGCCAGCAGGTGGAGCTTGACCTGCCGGGCTACCACGAGCACTTTTATAGCGCGGCCAAGAAGGGCTATAGCGGCACGGCAGTCTTTAGCAAAACCGCACCGCTGCAGTGGCGCGATGGCCTGCCGGCTGAGTTGGTAGAGCAGTTCCAGCTGGCGGCAGATAGTTACGGCAGCCCAAACGATGAAGGCCGCGTCATCACAGCGGAGTTTGCCAGCTTTTGGCTGGTGACCTGCTACACGCCCAATAGCAAAGGGGACTTAAGCCGGCTTGCCCTGCGCGCCAAGGCCTGGGACCCCTGTATGCTGGCATACCTACAGGGGCTGGAGGCCGGCCAGTACGGCCCGGCTAAGCCGGTGCTGTACTGCGGGGATATGAACGTCGCCCACCAGCCAATCGACCTTGCCAACCCACGCGCCAACCGCGGCAAACACGGCTTTACAGACGAAGAGCGCGCTGGCTTCCAGCATTACCTAGACGCTGGCTTTGTGGATACCTTCCGCGCCGCCCACCCCGGCCAAACCGATGCCTACACCTGGTGGACACACTGGGCCAACGCCCGCGCCCGCAACGTGGGCTGGCGGATCGACTACTGGCTGGCCTCGGCGGCAATTGCCCCGCGCATCACCAGCGCCCACATCCACGCCAGCCAAATGGGCAGCGACCACTGCCCAGTCAGCATTACACTAGATGAAGCGGTAGCGTAGGCTAAGGCTATATCTAAGGACGCGATAGGCGCACAAACCCGTACAAATCTCCCTACCTTTGCAACATCCCAGCAGGTGTCCGCAGCTGTATGCCTAAGTGTATGCGCTTGCTGTTGTAGAAGTCAATATAACAAGCAAGGGGTTGACGCTGGCAGCCAAGTGAGATGTGTCTCCGCCAGACATGGCCAATACATTCCTCTTGCAGCGTGCGGTTAAATCGTTCAATGTGGGCGTTGTCGTTCGGTCTGCCGAGGCGACTATGGCGTAGCTGGATACCGGCTCGTTTTAGCTCTTGCGCGAAGTATCTTCCAAACTCTGGCCCGTTGTCGCACTGCACCAAAGAGATTGTTGTAAAGCCATAGCTACGCCATTTCTCCTGTGCTCTTAGGACGACTGCCGCAGCGATCCCAGGGCGCAAACTGGTGTGTGACTCAGCGTAGGCAAGACGGCTAAAGAGGTCAATAACCGTGTCGTAATACAACCGCTTGCCAGTGTGTGGATCGACATGGTGGATCGTGTCTATTTGGACAAGCTTGCCTGGGGCGATCGCTCTTGGTCGATGTGGATTATTTCTTCTAATCCGTGGCTTTCTAGCGTCGTCGAAGCAGTGATGGCGGCGAAGAATGCGGCGAACACGAGACAAACTGACAGTCATTCCTAGCGTATGCGTCACATAGTGCCATACCACCTCAGCACAGCGCTGCAGCTGCGTGCGCACTGCTAACACAGTACGCACTATGGTGTCCGAGATTGCGCGAGGACTTGTGTGTGGACGAGACGAATCGGTTGGTATATTCCAACGACAAGCAGCTAACCGAAAGCAAGAGATACCGCTCCTTGTCTTGACTTGCCTGTTCGGACGGTTGCCATTGTCCATCTGGACATACCGATTGAGAGCATTCCATTTCTGCTTCCAGCGCCAAATGGTGCTGCGATGGACACCACACTTTCTGGCAACGACCATGACAGGTAGCTGGTCTACAACTAACAGACGCATAGCAGTAGCTCTAGCTTTTGGTAGGTTAGGATTGGTAGAATACTTAAGGTATACTGCGGCACCTCCTCAAAAAAGATAAAGGCAAAACGCCTTTCTCTTTTCGCTCAGAGGCTTACAGTATAGGCCATAGCAGGTCTCCTTTCTGTAAATTGGTAGTACATCTTACAGTATACGGGGCCTGCTTTTTATGTTGGAGGGGTGGTGAGTTGGTACGCAAACCTTGACGCACTCCTCATATATTGATATATATATATTAGCTTCTCGTCATTCGGCGAGGGGTGAGCCTAGAAGAGAGGGGAGGTGATCTCCATGCTCGATGGATAAACAACCAGCAGAGGGTGCGCAAGCACACGTTTGCGCACCCTCTGCGCTCTGACCTCCTATCTCCTTCTTACCCAACCTAGTCGTCAGCGCTACTCTCACCCGAGTATGTAGAGCTCCTAGGTTGGGCTTTTCTCTTTCACGTCTTTCTACTCGCTCCCAGAATGCGCCAGTGCCTCGACGCTGTATATTAAGATCGTGACGCTAATAGTAGGCAAGACATCACTTCAGCAGCGATACATAGCAAGCACCACCTCCTTCGCGGTATAATAGCTCTATGCTGAGTATTTTCTCCCCGTATTGTCTCCGTCCGTCAGAGCGAGGTGACTGCGCATGAACATCCCCTACTGGCAGCAGCAAACGCCAGCCAAACCGCTCTACCCAGACATCGCCTGGAACAAGCCTCAGCAGCGGGCGCAAGCGGGCAAGCTGGGTATTATTGGCGGCAACCGGCTGAGCTTTCGCGCTATCGAGCATAGCTATACTACTGCGCTCGCCACAGGGGTAGGGCAGGCACGCGTGGTGCTGCCAGATGCCTTGCGTGACACTATTCCTGCCAGCGTGACGGATACGATTTTTGCCGCAAGCAATAGCAGTGGCAGCTTAGGCAGCGAAGCCTGGCCAGAGTTGCAAGCCCTCACTGGCTGGGCCGACGCACTCCTCCTCATTGGCGATGCAGGCCGCAACAGCCAGACCGCCATTGTCTACGAAAAGCTCGTGAGTCACACCACCACACCACTCATCATCAGCCGCGACGCGGTCGACTTGCTTATGCCAAGCGCCCCGCAGCTTGCCAGCCAGTCAAATATCCTTATTATTGCATCATTCTCGCAAGTCCAAAAGTTCCTCCGCGCCCTGTACTACCCCAAGATCCTCACTTTCCGGATGCCGCTCCTCCAGCTGGTTGAGACGTTGCACAAGTTCACCATCACCTACCCACTGACCCTCGCCACCTTCCACGCCGACACCATCCTCATCGCTCAACACGGCACCGTTACATCAACACCGTGGTCGCAGCCAATGGCACTTTGGCAAGGCACTGTACCAACACGCATTGCCGCATACACTATGTGGAACCCAGCGACACCCCTCCAGGCAGCAACGGCTAGCCTGCTAGATGGGAAGGAATAGGTATTAGGTATCGGCTCCGGAACTTTTGTTATAGCTATTTGTATTTTCTTCTTCATCTCTTTGGCTAGTGAAGGGAAGTATAAGAGTCGCTCAAGCCCTAGAGCACGAGCAACATTTCTATGATCTGCTTTTTGCTTGAATGACAAACGACAGGCATATTTAAGCACGATAAATATACCGATGAGACCACTTCAAGTAGTGGGATTTTATATCCTACCAAACCAATACCGAAAGGGAAGAGCGAAAAAAGAGATTTGCACGCGATGCACAGCGCTATTATTATATTGTTCGCTTTTTGTGTTCAGATCATACGAAGCACAAATCATGAACAAATGTTTGCGTCACATGAGCCCACGACCTCTGTTATTCTGCTGGACAAAAAACTAGCACAAGCATAAAACACCGCCAAATACTATATCAAACTCTCTTATTACATGGCGTGCTATACTTGCACGAATACCAGCATTATATATCTTATTTATAGAACATAAATAGCACTATTATACTGGAAATCAAGTACTCATACCATGTTTTGCTGTAATATTTAGCGTATCAGTCATAGTAGATCGCCTATTTTCTCTTGCACTATAGAGTAAAAAGCAGCTGAGTATTATATTTGTTCGCACTAGTTTGTGTACTGCGTCAACTATGATACATGAGTAATGAGCGTGTTCAGTGCATCCTCATACTGCTCACTTTGTTTTGTGTGTTGCTACGCAGTCCATCACTTGCCTTATTCACCACCGCCCCAGCCTGTATGAAGATCCCATACCGCGTAGAAAGCATCTCCTATCCAAGAGTATAGTGGGATGGAGTAGGGGGTGTAGATGGAATACCTTGAGGAGACATTGGACACCGTCATCATTAGCTGAACTATATCTACAGAAGCTAACTACGGCCTATATTAAGCCTCTATTGAGGAGGAGTGAACCAATCCAATCAAACTACTCGTGTTACCATCTAGAAGCTACGATGTAAAACATATGTTTACCTACCTTTCTCTATTATTCCAGCAAAATATATATCCTGCCACTGACTAGCATAGAGCACCACCAGTACAGGCAGATCAGACAGATTGCACTCACATATGCGTGACCGGCCTTCTCTTGCGGCCTAGGAGTGGCTGAGAGGAAGAGACAGAGAAGCTTAATACGTCTCATCAGAGCAACTCTCACTCCACAATCCCACAGATGAGACCAATCAAAAAGAAAAGAGGACGCGCAGCTTATATCGGATCAATGATTTACTTTCAAAAACCAAACCAATAAAAATCACCCGTCCATGCAAAACGGGTGATTTTTGGGTTATCCGCAAACGGTTATTTATTTGCGGTGGCGGCTTACGTAGTAAGCGGCACCTGCAGCAGTGAGGCTACCAATACCAGCCAGCGGCAGGAGGGTACCGCCCAAGCCAGTGTGTGGCAACTCAGCTACTGGAGGAGTTTGCTCACACTTCGACATGTCGGTGGTGTAGTCATTGCTTACTTCGTTGCGGCGAACTTCGACGATTTTCTTGTCAGAGATGCGGCAAACCTTGACCTTGTCACAGTCAGCGACATTCTTTGAGTGCTTCTTCTCGTCGAATTCTTTTTCCTTGATGGTGACAATAGCACCAGTCTTCAGCTCACAGACCTTCATCTTGTCGCAGTCTTTAACGTTCTTTGAGTGCTTAGTAGCGTCAAATTCGCTTTCCTTGATAGTGATGATGGTGCTGCTGCTCAGCTCACATACCTGGATGCTTGGCTGAGGTGTTACCTTGATAACAACCTGGCAGTCTTGGCTGGTCTTCTCAACGTTGGTGCTACCACCTTCGTTGCCAACTACAGTCATCTTAACGGTGTATGTGCCTTCTTTAGCGTAAGTGTGGCGAACGGTTGCACCGCCGGTGGCAGTCTTGCCGTCACCAAAGTCGTACTTGTACGTAGCGACCTTTGCACCTTCCTTAGCAGTTGCCTTGGCGGTGAATTGGTATTCGTTGCGCGAAACCTGGGTAGCTTGCAATGCGTCGCAAGTCAGGCTTGGCTTAGCTGGTGGGGGAGTTGGGGTGCCCCAGGTAGGGTTACCACAGTCCTTGATAACACCAGCAATAAACTTACCGTTGTTGTCGAACCATGCATAGATGTTGAAGGTTGTCTTACCCAAGATGAAGCTGTCGCCCGTTGGGTATTGGTAGTAGGTGTGACCACCTGCAGTGCGCTGACCTTCAGCCTTCTTTTGGTTGGTGCCAGCCTTGGCCTGCAGGGTGCGAGCACCAGTAGCAACAACCCGGCCACCAACAGTGATGTTGCCGTTGGCGTCAACCGTACCTTCTTGCATGTTGGCACCGTTGACCATTTGCTCGGTAATACCGAACTGGGTGTAGAGCTGGCGGATCTCTGTGCGCTTTACATAGGTGCTGCGCAGCGTCTGCACATCCTTTGTACCACACTCGACAACGTTAAAGTTGCTACAACCTGCCGAGAGTGCTGCCGATGCTGGCTGCGCTACCCACAGGCTACCGATTGCTGCGCCGGCGACAACACCGAGTGCAACAAACGATTTTGCTAGTTTGTTCATTTGTTTTCCTCCTCGTCATTATTAGACGTTATGTGTTGAGATTATCATGTCCTTTATTTTTTGTCAACAATACTTTTTCATATATTGTGCTTATGCTTAAACCGATATTTTTTCACTTCTGTTCTATCATAAAATACACAATACTGCCACTGTTATATAGCAGTTGTAAGCAAGCGATGTTCGATGGTGTCGTACTTGCAAACATACAGCGTACGTTCTGTACTTTCTCCTGTTGCGTGGAAATGTAATTTTCTTGGCTTTTTGACCGTATTTTCTCGAGCCTGTTTATCGCTAGTTGTCTAGTCGTTTAGGATGGGCGAGCAGTCGTATTGAATGAAGAGAATGACCACTTGGGCGTATCTCCATAGAGCCTTGCGCGAGAGGCTAGCCAAGGACAGCGCAATCTGCTATACTGACAGAAGTTGCAGGATAGGGCTGCAATTGATCTTACACACGCCGCGGTGGTGGAATTGGTAGACACGTCAGACTCAAAATCTGATGTCCACTCGGACGTGCCGGTTCAAGTCCGGCCCGCGGTACCAGTGTTTATTCAGCTGTTTTCCGAAAAATAAGCCGCGATGTCGGCTTATTTTTTGATCTAATAACTCTTAATTCTCCGAATATATCAGTCTTGAGAGCGTGGACACGGGCAGGTAACTTCTTATCCAAGGTGGATTTTGAAACGCAAGCGATATATTGGTATATCAAAGCTAATATTGTATACTGGAAGTAGTTATGCAGCCACAAGATCCGTCACGCACAACATCACGAGGGCACTCATCATCGCAGAGCCGCGATGCACGGCTTAGTGAAGCGCGTGGGCAAATTGATGCGCTGTACAATACGTCGAACAGTAGCGGTGGCACAAACCGCCCAACTATGCAGCCCATCATTGGTAATGCGCCGACTCGCCAGCCAGCGCCCAGCACGAGCGCCAAGGCGGCTACCTTCTCAGTTCCAAACCTCGCGAGCAAACCAGCCAGCCATGCACCAGTGGTGCGCCATGCGGTAGGCGGCACTCAGCACAGCCAGACAGCTTACCGTCCAGGTGCGCAAGCGTGGCGTCAGAGTCAAGCGGCTGCAACGTCAAATACCCACTCAGCGCATATGGCTCGTGAGCGCGATATCTCATCTATCACACCGCGCAGCCGCCCACAGGCACACTACATTGGTACATCGGCGCAATCCCAACCCTCACCAACTCGCACAGCCGCTTCATCAACAGCTCATGCGCAGCAGCCCTCATCTCAAGATAACCATATCGAGCAGCCAGCAGCGAGCGCACATCAGCCGCAGCAACCAGACAGCCAGCGCCCTGCTGGTGCACCACATCAGCCCACCGCCAACCAAAAGGCCGCTTGGCAGCAATACCACAGTGCTTGGCAAAACTACTACCAGCAGTATTATGAGCGCTACTACCTAGGCCAAGTTAAGAAGGCTGAGGAGCGCCTTGCTGAGCAAGCCAAGACTCACGACGCCGATGCACCTCACGCCACCGCAGCCACCACCGATGAGCCAGAGGAGCTCACCCAAAGCCAAGCCATGGGCGACCTGCGCTCACGCTTATTGAGCTCAATCCGCAACGGCGCAAGCAAAGTCCGCCATAGCCGCCACTTCATCCCCGCGGTAGCTGGTATTTCCGTCATGGTATTATTCTTGGCATTGCAGTACAACCGAGTCTTTTTCTCATACGTTGCTGCCTACACCTCACCAGGCGACCTCGATGCTCAGAGCTATATCATTAGCCCATATGACTCGACCAACGTTGGCCCAGACCCCAAGCTCATCATCCCTAAGATCGCCGTGGACGTACCCATCGTGTGGGATGCCAATGCCGCCAGCCAAGCCTCGCTCAATGCCGCGATGGATAAGGGTGTGGTGTGGTTTAACATCCCTGGTGCCAATGCGAAGCCTGGTGAGGTAGGGAACTTCGTCGTCTCAGGCCACTCGAGCAACGACTGGCTCGACAATGGCAAGTATAAATTCATTTTCGCGCGGCTCGAGCAAATGCAAAAGGGTGATAACATCTACGTCAATTACAACGGCAAGCGCTACACTTACACCGTCACTGGCTCACAAGTCGTCAAACCAACCGATGTGCACGCGCTGCAAACCAACGCCACCAAGCCAACTATGACGCTTATCACCTGTGTGCCGCTCGGTACCGACCTCAACCGCCTGCTCGTCACAGCCGAGCAAGTCAGCCCCGACCCATCCTCTGCCAAAAAAGAAACCACACAAACTACAAACAGTAGCAGCAACAGCAAGAGCGCCATGCCAGGCAACTCACCAACCTTCGTCCAACGGGTCGGCAACCTGTTTTCGGGACGGTAAGTTAACTTTATAAACCAGTGTGGCATCTACGCTTGAAAGTGTGATATTTCTCACTGGTTACTTTGGTAGTTGGTGTAGCAGTATATAAAGACGAGAAAGTATGCTATCGCAAAGAGATATGCAAATATGAGAGTACATTGCCAAACTATTTTGCCTCTTAGCAACAAGAAAAGTACGTAAAAATAACAACGACTATTAGTATAATCGATCTACCGACGACCTCTGTTATTTTGATGAATATCTCGTGAATCTCGCGACTATTGCCATAACCCAATCTGGTCGTAGTACCCTTAAGCACACTCTCGGGTTGAGCAATTAATCCGGTTCAGTTTGAGCATGGTTGGTGGGCTATGTTTTTTGATTTTGTTAATTATTTTGCTGATTATACATACTATTCAACAACGACAAGTTTATCGTCTGTGCTATCTAAGGGCTTGTAGTAACTCTTAGTTATCGTTCACGATTTTCGTCTGGCGCAGTGCCACACCATCCTTCGTCTTGACAAAGCTATAGAGGTAGCGCTGGTTTTGTGAGAGGACGACGGGGAGATCAAGCGCTGAGGTAGTGATGTGCTGCTGGTTGGCGCCATCAAAGTCGTAGAGGTGTACACCACCGTGCGTGAAGGTGAAGTGATAGCCATCAATCCAGTTGATATCGCGCGTCAGTGGCTGAGGGAGCTTGATAGTGGAGGATTTGAGCAGCTCGAGGTCATACGTCATGAGGTTCGTATCGTTATACACACAGGCGAAGCGGTGTCCACCACGCGAGAAATCGACATGGCTAATACCGCCTGGCATGCTGAGGCTAGCGACAGACTTGAGGCTGCTTGCGGTGCGCGAGTCGCTCGCAGCGTGCGAGGTGCTACTAAGGATCTCGGCTGTCTCGCCATAGGCGATAACGTAATATACTTTGTCGTAATATTTTTCGATACGGAAGTGCAGTGGAGCTACACCATCATCGGCATAACTACGGACGGTGCGAGGCTTGGTGGTGCCAATAGTGAGGTAGCCAGCAGTGCGCTGCTTGCTAGTATGGTCGAGTTTAGTCGTGTAGGTGATGGTCGTATCGCTGTAAAGGGCAAACTCAGCCACGTTACTAACGAGTGGGCCTGTGATGGTCGTGTCACCGAGACTTGCTTGGCGCAGGTCGCCCTCGCCGGTGAGGACAAAGAGCTTGCGGCTGTCGCCCTGCGAGAATTTAGCAGCATCAACATCCACACCAAGCTGCCGCGTGACATTCTCGAGCTTGTGGCTACCCTGCGTGTCGAGAACGAGCCACTCGGTTTTATCACCATTGTAGGCGTGTTTGATTGTCACATAGCGGTTGTCCTTATCCCACGAGTCGAGAGTGAAGGTTTGGTGTTCGGTATTGTCTGGCGCAGTGTAGTGCGCACTGTCGAGTGTGATATTCGTCGTCTGTGGGTTGTCGCCACTGAGATCGGCCAGAGTAACGGTGGGCTTGTGCGCAGAAGGAGTGAAGACGAGGTAGCGATTATTACCTGAAGCAATGGCGCTTGACGCACCACTAGCAGTTGCGACATTCTTGTGGCTGGGGTTGCTGGAGATGAGCCGAGCGTAGTCGAGCCACAGCACGCTGCCGGGCTTCACATCCACCGTCTTGTGCCAGTCACGGTAGCCCTCACGCTGAATAGTAACGTTGCGCTGGCCCGCCGAAAGGGTAAGCTTACTAGGCGTCTCGTTGCTTAGGCGAGTTTGGTCTACCGTCACTTGGGCACCATCAGGGTGGGTGTCAAACTGCACTAGCCCCCCTTGCACAACCTTACCACTCGACCAATTGAGCCGGTACCCCTGTATTGCATAAGCAAAAATCACGACAGTGAAGAGAACGGTCAGCACCATCATACTATAGATCAATGTCAGATGGACGCGTTGGCGTCGCTTTCGTTGCTTCGTATCCATGACAACATTATACCATGGCTGGAGGGAGGTAGGATGTGTTGCCTATCTAGTTCAACCTTGCAGCAGGCTCATGTATTTTATTTTGTCCCGAGGGATTTTATACAAAACAGCTCCCACCTCTTGCAAAACCCCTTATGCTTGGAGTATTATACGATCAAAGAGGGAACAAGGGGGATATACTTATTATGCGTCATACGACGGTCACACGTGGTAGACAAGTGTCTAAACAGGCAGCTGGGCAGACTGCCATTCGTCAAGATATACAGAGGCCAGGGCTGCATCGCACAAGCAAATCAGAGCGGCAGCCTGTACTATACGGGCCTGAGCTAAAGATCATTCATACCCCGCGCGCTCGCTCTCCGGCGGCCAAGGTGGCTCAGAAGCATATCTCAGAAATCATCCCGGCAACCAAGGCAGTACAGACAACTCAGGCGGCCACAGCGACGCCGCAATCACCCGTAAAGAACCAGTCACGAGCATCTACGAGGGCCACTCAAACCACTCCGCCGCGCCCCGCGCACCAGCTGGCCACACTCCATGCAGCCGCACCGCAAAAAACAACGGCAACACATCGCGCCACAGCACCAGCTGCGCACATCACCAAACATCATCGGCCAGTGGCAGTGCAACCCATTACATCATCTCGACCTGGCTCGCCGCGCCAGCTACGGAAGCGACAACCCGTGACGATCTCGCCACTCTCAGCTCAGCCAACAAGACTCTCATCGCCCCGTGCGCAAACCCCACACCGCACTGCGCAGCAGACGTCCACCCAGCCTGGCGCGCCACGCAGTATGGATTTTGTATTCGTACCATCAGAAGTAGAACCACCCAGTGCCGCTAAGCGCCATAACACGCCACCGCCATCACAACTGGCACGCGTGCTTGCCACCGAGCAAGTCGAGCAGACGCAAACCCAGGCCACGCAGCCAGTTATACCAATTGGCCTACCCACACTCAATCTCGCCGAGCTTGCCGCCCAACCACTAGTCGCGCAGCCTTCTGGGATGCCACAGGGTGAGGTGTGGTGGCCACCCGCTGAGCCAGAGCTCACTACGACGGAGAACATCCCCGTTGGCACACTGCCGCGCAGCGTTCTTACTCAGCAGAGTAAGAAGTCGGCAGCTGCGCCCAAATCCAAGCATCGCAGGCTCTTCACTAGTAAACGCCGCACCAACAAACCCACAACCAGCGTTGCACCACCACCGGCTCGGCAGCCAGCGGTGCACCACTGGGGTCGGCGGCTTAGTATTGCTGGAGCAATGGTGGCATTGCTTGCCTTTGGCGGCTACCTGACATACCACAACATGCCTGCCATTGCTACTCGTATGGCCGCCGCTCAGGCTGGCATTAATGCATCGTTCCCGTCGTATCAGCCGAGTGGCTATAGCTTGGCGGGCGGCATATCGCAGCAGCAGGGGAGTGTCTTAATGAAGTTCGCCGCCAACGCCGGCCCAGGCACCTTTACTCTCACGCAGAGCCGGTCAGATTGGGACTCTAGCGCTGTCCTGGCCAACTACGTTTTGCCCAGCTTTGGCCGCAACTTCGCCACTACCACCAGCCATGGCCTTACTATCTATAGCACCCACAACGCCGCCGCGTGGGTCAATGGCGGCATTCTCTACACCATCAAGGGCAATGCACCCCTGTCGAGCGAGCAGGTGGAGCGGATTGCAGCAAGTATGTGAATCTCTTGAGAGGTCTGCACTTTTCCCATCACTTCATCCGATGGAGTGTGAAAACAGATTGCAATAATCTGTTTTCAGCCCAGCGCAAGAGGTCGATACTCGGGGAGTGTCGACCCTTATAGCGTTCCGGAGGAGGGAGCGATGGGAGAAGTGTAGACTATGGCCAAAATCATGCTGTTCTTTGTCATGTGGTTCATCTGCTATACTTATCCATATGAGTAATGACACATCATCTGATACACCATCTTCGCATGCCACTACCATTCGCACCCGCTTTGCACCCAGCCCCACGGGGTATATCCATGTGGGTAATGTGCGCGCAGCGCTCTTTCCGTGGCTGCTCACGCGCCAGCAAGGGGGGAAGTTCGTCTTGCGCATTGAAGACACCGACCGCGCTCGCTTTGTATCTGGGGCGGAGGATCTGATTCTCGATACACTCGACTGGCTTGGACTAGACTGGGACGAAGGCCCACGCGTTGGCGGTGAGGCTGGGCCATACCACCAGTCGGAGCGCCTCGCCATCTACCACCGCTGGGCACAAAAGCTCATCGACAAAGGGCTCGCCTATGCCGACCCCTACACCCCAGAGGAAGTCCAAGGCTTTCGCGAGGAAGCTCGGGCTGCCAAAAAGGCCTTTTTATACCGCGACTATCGCCCAACCAATCCACCAGAGTGGGATGGCACCCAGCCATTGCGCTTTAAGGTAGCCGAGCCCCAACGCTACACCTGGCACGATCCCGTGATGGGTGAGCTCTCTGCTGGGCCAGAAGCGCTCGATGACTTCATCCTCATCAAGGCCGATGGTTACCCAACATACAACTTCGCTCACATTGTCGACGATGCCGAGATGGGCATTACCCACGTCATCCGCGGACTAGAGTATATCTCCAGCATTCCACGCTACCTCAGCTTATACGATGCGCTAGAGCTTGAGCCACCAGTACTAGCCTGCCTGCCACACATCATGGCACCCGATGGCAAGAAAAAGCTTGGCAAGCGCGACGGTGCCAAGAGCGTCACCGACTACCGCACCGATGGTATTTTGCCCGAGGCAATGCTCAACTTCCTCGCCTCGCTGGGCTGGAATGATGGCACCGAGCAAGAGATCTTTAGCAAGGAGGAACTGATCGAGAAATTCAGCCTCGAGCGCGTCCAGCGCAGTGGTGCTCGCTTCGACGAAAAGCGCCTCCTCTGGATGAATGGCCAATGGATCCGCCGCCTATCGCTCGATGACCTCTACAGCCGGGTCGAGCACTATTGGCCAGCCAGCGCCGCTAGCGCCGACGAATCGTACAAAAAACAAGTGCTTGCTCTGGTGCAAGACCGTCTCAAGACCTTGGCCGAGCTACCAATGCTGAGCCGCTACTTTTTCGAAGAGCCCACCATCAACGAAGAGCTCATTACCACCAACAAACCTCTGCGCAAACTGACGAACGAGCAGCGCCGAGAGCTCCTCGCCACGGCCCACACCGCCCTGGCTCAGCAGCACACATGGACGCCAAGCGCTATCCAAGACACCCTCAATCAACTCCTCGAGGCCACTGGCCATAAGCCAGGCGTGCTCTTTAGCCTCATTCGCATCGCCACCACCTGGGCACCCTTTAGCCCCCAGCTGAATGACACGCTGGCACTGCTCGGCAAGGAGCAGACGCTCGCGCGAATTGAGCAGTATCTTGGATAATAACGCACTACGCATCACACAAAAAGCCGGCTCTCCCAGCCGGTTTTTGCTTGAACAAATAATTGCGTCGTTAGCAAAAATAATAGCAATAACAGGGGTAAAAGTTGATCACGAATTATT
Organism: uncultured Candidatus Saccharibacteria bacterium; assembly: GCA_963545865.1. Classification (GTDB taxonomy): domain Bacteria; phylum Patescibacteriota; class Saccharimonadia; order Saccharimonadales; family Saccharimonadaceae; genus Saccharimonas. The sequence continues at coordinate 68,084 of CAUUJX010000002.1, forward strand.
CGTCGTGCCCCACCTAAACAAACGACAAGGTCAAGATAGAGAAAGTGAAGACTTAGCTATTCAAATCAAGCGAGATTATGCCACGAGAAGGGAAGTACCGTGCAGCTATTTTGCTGGAGGTATGTCGCCCGGCCAGACCTATGGCGCTGGCTCCATACCGCTCACGGAGTCCGCGCCATTAATTATCTTGCGCGCAACGGGGGAGGCGAATATATCAACGCCCTGTGGGCCCGAGCCAATCCCTATGCTACCTCCAAGGGCAGCACGCGTCACAGCCCCCATGACATCAGATGACGGCTGCTTGCGCTTGCGCACCCCTTCTTGCACTCGCACGTGCCCCACACGCCAATCTCCGCCGCTCGCTTGTTGCGGCGATTGGGGTGATTGACCTTCATCAGTCTGTCGTGATGGTGGTATAGTGCTGCTGTCTCTACCATTATCTGTACTGTCGCTCTCGTGTCGTCGTGTCATTCTCCTCACCCAAATTATCCGTTAATGGTTATTCATTGTAGGCTATTTTTGCGGATTTGCCAAGGGGTTTGTTGGGTAATTGATCGCATGCGCTCGAGGTATCGATGGATCTATCTTCGCCATGCAGCTCTTACGCAATTCCTCATCATCCACTGCCACAAAAAGACCCAGTGCACGGAGTAAGTAGCCAAGACCCATTTACCTATAGAGCACAAGCAGAGAAGCGTGCGCTTCCGGCAAGGGCAAGAATACTCACACCGTACAGTGGTCAAGCCCAAGGTAGCCTTTTGCTGCAAAATTCCTCATTCATCGCTATCCGCTCATGGTATAATGGCCATAAGATGAGTTCACCACAGAATACACCACCGACAGCTTTTGGCGGTCGGGCGCAGCGTCGACGTTTGCGGCGGCATGGACGGCACTTTATGGGGCTGCGGCATTTTGTGGGGCAGCACCGCATGCCTGTGATGGTGATTGGTGGGGCATTGGTGGTATTTGCTGGAGCAATGGCGTCATTTTCTCTGCTCAATAAACCTCGCCAGGCCAAGCCCGCTCCTGTTGTGGCAACGCAGAAAGCCCCAGAGGTGTATTATTCGCCTCTGACTGGCCTCAAGGTCGCCGACCAAGCAGCCACCACCAAGCCCGTTACTGCAGTGATGCTGGAGAATAGCCCCAGTGCTCGCCCCCAGTCAGGTGTTAAGCAGGCTGAAGTGGTGTATGAGGCAATTGCCGAGGCAGGTATCACTCGCTTTCTCGCACTGTACCAGCAAAACAAACCAACGATGATTGGCCCAGTGCGCAGCCTGCGGCCGTATTACATCGACTGGCTCGCACCATACCAGCCTAGCGTAGCCCATGTGGGGGGTAGCTCGCACGCCTTGCAAGAGATCCGCAATGGCACCTACCGCGATATCGACCAGTTCTTTCATGAGCGCAGCTATTGGCGTGCCACCGACCGCCGTGCCCCGCACAATGTCTACACCAGTGCCGAGCGGCTGGATGACCTCAATAGCAGCAAAGGCTACAAGCAATCTACTGTCAAGACCGCCCTTGCTCGAGCCGATGGTAAGCCAGCGAACCCTGCGACCGCCACTGTGGCCATCATCAACTTTGGCAAATCCGCCCGCTACAACACGCGCTATCAATACGATGCTAGCACCAACACCTACCAGCGTAGCATTGGTGGCGAGGCTAGCTTGGACCGTGAGGAAGGGCAGATTACACCTAGCGTTGTGGTGGCACTAACCGTCCAGCAGACTACCGTGCAAGAGGATGGCACGCGCGAGAATATTATCACCACTGGCCAAGGCAAAGCAACTATCTTCCAAAACGGCAGCGTAGTGGAGGGAATATGGCGTAAGACCGACCGTACTAGCCCCCTTGAGCTACGTGACGCTAATGGCAAGGCAATTGCTCTTACCCGTGGCCAGACATGGATCGCGGCAGTACCTGGTGGCACGGGGAGCGTGTCGTGGCAGCAATAGGCCCAGCCCGGCCATTACCACCTCATCGTCCACCCACCCTTATTAAGCAATATTGGCCGCGCTATAGCCGCCGTGCTATTGGTGCGAGTATCCTGATGCAGTGCACTATTGCCGGGCTCGTGGCAAGCACGCTGTGGATGATTGGCCTAAGCCCTAGCCAGCTGCAGTTTTGGCTGGTCATTATGGTTGTAATATTGGCGAGTATCCCACTCAATATTTTCCTGCTCATGCAGCTACTCACCCCGCTCAAAGACCTCACGCACGCCCTCAGTCACGTAGCAGGCGAGCCTAGTACCATCACACCGCCCAACCCCAATGCAGCACACTTCGAGCGCGATGGCTTCAAGCCACTATTGCAATACATCTACCAAACGGCCGCACTAGCTGGCCAAAACCCGCCGAGCCAGGCTCAAGCACAAGCTGCCCAGATCGAGGCCGCGCTTGATCAAACTAGTGCTGGCATTGCCATCCTCACTGGCCAGGGGCAAGTACGCTACCACAACCGCCACACCCCACTGCGCCAGAGCCATGATGGCGCGGCCGAGCTCGAGCTGTTATTTGAGCCAGGCGATGGTCTGACGGAGTGGCTCGCACACTGCCGCCGCAGCGCTGTCCATGCCGAGAAAACATGGCTGCGCATTGCAAACAAGCTGGTGGGTGAGCCTGGGCGGCGTATCTTCGACATTACGGCCAACTATGAGAAGGGGAGCAGTGCTGAGGTTATACTGGTGCTGCACGATCGCACCACCCTCTACCAGCCCGAGGATGATGACCTCGATTTCATCGCCTTTGCCGCTCACGAGCTGCGCGGGCCCATCACCGTTATTCGTGGCTATCTGGATGTCCTCACTGAGGAGGTTGGCCCAGCGCTGGCTGGCGACCAGCAAGAGCTGCTAGGGCGGCTCGTTGTCTCGGCCAATCGCCTCAGTGGCTACGTCAACAACATCCTCAATGCCAGCAAGTTCGACCGCCGCCATCTCCGTGTTCACCTAGCAGAAGAGTCAGTGGCTAGCATTTACAATATCATCCGCGATGACATGCAGCTGCGTGCCACCACCCAAGGTCGCCAGCTCACGGTGGATATCCCCACCACGCTGCCCACCATTGCGGCCGATCGCTCCAGCCTATCTGAGGTGCTGAGCAATATCATTGATAACGCGCTCAAATATAGCAACGAAGGCGGGCTCGTAGCCGTCTCGGCAGAGCAAGACGGTGCATTTGTCGCCATCAAGGTGCAAGATCACGGCATCGGCATCCCCGCCAATGTCATGGGTAATCTCTTTCACAAGTTCTATCGCTCGCACCGCAGCCGCGAGACCGTAGCTGGCACGGGTATTGGGCTCTACATTAGCAAGGCGATCGTCGAGTCGCACGGTGGGCAGATTGGCGTGGTAAGCCGCGAAGGGGAGGGTTCCACCTTCACGATCACCATCCCCACCTACGCCAGCGTAGCAGACAAAATCACTGATGGCAGCAACAGTCAGCTCATCACCAGTGGCAGCGGCTGGATAAAAAACCACACGATGTATAAGGGATAACAGAGGTAGTAGGAGAGAAATCATGGCAATTCAAACGATTCTCGTCATCGAAGACGATCGCTTCATCGGCGAAATGTACGTGCGTAGCCTCCGCAAAGCAGGCTATGCGGTAGACTGGCTGATTGATGGGGCAGACGGCCTCGTGGCGGCACGCAACAACCACTACGACCTCATCCTGCTCGACATCATGCTCCCCGAGAAACGCGGCAGTGAGATCCTCGAGGCACTGCGCGCCGAGCCGCAGCACATCGCTGGCACAAAGATCGTCATCATGACCAACTTCGACCAAGACGAATCCACCCGCCTCGCTCTCCAGACCAGTGTGGACGGCTACCTCATCAAAGCCGAGATCACCCCACGGCGATTGCTGGAGATTATTGCGGGGATGGGAGAGAGGTGAATAACCACCTCTTAGCTATATATACTTTTTAATCCAGCGTCATCAAGCGCCTTGATGATCTTATCATTTGGATCAAAAGCATTTGGGGATAGAATAGAACCATTAATTCTGTTTCGCGTTCTCTCGACGTAGAGTGACATGGTTACGCTGTTAAAATACTCTTCATTATCAATAAAATTTAAACCTTGATGCTGTGCGATCAACAAACTCATCCGAGCACCAACAGCATAGGCACGTAGCTCGCTTCTTAGCCTATTTTTTTCTGATGAATTATCATCCCCTTGTTGCGTAAGTTGCACTGGCTCATCAAGATCATCCCTGGCATGAATCAATTCATGCGATAATGTATCTCCGTAGTTATTATCATCATCCAGCCTAATAGCAATATTTGGTTGACCAGCCACAGTCCCTACAATTGGACTGTCTTTTTTATGATAATCTGCATGGATTGGTAGAGAATACGATACTGTCGAGCCAAAGGAACCTCTATCTACTCGAAGTGGTTCTGTTGTATAATCACTTTTTCCATCATGAAAATAGTGAGCGATCTGTCTCTTTCCCATCGGATGGACATCGCTTCCGCATTTGATTCTGTCATAATACTGAAAGTCAGTGATGCCTACCATTGGTGTTTGGACCTCTTCATCAGAACGTAGTTCCACTACTGGGATAGTTGGAATTTGCCTCCACCGACCGATTTCTTGTATAGAGCCATCATCATTAATTCTTGGTAGCCGCACATAATCTATTGCTTCTACTAAACGTGTCGCGAGAACACCAAGCATATCTTGCGCCTGCGTACTCTCGGCTACTGTATAGATAAGCTCCAGCGACCGCTTCAATCTATCCTGCCGCGCTGCATACTCAGCAGGGTGCGGCGTGTTACTTCTGTTGCTCTCTCTCTCTCTCTGCTGTCATGTGGTGATTATACTATATTTTGTGTAGAACGCAATAGCGAACAAGCGTATTGGGATAACTCCCCCTCACATGGCAAGCCCATCACAGCGATTATACTCCGGCCGAGAGTGATATGGCGAATATTCTGCCAATATGCCACCACCTCCATATTCCTTATTTGGTCAGTCCGTTATATACAACGGTGAAGTTTTGAAGTTTTGAAGTTTTAGCTCTTGCTATATATCTCAAAATAATACCGCAAATAAAAACACCTCGCCTGGGCAAGGTATCATAACATACGATATATTAGTGGTGACCTCACCGGGAATCGAACCCGGATTGCCAGGATGAAAACCTGGTGTCCTAACCGTTAGACGATGAGGCCGTGCAAGTGCACATAGCAGTGCTGTGTGCCATTATACGAAAAACTCGCTGGTTTGTCCACCATAATACCGCTCTATTGCCGCGCGAGCCGAGAATCATGCTCTGGCTGCGGCGATATCTGCTATACTAATGACACGATATTGCGTTATACAACAAAGTTATTATGGATATTTCGCCCGTTCCGACATCTGTACTGGGAGAGCACCCACCCCAGCGTCCCGCCAAGCGGCGGCATAGCACACTCATGCTATGGGTGATGCTTGCGGCGGCCATTACTGTAGTGCTCTCGGCCATTGCTGCGGCAGTAACCCTTCTCTCCTCGCCGCAGCGCATGCAGGCATCGGCAGTGTCGGCCACGCCATCACGCACCGATGTGTTTCTGGCTAATGGCTATGGAGCAGGCCAGCGCGCAGTGCGATTTGCGGCGGGACAGGGTGGCTTGAGCTTCTTGGGTAGCACAGCTGACCACTCGCGGCTTGCCATTGCAGGGCAGGGCGCGCAGGATACCACACCAGTGCTCCGGATTTGGGACACTGGGCGCAAGCAGGCAGTCACTACTTGGCCAGCCAGTACCTGTAGCAGCGTGACGCCGCGTGGAGTGGTATATTGCGCCAGCCAACAGCGGGGACGCTCGGTCATTACGGCGGTAGAGCTTGCTACCGCCAAGGTTCTCTATACTACCCCTGTAGCTACCCAGCCCACTACGCTTACATACTATGGCACAGATAGCCAGCAACAAGACATTATTGGTGAGAGTGCCACCGCCACCTTCTACGCCGCCGCAGGGAACCTACGCACTATCACCAGTGGCAATTTTCAGAACCCCAACGCCACCTGCATTATAGCGGGCGGGAGCAAGCTCATCTGCCGCCGCAATACCGAGAAAGACCACGGTGCCAAGCCATCCCAGAAGTCACCTAGCAAGCGTGCTACCTCACGCACCACTACCGGTGTCGTCATCACAAATGAGCACCAGGCGACCACTGCAGACCAATCAACCACCACCATCACCGTGTATGATATCGCCAGCGGCACGCGCGAAGTGCAGCGCACAGCCAGCTCTAGCAACGTCACCCTAGCAAGCGATGGCTGGCTGGAGGGCACTGCTGGCAGTAATACCATCCAATCCAGCGGGCAAGAGACCTTCGAGAGCTATGGCATTGATGGCAATCCACGCGGCCGCAGCACTGTCAATAGCGCGTACAAGCTCAGCCCAGCCGCCAGCTCCTTCACCAACACTGCTGGCACTACTGCGCCAACATACCCCCGAGAGGCTCTCACTACAGATATGCCGCGCGTCGTTGTGGATGGGCAGGGTAGAGAGTTCCTGCGTATTGCCAGCCAAAACACGCAAGACTTCGCCCTGAGCCAGGCCACCTACAGCCGCACCAGCGGTGGCACACTCACCCTGGCCGACGGCGGTAATATCGTCTCCGCCAGCCTGGATGGCTCACTCCTCCTCACCAGTAATCTCCACTCCGCCGGCATCCAAGCCAGCGGCAGTAAAGGTCTCAAGATCGTCAAAGTCGCCGATGGTACAACCCTCCTCACCATCAAAGCCACCGACATGCGCAGCCTCACTATTCGTAGCAATCTCATCGCTAGCACCGGCAAGGACGGCACACTTGTGGTGTATGTGCCGGGAAATACAAAATAGCCCACGTTACCATGGGCTATTTCTCTAAGAGGATGCTTAGACACTACGATTTGATACGTAGTGCCACCTTGCCAGTTGTCTTACCTTGCTCAAGAGCTTCAAGCAGGTGAGCTGCCTCTGTTATATCAGCAACCTCTGTCAGATCGACGCGAACCTTACCATCGGCAACGGCGTTAAGCGACCACGTAAGCGATGCTGTCCCCTCCGCTGGATGGGCCGCCAGCCAGGCACCAACGTTAAAGCCGGCTGTTGTTTTGTTCTGCAGCCAATGTTGTGTCGAGTTTATCGCCACATCGGGAGCCTGCGACGCATTACCAACCCGAATCAGCCGTCCACCGCTGCGCAACACACGAAAGGCATCTTCTGTTGCTTTGCCGCCAACTGGGTCGATCACAATGTCGTACGTATCACCTGGAATAGACGACAGATCCGAGCGTAGATAGCTATTATCATAGCCTAGCTCAGCGGCACTTGCTTGCTTGGCCTCTGTCCCAACAACGGCGTCGATACGCCCTGCACCAAGCACCTGAGCGACCTGTCCAAACTGCGAGCCAAGCCCACCGACTCCAGCATGAATCAATACGCGCTCACCCGGCGCAAATCGTGCAACAGTTGTCAATGCGAGATGTGCAGTTACGGTGTTGATTGGCACAACCGCTGCAAGATCAGGACGAAGACCATTAGGAATCGGCGCTACTAACTCAGCTGGCGTACACACGACCTCGGCGAAGCCACCGGTGTTTGGGAGAATAGCAGCGACAGCTTGGCCAACCTCACATCCAGTCACACCTTCGCCAAGTTCACGGATCGTACCCGACACCTCTAGACCAGGAATACGTCCCAGCCGAGACGGCATAAACCCTGTCGTCCAAAGAGCATCAATTAAACCAACACCCGCGTATTGGACGTCAATACTCACTTCTCCCGGTCCCGGCACTGGAGTTGGTGCTTCGCTGTAGTCCAACCCGTCAAAGCGGTCATGACGATTGATGATAAGTGCTTTCATACGTTTGCTCCTTTCAGATTATTTGATGACCGTCTAATTAGACTAACATCAAAGTATTTTTTGTGCAAGGTGATCTTTGTCTATTTTGGCATGTATTACACGCACACAGTGCTATAGTACGCAAAATATCCCAGCAAATTTCGTGAGAACAAAAAGGGAGAATAATAAATAACCCGCTTGCAATTAGCGGGTTATTCGGAGTAGCAGGGTAGGGTTCTACCGGCTTGCTGCGTGGTTAAGCACATAGGCACTAAGGCAGGCCAGACCAACGCTGAGCATAACGATGGCAGTGTGCGGATCGATGCTGTGCGAGATACTCAGTACCACTACGATAACGCTGAGCACCAGGCAGGCTGCGATGAGCAGGATGTCGAGCATTTGCTTGGGCGTCTTTTTGCGGGCGGTCGATACCGTCACTTTCGTCTTAGTGGTGGTTGTTGATGGCGCGGCTGCTTTGGCCGCTGCTTTGGTTGATTTTTTTGCCATATGGCCTCCTTTGTTTTCTGGCACTATTGTAGCACATTGTAGAGAAAAATGGGCGAATAAATTACTACTAGGATCATAAGAAGTGACTGATAGCGAGCACGGCTATCTCGTCTAACACTCCATTGCCATCGCCCAGGCAATCCGCTATAATACACACAAAGCATAAGGGGGATAACCAATGGGTGTGCAACAAATCAGCCGGTTTTGGCACCGGCGCTTGTGCGAGGCAAGCATGCTCTATGCCGTCATCATCGTGGCGCTGTGGGCATGGCGACACTTTGGTGGGGTGGATCAATACAACCTCGTGCTTGGCATGCCACTCATTGCCGTTATCTTGGCCGGTATAACAGGGGTCGTGGCAGCGGTGCTTCACATCTGGCCACCGCAGCAGCGGCTTGGGCAGGCGAGTCTGGTAGTGTATCTCTGCGCCATTGCTACAACAGGCGCGCTCATTATTGGCACTGGTGGGCTGAGCTCACCCTTCATTGCAGCCTGGCTTTTGGTAGCAGTCTTTGCAATGTTCTTTGGCTGGGTAGGGCTAGCGCTCGTCTTGTTGCTAGTCAATGCCTACCTCAGTTGGGGAGTGCTGGCGGGGCATATCACAAGCACGATGATCCCTAGCGCTATGCTGACGGGCGAGCTACCCATCCTAGTGGGGTGCTTGCTCTGGGGGCCGGATGATCGCGCTGCCGAGGCCCGCACCACCTCATACCGCGAGCTTGCCGCCACACTAAGCCGGGTAGCAGGCAAGTCGGACATCGTGCTCAATGCAATTGGCGATGGCGTGATGGCGCTGGACGCAGATGGGATGATTGAACTTATCAATCCAGCAGCCCAACGTCTTGTGGGTTGGGGTGACGAAGATGCTCTGGGCCTCAGCTACCAATCCGTCCTCAAGCTTATCGACGCCAAGAATGACCCCATTACCAATGATACCGACCCCATCGCTGCCGTCCTGGCGGACAACCAGCCCCTCACCACCGACCGCCTACGCCTCGTGACGAGCTCTGGCAAGACACCGATCATCTCACTCGTCATTTCGCCCGTCAGCAGCGAGCCAGGTAGTGGAGTCATCGTCGTCTTTCGTGACGTGACAAAGGAAAAGGCCGAGGAACGCCAAAAAGCCGAGTTCATTAGCACCGCCAGCCACGAGATGCGTACCCCTGTAGCGTCAATCGAGGGCTACCTTGGCCTCACCCTTAACCCCGCCACCGCCACCATCGACCAGCGCGCCCGCGACTTCATTACCAAAGCCCACCGCTCAGCTGAGCACCTCGGCCGGCTCTTCCAAGACCTGCTAGATGTGAGCAAAGCCGACGATGGCCGCTTGCAGAGCAATCCTGAAGCGATCGACCTCATCCCCTTTGTCAGCGACATCGTGGAGGGGCTGCGCCACAAGGCCGAGGACAAAAAGCTTCAGCTTATCTTCAAGCCACGCCCTAGCACAACTGGTGGTGAGCACAGCGCCACCTTTACGAGCCGGACGCTTAGCCCTGCCTTTTATGTCTATGTTGACCCAGACCAGCTGCGTGAGGTACTTGATAATCTGGTGGAGAATGCCATCAAATATACCCCTAGCGGGCATATAGCGGTGGATGTGACCGGTGGTAGTGGGCGCGTGACGATCGCCATTGCCGATACCGGCATTGGCATACCAGTAGAAGATCAGTCACACCTCTTCCAAAAGTTCTATCGGGTGGATAATTCGGACACGCGCGAGATTGGCGGCACTGGCCTAGGGCTCTATCTTAGTCGCCGCCTTACAGAGGTGATGGGTGGCCGCTTGTGGGTGGAGAGTGCTTACCGGCAGGGAAGCACCTTCTTTCTCGAGCTCCCACGTATGAGCGAGCACGATGCTCAAACCGCCCTCGCCGCCAAAGCCAAGGCAGCACAAGCTACCAAGGCGGCTCCGCCTCGCCCAGTGCCAGCTTTTGCCACGGCCGCGCTCCAGAGCCAAGGCTTTTTGCCGCAGCCAATCCCAGCGACTCGCGCCCAGCGCCCAGCCCAAAAGAACAGCCATACAGCCACGCCACCCACAGCAAAACACACCCAGCCCACCACTGTTACCGTTGCTCATAACACTCCTTCCGCCCCATCAAGCACTACACCACCATCTACGCCAAGCACGTCGCCCACTGCCCATATTATCGCCACCAGTCAGCCCCGGCGCAGCCCCACTCGCGTCCGCGATGTCCTCGCCGCACCACGCTCTGCCACGCCACCACGGCCAGCGCGGTAGCTCGTGCGCCTCTCTCCGAAATAACTACAGAGGCCGATATTTTCCACAATACCAGCCTCTTTTATATTAAAACCTGCTACTAGTACCCCTCCTGTAGCAAAAAGCGAGAAGCGGAGTGAACCCCAGCGAAGATAAAGCGTCAGACTGCTACACGCTTACGACTGATCCTTCTTGCGCTTGCGTTCCGTCCACCCGTTGGACGCACGCAGTGCAGCAACACTAAGGACTGCTGCCTCTGTAAAACGCGCCACGTAATGCATCCTCGTCTCTTCCTCCTGGCGGCCTTCAAGTGCAATAATATTTGAAAGTCCATCAGCATCAGCAATCTTCTTATCTGTCGTCATCACGTGCTCAGCGACTGGATTGAGCAGGTTGCCCACTGGCTCCATATTGCCACTGTCGTGATAGAGACTAATGCCTGTTGCGGCTGTTAGAGTGGCGCCAATGGTGGCCAGCATCCCCAATGCTCGCGCAACTTTCTCACGCCGCGAGGATCGCTCGGGTGATTGTAATTTTTCTGCAAAACGCGTGACCCAGCTTGGCTTCTCACTTTTGTGTCGCGCCCCAGCGTGTCGCATTTGTGATGTTGTTGTCATAGTTCATCTTCCTCTGTTAGAGACAATATGATACCACGGTATGGATTTATAGTCAATAGTTACGTATCTGCGCCCAAAACCTCCAAACCTCTCATACTTATAGCTAGACTCACAGTATCCATGCCGAAGATATACACAGAGCCGCTCCCGCTTCCTGCATCGCTGGCCTTCAGATACGTTCTTCCAATCTCTCTATGCAAATCCAATTGTACGCCTACACCACCACTGAGGCGGCTCTTTCTATCACTTTCTCTCAAAAAAACCACAAGCACTATGGTATTTTTGCCGACAATTGCGTACAATAGAGGGTGATATGACAAAGGTTAAGATTCTGCTTGTCGAAGACGACAAAAGCCTGCGCGAAATATACGGAGTACGCCTGTTGGCCGAGGGGTATGACATCGTGTCGGCTGGCGATGGGGAAGAAGCACTCGCCATGGCTATCAAAGAACGTCCGCAGCTCATCATCAGCGATGTGATGATGCCTAAGATTAGTGGCTTCGACATGCTCGATATCTTGCGCAGCACCACCGAGACGCGCGGCATCAAGGTGATTATTATGACGGCACTCTCCAGCCAAGACCAGCGCATGCGCGGCGAGGCACTGGGAGCAGACCGTTACCTCGTCAAATCGCAGGTCGGGATTGAAGATGTGGTGCGGGCCGTACACGACGTCCTTGGTGATACAGGGGTGAGCCACCGGCCAGCAGCACACACCACTCCTGAGCCTCAGCTAAGCGCACCAGCTATGCCCGTGCCACCAGCCAGCCAGCCCCAGCCTGCCACACTGCCGCAGCCCACAGCGCCATTCTCCACGCCGCGGCCAGCCAGCCTGGGCGAGCGAGTGATCCACCCGCTACAGTCTTCTATGCCGAGGCCAGATTATGCCAGCTTAATAGACGACGAGCTGGACGCCGCCAATGGCGCTCCACAACCCACAGCGCCACAGCCGCCAGCCGAGCCCACTACGCCACAGCCATTCACCTTGCCGCCAGCCGAAGAAGCACCAGAAGCCGAGATCGTCACACATCACGATGAACACCCAGCCCCTACTAATAGCGCACCAAGCTCAGCAGAAGCTCCACATCTACACGCACCGCCAGCCAGCGATGCGCCCGCTACGCAGCCACTCATTAACGATATTATTGCGCCGCATAGCACAGCGCCATCAGGTATTCCAGATGTGCACCACCACATTGTGGCGAGTCAGCCTGCTCACTACACCCACACTCCAGCCGACGACGAAGCCGAGCTGGCCGAAGCTCTCCGCACAAGTACGCAGCAAACCGATGATGAGGCAGACGTCGATGCAGCCGCCTACCAGCCAAGCCAAAACCAGCTCGTGACGGACGCCGTAGCCAACCTCACCGAGCAGATGGATACCATGCCGACCCCTGTTGAGTCGCTAACGCCAGCCGCCACGGCATATAGCGCACCAGCGCCAAGCCATCCAGCACCAGCAGCCTCAGCGCAGCCACCAGCTACTCACCACGAGGATCACAAGCATCACGAGGATTCACCAGCTCATCCTGCTACTGATAGTGCAGCCATTGCGCCGCACAGCACACAGGCCATTGCTGCAGACCCGTCTGATGCACTAGCCGCGGCGTTGCTCCAGGGCAGTGCAGCCGCTCATCCGTCGGTCTCGCCAGTCGACCATCCACTCTACGATGCCATCCGCCCAGCTCCCGTTGCTGCAGCGCATTCTGCTCCAGCACAGCCCGTCAACGCCGCAGCAGGGCAACCATCAACCACTCATCATGCAACATCAGCGCCTCAGCCAGGAGCCGCACCTTCGCGCCCAGCATCAGCCATACAGCACAGCCACGACAACCTCAGTTTCGAAGAGACTGAGCGGGCAGCACCATCGGCCGGGTCGCGCTAAAAAGCGTACCCATATCGCTTCACGCGTGCTATACTAGGTAATTATCATTGCATGGAGCCTGTTATGCCCGATCGATCACTATTCCCATTCCATGAACAACCTACCGATGACCCTGTCACTGGCCCTGCTGCGCGATGCAACGATCCACTACAGGCCGATAGCCGCCAGCATCCATCGCTTGAGTACCCACTGGTTGTGCCAGAAGTCAAACATAGCCCACTTTTCACATGCATTCGTGCCATTGGCAAGGCTGCTCTCCGCGGCACGCGGAGCATTGTCTCGGCGGTTACTCGGCCGTGGTCGCGTCATACCCATCAGCATTAGCCGAGAGAGTTATGAGCGCAGAGCCGAACCTTCGGCCAGCACGTCCTGGGTGATATAATAGAGGCATGTCGACTACTCGCCTCAACAAACACATTGCTCTTGTGCTGGGCCTGTCGCGCCGCCAGGCGGATGACCTGATCGCCGCTGGAGATGTCGTAGTTGATGGCGAGGTAGCTATGCTCGGTGCCCGCCTCCAGCCAGGCAGCTTGGTAGCGGTACAGGGCGCGCCGCTACCCGATCAGGTTACTTACCGCACTATTATGCTCAACAAGCCAGTCGGTTACGTTTGCTCGCGCAAGCAACAGGGGTCTCAGCCCACTATTTATAGCCTTTTGCCAGCAGAGTTGCATGCTCTTAAACCCGTTGGTCGGCTCGATGCCGATAGCTCGGGCCTGCTTTTGCTCAGCAACAACGGCGACTTTGCCTACCGCATGACCCATCCGCAGTTTGCCAAGGTCAAAGAATACCACGTCCGGCTCGACCACCCGCTCGAACCTCTCCACCAACAGATGATCAGCGACTACGGCATCCAGCTTGCCGATGGCACCAGCCAGCTCATCCTCACGCGTCTTCGACCCGATAGTCGCACCGAGTGGCACATTAGCATGAGTGAGGGCCGCAACCGCCAGATCCGCCGCACCTTCGCCGCTCTGGGCTACACCGTCACGCGCCTGCACCGCACGCACTTTGGCAGCTATAGCCTGGGCAAATTACCGCGAGGTAAGTGGGAAGACGTCGCTATGCAATAGGGCGGCACCTTCTTGCACTCTCAGCAAAAAAGCATACAATAGTAATATATGTGTATGCCTATTCTTAAAGACCCAACCCCACGGTACAGGCTCCGTTATGTAACGGATGACACCGTCACCTGGCTGCTTAGTCCACTCCACGAGCGCACGCTCTGTTTCGACCCCAAGGATGACCACTTCTGGAGCAAGACACCCACCCCGCCGCGCATGATACCTTTTGGTGATCACGCCCGCTATGGTCTCGACCTTTATGCCTTAGCTATCGAGATTATCATTATCGCTACCTGTGTTGGCACGTGGTGGCTAGTCTGGCGGCCATGGCACAAGAAAAAAGACAAAGATACTCAAGACGCCACAGAAAAAAAGCGGCCTCTCCCGCAATGGCTCTATGCTGTGAGTTTAGCTATTCTCATCATTGGCGTTGCATTCTTGCTCACCGTTATTATCTTTACCGTGCGTCGCTATATTATTCTCAATAGCTAACCTCTACTCATCGTGGCCCCATCCGCCAGAGGACGCCAGCCGCGCCAAGTGCCTGGATGATAGTAGGGTTTTTGTCAAAGGGCTGCTCTGGATGGTTGATGCGTGCCCGAATCGTCTCGATCTGCTGCACAGCCGATAAGTCACGGTACGGTGGTATATCATGCTGGCGAAGGAACTGTGCTTGTAATGTGTACGCCTTGAGCTCGGAGGAGAATAGTGTATACGGTGGCTCACCCCAGGGTGTACAAGGAGCGGTGATGGCGTCATCAGCGTGACTTAACTCGTGGAGGAGTACACCGGCTGTGATGATGTACGCCCTCTCGCTATCATCATGGAGAGGTAGTCTAGTCTGATTCATCACAATATTCGGCCGAGCATGCATGGGAGTGCGCCCAACCCGCCCCATATCAACAATGCATGCAGCATACGTGCCACGTATTCTGATTGGTGCCGCCTGGGCCGACATGTGTGGTGCGGCAAGAATTCGGCTTGGCGCATAGTACCACTTGGCCGCGCCAAGCCGCCACGGGGCATCATGCGCTACGCCAGCCTGCTGCCGCTGCAGCGGCATAGGGTCGGTCATATCCGTCCAGACGTCACACGTCTCTGGCGCAATTGCGAGAGGAATGATGTCGCGCCGATGCCAACCATCAAGCGATTGCACCTGGTGATCACGCTGGAAGAGGCGCGGCTCTATACCATCATGGTCATCGAGTTCTCGCTGCATGGCACCTGTGCGGACATCGGCAACCGTCAGCATCGCCGCCCGCTGCTGAAGCGCTACTGCCGAGACGCCCAGCGCACCCAGACTGTCAATCAGCTGCGGCTGACCTAAGCTCTCATCCAAATATTCTATCGACTGGCGCAATAGGGTAGTATAGGCTGGCTGTGGTATCTCATTGGTCATTACGCACTTCCTTATATTTCAGTCTTTATCAATGAGAGTGAGCCCGTTGCCGCGCTCGTTCTTTTATTGTACAAGAGGGGAGAGGGCACTGCAAATCTGCTCGTGCGCTTTCATGATATAATGAGAGCATTATGGCTACCAAACTTCCTACCGTTGCAATCATCGGGCGTGCCAATGCTGGCAAGAGCTCGCTGTTTAATCGTATGATGCGTTCGCAGCAGGCTATCGTGGCACGCGAGGCTGGCACGACGCGCGATCGGGTGGTGGGCAAGGCAGCCTACCATGGGCATGAGTTTTGGCTCGTCGATACCGCCGGCCTCAAGCCAGCCGAAGACGAGTTTGAGGCAAGTATCCAAGAGCAAATTACCGATGCATCCGATGCAGCCGACGTCATCCTCGTGGTGGTGGATAGCACCGAATACCCCAGCGATGAAGACCGGCGCGTCGCCAAGACTGCCCTCAAGAGCCGCAAGCCTGTCATTCTCATTGCAAACAAAACCGACCTGCGGGGTAGTCTGCCTACTAGTGAGTTTCTTCGTCTTGGCATCAAGAGCATCATCCGCACCAGTGCCGAGCACAACAGTGGTATTAGTGATGCGCTGGATGAGATCTGTCAGCACATCCCAGAGAAACGTCAAGCCGAGCCAAGCGATGTACTCAAGATTGCTTTGATCGGCCGGCCCAATGTTGGTAAATCCAGCCTCTTCAACACACTAGCAGGTAAGCAACAAGCCATTGTGGCTGGAGTAGCAGGTACCACACGTGATGTCAATCGCATCCGCCTGCGCTACCAGGGGCAAACCATCGAGCTGCTCGACACTGCTGGCATTCGCCGCCAAGGCAAGCAAGAGGTGGGCATCGAGAAGTTTAGCGTCTTGCGCACCCTGGCTGCCATCGAGGAAGCCGATATCTGCTTTCTCCTAATGGATGTGAACGAACTCAACACCGCCCTCGACCAGCGGCTTGCAGGTATCATTGCCGAGGCAGGCAAGGGCATGGCCATCGTCGTGAGCAAATGGGACGCCGTGGAAGGCAAAGATGCCTACACGCGCGATGCACTCGCCCCGCAGATCTCCGCCCAGTTCGACTTCACGCCGTGGGCACCACTCATCTTTACCAGTGCTGTTACCGGCCAGAATGTGACGAAGTTATTCGACCTTGCCCTTGGCATCGCTGCCCATCGCCAGCAAAAGACCACCACTCGTACTCTCAATGACCTCCTGCAGCGCTCTGTGCAGAAGCACCCACCAGCTGGCCTCAAGAATACCCACCCCAAGCTGCGCTACATCGTCCAGACAGACACCAACCCACCATGGTTTGTTATCTACGGCAGCAACCTCAAGTTCGTCCACTGGAGCTACAAGCGCTACCTCGAGCGGCGCATCCGCGACACCTACGACTATACCGGCACCCCCATCAAGCTCTCCTTCCGCGACGAGAAGCAACTCAAAGCCAACCGCGAGCGCGTCAAGCGTGGCCTCGAGCCTGTCACCAAAGCATATAAGCAAGCCAAAGACGCCGAAAGATCCACCAAGCGATAATTATAAGCCTACAAGCGTGTACTACGAAGCATACATAATGCTACTATCATGCAGAGAGAGGTTGACGGCGTGATCAATTATTGATATATATATTAGCTTTTGTTGACAAACCTATCGTGTTTGACCAAAAGTGTTTTTTGACAAGCGGGAGAATAGACAGCAAGGTGAGATTCTCTGGCGCTAGTTCCTAGGCCAATAGTAGTACATACAATAGATAGTGCCCGATAACCTCATCTTGCTGGCCGCCATCCGGGCGTATGAGCAGTGTTTTCTCGAGAGGGGACACAGGCGCTCCGCCTGGATGAGGAGAAAGGAAGTGCCATGGGCACTTATTACAACCCTGGCATCGATGTAACACAAGGACGTGTCGGGCGTAAGCTCGAAACATTATTCTTGTACCACGCTGCTATAGATGCTCTCCGTCCAGGAGAACATCTATATGCCTGCCTCGAATTCACGACACACACTGTGGCAGTGTGTGTTAACGAATTCGACGAGTTCAGACAAATGTCTGAGTTGCTTTGTCCATATACCCTACATGCCCTGAGCGAGCTTGAACATGCTCGCTCAGTATAGGTTCCGAACTGACAAGCCGCCAGAATCATCAGCGGCTGCTCTGCTGCGCATATTCTCCTGCTTGTCAGTTCGCTCTATAGATCCACTATACTGATGGGTCAAAAAGATAAAAGCGAATAAATTCTATCTCGAAATTATCCATAAAGCACTCCACTAGCAGCCAGCGCCAAGAAAGTGGCAGCCTCTATCGCTAAGCACACCAAGCCACAGGCATAATACGACACAGGGAAATAAGAGGTTTTCTCACTCAAGCTGGCAATTAATCACCTTACCCAAACATCATCAGCTGCGCCACCAGCCCATCGCGGGTGATGCTGCTAGCGTGGGTGCCAATGCAAACCAGCTTGGGCGCTTCGCCAGGCTGGCCAGTGGTGATCTGAATTTGTTCGGGCGTAGCCTCAACGTGCTGGCGCGTACCATGCTCATCAATAAAGCACCCCTTGAGCCGACGTAGCCCATACGTCGCAAAGAGCTCAAGCCACAGCGTCTCAAAGGCTGCCTCGGTAGCAGTGAGCTGCGACATATCGATGACGCTATAGGTCGGGTTATCTGGCACGGCAAGCTCGCCATCATAGGTGTCGAAGAAGGTGAGCAGACTCGACGGCGTTGTAATCTTACTAAGGTCAAAATGTCCATGCGGCGCAGACAGCACCCGCGTGTAGGGTAGGGCGCGGCGCTTGACATCGTAGGTGGCGCGGTCGTCGCCATGCAAGAGATCTTCTTTGGTGATGAGAATCGTGTCGGCGGCTTGCAGCTCCACCTCGTGGGCTGGCTCAATACCATGCAAAATCTCGTGTGCCGTGATAACATAATAGCTCTGCAGCAGCTCGTATTTGGCAAAGATCCGCGCATTGATGAGCTTCTCCACCAAGTTCATCGTCCGTGCTACCCCTGTTGCCTCGATAAAAACCGGGGCAGGGGACGACTGGCAAAGATCCAGCAGCATGCGCGTCAAGGCATGCTTAGACGAGCAACACACGCAGTCGCCCGCCAGCGTCGTTACAAGTTCCGCCAGGCCTTCTAGCCGGTAGCCATCGACATTCTCGTTGGCATATTCATTCTCAATCACGCGCGAGCCAGCAAACTCCGGCTGGCGCAAAAGATACTCCAGCACGCTTGTCTTGCCCGCCCCGAGCGAGCCGTTGATGAGGTAGAGCGGCACCAGGCCAGGCTGGGTGCGCTGCTCGTCAAAGGCAGCATTAAGGCTAAATTCAAGATCATTATCGCGCTGGGCCATGGGTTTAGTATAGCATGGCAGGGTATATCCGCTCGCTCTAACAGAGGATCTTGTGGTCTTATACTAAGGGGTAAGGCTGCTAGGTACAGTGCGATAGTTGAACAAGAAAATATATGGAGGCCAGCCATACAGCAGGCGGATGATCGCTGTAGTATAATCTGGCCGGAACATTTTCGGTTCAGCTATAGCACCACTAATATAGCAATGGTGCTAATGCCTTTATAATCACAACCTCACACTACAGCCACGACAAGACCTCATCCATGCTATACTAATACGTATGAAATTACTCCTCGCTCTCGGCAACCCTGGCCCGCGCTATGCCACCACCCGGCACAACGCTGGCTTCATCATCCTCGACGCTTATGCAGCAGAGCAGGGGGTGCAGTTTGCCCCAAAGAGTCGATTTAATGCTGAGCTGGCCGAGTTTTCGCACGGCGGCGAGAAAGTCATCCTCGCCAAGCCGACCACATTTTATAACGAAACAGGAGTCGCAGCCCGAGCAATTATGGATTTTTATAAATTACCACTCGACGATGTGCTCGTTATTCACGATGATGTGGCACTCGATTTTGGCAAAATTCGCGTTAGGCGAGGCGGCGAGAGCGCAGGCAACAATGGGCTTAAGTCACTCCACCAGCATATTGGGCAGAACTTTTGGCATATTCGCCTTGGCACAGATAATAAAATGCGGCAGCAAGTCGGCGATGTTGACTTCGTCTTGAGTAACTTTACCCCAGATGAGCGAGCCATTCTGCAACAGTGGACAGCTGAGCAGTCAGCCTCTCTCATTGCACAATTCCTTGCGGGAGACATAGCAGCGACGAGTGTGACGTACCAGCCGTCGGTATAGTACATTATTTCGAGTATATTTTATCTCTCGACGACATGTCTCAGTAGTAAGTTTGTGGCTTTTGTTTAGAGCAATATCTAATGCTTCACAATCTTCTTCACTCCACGCTTGAGGCGCTGCTCGGCGTGGTGGACGGTGTTTGTGGTTGCAGCCTGCAGGTTAATGGCGCGAGCCTCGAGGATACTACTGCCAACTGCCAAGCTAATAAAAACAAGGCCCAGCCCACCAGTCGCCCATTCAGGCAGCTCCACGTGGAAGAGTTTAGCGATCATCATCACACCCAGCGCCATAATGGCCCAGTGCGCACCATTCTCAAGATACTTATATTTGCCCAGTGCACCCGTTCGTAGTAGATAGACCGTAAGCGAGCGCACCCAGATGGCACCCGCCCCAAGGCCTGCCACAATCAAGACAATACTACTGGTGATAGCAAATGCTCCAATCACCCCATCGAAGCTAAAGCTCGCGTCCAGCACCTCCAAGTACATCAGGCTAGCAAAGGCCGCCCAGCCTGTTTTTGCCTTGAGAGACTGCGCCGTGTCATCATGAAAGAACGAGCCAAAGAGCTCCAGTCCAATATGCAACAAGATTCCTAGGATAGATGAGATCAGCACCACCGACTCATACTGCCGCTCCACCGTGAAGTACAGCACCGCTGCCACCGCCAGCATCACACATACCTTGAGATTCTCGAAGCGCCCCGCTTTGGCTAGCCATGGCTCAACGTGCCGCATCCAGTGCACCCGCTTGTTGTAGTCCATAAAGTAACTTAGGCCAATCATGATCAAAAACGCCCCGCCAAAGGCATCGATCATTGGCGACGCAGCGTGGAGGATGTGCCCATACTCCGCTGGCTTATGTAGCGCGAGATCGACCACTGTTGAGAAGTCGTGCCCGCTTGCCACCATCACAATAACGATCGGCAGCACAAAACGCACCACAAACACTGCAATAAAGATCCCCACCGTCAGGAAAATCTTTTGCCACAGTGGGCTCAAGCTCGCCAAGACGCGGCTATTAATGACAGCATTATCGAAGCTAAAGGTCACCTCTAGCAGCACCAGGATGGTAAACAGCCACAAGCCGCTCACCCCCAAATAGCCAAAAATCGCCCCGCCCAGCAGCACTGTCAGCAGCGCCGAAAACCAAAAAATACGAAAAGGGTGATGAGAATGCCAGAGATGTTTCATAGTGATTTAGTATAGCACAGAATAGGGCAGGGCTTCACCTTCTATGGCCTTCTAAGCTAATCTTCGTGAAAGACCGCACTAAGGTCTATCATTACTCTCGCTACCGACCACTCGTCTTCTGCTTGTAGGCTCGTAGATGCCTCTTGCGTCTCTGTGAGGCTCCCAAGATAGGCAATGCGTGGCTCATACGCACGTACCGTCTCTGGGTTATCTACAATGCCATACGCGCTTAGCTCGGCAGCAGTGGCTGGCTGGGCTACTGCTTGCACCATCCCAACGACCTTCATCTCACCAGATGGAGTACGCACAACGACCACTCCGCCCGACATACCAGGCAAAACGGCATCATCTAGCCCGTCAACATCATTTGCATCCTTAGCCGACCGCTCAAGGCCCGAGATTACAGCCATCTTGCCATCAGCCCCACGCTGCCCAGCAGGGAGGAGCACATCGACCTGCGGCGTGGCAATCGGCTGGCCCCACTCCACTGGAGCACCCGCAGGGAAGCCCACTGCAAAGAATGGCTGGCCAGCGCGTACCGCTGCCGTTATTTCCTCATCTGTTGCAGAGTGAAGGGGCGAACTACCCGGCAGCTCATCATGCGGCCTCAATGCTGCTACATCAGGCATGCCAGAGCTCCACTGGCCTTCGGGCGGTGCTTCGCCATTATGGCAGCCTTTTTGTATCTCATGGGTCTGGCCATCAGTTGTTTGGAAGGTGATGTCTGCTTGGCGGATAGGATATTTATTAGATACCACGTGTGCGGCCGTCATCACCATAGGCGTACCATCTAGCATTGCTATGATGTAGCCACTGCCAGTGATATTCACACCGCCTGCCTCCGCCATATTATGAGCGTGAGCGTTTATCTTGACGATGGAGTGCTGCACTGCCTGCAAAGCCTCGTGCTTTTGCTGCTCGAGCGCTTCATGGTCGCCCAACGCCTCGGCAATGCTCACTGGCGGGCGCTGAGCAACCACCTCGGGCTGCGTTAGGTCAAGCGACGAAGGCTCGCCAACTGCCGTACATGGCGGCAGTGGTCTATTAGGCCGCTGCGCCTCCTGCCGAGCATGCCCGACATAGGTCAGGCCAGCCATTGGCATACAGCCAATTATAGCGCCTACCGCTGCACTAAGTGCCTCTTTGCCCAAATTCTTTTTCTTCTCTCGTTGGAGCTTTTGCTGGAGCCGTCGTCGCTCCATCCGCGTCTCTGGCTGAGGCGTCTCTGGCTGGGGACACGAGCCAAAATTATGTTCTCGAACTGCCATTTTTGTCATGGTTTGGCCATTATAGCGCTTTGTGGGGCTAAATACAAATTTATAATAGTAGTTGACAGAGAAGAAACAGAGGGCGCATTACCTCTGCACGTAGTATGGATATTTGTCATACAATACAAAATGTACTACTATAATAACTATTATGGTCAAGAAGAATCGCGAACCACTACCACCCCCAGAAGAACAACCATCGCCAGATGAACAGCAGTCTCATCGCCTAAAACGCGGGGCGGTAATTGCTAGTCTTGCACTGACTACTCCTCTGGTATTATATGGTGTCTACGAGAGTATCCCAGACTTCTACCCAGGCAACGACCCACTACCAGCCTGCAGCGACACCGAGCTAGACGACGGCGTCGACCTTGGCCATGACAAACCAGCCGTCGACCATACGCGCACACTGAGCGACCTTCCGTTCAGTTCTCAAGATGAAGCGTGGGAGCATGCCTTCCGTGATAGTGGCATCGATGTAAATGGCTACTCTGAGGGCGCACCGGCCCTTACCGCTACTAAGGTGAAGATATCAGGAGGGGAGACAGACGTGCTCTATTCTGGCGTTATTACCTACTCTGCAAACGATCGTGAGCAGGGCCATCCTATTATTCTCACCGTTGTCAATTCAGAGGACCTCGAGAATCTCACCCCGGATAATATTGGCATTATTACAATAGGCTCAAACGAATCAGAGTTTCACCCCAACGGCGGCTGTACCATGCCGATGCCTGGCCCTTCTGGCAAGCATATTGTCGCTCTGACTCTTGCTGAAAAAAACGAGAACCATGCCTATCGCCGAACAAGTCGTCAGATGTCGCTTGAAGTGAAAAATGGCGTCATTACGACAATTGCTCAAGACGACCTCCTTGAGCAGCCACTTACTGTCGTCAATTATGGCAGCCAAGGTAACGAACGCAAGATTGGCAAACCAGTCGTTGCATCTGGTTTTGTCGTTGGGTATAACGATGCTGCTCATACCAAGACACTACTCGTCTCATCAGAAGACGGCTTTGATGACCGCACAGGGCAAGGCTCGCCACTCTTTGTACAGAATAACCCAGATAACCCATATGAATTCCAGCTAGGCGGTCTCGTCATGGAAGGTAGTGTGGCCAGCCCATCGTCGCAACAGCTAAAGCATTACAACCTTGATATTACTGACGAAGAGATTGAAGAGTATGGTCTCCAGCTCATCACTGTCACTGACTCAGCAATCACTAAAGACCTTGTCACAAACCCAGACGTCACAGAGAAGGCTGCTCAAGACGAAGCACAGCAGGGCACAACCTCAAACACAAGTGGAAGCAATCTGTATGCATCTGACAAGCCACGCCCATACTGGGAAGAGCCAGAAAACCAGGCTCATAGCATCCCCAAGTACTATGTTGATCCAAACGCTACTTCAGACAAGCAGCCAACACGTAGCAACACAGCTCAGCTCTAATGCTCACTAGCGTATAACGGCGTTTTCTTGCATATCTCTCACTTGAATAAATAATCAGTTCACTGCGCAATAACAGAGAAAAACATGGTGAAAAGTATTGTTCGGCCATATATTTTGTGCGTGCTGAGCTATATAGGTATGCCTGATGTAAGCGTGTGTCAATTACATAGCGTTTCGGCTTGCACCTCTACTTGTCTGTGCCGCGCACGTACGTGCGCCCATCGCAAGCCACGATGTTGCTATAGCAACTATACTTCTTGATGCTCGTTTTTCTCATTGAGAAGTATGTAGTTGAGGGTGAAAAATTATCAACACGCAAGGTATTCTATGCTGCACCAGAGAGCGTAGCAGCGCGGAGAAGGCCTTTTATTAAACTTTTACATGTAAGTCTCACAGTCCCTGCAGTAAGTTCTACAAGCAGGGCAAATCCGCCAGGATCGTGGCTACTACCACAGATACCAGCTACCTTTGCCTTGGTAGCGCATGTCACAAACCAGAGCAATTCATAGCGTCTTCGCACACTAAAGTAAATCAGGTTAAAATAACTAATGCGTGACTAGCTCATCACCAACTCACCCCAACAAAAAAGCGCTCATAGTAAGGGTGGGCATCACTATGAGCGCTTGGTTTGCCCTTCGTCCCACCCAATCAGGGTATACGTGATCTACTCACACATACGAGATCCGCTGGACAAAGGGGTTAGTAAGCACACAACCCTGTCTAACGGTGCTGCAGTGGAGGGTAGATAACTACAGCACAGATTGTGTGCAACCTAACACGTTACCTTCGTGAAAACACTGGGGTAACTATGTTAAAATAGGGGGTATAAGGTACTTGAACGAGCTTGCGCTCAATCAATCACTTATGATACTAGCACCCGCTTGACAAAATGTCAACACTTTTCAGCACAAATCATGCAACAGATCAATCACACCACACCACAAGCCCACCAATACCTCAATCCACTCTGCCATATTGCCAAGCCACCGCAGCAGATTCACTATCTCGGTACACTACCCGAGGAACGCCGCCCCAGTGTGGCGATCGTTGGGTCGCGCCGGCCCACGCGCTACGGCCGGGAAGTGACGGAGCAATTCGCCCGCGAGCTAACCCGCCAAGGAGTAATCATCATCAGTGGGCTCGCCCTCGGGATTGACAGCATTGCGCATCAGGCCTGCGTGGCGGTGGGTGGCACGACGATCGCTGTGTTGGGTAATGGCCTACCGCGGGTCTATCCGGCCAACCATACTGCGCTTGCGGGCGACATCGTTGCCAAGGGTGGGGCAGTGGTGTCAGAGCACTTAGCAGGAGATGGCTACCGCTTTGGCAGCTGGAGCTTCCTCGAGCGCAACCGCCTCGTGGCTGGCCTGGCCGACGTCGTCGTCATCACCGAGGCGGCCGAGCGCAGTGGCACACTCAACACTGCCGCCCATGCACTCGAGCAAGGCAAGGATGTCTTTGTGGTGCCAGGCAACATCACCAGCCCACTCTCGCAGGGCTGCAACAACCTCCTCAAGCAAGGCGCGTTGCCCGCCACCAGCCCAGCCGATATCCTCTCCGTCATGACCATCACGCCACCCCAGCGCCAGCAGAGCGAGAATGCCACTCTACCGCTGGGTAGCACACCGCTCGAGGCGGCCATCATCAAGCTGCTGCGCCAAGGCCTGCGCGACGGCGAAGAAATGCAGCGCCGCCTAGGCACACCCATCAGCGAGTTTACCATTGCGCTAACGATGCTGGAGATCAATGGCGTTATCCGCTCACTCGGTGCCAACCAATGGACATTGGCTTAGTATTATGGTACAGTACCATATACTATGGCGACAGCAGAGCAAACCCCAACACAACGCAAGCGCGAATATCATATGAGAGATATTCCTACTGTGCCAAATGCAATCTCGGTTACTGGGCTTGGGTTAGTAGCTGCCGGTGCTCAGAAATTTGACACTGCGACAAAGGAGAACGACAAAGCTGGTCAGATCATTGGCGCACTTATGATACTTGGTGGTCGTGCATGTGACTTAGGAGATGGCCCAGCGGCGCGATGCTTAGGCCAAGAAAGTGACTTTGGTGCGGGGTTTGATGCTTTTTGCGACAAATTCGGTATGGCAGTGATTGGTGCAATAGCAGGCAAAACCCATGTTGTACCCAAATCAGTTCTAGCAACAATTGCCACTAAGAATGCCGTCAATGCTGGCGCGACCATCTACCATGGCCTCACAAATGACGAAGCCTTCCGTACGCCAAAATCAGGCAAACTCAGTATGGCAGCAGATAATATAGCAATTGCTGCCTATTTTCTCAAGTCGCTCGCTCCTGAGGGAAGTAAGCTTGAGCGTTATGCTGGTGTAGCAGCACTAGGGTCGTTTGCTGCAGGTGCTGTCCTTGGTGTCGCCGCTGCGAAGGACTATCTCACTGGCCACTATGCCAAAGCTAAAGACTACAGCAAATCTACCAAGTCCACCTCAGCAGCAAACACCCCACCACGGCAACCTCGCACCCGTATGCGTCGCAAACGCCGCGTGCGTGGGTAACGCGATTGATGATTCGTGTAGCATTCTTTATCGACAGCCAGACTTCTTATATATTTTCCACACTATCAGCAATACCCCTGCCTATAGGCCAGGGAGGGGGAGAGGGTATTCTTAATGTATCCAATTTGCATTCCACTCTACTTTGCGGTATCATAGGCGCTTGATTAGATAGATTAACAGCAAGTATATAACTATAACAAGCGAGTAGATAATCAATGAGCAAACACACACAACTAGTCATCGTCGAGAGCCCAGCTAAGGCCAAGACAATCGAGCGCTACCTGGGCGGGGAATATCAAGTGCTCTCGAGCGTAGGGCACATTCGCGCCATCCCCAAGAAGACCAAGGATGGACAACCGCCGATCGATATCAAAAACGACTTCAAGACCGTCTACGAGATCGATCCAGACAAGAAGAAGGTCATCACCGAGCTCAAGAAGGCCGTGAAGGCAGTTGGAGCGGATAATGTGTGGCTTGCAACCGATGAAGACCGCGAGGGGGAGGCGATTGCCTGGCACCTGTGCGAAGTCCTTGGCCTAGACCCACAGCGCACCAAGCGCATCACGTTCCATGAGATCACCAAGCCCGCCATCGAGGCGGCCATTAAACAACCTCGCACTGTAGATATGCAGCTCGTGGAGGCGCAGCAGGCACGGCAGATCCTCGACCGTATCGTGGGTTTCGAGCTGAGCCCTGTGGTGTGGCGCAAGGTACCGGGTGGCAAATCAGCTGGCCGTGTGCAAAGCCCAGCGGTCCGCCTGCTTGTGGAGCGTGAGCGTGAGATTCGTGACTTTGCGAGTAGTGCACAGTTCCGCGTAACGGCGCATTTTGCCGTAGATGGTGAGGAGCTCAAGGCCGAGCTCAAGCAGCGCTTCGACAGCGAGCAAGCCGCCCACGACTTCTTGACGGGGCTGAGTGGTGCTCGTTTCACCGTCAGCAGCATTACCAAGACACCTAGCACGCGCAACCCCGCTGCACCATTTACCACCAGTACCCTCCAGCAGGAGGCCAATAGTAAGCTCGGCATGGGCAGCCGCGCTACCATGGCGAGTGCTCAGAAACTCTACCAAGAGGGGCTCATTACCTATATGCGTACCGATAGCGTCAATCTCAGCCGTCAGGCCATTGCCGCAAGCCGTACATACATTACTCAGCACTTTGGTGCCGACTATTCACACAGTCGCACCTTCGCCACGAAGTCGGCTGGTGCCCAAGAGGCTCACGAAGCCATCCGCCCGACCGACATCGCCCGCGAATCCGTCGCTGGCAGTAGCTACGACCAAAAGCTCTACGATCTCATTCGCCGGCGCACCCTGGCCAGTCAAATGGCTGCTGCGAAGCTAGAGAACACCACCATTACCATCAGCATCGACAGCACACAGCTCGAGGCCGAGAAGACACTCGTCTTTGAGGCAAAGGGTCAGACAGTGCTGTTTGATGGCTTCTTGCGCGTCTATGGCGGTAAGGATTCGACCATCCTGCCATCAGTCAGCCAGCACACAATTCTTGAACTTACACAGGCCGAGGCGCGGCAGGTCTTTGCTCGCCCACCAGCGCGCTATACCGAGGGGACGCTCGTCAAGAAGCTTGAAGAGCTTGGCATTGGTCGGCCCAGCACGTACGCCACCATCATGAATACCATCCAAACCCGTGGCTATGCCGAGCGGGGCGAGAGTGAAGGTGAACCACGCGATGTCATCGTCCTGGAGCGTACGGGCGAGGCACCAAGCGATAATACTCCTGTCGTCACTCGTCGCATCGTCCAAGAAAAAACTGGTGCTACCCGTGGCAAGCTACTGCCTACCCCAGCGGGCGAGCTAATTGCTGGCTTTCTCACTGATCATTTCGACCCCATCATTGACTATGGCTTCACCGCCCGCGTCGAGACCGATTTCGATGACATCGCTGCCAGCAAGCTTGCGCGCAATGCCATGCTGCGCCAATTTTACGAGCCCTTCCATGAGCTCATCGAAAAATCCGGCGACATCGACCGCAGCACCGTTGGTGCTCACCGCGAGGTTGGCACCCACCCCAAGACTGGCAAGCCGATCTTCGCCCGCTTTGGGCGCTTTGGGCCAATGCTACAGCTAGGCAGTAGCGATGATAAGACAACTAAGCCACAGTTTGCGCCACTCCCCAAGGGTGAGCGCATCGAGACCGTCACGCTCGAGCAAGCTCTCAAGGCCTTCGAACTACCACGCACTGTTGGCACCACCGAGGATGGTCAGACCATCAAGGCAAACGTCGGGCGTTTTGGGCCGTATATTCAGGTAGGCAAGCTCTACGTGAGCCTCAAGGAGCACGACCCGCGCGAAATTACCGAGGCCGAGGCTCGCGTGCTCTACGCCGCCAAGCTCAAGGCCGAGGCAGAGAAGCACATCGCCGATTTTGGCGCTATCAAAATCCTCAAGGGACGCTGGGGGCCATATGTGACTGACGGCAAGACCAACGCACGTATACCCAAGGATACTGATCCAACAACTCTGGATGAGGCGCAAGCCCGCGAAATCTTGGCCGCCGCACCACCCAAACGCGGCCGGCGCAAGACCGCAGCCCGCACCACCACCACGCGTAAGAAGCGCACCGCCTAGCCTGGCGACCTCTCATATACCAGCGGCTCCTCTGTACTGGCCGCTGGTTTTTCTATGCCAGCCCGCATTGCTGCGAACCCGTCAACTGCCCCGTCATGCTCGCCACATCACTTGCAAATGAAAAGCCTCAAAAAATTGTTTACCATAAGCGTAAAGTGTGTGCTATAATAGTTCTATGATGAAACGATTGACTTATATCACCTATTATTCTATAATCAAATGTAAGAAGTGCGAGTGGGCATTCGCAAACAACTGAGAAGGAAATGGAGAACCGAATCATGAACCAAACAACCAAACAACCAACCGAAATTTTTGCTGCGTCGATCGCTACCATCCTTGATGCAGTCGGCGAAGAACACGACCGCGAGCGCGAGATCATCGTGCGTCGCTTTGGCCTCAAAGAGCGCCGCGAAACGCTCGAGCAGATCGGCGAGCTGCTTGGCATTACGCGCGAGCGCGTCCGCCAGCTCGAGAAAGCCATCGTGGTGCGCCTCAAGCTTGCTGCCGAAGCAGGTGAGCTAGAGGGCCTGCACGACGCCGAGCGCCTCATCATCCGCGACCTCTCCGAAAATGGCCGCGTTGGGCGCGTCTCAGACATCACACAGCGCCTGCTAGACGTCGAGACACCCACGGTGCAGCAGCGCGCCCACATTGCCTTTATCGGCGAAGTCTCGGCCCGTCTCACCCCCATCAACGAGACCGACAAATACCACCAAGGCCTGGCCATTGCCGAATACGGCGACGAGAAGGCGGTGCGAAGCCGTGTAGATGAGATCGTTGCCGCCATCAAACAGCATGGTGCGCCTATCAGCCTCGAAGCACTGCATGACCAACTCACCTACGAGAACCCCAACCAAGTGCGCGGCCTCGCCAGCCTCTCCACCCAGCTGGCCCACCTCAAAGACATGTGGGGTCTGAGCAAGTGGCCAACCGTTAATCCCAAGAATATCCGCGACAAGATCTATGTCGTCCTACTGGATGAGGGCAAGCCGCTGCACTTTAGCGAGATCGCCCAGCGCATCAAGGAGAGCACCTTCAAGCGCCGTAACGTCACCAAGCAAGCCATTCATAACGAGCTCATCAAAGACAAGCGCTTCATCCTCATCGGCCGCGGCATTTATGCGCTCGACATCTGGGGCTATAGCCAGGGCACTGTAGCTGATATCATTGCCGGTATCTTGCGCGACGAGGGTGGCCCATTACACCGCGACGAGATCGTTAAGCGCGTCCTCAAGAGTCGCCAGGTCAAGGAGACCACCATCCTTCTTAATCTCCAAAGCAAACCACTCTTCAAGCGCGTCGCCAAAGCCACTTACGCCCTCGAACCACCTAAGGAGCAAGCAGAGGCGGTCGCAGCAGCGTAGCCTTCCTTAGACAAACAATACACCAATAAGAGACGAAGCAATGAGAGCTTCGTCTCTTAATTTTGGGGTTCTGCCTGCCCACATAGGTCTGATTTATCAAAGCTTCTCTTTGTACACTGCGCTCAAAAAGAAGACAGGGAAGTGCTATAGCTTGTAGTGTATTTAGACCAAGTATCAGCAGGGAAGTGGCCTCCCCTCTCGCACCGAACACCACATATACTCAGCTATAACAGAGGTAATTTGCTGCGTGGACAAATATCGTATACACATGATGACTGCGGATATTTACGGGTGATTTTGCGCTCATAGGCTTATTTATCGGCCGTTTGTATGCAAGATAATTCTGCCACAGCCACAATTTGCTCATATATACCTCTTGCATCTATCCCTTTGCAAAGCATCTCAAGTACGCAGCAGCCAGGGTAGGGCAAGGCAGGGGAGTTTTACCACACCCTTTCGCCAAAAATTCCTGGCAACCGCCCTACCCCTGTTTTTACCTCATTCTGCCAGCCTCTACCACTGATAAACTCATATTCGAGAGCCGTGTTCTCGTGGTATACCTCACCTCAGCTGTAGCTCTCTGCTTACCTCCGGTTCTTCTATGCTTATATCCCTCAAGGTTAGCCAGAGAGTCATACTTAGTCATACTTGTCCTTACAGATACATATCATTGCCTTAACCGCCAAACAGCAGCACACAGCCTAGATTTGACTAACTATAAGCTATCCAAATATGCTGGGACATTCACAAGCCCACAGTACTGGTTAACATATCACACAATAAAGCAAGCGATCATGCACAGCAAAGTAGCAGCCAGCAGTAAAGCATAAGCATAAACATCAGCGCTAATAGACAAGGGAATGATAAGCCGCAATGTGCCGTAATCCACACGTACACAATAATTCACACCCACGCAGGAGTGGGGTAGATGCAAAAGATGTACATTAGATCATCTTTAGGAGTGTAATATAACTTCGCACAATAGTCCTTTTACGATGCATATGTTGATTCGACCCCAGATATGACTGAATTGAGCTGGGTTTGGCACTCTATGGGCTTTATGGGTATACGACGTATTTCAAGAGCACATGTCTTCAATTATTGAGATCTTGCTTCTCGTTCAGCTGGTCCACTTATGATATCTGCGTCATCCAAGAGAGAGTAAGGATAGAGCCCTGCAAAAGTAAAAGCAGACGCTTGTTCTATTGGAGGGAACACACTGCGCATATGTTCATACGTACGCAAAGCTACGTATGTATGTTCGCGTGTGAATGTGTTTGCGCGCAGTGTTTGTGACTGTGTGCACATTAGCTTGATATCGAACAAATAAGCTGACTATAAACACCTAAGCACATACACGCTCCGGTCCCTTGTTGCCTGGTATCATGCTGGTGTCGGTACGAGCTCCTCGATCTATTAGCCATAGTTGCTTTGTTTGACATTTTGTTTGCTTGGTACTTTTGCTATGTTTTCTACCCTGCTTGGGTTGACCGAGATTAAAAACTATACGATATCATGATTTGACTTTTTCGCAAAAAACATCTCCCCTACTCTTTTTTGCATTTTTTGGTTTTTATAGTATAGATATAGTATTTGCACTTTTCCTGTTTTGTTATATAAAATGTTGTAAATTTGTTCTTGTTTTACAGGGTAAGCTCCCCTACTCTCTGCTGGATGTGCTGCAGTTAGCTACGAAACTGATGCTTTATAACCCCGTAATTTCTCACATTAATTTCTCTTATGCCGCTCTATTTTTCAGAAAGGTTTATAGCTTGATACCTCTCGTGAATGTCAGGATGCCGGACTCTTACGTCAATACTAACCTGGGCGTTACTCGCAGCAATCGATTTTCGCCCCATCAATGATGGATGGATGATCTACGTAGAAAAAAGCGGATATCTCAATATCCACACTATTTACAAGGCTAGCACTTTTGTTATCAACAGTTCCTTACCGATACGCCGCTCGGCCACTGACGCGGACATCGAGATATTTGGGAGTGATGTGGTGCTGCGCCAGATAGCGAATGGCCCGGGCGGCATCCTCGCTCTGCAGGCCAGCCGAGCGATCGACCGAGAACTTAACAGGATACTCCACCCCTGTAAACCAAACGTAGATTTGACGCGTCGTGCCAGCAGGCAGCGTGATCTTTTGGACGGTGAGCTGGTGGTGACGGACGGCACCAACAACTTTACCAATAAAGCCAAGGAATTGGTTGCTCGCGACGACTTGGTTATTACGCGTGCCGATACCACTGTCGTCCACTACTTCAATGCTTGGCCGTGACCCATAGGCACGGCGGAAGGCGTGGCCCTCAGTATCAACAAAGAGTTGCTGGCGATTAACCGTCCAAACCACCGCCGCTTGGCGCATAGCGAGAGTGATGGTGCTACGCCCCAAGCCAGCTTGCTGCGTGGCTGGGAGCACTGCGGCAACCTCGGGGCAATCATGCGTCTGGAGATAGGCCGCCAGCCGACTAGTATTGAGTGCAAAGCGAAAACGCTCCAGCGGATGGGCAGTGAGATAGTCGTTGATCTTGGCTTGGTAGAGCTGATGGTTGCTGGTGAGATTGCCTGCAACGATCGGCGTAGCAATGACGTTGTCAAGCGCAAACCACACTGCAGCCAGCAGCCCCACTACCACTCCAAGCGACAATGCCACATGGCGGCGCGTCCGGCGCAAATCATGCGCATGCATACGCGGCGACCGCAGCTGCGCCTTAGACTCGCCCGCACTCGAGACACGGCTCACCAAGCTACCAGTCAGTGTACGGTTACGCCGGTAGGTGTAGGCGGTGCGTTGGAGCTGCTCTTCCCTCTTGTTTTTGGCAGCTCGGCGGCGCGCTGGTGGTGGTGTTTGTTTTGTGCGAAAGCCCATGATGCTACAGGCCATTATACCGTAGATGACTAGTTGTTGGCAAAAGCATCTCGGTATTAACGACGTCTTCTTGGTGCATCCCCTTCCCTTTAGCACTAGGTAACTGCTTGATTAACACCTTCCCAATATAATTTGACATTTCTTGCTCCCCACCCCATACTAGGAGCACTACAGTTATATAGTTAAGCGGGGAAATCGACATATGAAGACAGTACATGCAACAAAAGAAGGAGCAACAATAGAGCTCACAAGAGACGAGATTCGTCTGATCGCAGCACTTGGCACTGAAGTGTTTCATGGGGCCTTTCGACAAGAGTGTGAAGACCTCTGGAATACTGTCGCTATGCCAATCTCTTTCAAGCGGTCTGGCGAGATACTACACCAATTTTATGACACTCTCATTACAATCAGCGAGCTACCTCCTTCTAAAGAGCGGCAGGAAATCGATGCACACTATCGGCCATTTGAGTTTGGGAGCTGATAGCTTTTACTGCTACGAGCGAGGCTTGCCTCATCTTGGCACAGTGTTTTTAATGAAATAAATGTAGCATGGATTAACATGCTACATTATTTACTAGTACTTTATGATGAGACCTTAGATACACTCTTACTCTTACTGCAAGAAGCATCGGGTCACTTTTTTATCCTTTTCTAGTACGCTGAGCCACCTTCACCACCATTTGCGCAACATCGCGGGCGGCGTGGGGGCGTGCATAAGTGTGGAGGCGCTGAGCAAGCTGCTCACGCTGCGCAGGGTCGCGCACGAGGGTAAGAATGGCCTGGCTAAGTGCATCGCTCTGCTCTAAGGCGTCGTCTTGCAAGACCAGAGCGGCCTTGGCTTCAGCATAGATGGCGGCATTTTTGCGCTGGTCACCCAGGTGATGGGCTGGCACCAAGATAGCTGCCTGCGCGAGGCCAGCGAGCTCTTGTGTGAAGGTGGCACTAGCGCGTGATACTACTACATCGGCTGCACCGAGCAATTGCGCCATATGCTCGAAAACGAAGGGTACACAGTGAAAATCGGGGTGCTGCGGCGCTTTAGCCTGGGCGGCATCATAATTGCCTTTGCCCGCCACCAGATAAACCTGCATGCCAGCAGCCAGCAGGTCATCAGCAGCGCGCAGCACCGCGTGATTGATAATAGCCGAGCCAAGACCACCACCGGTAGCAACGACTAATGGCTTGTGTGGATCGAGCGAGAAGGTCTGCCGTGCCTGCTGCCGCTGCGCTGGGGTGAGTGGGCGAAAATCAGCGCCAATCGGCACCCCCACATAGCGGCTACGCGATGCTGGATAGTGATAATGCTTGAGTGGCCAGCCCGTAGCAATCGCTGCTGCCCAACGTGCCATCACACGGTTAGTCAGGCCAGGGCGAGCATCGGAGTCATGGATGACCACTGGCACGCGCAGGCAGCGCGCTGCAATGCCGACCGGCAAACACACAAACCCCCCTTTGGCAAAGATCACGTCTGGCCGCCAGCGCAGCACCAGCCAGAGGCTCTGACATACGCCAGCCAGGATCTTAAAGATATCACATACATTAGCCAGGACAATACTCGGCATGAGCAACTGGCGCAGCACGCTGAGGTGCTGGTAGCGCCGGAACTTGCCCGCAGCGATTGTCCGCACCCGCACTGGTACCGCAGCGTGCTGCATCAGCCCGCGCGATTGGCTAGCGAAGGCCTTATCGCAGACGAAAGTCACCTGCACATCGGGCTGGAGGGCTGCGATTTCATTAATGACGGCGACGACCGGCGTAACGTGCCCGCCCGATCCACCGCCGACTGCCAGTAGTTTCATGAGAGGTCTCCTTTTCGTTGATTGGTTGGTAAGCTGCCTGGCGTGATAATTGGAAGGCCAGACCAAGCGCACCAGCAATAAATACCATACTGGTGCCACCAAAGCTCAGCAATGGCAGCGTAATACCCGTCAGTGGGAAGACTCCAATCATCGACGCTACATTTAGCATAACATGTGCGCCCAGCCAGCCAAAGACTCCAGCTACCACCAGGCGCATTGTCATATCAGGCAAGCGCTCGGCAATCCTCAGTAGGCGCAGTAGCAGCGCTGCAAACAGCGCTAGCACGACCACCGCCCCCACAAAGCCAAACGTTTCACCAATAATAGCAAAGACTGAATCATTAATCGCCTCAGGGAGATAGCCCGTCGCTTGGATACTGTTACCAATGCCCAGGCCAAATAGCCCGCCTGTACCCAGTGCAATCTTCGCATTCTTGATGTGGTAGCCATCATCATTACTACTAGTGGCATGGTCATCCCCCTGGAAGAAGGTCGCCACCCGCTCCATGCGGTGCGGCGCAATGACGATAAGCAGCAGCACCAGCGCCACGCAGCCCGCCGCTAGGTAAGCCAGCCAGCGCCAGCTCATACCACTCATCACTACCATACATGCCACCATGGCAGTGAGGGCCAGGCCTGTGCCCATATCCTTTTGCAAAAATATCACGAAAAAGAGCGCTGCACACATCATAATTACCATGGGGATAATCGTCTGGTGGAGGTCGTTTATCACCCCCTGACGCATTCGTTTGCCAAGGAAGAGTGCCATATAGATAAGCATGCCAAACTTCAGCATCTCGGCTGGCTGGAAGCTCCCCAGTGGCCCCAGCGAGAACCAGCGGCACGCCCCAAGGCTGCACTGAGCAATCGCCGAAACATGCAGCATATTGCCAAGGACAAACAGCAGCGCACACAGCACAAAACCGCTCGCTAGCAGCGTACCCGCCTTCTGGCGCAGCCATGCAAAGGGCAGCAGCGACAGCCCCACAAAGGCGCTAATTGACAGGAGCAAGCTCACCGTCTGCTTGATGGCAAAGTAGCCATCAGTGTAGTAGTTGGTGTTGTGCGCAGAGTTGAGCACATTGGCACGCTGTGGGCCAATGGCATACATCACCACCAGGCCAAGCAGCATGAGAAGCCCCACCCAGAGGATGATCTGATAGTCCGGCCGGTGCAAACGTGATACAGCAGCAGATGAAGCAGTGGCAACATTGCGCGTGGTGCGTTGCTCACGGCGCACTGGCTGAGCCGACCGAGCCGAAGCCGATCGGTGTGCAGCACGAGTGCGGCGAGCAGCAGCCATTCTAGATGTGCCCCCCACCCAGCGCCATCATCAGGCCAATAAAGCCTGTCACGCAAGAGATCACCCAGAAACGCATCGTTACCTTCACCTCTGGCCAACCGACTGCTTGGAAGTGCTGGTGAATTGGTGCCGAGATAAACACCTTGCGGTGAAAGAACTTCTTACTGAGGATCTGAATAAGGCTCGAGCCCGCCTCTACCACAAACAGCACACCAATGACTGGCAACAAAAACAGGGTATTCGTCAGCATCGCCACGACGCCTAGGCTCGTCCCAAAGGCAAAGCTCCCCACGTCGCCCATAAAGAACCGGGCTGGATAGATATTAAACCACAGGTAGCTCAGCAGCACTCCCACTACGGTGAAGCAAAAGCCTGCCAATTGCAAATGCCCCTGCAGTAAGGCAATCACCCCGAAGATGCAATAGCTCACCGCCAGCAGTCCACCAGCCAGGCCA
This sequence comes from uncultured Candidatus Saccharibacteria bacterium, assembly GCA_963545865.1. Classification (GTDB taxonomy): domain Bacteria; phylum Patescibacteriota; class Saccharimonadia; order Saccharimonadales; family Saccharimonadaceae; genus Saccharimonas. Next base: position 104,625 of record CAUUJX010000002.1, read on the forward strand.
TCCAGGCCATCGCTAATGTTTACCGCGTTGCCAGTTGCTACCACCGCAAAGATAAAGAGTGGGACAATCCACGGGCCGAGCTGCCAGTCGCCAAAGTACGGCACATGCACTGTTGTATAGCCTAGTTTAACGTAGAAGAACCAGGCCAGTACCGCCGCCATCACCGCGATCATTGAGAACTTCAGCCAGGCGCGCAGGCCTGCCGAGCCCGAGCCATCACTATTAATATTGATCACATCGTCCAGCAGCCCCACTGCCCCACCACCAAGCAATGCCGCCAGTGGGAGCCAGGTCTGGGCTCGGTCGAGATTAAACCCCAGCGTCACCACAGCAATGGCCACAATGCCAACCATCCCTGCCATAGTGGGGATATCGCGCGTAAATTTATCGGCATGCAGCTTAGTAAAGACCGTCAATTCCTCGCCCGTTGTGCTAGCAGCGCGCTGCTTTTTCCAGAACTTATAACGATACGCAAAGTAGGTATAGAGCGGCGTGAGGGCCATCGCCAGCAAAAAGGCCGCGACGCTGAGAAGAAATGTCGCGTTGAGCTCGCGAACGAGTGTGGTGAGGTTCATTATGGTGTGTTTCCTTTCGGCTCGAGCTTCATATAGTCGAGCAACCAATTAGATATATCCGTGAAAATCGGGTGAGCGTCTTGACCCCCCTGCATATTCAGCCCTTTGCCCGAAACCTCCACCATAATAACATACGCTGGTGTTTTGCCAACCTCCCCACCAAAACCGAGGTAAGTGCCAATAGTTTGGTTAGAAATATACTTACCGTCCTTGATGGTTTGCGATGTACCCGTCTTGCCGCCAATGTAGAACCCCGCACGATCGCCACCCGCATAAAAGGCCTGGCGCGCTTGGTGCACCATTTCGCGCACAGTAGTAGATGACTGCGGCTTGATGACATGAGCATACGAAGCTTTGCGCGCAGCCTTGGCAAAGGTGCCATTGTCGTCAATCGTCCCCGCAATGATGGTGGGGCTGTAGTACGTCCCACCATTGATAATCGCACTAAAGCCAGCCGAGACCTGCAACATCGTCGCATCCATCCCCTGGCCAAAGGACATATTAGAGTAGCGCACTGCATTGCCCTGCTGCTGGGTGGGCGACACGATATTACCCTTAGCCTCACCAGCGAGTTCTACTCCCGTCAGTTGCCCAAGACGAAAGCGCTTATGGAAATAGTCATACATTGTGTCGCGCGCCTGGCGAGTGATGTAGCTGCCATTGCCCAAGCGCTGTGCAACGGTGACCATACCAGTGTTGAGCGACCAATTGAGGGCATGCTGCATGGTAATGTTGCCCGTCTGTCCTTTGCTGGCATTACCGATAGTGATGTCGTCTACCTTGATGCTATCGGTATTATTGTATGTCGTTTGCGGCGTGATGACCCCTTTGTCGATACCTGTCGCCACTGTGAATGTCTTGATGTCGGAGCCCGGTTCGTATGGCGTAGTGATGGTGTTGTTGTTGAGTGCAGCGACGCTCTTGATCGTCTTCAGGTTAGACGGGTCATAGGTAGGGAGGTTGGCCATGGCTAAGACCTGGCCGTTCTGCGGATTCATTACGACAGCACTGACATCAGTCGCACCGCTGCGCTTGGCCCCATCGACAAGCGCTTGCTCGACTCTCGTCTGGATGTTGCGATCGATCGTCAGTACCATATTGGTCCCATTCTTAGCAGGCTGGTTGATATTCGTCCGGCCAATGGTTAGTGGTACTGAGCGGATATCTGTCACTGTCTTAAGCACTCCATCTGTGCCGCGCAGCTTATCATCATTAGCCTGTTCGAAGCCGTACTTCCCCTTACCCTCGGCATCGACAAAGCCCAGCACTTGGCTGGCCAACTGCCCTTCTGGGTAAACGCGCTGGCTCATCGCATCAAAGCCCACCCCAGCGAGATTCTCCTTCTTGATAAGTTCAGCCTGCTTACGGCTCACTTTGGTGGCAAGCACTTGGTAGCGGCTTGGTTTACGTGTGATATATTGGCGAAAATTCTCACGCACATTACCACCAGCCACCTGGTTGAGGACCGTCACGATCTTATCTACATCTGTCACAGCCATCGGGTCAGCCCACACGGTATAGACCGTCTCATTCATGACGAGTTTGGCGGGAGTAGTACCATCCATGGTGTATATCTCACCGCGCTGGGCGCGCAGACGAAATTGCTTGACTTGCTCGCTATCGGCCTGCGATACATAGTAATCATGCTGCAGTAACTGCACATACCCCAAGCGCAACACAAACACCACAAGTAGCCCGCCGAGCACAGCGGCGAGCGCCTGAGCGCGTGGCGTAGCAAGATGGCGCTGCAGCATGGGCTACTCGCTGGCGTACGCTGTATTGGCTGGTGTTGTCATCGTTTTGGCCACACTACTACCCTGCACTTCCTTAAGGGCGGTCAGACGGGCGTTATCGACCTCCAAGTCCTTCTTTTGCTCGCTGAGAGAGGAGATCTTGTCGTCAATCTTGCTGGCCTCGTAGCCATAGCTGACTGTGTGTGTCGCCTGCGCTAGATATATCAAGCCAAGGATGGTGATAAGGAGGGCAATCAGCACTGTGTGGGTGATTGGCCCAAGTTTGATAGCCGAAGCAAAAGCAACGGTGTTACGGTTGCGCTTCCAGGTGCTCTGGCGTCGACTATTAAATTGCATTGTCCGTGTGTAGGTTGTCATTGTGGTGGTGTTTGTGTTGTTAACGTTGGTATGGGGTCGTTTCTAGAGTGGGGCGGATAACGCGCCGCCCCAGCGCGAGGTCTTGAGCCAAGGGCTATTTGCCGTGGCGGACCAATACGGTTGTCGTGATTGATTGATTTTGTACGGGGATACGAACTGGCATGTCCCTACTCCTTTTTTGTTTTTTATATTTTTGCGGCGGCTCGCAGCTTAGCGCTGCGGGCACGCGGATTGTAAGCATCGTCATGGCTGCCCGCGATTGGCTTCTTGGTGAGGATGCGTAGCTCGGCCTCGTAGCCTGCCTGGCGCTGCTCCGCGAAGAAGCGCTTAACGAGCCGATCCTCGAGGCTATGGAAGCTAATCACTCCCACACGTCCACCAGTGCGTAGCAAGGCTGGCACCAGCTGGAGCGTCTGCTCTACCTGTGTCAATTCATCATTGACGGCGATGCGGACTGCCTGAAAGGTACGCGTGGCTGGATGGGTTTTGCCCCGCTTGCCACGGGTAGCGTGCTCGATAACGCGCGCGAGTTCTCCAGTACTCGACAGTGGCCGTGCCGCGCACATAGCAGCAGCATAGCGCCGTGCTATCGCTGGCGATTCTTCGCCGTAGCGGGTGATCAGTCGGGCGAGCTCTGCCTCTGCCATGTGGTTAACAATCTGCTCGGCAGTCATCGCCTGGCGTTGATCCATCCGCATATCAAGCGGGCCAGGGTGTGTAAAGGAAAACCCTCGATCAGCTCGATCGAGCTGTGGTGACGACACCCCCAAATCCAGTAGCAGCAAATCAAACTGCTCACCCTCGCGAACCAACTGCTGTGCTGCCTGCAAAAAATCACAATGCATCAGTCGTGCGCCCTGCCCTGCCAAGCTACCAAGCTGCGACAAAGCATACTGGTCGCGATCGACCAAACACGCCGTGGTATACGTCTGGGTCTGCTCAAGAATCGCTGTGGCATGGCCGCCATACCCCGCCGTCAGGTCGAGATAGCGCTCACCTGGACGTGGCTGGAGCTGGGCCAACACTGCCTCCAGCAATACCGGAACATGAAGTGGTGGATGTGCTTTGATACTCATACGTTTCTTATGGTAGCATAGTGCGCAATAATATTCTTGCCTGGTGGCATGCTATTATTATGTTCATGTCTACAAAGATACGCCCCGCTCAGGCTACTGCGAGATAGTCCGATGCGGGTTCGAGATCACCCACCTGGTAGCGAAACCTGTTTGTTTTCGCATAAAATGTGTTTGTTTTTGTTGACGATCTTTGTTTGTACCAGGCCGAGAGAGCCCGCCAAAGATCGTTTGAGAGACTTATGTGTATAATTGCCGTAGCAATTATGTGAGGTGGAGTTTTTTGGGAGGTGTTTGTGAGGAAGGTGCGCCCGACAGGGTTTTGCGTGGGTCGGGTGCCCACATGGCTCACTACCAGATGGTTGATCTCGAGGATATCAGTTACACGTACTTGTTAAAGAGCGTCACAAAAACAGCCTTGCTACTCGGCCTGCTCTGGTGCCATCAAGCGCCAATACTGGCCGGCGCGCACCGCCACAACCTCGCGCGAGATCCCGGCATAATCCAGCAAATGCTGCTCTACTGTTACCCTGCCCTGCTTTTGGTCTAGGGTGGCAGCCGTCTTGCCGCGCCGGAACTTGACGTTGAGGTCGGCGACATGTTCATCCAGGATGCTGCCCGTCAGCGCTGGCTCTACCTGGCTATCCCACACATCCTGCGCATACAGGTGGAGGTAGCTGCCAAAGCCGCGCGTTAGGACCACGCCACTGGCGAACTCCGCCCGAAGCTCCGTCGGTATAGTGAGCCGACGCTTGTCATCTAGCTTGCGTTCGAAGTAATCCATGGGGTGTGGCGATCCTTACAGATGAATTATTTTGTTTTTGTGCAGTGGTGTTTGTTTTTCTCGTGGTTACCCACTTTCTTCCACTACTCCCACTATACTACCCACTCTCACCCACATGCAACCCCTTTTACCCACGGCATTCCCTGCCGCACTGGCGCTTATCCACAAATCTGTGGAAAAGCTCAACCAGTATCAGTGGTCAGCAGTTTTCCCCACTCTGCACAATGTGGATAAAAATAAGCGAGATTGGTGAGTGTTTTGATCTGCTCTAAGCGCGCCTATATTAGACGTACCTTACTATTTTATACGCACAAAAGTAGAAAATACGCTAATTTTATGGCATTATAAGCAAAATAGCTTGACGCCGCTCTCATATATTGATATATATATATTAGCTTTTTAGCTCAGAGGTTTTCTCGAAGAGCGAAAAGCAGCTCTTCGGCCTCTGGACCTCGGAAGGGGATCATCATGACAACCATAATACGATACACGGTTGAAGTTGAAACAACAACCGATAGGTCTTATCAACTCGAAGAGACCTTCAGGAGCCCGCGTTTTGCTGCTTCTTTTTTGCAAGCAGCAGCAGAACGTGGGGATTTTCTCCCCACAATCAACGACTCCTACATCAGTGCAAGAGTCGTAGCGTCATTCACATGCTGTGAACGGCAAATCGAGGCCAAGTAAAGCCCACCAACACAGCCCACCATATCGCCACGCCTGATTGAGTACTCTAGAGTATTCTCGGGCCTGGAAGCCCGATTTGGCCGTGGCAGTTGGTGGGCTGTGTTTTTTGTATAAAGTTTTAACAAGCTATGATCTAATTAATATCCAGGCAGACATGCTACGAGCTCTCCACCTACTTCTACAGAGAATCGATCAAGAACTTAACAAGAAAAAGGGCTATCATTGCAATAAGGAATAAAAGCCATAGCACAATCCACCCAACCACGACAGCGCTGCACACAATACTTGCTATACCCCACGCACGCGATGCGCCTGCTTCGCGTAGCTTATCGTAAGAGTTGATGCCAAGGACAATACCAGCAATACTGGCAACAACGGCAGCAGAAAAAGCAGCACGATTCATATTAGTAGATTCATCTGAAGTAGTACTCGCAATTAGCATGAGAATGCTAATAATGCCACTGCACACACCACCTACACCAAGCACCGTACCTAGGGATGCGTACTGACGAGCCAAGGCGGGTGATGTTGTGGGCTGTCGTGGCTGTGCTTGCTGGGGTGGCTGTGGTTGAGACTGGGCTGGAATTGGCTGTTGCGGCATAGAAAGTGCGCCTTTAAGAATAGTGCTGGTATTAAGCCCCTACCCCTGATGCTTGAGGAGCCAGTTATTGGCTGCCACCCAGGTCTCGAGCGTGCCAGTGTCGAGGTAGTGACCCTTGGTGGGGACGACGGCCATGTGGCCACCAGCGGCGAGGTAGTCGTTGAAGGGGTCGGTGATGTAGTATTCACCCGCGACGTCATCGCGGTCAGCGTGGGCAGCAATGCGCTGCAAGAGGTCGTGGCTGAGGACGTATTTGCTGACATTGATCATTTCGCTTGGTGCCTCACCTGGCGCTGGCTTCTCTACCACGCCGCGCAGCCGGCCATCATCGGCAACATCCAGCACACCATAGTGGCTCAGCTGGTCGGGCGGCATGTGCACACCCAGAATGGCCGAGCGGTCCTCCCCTGCTGCCTCGATGAGGCGCGCCACCTCTGATGTACCATCGGCATTATACACACAGTCATCACCCATCAGCACGACTACTGGCTCACCAGGGTCGAGCTGCGGCACCACGAGGCTGACCGGGATGGCTGTACCATACTTACCATAGCTCGATTGCACCATGTAGTGCAGATTCACCTTCGGTGGAGCAATGAGAGGCAAGAGATCTGCCTTGCCATTGCGCCGCAGATAGTTGTTGAGATCGACATTAGAGCGGTAGAAGTCGCGAATCTGCGTACTCTGCTCGCTCACCACAAAGTAGATATCGCGGATGCCCGCCGCGATGCAGTCTTGCACGGCGTAGTCTACTACCGGGCGGTTACCCAGCGGCAGCATGCATTTTTCGATCGTCTTGGTGACGGGCAGGCGCCGTGTCCCCCAGCCTGCTACGGGGATGATTGCTTTGGTGCAGTGCATACTCGATGTCTCCTTGTATGATATTAGTTGCTTGAGCTAACGTATGACAAATGGGCCAATCTCCCGAGCGCCAATTGATGGAGCGCGGTGTGAGCTGGCCGGTGTGGTCGATCTGCACACAGCGAATGGGTGGGTCTGGCTCGGGCGCAAAGGCGGTAGCAACGGGCTTATCGTCGATCAGGTAGATTGTTTGGCCGGGGTTTGCAGCGGCAGCACGGCGCAGCCACTGGGCTTTATCTTGCAAGGTAGTAATGATCACCTGCCCACCCTGCTGAGCCACCAGTGCACGCACTGCTGGGCACAGACGGGCTTTGCAGTGAGGGGTGATGGGGTCGCCGTAGGTTAGCACCTGCACCGTGCCATAGTGGCTGAGCGTGCGCAGCATCTGTGCCACGCCGGGGTATTGGAGGTGACCATCACCCAGAGCCGTCTGCTCGAGCCGCTCTATAACAGATGCCGCATCCAGGCCGAGCGCTGCAAGCTGCGCCGCCAAGACGTAGGTCGGAGCGGTAGGATTCGTCCTTGGCCGAAGCATATAGCGAGGCTGCGCCGCCAAGAATTCCTCAGCAGTTACCTGTGCTGGGTAGAGCTGGGCTAGTGCCTCCGCTATCTCACGCAACCACTGCGTAGTGTTGATAATCGTCCGGTCGAGGTCGACGTAGATATGGTAATGGCTCGATGGGTATTCCATAATTATTACAGTATAGCCAGTCCTTGGTATTTATGCAAAGTATATCCGCATCAGCTGGCGCGCCACGACATCGGGATCGTGCCGGATGAAGCTGCGCGTGCTAGCTAATGGATCGCTAGCCTGGGCACCATCCCACACGTCTTGTGCGAGGACTGGTGCGGCGCGGTAGCGATAGTGTTGGCGATGCATCTCGTCCATGTCGTACTCGACCATCAGCTCGCCATCGTGAGCGTACTTGTCCATCAGCTCGGGGCTGGGGCGCGTGTTGTTGAAGACGACATAGTCGAGGAACTGGCTGCCCGCTAGGCGCTCAATTTCACTCGCGAAGTCACTCACCGAGAAGCCGTCTGTCGGACCAGGTTTGGTGACGAGGTTGCAGACAAAGACGCAGCGTGCCTTGGTGGCAGCAAGCGCCTCTTGGATCTCGCGAATGACCAAGACGGGTGCCAAGCTGCCATAGAGGTTGCCAGGAGCCACAACGACCATATCTGCCGCGCGAATTGCCTCCACCGCGGCGGGGTTGGCCTGGGCTTCTGGCTCGAGCCAAATCTTGGGCCGACGCGCTAGCGCCTGCTGTGAGATGAGATATTCACCCTTGATAGGCTGACCATCCTCACCCTCCGCGCAGAGTGTCACATTGCTCAGCGTAGCGGGCACAACGCACCCATCGATATTAAGCACCTGGCTGGCTAATGCCACCGCCTCGGCAAAGCTGCCGGTCATTTTCTCAAGGGCTGTGAGGAAGAGATTACCAAAGGCATGCCCCTTAAAACTCCCCTCATCGAAGCGATAGTTAAAGAGGTCGCGCACCTTGGGGCTATTGCTCAACGCCACGAGGCACTGGCGCACATCACCAGGCGGCAAGACGCCGAGCTCATCACGCAGCTGGCCCGTCGAGCCGCCATCATCTGCCATATTGACGAGTGCCGTGACCTGCGAGGCATACTGCCTCAGACCTGTCAGGAGCGTAAAGCTCCCTGTCCCGCCGCCGATGACGACGACGCGTGCTCCACCATTGCTCTGTGCCATGTATTATTCCTCCCGATTATTATGACTACGTGAACGACTACGTGATGCGACTGCTGGTCGACGCGGTGGTGCAATCACCCCGCTAGAGCGTGCCGCTGACCCTGGTGTAGATGGTGGCATTTGGGGTGTTTGGGGTGGCGTTGGCGGCGTCGGTTTGGGTGGTACTGCTGGCGTAGAGCGCGCAGAGCGCGGCGATGATGATGTAGCTTGCGCCTGCGCGGTAGCTGGCTTAGCACTCGGCTTCTTGCGCGCTGGTACAGACGGCAGTGGCTCGATAGGCCGCTCTGCCTGTTTCTTCTGCTGCTGCAATACGCGAGCAAACCATAGCGCACTGGGGCGCGGTGTCCGCTTGTACGTCTTGTAGTCGACCGCAAAGAGGCCAAAGCGCGGCCAAAACCCTTTATCCCACTCGAAGTTATCGAGGAAGCTCCAGTGCATATACCCCAGCAGCTCTACCCCATTGCCAAGGGCGCGCTGCATAGCAAGGATAGACTGAGTGAGCCATTGCTTGCGGAACTGGTCGCGCTCGTCGGCCACACCGTTCTCTGTCACGAGCAGAGGCAGCTTGTAGCGGCTCCAGAGACGCTCCAGTGCAAGCTCGAGATGATCGGGCTGCATTGTCCAGCCGAGATCATTTGGCGTGGTCTCAGGGTTGTGTATGCGGTAGCCATAGATGCGATTACTAAAGTAATAATTAACGGCAATGTAATCACTCTGCCGCACCACCTTGCGCAGGAAATAATCGTCCTGGAAGAACTGCACCACCCGCGCTGTCGCTCGGCTGAGCCAGGCATCGTCACCCGGGTAGGTGTAGGCTGAATTCTTGGCCACTGCCACCTTGAAGCGCCGGCTCTTGGCGTGGAGGACTTTGGCTACTTGGTTGTGCGCGTAGGCAAGATTGCTCAGCACGCGGTAGGTTTGCCACTTGCTGCGGACGTTGGGTGGCCAGGTACCGTTGTAGTAGCTCTCGGTCACGTAGACGCAGGGCTCATTAATGGTAACGACATAGCGCACCGTTGCACCAATCTCATCCATCAGCTTATCGACAAAGCGCACAAAATACTTCACATTATCGCGCTTTGCAAAGCCCCCACGGGCAGCAAACCATACCGGCAGCGTGAAGTGAAACAGCGTCACGACTGGCTCTAGCCCAGCATCGGTCAGCGCAGCCAAGTACGCCTTGTAGTATTTGATCGCCTCGGCATTCCACGCGCCCTCTTCTGGCTCGATGCGCGACCACTCCACACTAAAGCGCCACGAGGTGAGGCCCATCTTCTTGGCCAGAGCGAAGTCTTGCGTGTAGAGCTCGGCGTGGTTGGCAGCTTTGCCCGAGATATAATTGTTTGGATCTTTGGCGGCACTGGCAATGTGCGGCCAGTTGGGCAAGTCGCCATATTGATATTGGCTCTGAGCAGCGAGGGTCTTGGCCTGAGCTTTTTCCCACTCCGACCACTGGTTGTGCATACCACCCTCGACCTGATGCGCGCTCGTCGCAGCGCCCCAGAGGAAATGTTTTGGAAATTGCACCGTAGATTGTTGCTTAGCCATAATGCTTATTGTACCATCAGCAGAGGATTAAGAAAAATAGAATTATTGGGTGGAAGCATCGTCTCTCTTTCTTTGCGCTCGCTCCATCTCCCCATCACTTCATCCGATGGAGTGTGAAAACAGATTGCAATAATCTGTTTTCAGCCCAGCGCAAGAGGTCGATATCCAGTGAATATCGACCCTTATAGTGTTCCTGAGGAGGGAGTGTGGGGAGGTGGAGCGTGAGAGAACATGAGAGTTTTGAGATCAACACCCTATGACGAAACACAGAGCTCTCCCGCTTGCCTGGTCGCTGGCCTCCAGATATTTTCTTGTCCAATAGCATGATACTAGCTAGACACAGAGAATATCTCTTCCCTATTCCGGCAATTGCTCATTCTCGCGCAAGATTTTCTTGCCGCGCATTTCGTATTTGACACCAGTCAGGTCGCTCGTGACATAGTCGTCGTTGAGGAGATTGACAAAAACGGCCGCGTCCTTGGCATCCATGATAATGATACTCCCTGCCGCATCGTCCGTCATCAGGCCCAGGCCCATTTCATCAGCGTGGTCGATGAGTTGGTCTTGTGTCACCTGGGCGGGATCGAGCTTTTGCAGTTTAGTTACCAGCGCTGGCGTATCGCGCACCAGGCGGTCGAGCGTGAGCCCCTCAGGCAAGGTGAGCTTGAACTGCTGGGTGATGGCAGCAATCTTCTCCTCCGCCACAGCGTGCTTCTTGGCATCGTAGCCAAAGAGCCGGACGAATTTGCTCTCGCTAAAGGCAAAGATATCGTTGCCAACGATTAATACTTGATTATCCGGCGTGATGCGCAGGCCAGCATCAGCCACAAATGGCTGGAACGACCCACCACTGTACATCCAGGCGGTTGCCCCCTTGAGCACCTGCGACTGAGGTAGCAGCTTGGCCACAAAGAATGGCTCGCCATCTATACCCATCCGGAAGCGCGCAATGATACCCTTAACCTTCTTAAACTCATGGTCACCCTCGTTGAAGGTCTCAAGATCTGCCTCGCCGTAGGTGATCTGCTCGATGACTTCCTGAGCGTGCACTACCCGGTCGAGCGTGGTGCGCTCAAGGACATTCTCCTCAGCCTTGGCCGCCTCAAAGTCGCGCACCATCAGGCCAGTCGCTGCACCCGTCTGCACCGCTGTGATCATATCGTAGAGGAAGAGCACCTTGAGCTGCGCCTTGAGCTCGGCTGCATAGTTGGTGGCATACACCGTATAACCCTTGGTAAAGAGGAAGAGATCTACCTCCAGCTGGTCTTTGTCACGGTCGGCTTGGTTGGCCCAGAGGAAGATGTCAGTAGCATCGGTAGACGTGTCAGCCGTAGACTGTGCGGTAATATCTGTTGGCTGAGTCTCGGCATGAGCGGCTACGTCTGCATCACTCTGCGGCGCAGCAGCTAGCTCTGGTGGCATTACTGGGGTAGTATCGGTAGTAGGGGTTTGTGTGTTTGGTTCGTTATGCATGTAGCTATTCTACTACAACTACACCTTTATAACTAAACTTGTTACTGTTTGTTAGTTACCGTATCGCCAATATAGTCAGCAAAATCAATATAGACACCATCCCAAAATATCCCTTCTTTGCCATCCATACGGCCACTCGCAAGAGAGTGACCTTGCGAGTTAAGCTCATATGGCAAGAGGAGGACTTGTGCGTTTTTGCCCAGCTGCGCTATTGTAGTATTGATCTGATCCATATAATGCCATTCTCGAAACACTCCCCGTCGCTTACCATAATCCTGATCATAGCGACTCGATGCAGGATATGAAACAACATACAATGGCGTATTTTGGGTGTCGTCTTTTTCTACTTGGTAGCGAAAAGTATAGAGGTCCCGATTGACCGGACTATCTTTTCTTGTTATGCGGCCATTCTGACTCAGAGCATCATAATGCGAAACAAATGATTGAATTTTCCCATCTCGATTTTTTGCAAAACCAGCCACACCAGTGCAGCCCATCAACCCGCTCGTCGCTATCACACCCGTCTCGTTTTTTTCAAGAAACACCCTTCCAGACGAGTTCATCTCTACATAGGCAATATCATGCGAATTAAGCTGCATGGTCGCTTGAGATTCCTTTACATACCCCAACATAATGAAGCTAGTATCTTTCATCTTTTCTCGAGCGCTAAGGAAACCACTATTCTGTCGGATGGAGGCAGTGCCTGTTGGTTGTTTTATGATGCTAGCTGTACCTGGTGATGTATTTTCTGGTGTGATCACGCGATGGGTCGACAACTGGCCCAATGATTGGATGATTACGGAGTCTTTTATACTTCGGCGCTCAGCGCTGTCTGTTAAGGCTCTCTCTGGATTTGCCATATTTTCTCCTTATTGTCTAGATTACTTTATTGTAAGAGATATCTAGGAGATTTGTCAATTAGCAAACTATGGGAGCTACTGAGGTTTGCAACGCTCGTATAAGAGCTGAGCGTGTTATAAGAACATTCATTTTTGTTTACTGTAATCTATTGAGAAGCATGAAACGACCCCCGGAGGGATAGCAATGCGCTACTGCACCGCATCCTCGCCAAAATGCTTTTGCAGTCGCATTTTTATCGAGCCTTCGTGCCGGCCGAGAGTGCGGCTGAGCTGGCGGATGCTTACACCTTGGACGAAGGCCTGCTTGAGCGTCTCATCGTCAACCTTTGTCCATGGTTTGTAGGCATTGGGGTAGGTCTGGCGCATTGTGGCGATCTTGGCCGCCCAGCTAGTACTGCTAGTTTTACTCGTCGGCTTCTTCTGCTGCGTTGTAGCACGCTGAGCAGCCTGTTCGCGCAGATGGGCAAAGCGCTCGGCATCTTGGGCAGCCCGGGTGCGCAGCTGCGTATCAATGATATACGCTTCATCGCTCATGGTAAGTGCCATCCGATTGATACCAGTGAGAAATATATTATCTAAGCTTTTGACGCGGCTCAGTGCCACATAGCCCATACCTGGGACAAAGGCTTTGCGTAGGTCGATGCGTGCACTATCGAGCGTCATCCCCTGGCTTTTGTGCACAGTAATCGCCCAAGCCAGGCGCAGTGGCAGCTGCGAGATACTGGCCCGCTTGCGCGTACCATCGCGCAGCTCCCAGGTGTCAGGCTGCATTGTCACCACATGGCCATTACGAAACTCCACCACGGGATAGTCTGTGCCTGGCTCGAAGCCTGATACCTGGCCAATGCTCCCATTGGCAAAGCGCCGCGCTTGGTCATTCTTGATGGCCATCACCAGTGCACCCTGCTTGAGTACCAGCACCTCCGGTGCGAGGATACTCCGCTGCAAGGTATCGACATAATTTTGCCCACCAGTGCTGCTGCGTTGGTACGATACTTCGTCGCCAGGCAGCTCAGCGAGGCGGGCTTGGTTGATCCGATCGACGTCGATATTGACGGTATGAAGCTCGGTGAGGTCGCTCTCGTGAGGTGGCTCTACTTCTGTGCGAGCCAGTAATTGCTCAGCATGGCGTCGACGCAGGTCACCAGCCCGCATGGCAGTCAGGATATCTAGCAGGGCGTCGCCCTTTTGCTGGCGGTATTGCTGGTCGAGGTACAGAATGGCTGGGTCGAGCTGTCGCCAAGCTTGCGACTGCACCACAAAGCCCCCCTGCCGCCCACCATCGCGATTAACAGGCGGCAGCTGGAAGAAGTCTCCGCTCATCACTACCTGCAGCCCACCAAATGGCTGGCTTGGCACCTCACGCACCCGGCGGCACACTTCGTCGATCATATCAAGGCGGTAGTCATGCAGCATACTAATCTCATCGATAATAAGCACATCTGTCTTAGCAATAATATCGCGCCGCGTCTTCGACAGGTGATCAAAAAAATTGTTCGGCAAGCTATCGTGGATGCCAATCCCCGCCCATGCGTGGATGGTGCTGCCACCCAGATGCGTCGCCGCAAGCCCCGTCGTGGCAGTGACGGACACATACTTGCCATCCGCCTTACACTGGCGGATGAACTGCCCCAACACATACGTCTTGCCTGTGCCTGCTGGCCCTGTCAGCAGCACACTCTGACCACTACGCAAAATCTCCTGTGCAAGTGTCTGATCCATAGTCTCTAGTATACAAGGTTGTGGGGTGAGAGGCAAAGAGAGAGCTATTTGGTCAAGCCAAACATCTGCATAACACGCCTACCAAGCAATGCAAGTCGACTCTTCGGCTTCATAGCAACCTCTTGTGCTGCAACAAACTTTTCTAACTCCATCATGATTTGCTCTGCATCTTTGCTCGATGGGTCAATCTCGGCAACTGTAGGATACGATGATCCGGCTTCAGCAGGATCACTATGTGTCAGCTCAACAAACCGTATACTATCACCTGCCACCAGCGCTCCCATTGCATAGTTGTCATCCCAGGCAAAATCTGCAAATGTTGGATCTGGAGCCTTCTCTCCATCAGCAACAACCGATGCCTTAATAAGCATCATATATCCATCGGCTACTGGCTCTTTGCCAATCGTCCCCTGGTATTCTCCATAGGTAGGAAGCGCAACGACTGAACTATATATACCTTTAGAGTCATAGGCTACATAATCATGTGGCGTGTAGCAATGCGGGGTAATTGTTACCGGTTGGCATATTTCTGTTCGTGGGAAAATCTCGGTATCGAAGTGTACGCCCGTCACAACTCTTAGTTGATCCATCCATGCGATATCATGATCCATGTATTCTTCTACTGTATCTGGATGATCTAAAGCCGATGTAAGTCTATGCGCAAGCTCTGCTCTATATTTTTTCTCTTTTTCATCCAACGGATTTTTGTCAATCCCCCGATATCGCTTCATCATTGACGACTGTTCGCTTGGACGCATATATCCCTACCTCTTACTCTATTCGATTTGCTAATGTCATATAGAGTACTCTCCCTTTCTGATTTTGTCAATGATAAATGACATATCATTGCTGTTTTAGCAAAGGGTGCATCACTGAATATTTAAACCATGCAAAACGAGTACGATTGGTTTTGCAATTACCTGTCTTTCTTCTACCGATCCCACACAAACCCCTCACCAAAGTGCCCCCAGCGGGCGGTTGGTTCGTAGATAGGCTGGGCGAGCTGGAGCGTGGTGATGATGCCGTGCGGGCTGAGGTCGTAGCCTGTAATAGGCTGCTCTACACCATCAATGATGGCGGTTGCCTCGACGGGCTGGTCGTGGCCGATTGCATACGCGAGGCGCACCAGCACCTCCTGCGCGTGGTGCTGCCGTAGATAATCCACTGCAATGCGCCGCGCCATATACGCCGCCGAGCGATCCACCTTGGTGGCGTCCTTACCACTAAAGGCCCCACCACCAATCGGCACGCGTGGCCCATAATTGTCGACGATGAGCTTGCGTCCCGTCAAGCCAGCATCAGCCGCAAAGCCACCAATCTGCCAGTCCCCTGCTGGGTTACAGTGTAGCACTGGTACATCATATTGCTTATCCTTAAAAAATGTGTTCACATACGTCTGCTGCTGGAGCCACTCCTCTACCGCCTCTGTTAATTCGTCTTTTGGTGCGTGTTGGAAGCTTGCAACAATTGCCGTGATCTGCCCGCCACGCAGTGTTACTTGCGTTTTGCCATCGTAGGGCCAACGTTGATACAAAAATTGGTTCAATCGTCGCGCCAGCACTGTTTCGAATGGGAGCAGCTCGGGTGTTTCGTTGCAAGCATAGCCGATCATCACGCCTTGGTCGCCCGCCCCGCCATCATCCACACCACGAGCAATCTCTGGGCTCTGCTGAGCAATATGCTCAATTATCTCTACCTCATTCCCTGCCAAACGCTGTACAATCGGTGCCACTGCCACCGTCGCCTGCGACGTCACTTCGCCTGTCACAAACACCATGCCATGGCCGCCGCACACTTCCACCGCCACGCGTGCCTGTGGGTCGCGGGCTAGATAAGCATCAAGGATGGCGTCGCTCATTTGGTCGCAGAGCTTGTCGGGGTGGCCTGGGCTTACGCTCTCGGCGGTGCGAAACTGCGCTGATGTTATAGTCATTGCTGTCATAAAAAACTCCCTTCTCTTATCCTGCATGCCAGGCGAGAAAGGAGCTGCTCTCTTACGCGTCTCATATCTTCCCTGCGCACAGGCTGGAATTAGCACCTTACTCGCTTCCCGAGCAGGTTGCTGGCGAGTCATCGGGCCAGTCCCTCGTCGCACTCTGGATATTAGTGATATTGGTAATAGTATAGCATATATTTATACTAGGAATACCTACCCTGTCGATACAGCACAACACGACAAGGAAGATACAACTGCACTCAAGTTATCTCGCAGCCAGATTTTCCATAATTAAAAAACCGGTCGCTATGACCGGTTTTTGAGTTGTTCACTCTTTTCCAAGCCGCTCCCCGGCTCGTGCTCGGTTGGCCCATTGGTCGGCGAGCTCATTTTGCTCATGGCCGTTGTGGCCGCGCACCCAGATGAGCTTCGGCTGCACGGTGGTATAAAGCGCATAGGCTTCTTGGACGAGCTCGAGGTTCTTGATCGGCCCGCTGCTCTTGCGCCAGCCCTTGGCTGCCCAGCCAGGTGCCCACTTAGTGAGGACATTAACCCAAAATTCGCTATCGGTATGGATCTCACACTCCTCAGCCCCAGCCAACTGCATGGCTGCGATGAGGGCCATCCCCTCCATGCGGATGTTCGTCGTATTGCCTGGCTCGCTGCCCAGCGCCACGGGCTTACCCTGCTCGATGACGGCATAACCGCCCGGGCCAGGGTTGGGGCTGGCACTGCCATCAGTGTAGAAAATGCGTGGAGTGGCTGCCATGCTAGTTACCGCGGTCCACGCGCTGGAACTCCATCCAATCTGATGGCCGATACCATTTCGTGTCA
Organism: uncultured Candidatus Saccharibacteria bacterium; assembly: GCA_963545865.1. GTDB lineage: Bacteria > Patescibacteriota > Saccharimonadia > Saccharimonadales > Saccharimonadaceae > Saccharimonas. The sequence continues at coordinate 121,407 of CAUUJX010000002.1, forward strand.
TTGTTATAGCGCTCATCAAACTTCGCCTGGTGCCGTGCCAAGAAGTAATGCCTGCCACCATCGTGCTCGGCTTCGTAGCGAATATACATTTGGTCTGGATAATTCTTGGGTGCGCCGCTGTAGAGCATCACATCCACTGTGTTGCCCGGGTTAAGCGTGTGCGACTCGTTACGCATATTCCCTAGATACTCCCAACTCACAACCTTCACCTGCCGGTCCGAATCATTCTTAATGCGTGCCCATACATCTATCTTCGACACACTCTCATTCCGCACATCAACACGCTCTACGCGCACTACCGGAAAATTACTCATCTGCTTGTCTCCTTGTTTATGGGGTTATCGAGGTAATTATACCATATGGTGTGCGGAGTGCTTGCTAAATACAGCTCTACTTTGATGCTGCACACCATCACTACCTCTGTCATAATCAAGAGCTCTGTCCCTACCTACGCTATATATAGCGTGCCCATATCTAGTGTCTAGGATGGTGTGGAAAAGTCGTGGAGATTTTTTACCGACACTAGACCACTGTTCGGTAGTCATTTTTCGCTTTTACACTGCTATATAACTATCTAAACCACTATGTATTTCACCCCGAGTGATGATAGGAAGTGAAAAACAAGGTAGCACTCTCATCACGCAAAGCAACCATTTTATAAGTTTTGCGATACCGTATTCACATATTTAGATGCTGCTATCTTACCAGGCAGTCACGCAGCACACGCGACTGTATATCCTGCAATAATACCCATACCCCTACTGTCTATATACCACTAACCTATCTAAAATCTGTTCTCACAAACATCTTTCTTTGTCAACGAGCCATACGTTGCTACAATAGTGGTATATAATTGCTATACGAATTATCTGGTACGGTTATTATGAAACTCCAGCGCCTACTCGCCATTCTGTCGCTCCTTTGCGAGCGGGGCAAAGCCACTGCTCAGGAACTAGCCGATCGCTTTGAGGTGTCGAAGCGTACTATTTTGCGCGATATCGAGACGCTGAACCAGGTAGGCATTCCTATCATCACTCGGACTGGCCGCGATGGTGGAATCGCCCTCATGCCGCACTACACGCTTGATCGGCGCATTCTCTCCACTACCGATAAGCAGCACTTAGCGAGTGCGCTGACGGGTCTCCAGAGCATCGCCCGTCAATCATCAATCACTACCTTGCACGCCAAGCTTCTCCCCGAAGATGACCAGTCTGCGATGCCGATATATGCTATCAACTTTGCATCATGGGCAGCGGAACACCCAGTTCAGTACAAGATTGAGCAATTGCAGCAGGCGATCGAGGAGCAATACTGCATGCAGATGTGCTACATTGGCTATGATGGCCAGACAGAGCGGGTGATCGAGCCGCACCAGCTGGTGTTTCGGCAAGCGAGCTGGTATGTGTGGGCGTTTTGCCGGCTGCGCCAGGATTTTCGCCTCTTCAAGTTGCGGCGCATCATTCGCCTCTCGCCACAAGAGGAGAACTTCTCACCCAGGCCTTACCCAGACGCCTCGACTAATGACGACTACTCGAGTAGTGTTGTCTTCTCTCGCCAACCAATCGCTGGCTACACGCGCGTAGAGCTCCGCTATGCTGCGCATGATGCGCTAGCGGTAGCGGAGGTGCTTGACGGATCATTTCTCGATGTTGACCATGCTCGCGCTACCTTTCTATACGCTGCAGCTCGCAATCGCCTGCGAAGCAATCTGCCACCTCCCGCCCAGTGTCATCGTCGATGAGCCAGCGCAGCTCCGCGCGATGGTAGCGCAGCGCCGAAGCGCAAGGTGATATCAAAAAACACAAAAAACATTCAATACTGACACACTGTTGTCATCATTTGTGGCATATACTTGAGAGACAATACACTAATCGGTATATCGCAAGGAGGTACCACATGATCGATCATTTCGGCATCATCGTTAAAGATATTGAAGCAAGCAAAGCCTTTTATGAGGCGGTATTGGCACCACTAGGCTATGCCAAGACAATTGACGAATCATATGGCGTGGGCTTTAGCAATCCAGACCGAACGCAGCATACCGGGATATTTTGGCTTGGGCAAGGCGAGCCATCATCGCCGCTACACTTTGCTTTTGCTGCACCGTCGCGGGCAGCAGTTGATGCATTCTATGCGGCTGGCCTAGCAGCAGGAGCACAGGACAATGGCGCACCAGGCGTGCGGGCGATCTATCATCCAGACTATTATGGTGCCTTCCTCATCGACCCAAACGGGCATAATATCGAGGCAGTGTGCCACGCTGCTGTATAGGGACACCCCTACCCTATCAGTGGGTGGCAGGGTATCTACGTGAAGATCATTTCTTAGTCAATAACGGCTAAACGCAACGGTTTGATCACTCCGCGAGGAGCGATGCTCCGGTCACTGCCAAAGCAAAGAAGCTCGTATAAACGACCGAGCTTCTTATGTTTCCACAGGCTTGTAATATAGCGTAACTATACCCCTTACAAGGCATGAGCTTACGGCAGGAGTATTGCTACGTCACCACGCTTTTTATGCTTGTTCATAGTTTTTTGCAGTGTCTTCGTATCAAAGGTCATATCTGCCTTAGCCTGCTTACCAAGGAGCAGGTACTGGGCCATCGCACAGGCAGCGAGCTGACCAATATGCCGTGCGCGCACCACCTTTGAGCTGCGCCGCTCGTCAGCTGCACCTCTCTCTGTAGCATCATCTGGCCGAAAAAGTGCGAGGACATTCACCACTCCATCATCTTCGCCTTCGCCCATCCAGCCACACAACTCACTTGTCATACCGGGCAACGCAGTAGCTGCAAAATCACATGTTGGCACAATGCGCCGATCGACAAAATCCATATAACTGCCTTGCGTCGTATGGACAACGTCCACCACCAGTTGCTGCTCGCGCCCCTCACCTTCTAGACGTATGTCAGTTGCCAAGCTAACTGGTGCAGTATGTGCACCGTCGTAGCGCTTGATCGATGGTGGGACGATAGAATCAGTATGAATCCGTACATGATTCGGTATTGAACTTTTTTCAAATAATTTCATAATGCTCCTTATCATATATGATATATTGACAATATGCAAGTCATATTACCTCTGTTCTTACCAATACCCTATAGGCCAACCCCTATATGGGTTCCTGGATGAATTTAATAAGGTTATACTCAAGCTAGATACAGTTAGTATCTAGCTATAACTATTACTCAAAGCTATGCGCTATAGCCTACTGCCTATGTGGGCTAAGGGGTATTTTTGCACAAAAATGGACAATCAGGACGCGCTCTTTAGCACATTACAATCCTTTGTGTCTGCGCTAACCTCTCTCCTGCTGCTTCATCTGGTACATTGCATCACTTAGCTAGCTTTCATCCAGCTCTCAGCAATCGATACAGTGAACATGTCAACCATCAACAACCCGATGGAAGTGTCACAAGCGGGATATAGATAAAACTGAGCCTAGAGCTCTTATCGCTGATACCGCTGCACAAACTGGCGCAGAATCTTGACTGGTTCAGTGACGGTTTGCTGGCGGGCATTGGCAATGAGAGTATCGGCTTCGTCCGGAGCACAGTAGCCAGCATGGCGATAGATATCAATACGCAGAGCAAGGCTCTCCGGGTCGAGCTCGGGATGAAACTGCGTGGCATACACGTTGCGCCCCACCCGCAGCATCTGCACGCACCTGCGCGAGCGTGCTAAGACAGTACAGGCAGCTGGTGGCTCGAGCACCCCTTCTTTGTGCCCAACGAAGCCGTCGAAGGTAGTGGGTAAGCCAGCGAGGAGTGGGTCATCTCTAGCTGCTGGCGTGAGGGTGATCGGCACAGCACCAATTGCCTCACCATACGCAAAGCTCGGCGTACCACCCAGTGCCGACACCAGCGCGCCAACCCCTAGGCAAGCGCCAAGAAATGGCACATCATGGGTAATAATCTCGCGCAGCAGCGGCATCATCACGGCTTCGAACTCGCGCTGCTCGGCAGGCTTCTCGGCCGGAGCATAGGCAAAGTTGGCTGGGCCACCACCCATCAGCACACCACTATAGGCAGCAAGCGGCTGCGCGGGGCGCTGCCCTGCCTCGATGCGCACTCGCTCAAGATCGGTTGGCGCGAGGCCACCAAAGTGCAAAAATGCTTGATATTCGTTATCCGACGCCTCATCCTCAGGGCGCGACTGCAGTAGTACAAATGGTTTCGTCATACTCCTTAGTGTAGCATGGCCTGGCGGTAGCTAATACCCCCTGCAGACACGTGCTATGGGGCACGGGGTATTACTGTGCGGTATCGCCTGGATAGACATAATCCTTGAAGAAGTCTGCGTCAAAGTCGCTATCGATCCACAGCTCTAGCCAGCCAAGGAAGTCCTGGCGCTCGCAGCATGGGCCAGCCCCTACGTCGCAGAAGTTCCATACTTCGCCAGCCCATTTGCCAGAGGTGATAAGCTGGTAAGTATCGCCACAGCCTTGGTCGAGGAGCAGCACACCTTCATTACCCAGCCGCTCCTCAAATGCTTTGTTCGTAAGCAGTGCCTCATCCTCTTCTTCCTCCCAGAGCCAGTAGTCATCAATCGTCACACTGCGCGAGAGGTCTTTCACCTCGGTATCAGCCAGTCGTTTGAGGCCATAGATAGAGATGCCACTGGGCTGCCGAATATCTTGGCAACCATCGCCTACCTGCTGGAGGAAGAGTCGATAGGCCTCGGGCAGGCGCGTGTTGCAGGCGGTCTCAAAGGCGGTAATGTCTGCTTCGCTGAGTGTTGGACCCATCACGACGCCCTTTTCGGCTAGCTTGGCTTTGAGGCGCGCGATGATGGCGGGATAGTCAGCGGGGCTATGGATGGGCATAATTTCTCCTTATATTTTTCTCATCGTACCATGTATAGTGCTGCCTCGCAAATGCGTGCTCACACCAAAAGAGCTGCTCCAATGTGCAGAGCAGCCCTCGTAGCTATCAAGAGGTGGAGGGTTATTTATCCATCTTGCCTTTTACATAGCCCTTAGTCTCATGAGCTTTGTTCTCGAGGTCGTTCGCCCTGTCTTTTACAGTATCGACGGCGTTTTGCGCAGCGTCTTTAGCCTTCTCAGCCACTTCTTCGGCTTTGTCTTGTACGTCATCAGCTACTTTTTGAGCTTTGGCTTTGATGTCATCAGTAAGTCCCATGTGAGATCCTCCATGGTTAGTGTTAGTACAGTTCTATTATAGCAATGTTGGGCGATAATAGCTATATACCCAATAAGCAAAAGGGGTGGCCGTTATAGCTTCAAGCCCCTGTTCTACAGGTCATATATCTGTTGCTGACGGTGACTCTCGGTAAAACGCAGTGATTCATAGACGCCACAAATTCTCATATTTTACTGGCGTGTAACACCTGATACATAGCAGCCTCTATGCCACTCTAGCAAGGAGCGTAATGGCCGAGATTATCACGAGAAATATCGCGCTTCTCACACCCCTATTGATACACCGAGCTCGGCCTATTTGCTCGCCGCATCGCTCGGGCCGTTCAGATACTCCTCAGCATCGTGGATGAGGAAGAGGCTTACGTCGTCGCGCGTTTTGCCGGCCTTGTGGAAGGGTGTGCCGATGACATGAATGAGGATGATCATATACACCAAGATGAAGCTAATCAGCCCCACCACCGTCAGGCTGGCGACAAATGGGTCGATGTTGGTAATAAGCAAGAGACCAAGCAGCGCCACCACAATGGAACGCGCCAAGATGGATGCCGAGGGAATAAAGCGGATCCGCTGGATGTAGTCCACCCGATGGCGGTGGCGGAGCAGCACCGTCTGCTGCTGCTTGAGCTTGACGATGAAGTTGAGCGGCACATTGCCCTGCTCCATCGTGGCAAAATACGGCGTTAAGCCCCGGATGTCCTGCCGGGCATCATAGGCTGAGTGACGCACATCGCTCGAGAACCCTTGGGCCACAGCATGCAGCTGGCGGCGAAAACCATCGAGATCAAACACCGGATAGCTCCGATGAATCGCCGCGGCATCATCATACATATCCTCCAGCAGCGCTGCAAACTCCGCTGGGATCCGCTCCGACTCTTTGTAATCGGCGATCGTAGCCGAGAGCAAAAAACCAATCACAAAGGTCACGCTAGATATGACGCTATTGTGTAATGAGCTCTGCTCAATCGGCTCCCACCCCAGACGGTGCAGAACGAACTTCACACTCACCACCACCGTCGCTACTGCCAGCGCCTGCCAAAAAATCCGCAGGAGTTTGCCCTGCTGCTTGATCTGTTTTATCTGCTTAATGGGTCGATTCATAATTTCTCTATTATACCGTATGAAGCGCAAAAGGCAATTGTCTTGCCCTGTTGTGTATGCAATCAACTAGGTTGAGCCGTATCGCTGGGCGAGGAATATGCTATACCCACACCCCTACTCCCCCTATAGGTCACCCCTATGGTGCAGCGCAAGTTTCTCCACCGAGGCAACATCGCGCAGCCACGGGAAGTGTCGCAGCAGCACCGCTGATTGCACAAGCTCGTGCCAGGAGATTGCTCGAGTGGTAATCCGCTCACCTGCATCGCAGTGTGGTGGCATGTGGCGCACGGGTTGCTGCGCTAGTATGAGATATTCAAACCATTCCATCTTTGTTTCGGGCTGCACTACCTCCAGCAGCTGCCAGTCGGCAAACTCCCAGCCTGTTTCCTCGCGCAGTTCGCGCTGGGCTGCTGCAATGATGGTCGCATCCTCGGGGTCAACCCGCCCGGCTGGCAAATGGCCACGCCGCACAATGCCGCCTGGCTGCTCCTCGTCATTCACCAGTACGTTGCCCGCATCATCCACTGCAATAACGAACACTGTATCGGGCCGGCGCACCATCTCGAAGGTCGCCACCGAGCCATCATACAGCCGCTGCGGCCACTGATAAACGCTAAATATCTCGCCTGCAAAGACACACTGTGCTTCGGGCGGAATCATCCGAGCATGGGGTGGGATGGTACGCTGTGTCATGATGATATTGTAGCATTGTTCGCGCCTCCACGCATTTCTCACTGCACATCATCTTCCAAAAATTCGCCCCCACACCCTATATCTGCTACAATAATTCTTATGCATAATGATATCGAAACAATCCTCTTTACCAACGATGACATTGCGCGGGTGGTGGCGCGCCTGGGCCGGCAGCTGAGCCAAGAGTACGCCGATAAAAACCCGCTGGTGGTGGGTATTTTGCGCGGGGCGGCACCCTTTATGATCGACCTGGTGCGGGCGATGGATTGCATGCTGGAAATCGACTTTATGGATGTCTCGAGCTATGGCGATGAGCTGACCTCCACCGGTAACGTGCGCATCCTCAAGGACCTCGACACAGACGTGGCTGGCCGGCACGTGCTGCTGATAGAAGACATCGTGGATACGGGCCACACCGCTCAGGTGCTGTTTGATTTATTTGCCGAGCGCCACACCGCCAGTACTAAGCTCTGCACCCTGCTAGATAAGCCCGAGCGCCGCACGGTGGATGTGCAGGCAGACTACATCGGCATCCCTACCCCCAATGAATTCGTGGTAGGCTACGGCCTAGACTACCGCCAGCACTACCGCAACCTGCCGTACATCGGTGTGCTGAAGCCTGGGGTGTATCAGTAAGAGTGCTCTATGTTATATTGGACGGCCACTCCGGTCGATGCCTGTCGTGTCGACCTTGCCCTGCCAGTCTTCAGGTATAAGAAGTTGTGCATCAGGATGCTGCACGATCGGCGGTAGATCTACTAGCTGCCTTGCGTCAGCTACAAGCGCATACTTCATCCCAAGCATTGCCGTACGGACAATGGCATCGGTCGTTGCGGCAGATACCTCTGCCTGTTAGAAGCGCTCTGCCTGCAAATCGTAAGAAGCACCATAAGCATCCTGCTCAGTCTTATCTGGATTATAGCGCCCAAACGCAAAACCAAGTGTATAGGCAAAATCCTCTGGTAATATTAGGTATGAATCTTTAGATTCAAAGCCAATCTCAGCCCGCAAATCCTTATGATGCGGCTGGTTTCCTACCCCGATATCTGCCACATAGATATCACCCGCACTTCGATGTAGACCATACCACACACCAAGGCGTGCCTTATCCGCATCATCGTCTGCCCGCAAATTGCGCAGATGTATCTGCACGTTGGGTTCTTCAGGTGATGGGTGTGCTGATGTTTGGAATTTCGATAGATTATATCACAAGGTAGTGGTGTATGCGAACAGGCGAGCATTCATAGATAAAACAAAAAAGGCGTGTTTCGTAAACACGCCACAGATGCACACCGCCAGGTAGTGTTCCATAGAGGGAACCTCTCACACTACTTCACTCATTGGTAAGATAAGCTGACGATATGACTGACTCCTTCGTCTAGTATAAGCTATATGCTGCTTTCACACAAGGTGCTCACTATCACCATAACTGTACCAGCGCCGCGCACCAACGTTATAGGCAGTAATAAATTCGCCATTAATAATGCGAAGCTTAGTAATACTCAGCTTATGCAGTGCCTCCTTTTGCGGTGGGAGTCGATGTTGAATAGGCTTTGTATATGTCTGATGAATCAACCGCGCAATGTAATCAATCATCCGCAGGCCGTAGTGCGTCTGCGGATCAACTGGCACAATCTCTATCTTGTGGCGATAGCGAGCCATTGGAAACTGATGCTCATCGCTTAGCCGGTCTTGCAGATATTTTTCTATCTTGCGAGCAGCTACTGCCTTCATTGTCTTGTTGCTTACGACAATGCGCACATCGTCATTATATTGCAAAACCCACTGTCTAATGAGTCGCAGCAAAATCCGCTGCCGCAGCTTGTGACGTACACGTCGATTGCGCCGAAAAACTGGCGTTCGCACCGTCTTATCAACGACCGTGTACGCAATCCGGTGGTCGGCCTGCGCCGATAAACTCGTAACGATCTGCCGCTGAGCGCGCTGCTTTTCGTGAAATGGGACACGGTTTTCATACCACGGCTTATGCGATGGTTGTTGGCGTCGATGCATTGCAGATGCGTTCACCCGCCGGATCAAATTCTTCATCCGTTTGAGTGCTTTCTCATCATCAATCATCAGCGCTGCCATGACGAAGTACGGCTCATGGGAGCTAAAGCCTAGTGTACCAGATTCGTCAATACAGATTGTTTTCATCTATTCTAAGATTCCTTTCCCATTATATAACCTCGCAAGGCAGACGGGATTATCTTTTTACTTATCGTGTGATGATTTCTTCGGCTCGTATCGCTCCAGATGCACAGCAAGCCTACTCTGCTCCAGTGTACGTATTGTCACTTCTGTACCGGTGCTGTCGCTTTCTGTCGTCAGGACTGGATCGTCGCGATTTGTCTCTTTGACAATATACGAGACACTGCCGCCTTTCATCTGATCCCATCGTGCATGATTAAGCTGCGTGGAGTCAGTTGGGTCAAATAATGTATAGCTCACACTGTGCTCTGGTGTAACGGTTGACCCCTTTGGGCAATGAAGCGTTGCCTTATCGGCTTCATACCCGGTAAAGGAAGGTGGGTTATCTTTATACGAAACATTCTCCCAGCCAACGAGACCACCGTCGTGTGTTGTGCATTGCCTTTCTATCGTCACACCCACATCTTTTTCCAGGCTTGCACAGCCAGCCGCGCCTCCTGTGGCAACCGCTAGTGCCGCCACTGAGCTAACAACCTTTGCTGATCGGTCGTACCAGTTGGTCTCTGTCTGTAGTCCTTCGTTTCTGCTCATAGGTTGATCCTTATACTTACCTTGTGATACTAGATATAATAGTATAGCCCTAGCCCTGCTCTATGGGCAAGCATAGCTACAATAGGTGCTATCTTAGATCAAGGATATTGCACCAAATTTAAAACGGCTTTTACACTACTCCACAGAAAACCAAACACCCCGCATCAGTGTGATGCGGGGCATAGTGAGCAGAAACGTGGTACAAAGCTACATACGCGGCTTAGTTATCAAACGTCCCAACGATGTTGACGTGGTTTCGTATGCCATCGCCTTGTGCTTCATTGGTGACTGTGAACGAGCCATAGGTTGCACTATGTGGGTACTGTGGTGAGGCCCAGTTGGTCTCGGGGATGCCCTCGATGGTGCGGTCGGTCGCCCGCAGGGTAAGTACACCAGTGCTTTGCGGCTTGTTTGTGGCACGGCGTGTTGCGTGGAACCACTCTGGTGTTTGCTGCGCCTTGGCATAGCCATGCCACCAGCGCTGACCAGGCTGAGCAATCTTAGCACCGCGGCGTGGCGTGCTCCACTGCCAGCTCGATGCCCAGATGGCTTTGTTGTTCTTGTCGTACACGACGATGTTGCGATCGCCCTGGAAGGCCAGGCGCGCACCCTTGCCCTGAGTATTCGATGCCCACTGCGCTGTACCAGTGTGGCTGTAGAGCACTAAGTTACCGTCCTTCTGGAAGGTGAGAAGGAGCTCGCGGCCACCCGTCGTCTTGCCGCTGCTCAAGCAGAAGTTCCCTGGTGCAAAGTTGACTGTCTTGCTCCCCCAGACGAAGCGCCCACTGTTGGCAAATGCTTCGTTGGATGCCCAGTCGTATACCTCTGTACCGGCCACCACCCAGCCATGCTGCTGGCGGAAGCTGTTGGTTGCGTCGGCGCTGTGGTCCTCTGGGTAGCCCTCGGGCATCTTCCAGTAGGCATATGCATTGGCCGCCTTGACTTGGTCTACCACCGCACTACACGCTGCACGCGCTGCACTCAGCTCTTGCTCGGTCGCATGAGCTGGTGCGCCAGCCAGGCACACCATGGCCGCTGCCACCGCTACGCCAGCCAGCGAATAGTTAATTAACTTCGTCATACACCCTCCTTCGTGTTAGGTTGTTGTGCCTCTAGTATACCCCACCGCCTTCTGTTGTAATAGCCCAAAATACCACCCCCTATGAGCCCATCTCTGTAGCAGTGTAAAAACCACATCGTACTGTGGAAATCGCGTGGATAACTACCTGTACTGCTAAAATGCCAGTGTTCTCACCCTGGCAAAAAATCCGCATCAGGCAGCGAGTATTGCAAGATTATGGGCTCTACCCCTTGCCAAAAGATAACCATAAGCGTTATAATCATGCTCATAACGTTTTTAGACAAAAACAGGGGGGACAAAACGGTGATAAAAAAAGCAATTATTGTGCTTGCGGCACTTGGTAGTGTTGTGTTGCTTGCACTTCTCTATCATGGCACAACACATGCCGACCAATGGGGTATGGTGTGGCACGACGAGTTTACTGGCTCGGCTGTGTCTGGTGAGTGGGACATACTGAAGCAAAATACTGACAACTTGCGCAATACGCACCTCGCCTACAGCCCAAACAATCTCAAGGTCGCCAACAGCCATCTTGAGATCACCACGCAGCGCCACTGCGTGAGCAACCTCAGCGAGCCACTCACCAGCGCCAACATGAGCGAGCAGCCCTGCCCGAGCGGCACCACGACTCGTTACCTCAGTGGGCGAGTCAAGAACAAAGCCAAGGTTGTCGATGGCACTAAGCCATTCCGGGCAGAGATTCGCGCGAAGTTTAATTGGAATGGCAAGCGCGGTACGCGGCCGTCGCTGTGGATGGTAAGTGGCAATACCCTGCAAAACTGCAACGACAACCCCAAGGCCAACGACCCATATGGCGAGCTAGATATCATCGAGTGGTACTCATCCACACCAAATTACGCGTGGTCCACCACACACATGTCGTGCTACCACCACGGTGTCGATGCCAAATGGAAGACTGGCTGGCGGACGCGTGCCCTATCGCACAGTGGCGAGCACTATGCTGGTGCGCGGCCAGGCTCATTTGCATACGAGTGGCACACCTGGGCAGTAGAGTATGATGGTACGACGGTCAAGTACTTTGTAGACGACGAGCCCATCAAGGTATATCGCTACCATGTGAGCCCTACTGACGATGGCAACATCTTCCCTAGAAAGGATGCCGAACCACTGACGAAGGTCGCCAGCCAGGAGAATATCAATGGTGCATTCCACCGTGGCTGGCAATTCATCCTCAATGACTACGTCGAGATTAGCAAAAATCTCAGCCCTATCGACCCGTCTGAGCCATTCCCCACACAGACGATGCTGATCGACTATGTGCGCGTCTTCCAAAAGGGTGCGGGTACGCAGCCACCCGAGACACCAGTGCCAGCAACTGGCACAAAATGGACCAAGCAGAATGCCGCCGGTGACCGCAAATGGTCTGCCCTCACTAGCTCGGCCGATGGGAGTAAGCTTGCTGCCACTGCCTGGGGTGGCACAATCCACACCTCGCAAGATGGTGGTGCAACGTGGACGGAGCAGCCAAAGTCGGAGGTGCGCAACTGGGTGAGCATCGCAAGCTCGGCTGATGGGAGTAAGCTTGCGGCACTCTACGATTGGGGTGGCTACATTATGACATCGCAAGACGGCGGTGCAACGTGGCACAAGCATGCGATGAGTGGGACGATCAACTGGATGTCGATCGCGAGCTCGGCTGATGGGAGCAAGCTCGTAGCCGTCGCTAAAGACCACGTTATCTATACCTCGCGTGATGGCGGTGTGACGTGGACGGAGCAGCCAAAGTCGGGCAGCCACAAATGGCGCGCCGTCACAAGCTCGGCCGATGGCAACAAACTAGCCGCAGTCGTGGAAGGTGGTGCCATCTACACCTCTTCGAACGGTGGTGCAACGTGGACGGAGCGCACCCAAGCCGGCAGCCGCACCTGGACATCAATTGCTAGCTCACCCGACGGCACAAAGCTGGTAGCAACAGCCGCTGGTGGCTATATCTATACTTCGGCCGACGGTGGTGCAACGTGGACGGAGCGCAGTGTCGATGGCCGACATAACTGGACAGCTGCAACCATCTCGGCCGATGGCAACACCCTAGCCGCAACAGCCGGCGGTGGTGGCTATATCTATGTATCAACCGATGGCGGTACGACGTGGACCACCCAGACATCGGCTGGCACACCCAACTGGTCTGCTCTTGCTAGCTCGGCCGATGGGAGCAAGCTTGCAGCCGCTGTCTATGGTGGCATGGTGTACACCACTACTCAACAGGTAGAGGACGGTACACTGGCCGCTGCCGAGGCTGCTCTAGCTCGAGCCGAAGCCAGCAAGAGCCCTGCGGATATTGCTGCTGCTCAAGCCCGCATTGCTGCCGTCAAGGATGCACACAAAAAAGCCGCTCTCCAAGCTCGGCTAAACGCCATCACATCAGCTCCATCTATAACAACACCCAAGCAGCCCACACAGCCGACCAACTCAACTACCATCCCTCAGCCGCTCGGCAGTGCAGTATCGCTTGCTACAGCCGGTACACCCTGCAGCCACATTGCTTCGGCCGAGCCAGCAGCTGCTCCCCAGCAGTACCAAGGCCGGATTCTGCGCAATAGCATTCGCTTCACCATCACCTGTGCTGGGCGCACAACGCGCACTGGCTACACCACTCATGTCGCACTGACACTCAGCACGCGCTATCGCGACCCAAGCCGCCTCACCGTGCTCAAACTTGCCAAAGGTGGCTCGATCATCGAAGATATCACAAGCCGGATCAACTTTGGTACAAACCCCAGCGGCACACGCACAACCATCGCTTACGACATAACCGACGGTGGCTTTGGCGACGAAGACGGCGCTGCCAATGGCACAATCCTCGACCCCATCGCCATCTACGAAGACACGTCGCACGCCGACTCTACAGGCAGCTCACCCCACCGCGGCGGGCTCCTCGCCAACACTGGCGATAGCATCCTCCCCATCACCCTCGGTGCAATTGTACTAGGTGGTGGCGGAGTGTGGATACTCCGCAAACGGCGATCGTAGCCGTACCCCTGCCCCACGCAGCTCTATCTTGGCTTGGATACTATGCTATCCAAGCCGATTTCTTTTGCCACCTCGCGTGTATTGGTGTGTAAAGCTTGCTGGTAAGAGCGAGATTTACACGTATTAGCAATGTGGGGTTGGCGCTCTAACCATCTCCCGCACTGCTTTGGGTAAGAATAAGAGCACGCTATACGTGCCTCTCCCCTCCCCAAAATCACAAACCATCCTCAATAGGTGGAGGACTAATCATCGGCTCAATGTGATCACCCACACTGCCATTGTGTAGATCACAAGGCCGATGCATTAGTGATTGACACCAAGATACATCGCACAGGAAGCAAGTTCCATCGGTCGCCATCATCTCTAGCACCTAGCATCACCGTGCAACACAAAGGCCGCGCCAACATGGCCGCGGCCCACCTATTCTCACCCAAGAGCCCCTAGCAGCGCGCTGGTGCTGACGTTCTATCTGTGTAAGGTGTCTCTTTGCTGCTTATACTCAAGTACTGTGACGGTGTATCACTGCTACATTAGCGCCCAAGCCGCTTTCATATAATGCAATTGCTCTATGATGACCCAGCACCCTACTCTACCAACCAAAAAAGAGAAAGGCATACTGGATGCCTTTCTTTTGGGTATAGAGACGCTGCAGTGCAGTGCTCTAGTTCTTGCGGCTCTTGACGAACCAGAAGCTCCCGGCGCCAAGACCGCTGGCTGCGAGGGCAGCGACGAGCCATACGCTGTCACCGGTGTCGGCGAGAGCTGGCTCTTCGTGCTTAGCAGGAGCGGCAGGCTGTGCTGCGGGTGCAGCTGCCTGTGCAGGTTCTGCTACAGGTGCTGGCTCTGCGGCTGGTGCAGGCTCTGTCGCTGGCTCTGCGGGTGCTGGAGCAGCTGGAGTTGCTGGCGCAGGTGCGGCAGGTGCAGGAGTAGGTGTAGCTGGTGCTGGAGTGGCCGGAGCCGGAGTCGCAGGTGCGGGTGTAGCAGGCGCAGGATTTGCTGGGGCCGGAGTTGCGGGCGCTGGAGTCACTGGAGCTGGTGCGGCAGGTGTAGGCTGCACAACTGGCTTGTCCTTAGCTGTTGCTGTGTTGATGTTGCCACCGTTGAGTGCTGCAGCGAGGCGTGCACCGTCGTCTGACATAACAACAGCCGACCACGCACCGGTAGCAGCGCTATCATTTTCCATCCAGGTGACACCACCATCGTCTGAGGTGTAGACCTTACCACCGTTGACTGTCGCGGCGAGTTTCATACCATCGGCTGAGCTAGCGATCGATGTCCACTTCTGCGGGGTCGATGCAGCCTGCTCTTTCCAGGTGACGCCACCATCTGTCGAGGTATGAATCTTACCACCGTTGACTGTAGCAGCGAGCTTCATGCCATCGGCTGAGCTAGCGATCGATGTCCACTTCTGAGTGCCAGCGGCTGCTTGCTCTGTCCAGGTGACACCGCTGTCTGTCGAGGTGTAGACAACGCCGTCGGCAACAGTCGCAGCAAGCTTGGTGCCGTCAGATGAGCTAGCGATCGATGTCCACTTCTTCGCACCTGGGTTGGCTTGCTCTTTCCAGCTTGCGCCAGAGTTGGTGGAGGTAAATACCCCACGGTTGGTTGCCACAGCGGCGAGCTTGGTGCCATCGGCCGAGCTCGTCACAGACACCCAGTCACCAGCAGCTCCTGGAAGACCATTTTTCGTCCAGGTAGCACCTGAGTCATTCGAGGTGTACATGTAGCCACCCCATTGGTAAAAGGCAGCGATCTTGCTACCATCAGCCGAGCTAGCAAGAGCCGTCCACTTTTGCGGAGTGGTAAGGCCAGTTATTGGTCGTTCCTCCCAAGTGACACCACTGTCTGTCGAGGTGTAGACATTCCCGACATTCACTGCTGCGACGAGCTTGGTGCCGTCTGCCGAGCCAGCCATTGCCGACCAGTTCTTTGTGCCAGAGCCAGCTTGGTCCTTCCAGGCTACCTCTTGGGCAGCCCGTGTAGGCTGGCCAAACAATGCCACCATAGCAGCTACCGCCACCAGGCACCCAGCCTGAGACACGCGAGCGAGCGTTCTCCATTTATTATACTTTGCTTGCCTGAGTTCCCTCATGCAATAACCCTCCTTTTTGTTGTGAAACACAACACCTTAAATATAACGTTCGCATTATATCACTATTGTGCTTATGGTAACAAGGGGTATTGAGCAATGATCAGTCATACATCCCACTACATTCTACGAGGGGTGGTGCTTGTCGTCGTTACTGGAGCTGTATTGGGTAGAAATCCACCGCATCATATGATGTATTGCAAGACCCAGCACAAGCAGCAACGATAGATACACGAGTATGAATTTTGCCATAGTCGCTACTGTTGCACTAGCCACAAGTGCTGGGTGCGCAAGTGCCGGAAATTGACTTAGCATGAACGCAAAAGCTATATTCTCCCACCAGTCGCAAACAGCGGCCACCACAGGCAGCACAACTATCCACCGAGCCCAGCTCAGCTTCCGCCGCAGCGGGAGGCGCCGAACAAAAAACGCTAATGTGCAAGCATAAAACACTGCATAGATAACTGCATAACAGGCGTCGATCGGCAAAAAGATATGGAGATACGCGCTTCTACCAGCCTCACCCAGAGCGGCCAATGTATGATTGATGTGGGCGGCACTATTGCCAAAGTTAAGGTCGAGAATTGCCGCACCACCAGACACCTGCGACACATACCAAGCTGCCTGCCGCATCGCAGCCATGCCAAGGAGAAAAATTACCAGCAGTCCCCCAATATGGCGAAGCTTTACCGCTTGAATACGACGAGTTATATGCATGATTTTATTATACCTCTATAGTAGTTTAGCGGAATCGACCCTCCTGGATGAGACAGTCCACTTATGCTCGCTCCGTGACAGATGCACAAGCAGTGCTTATATAGCAAGCCACAAATACCACCAGCCACGCTACAAGCGAGACAACGCCTACTGCTGAGCTAGCCAACAGTGAACTCCCACCAACGACCAGAAGCAACATAACTTGCGAGAAGCCATTAAACGTCCCATGCAGCACAGCAGCAAGCCACACACTTCGGGTTCGCTCAACGACAAAGCCAAGCACAAGCGACATCACCACACAAAATCCAATGAACAACACCGACCCCGGAAGCGCGTTCGCTGTGCCGTAGTTATACCCTAGAGCAATCAGTGGAATATGCCACAGCCCCCATAGCACGCCAATCGTCGCATATTTCTTGCAAAATGGCCGTCCGGCAAATGCCTGCGCAAGGTAACCACGCCACATGATCTCTTCCGCCATCGCAAAGATCGCATTTACCGTTAGCCCAGCCATCAATGCACCAAAGATACCAAGTGGCAGCATGGCAAGCGGTGTTGGTGGCATATTCATTGCGCTAGTATCGACCGATGTGCCGATGAGCTTCTCAAGGTTGTGCACCAAGTGTCCATTAGTCGTTGCCAGGTGCCCAAAAGTCTCTGGCCACAGCCAACCAAGAATAGCAACGGAGCCTATCATTAATACTGCCCAGGCCAAGAATAGTCCAGCGACCAGTGCATACTTCTTCACGGTGATGTGCTTCAATGATAACAACGCACGAAACGGCACTGGTATGCCAAGCATAAATCGACTCAGTAAGAGCGTATACAGTGGTACCGGCATATACAAAACCGCGATGTACGCCAAGCGCAATGCTAGCGCTACCGGCGGCGCGCTACTGCTTGTCGCAGCTACAACCGCCCAGTAGCCGCCTCCGGCGAGTGCCGTCAAGAGAAAGAGGGTGATGAGTACTTTGTTGCGATGCTCTTTTTTAATGAGAGGGAGTGAATTGTGTGCTTTTTCTGTCGTGTTACTCATATGTATACACCTAGCCTTTTGTGATTTTGTTGGTATGAGGTGATTATACCACCTTGAAGCTTTTTTCGCTATTTACTTATATAGATAATTGTCCACCATAACTAGATTAGCTCATTTGCTTTATTCTTCTACCGTCGCTACAATAGAGCTATTAAGACGAAAAGGTTCCGAACGGTTAGTTGCCTAAGGACCCTTTTCTATTTAGTGCCGGACAGCTAACTTACTGCCTCAAGCTATGCAACGGCCATCTCCTCCCCCATCGCCTGGATTTGCCACTGGCGCTCGCGAGTGATAGCGGCTTTATATAAGAAGTTTTGGCAATCAATGATCATACCAAAAACCTCGACGGGAGACAGACCCAAGTCGAGACACTATAAAGTTATATTGGTAAAGAAACACATCTCAATCAAGGTTTATTGTGTAACTTTACTATACAGTTGTTGCCACTGCCTATGCGCCGCATATGCCCGATCAGTCGCATCATAACCGGTGCCTTGTAGGTTGTCAGGGCTGATGAACATCACATCATCACCCTCCTCTCCTGGCGCAAAGTCGAAGTTCTCGGGCCAAACGCGGCAATAAAAACAGATTTGATACGCATCAAGCCGCTCAATATATATCTGATCCGATGCGTCAAAAATTTGATAGCGCACATCGCCCTGGTAGCCAACTTCTTCATGCAGCTCGCGCTTTAGTGATGACTCAATCGTCTCATCATAATCCATCCCGCCACCAGGCAAATCCCAAAACGGCCGATCGATTTCTTTGACGACCAAGATCTGCCCAGCATCGTTATATATTAATGCTTTGAGGGAGATGCGATAGAGGTAATCATGGCGGACTATTCCGTCTGCATTTTGCGTAGTGAGGTGTCCGTTGGTATTTTTTGGCATAAGAGTAATTATAGCATCCTTATTTCTTTCTCGCTATTTGCTTATATTCCTCTTTTTGTTGCAATGAAACTACTGCGACGAAAAAGTACCGAACGGTCAGCTATCTAGCTTGTGTTATATCTATCAAGTACGTTGATGACTCATTGCCACCAGTTACACCCGAAGTGATTCAGACAGACACCGCGTGGCATGGCGAAAACCGATCTGCTCATCACCCTTATGGATATCCTGGAGAGATAATACAACATAACCACTGTCATCCCATGCAATATACGGAGCATACAGAGACTGCTCTGGTGCCTTACAATATGCTCCGTAGGTTTGATCATTGTCCGACGACTGCGACTCTCCTTCGATGATCTTACTCAACTCAGCAGTTAGAGCTTCTGCAATAGTTTGGCTGTCATGACCATACCGCTTATAGAGATTCGGGTCTTTGTCGAGCGGAGACTGATCCTGCTCTTCTGCAGTTACTGCATGCGTATGATCGGAGTGCTGTTTCTGCTCAGACTTACGAAGAGAAGGAACTGGAATCCCTCCAACCGAAAAGAGGCCAGGAATAGACATTGTCAGCTTTACATCACTCCCTTTGGATGACTGCTGACCGCTCTGGTCTATGAGTGCAGTCGCCACCTGTGATAGCGCCTGTTCGACCGACAGCTCAGGCTCTTTTATATCGACCCAATCTAGCTTGTGGATTTTTTGGTAGCTCATCCCTCGAAACCGAGGCTCTTGCCTACCAGCAATAACACTTGCCGTACAGGGGATGCCATCAGGGCTATAAAAAACCGCTGTACCCTTTGGAACTGTGTTAAATTTTGGCCACGCATCATGCGACAAACTCCAACGAGCATGCAAGCCATATATTGTTCGCTCTATATCGCGTGTTGTATCAATTTGCTGCCGCAACGGGTTATTCTCGATGCTATCATCTTCTGTCGCTCGCCGAAAGGCTTTCGCCCACAGCTTGTAATCGAAATTATATGGCGCTACAACAACACGTGGGTCATACTCACGTTCTTTGAGTTTTTCATACCGATGAGCCAGGCGCAAAAGCCCTCTTGTGGCACTCGTGCCAAGCGGCATGCAGCTTTTTAGCCCCATCTCGTGATACGGTTGGCCCGTTGCATAGCTAATGATGCGAGACGTCGATCGCAGCGCCTGAAAGAAAGACTCGCCAAATTCACGATATTCTTCCTTGTCGAAGATCTCACTCTTCGCTTCCTCAACGAACGAGATCTCACCGCGCCGATCTAGAGACAGCAGCCTCTCTTGGGACTGCTTTGGCACCTTAATAGACACACCCCTTTTTGGAATGATAAATTCCGTCTCTTCACGTGTTACTGAGTGTGCGTGTGACTCCCAGCCCCTCGGGATAGATTCCTTCCTATTCATCGGTCGCTCCTTCTATTTATAATTCAATTACCGTTTTTGCATAGTATATTGCAATTATAGTGTTTCGGCAAGGGTGCCCATATCCGAATCTCGAAACTGTGGAGTGCCTATTATGCATCAGTACTCTGAAGGGGATATGGTAGAGAGTAATCAGCACCTCGATCATCATTCAAGATCGTAATGATTTCACTATTTCGTATCATCCTCATCATATTTTTATGGTCTTCTTGAAACTTTTCTCGCTACACTCGTTATCACTCTATCGCCATAAACCCCCTCTTATTCTTCGTTAATATATTCAACGACAATATTACCAAATGGTGTTCTGTGCACAAAAGGTCCACCAAATCTATTATGTGAGACCTTAATGATGCTCGACGCAGATAGCTCATTAGCATAGAGTTCTATATTAGTCCTCAGATCATCATACTTCGTACCCTCTAATAAAGAGGAGAGTTTTTGATAGTTTACTAATCTCGTTCCAGCATCTTGCGGGTCACATTCACATTCAGAAAAATCTTTAGAATATATGTACGTTGCCAACCTTAAACTCTCAATACTTGCATTTTGTAGAATATTCTCAATTTTAGAGAAGTTTACAAAATGGTTAGTGCTATCGTATGTCTCTTTTTTCAACATATTTCTTAAATATTTTCGACGTTGTTCTGAAGATTCGAAGTTATGCTTTATCCAGATATCATAAACAAACGAGGCAAAGTCATCTGATTCTTCTATTTTGCTCACCACCTTATGAACATACTCATCAGAATTAAATAACTCACTACTCCTCTTTTGGGATAATGTACCAAACATCTCGACGGCAACACCCAAAGAAGCAGCGATAGTGGCTGCTACTGGACCCCCAGAAAATGCAGCTACACTCGATGCTACAGCCTTAACTAATTCCTTTTTCGTCTCATTCATATCTCTGTTGCAGCCACCCGCCGCTGCTCCGTCGTATCTCGCTCACGCACCGTCACCGTGCCATCCTCGAGCGTCTGGAAATCGATCACCACGCAGTACGGCGTGCCGATTTCGTCTTGGCGGCGGTAGCGTTTGCCAATGTTGCCGTTGTCGTCCCACATCACTCGGCCGGGGTTGGCTTTGGCGAGGCTCGCGTACACGTCGCGGGCTTTCTCCACCAGTTCTGGCTTGTTCTTGAGTAGCGGCGAAACGGCAAATTTGACTGGTGCCAAGTGCTCTGGCAGTGCCAAATACACCCGCTTTTCGCCATTTTGTTCATCCTCGCGGTAGCTACTGGCCAGCACTGCCATCAGCGCCCGCTCCACACCGAAGCTCGGTTCGATGACGTGCGGCACAAATTTCGTGTTCGTCCCCTTGATGGTATATTCCATACTCTTGCCGCTGGCGCGCTGGATGTTCATCAAGTCAAAATCAGTCCGGTAGGCGATGCCCATCAGCTCTTCGCGGCCGATCGGATAGTCGTATTCGATATCGATCGTCTTTTTGCTGTAATGTGCCCGATCCTCTGCCGGCACATCGAGCTCGTGAATGTACTCTTGCCTAAGGCCCAGTTCTGCCAAGAACGCATGCGTGCTGGCGAGCAGCTCATCAAACGCTTCCTGCCAATGCTCAGGATTTACGAAATATTCAATCTCCATCTGCTCAAACTCGCGGCTGCGGAAGACGAAGTCGCGCGGCGCAATTTCATTACGAAACGCCTTGCCCTGCTGAGCGATACCAAACGGCAGATTAGGATAGAAACTATCGACGACGTTTTTGAAATTGGTGAAGATGCCTTGAGCGGTTTCGGGACGAAGATAAGAGATACTATCCTCACTTTCGGTCGCACCAACGTGCGTTTTGAACATCATATTAAACGTCCGCGATTTGCTCAGTGGATTACCATCGGGGCTTTTGATGTCTTGTTCTACAATCGCTGCGTCCATCTGTTCCATGGTCATGCCGTCCGCATCAACACCATTATCTTTGAGGATATGATCAGTACGGTAGCGGCGGTGATTAACCATGTCTTCACATAGTGGATCGACGAAGGTATCCACATGCCCACTCGCCTTCCACACCTTCTGATTCATCAAAATCGCCGCATCGACGCCGTACATGTCGTCGCGCTCGTCGACGAATCTGCGCCACCACAGGTTCATAATATTGCGTTTGAGCGCCACGCCTAGCGGGCCATAATCCCATGTGCCACTCAGGCCACCATACACGTCCGACCCCTGATAAATAAAGCCGCGGCGCTTGCACAGGCTAATAATTGCTTCCATTGTTACGTTGCTCGTTGTGCTACTCACACGCGTCCTTTCTCCGCGTTGGCAACGCGGCAGCTTCATGATTGGTTCTTTGGTATTATTATAGCATTTTCCTAGAGTGGAGTGTGTCTTATGGCCAAGCATGGCATTGATACCTCCATCTCAATAACCTCACGCTCTACCCCAAGCAATTCACCGAACAAGAAAATATATGGAGGCCAGTAGCTCAAGTTATAGCATTACACCCCAGCATGCTGCCGTGCCACCAGCCAGCATTCGGGCAGGATGGCTAGCACGCCACCGACCTGTGCTACCACTGTGGGTGGGCGCGTGGCGAGCAGGCGGAGCAGCTTGATGTGCGCTGCGGTGATGTCGCCTTGGTCGCTGAGGCGCAGGCCACGCTCCGACCCGTCATACATATACCGCCGCTCGGGCTGGAGGGGTTGGCCTACGACGTCGCGCAGCAGGTTAAGCTCGTAGCCCTGCAGCGCCGCATAATGGATAGCTAGCCAGGCTTGAGTAAGCATGACGGGCACACTAGTCTGATTGAGCCCCTCATATACCAAGCGCAGTACCTCATACCACGCTGGCTCGTCCAGCATGCGGCTAGCTTGTGTCACCAGTTGGATGGCGGCATAGCCAGCTTGTAGGCGATCATAACCGGCCACGATTGTCTGATAATACTTCGTCAGGCGAGCTTGCGTTAGCACGCCCAGCTCACTGCGCCCCTGGCGGATGACGACATCGCTGATCGCAAAGAGTTCAACCGCCCCAGCTAGCCGGCTCTTTTCGCGCCGGACACCCTTGGCAATTACCGCCCGCTGCCCCTCTGGCGTGAGCAATTGCAGTACACGGTCGGCCTCGCCATAGTTGGTGCGGCGCAGGACGATCGCTGTGGTGCGCTGCATACTCATGTCTCTACCTCGCTTGGGGTATACCTGCCTAGTACGTTTGTCACGTCGCTCGGGTGCATCGTTGTTTTGTCCAGCAAGGCAACGACGCCGTAGGGTGCGAGATCGGCTAGCGTCATGTCGCTCGCATTATTACTACAGATGATAATGGGGATACGTGCTGTATCGCTATACGATTGCAGTTCGTGGAGCAGCACCAGGCCATTACCCCCGGGCATGAACATATCGAGAATGATCACTGCTGGGAGTGCCTCGTCGAGCGCTGCTATGCCAGCCAGCACATCGGCCGCATAGACAGGCACCATACCAGCCCGCCGCACTGCCGCAAGCTGCAGCTCAGCAAACCATTGGTCATCGTCGATGACCAACACCCGCGGCGGCGATTGCGTCATAATAACCTCTGTTGATACACCGCCTGGAGATCGATGTAGAAGGTCGCGCCATCGCGGTGCCGAACTGCTCCAATTTGCGCCTCCATCGCGCTGGCAAATTGCCCCGCAATGTAGAGCCCTAGGCCACTGCTGCCTGGCCGGCTGTGTAATGGCTGTGCGCTGACGCCAAGGCGTTGCTCCAATTGCTGCCAGAGCGATGGCGGAATGGCTGGGCCATAGTCGCGCACCGCTAGGCGGATTACCTGGCCGCCAGCTCGCCGGGAGAGTCGCACCACCACGGGCGCATCGCCCTCGCCACTGTAGTGGAGTGCGTTGTCGGCGAAGTTGCACAGGACGCGCCGCAGGAGGTCGCGGTTGCCGAGACCTACCACTGCCCGCCGCGGCACGCGTACCGTCAGGCGACGCCCCTTGGCTGCGTAGAGTGGCTGGAGCTCGGCCACGACGTCGCGCGCCACCAACGCCAAATTGAGCGGCTCGATACCAAATAACTCCTCGTGGAGACGGGTGGATTGCGTCAAGTCGGTGGTGAGGCGTAAGGCCCGCTCGCTGGTTAGTGCCATCCGCCGGGCTAGCTCGGCCACCTCGACAGGCGACAGGCCCCCAGCCTCCAAGCTCAGCGCCAATTGCCGTAGCAGCGCCAGTGGCGACTTGAGGTCGTGTGCCGCCGCAACAAAGAGCGACGCCTCCCCCCAGGAAGCGCCGCTCATCATAACCGCATTCCCCTCCGTGCTCATACCAGCTGCATTGTAGCACAGATCGTCGCAATGTTCTATATTTATTCGTTAAATTTAATGGTTTTTATCAGGGCTTCGTAGTCGTTATTAAATACGTCGGCATCTGTCCGCACCGTGAGCGTCCGGTCGCGCATCTTGATCACCACTGCGGTGCCACGGATATCTTTGCTAAAGTTCCCTTCCAAGCGCGTGCCTGTCAGGCCTTTATCGTTGCTCCAGGCGCTCGACTTCAACTCGCCTTTTTTGATCTGGTTGTCGTAGTCGTTCACTGCTTTGTCGTAGATCTTCTGCTCAATGCTAATCCGAATGGCAATCTTCTGCGTATCTGTTATTGGTGGCACCACACGAGGGTTGAGGTACGCCTCGTACGTCTTGCCACCACCCTCGCTCACATCAGTGGCTTGGTAAGCACTCCAGGTCTTGGGATAATCAAAAGTTAGGCGGCCGTAGTCATCTGGCCCAACGAACTGCAGCATGGGCTGCTTTTCGCGCTCGGCAAACTTCTTCTCGTCTTCGTCTGCTTGCGTCTTCTTGGCCTCAGCTTGCGCTGCGGTAATCTTGCTATCGAGGTTGCTCTTGGCCTCGGTATAGTTGGTGTAGGCCCAGGCCGAAAACCCACCAAAGAGCACCACCAGCAGGGCCAGCCCAATAATGGCAAAGGTGCTGCCACTAAGAAAACTTCGTCGTTTGTAAGATTGCTTCGTCATATCCCTATTATACTTATGCCTGGGGCGATAGACAAGAGCGGGATGAGGATTTGCCATTACTAGTACTATGTGCTATTCATAAATATATGAAACGACGCTATCTCCCGACAACACCACGCAGTATTAGTCTCACCATTATCGCCGTGCTCCTCTTGGGTATACTTGGCTATGGGGTATATCGCTGGCGAGCGACGCGGATCGACTTTACCTACTTCGAGCCATCTTCCTTGCCGGCCAATGCAACGCTTGCCCAGCGGCGTCTTATCAAGGACGAGCGCAATAACGGTACATTCATTCATACAAGGCAGCGCTTCCGGGCAAAAGATGGCTGGTACTATACTATCACGCAGTGGTCAGGCCAGCACGCATCGGCGGGTGGCGGTCTCACAAAAGACCCGCGCGTCGCCTCTTGCAACTGGGTCGAGACCCCGCATAAGCAAACCTACCGCCTGTGCTATCGCTATGCTGGAGATATGATGACTACGTATGTTGAGCTCAATCGAGACACCACTTACCTCGAGCTCTCCTTTTCTCATCGCGTTGAGCAAGCAGCTATTACCACGATGATCGACTCTCTCAAACCAGCCAGCACCCTGTGGCTGCCTGTGACGCATTCATCAAGCGAGGATTAGCAGCGTTTTACTCGCGCTCTGCTCGTACTCGATATAGCTTATGCGCGCCTTGCTCGCGCACTGGTGTCCAGCCAGGCACGGCAAAGGCGTAGGAGATAAACCATAGGTCTGCGCCAAGGCGGGTGGCTTGCTGCTGCACATGGGCAGCCATCCGAGCGATGTCGCGCGAGTCACCAAAAGTGTAAACCACTGTGGTGCCAGCTGGAAAGTTCGTGCGGTAGAGATTGCCGCACACCACCATCGCTTTGGTATCACCACGCAAACGCCAGCGCGAGAGCAGCACCAGGAGCGGGTTGAGCTCCACGCCAAAGGCTCGTGCCCCTTGCTGGCGGGCGACCTTCAAGACGACGCCATCGCCCGAGCCCATATCCACCAAGCAATCCTCCGGCCCAAGGCGATAGAGCTGAGTGAGCGCCTGCTGCACATCGCGGCGGTGCGACGGCACATAGGGCGCACCCGTCAGCGCCGTCACGCAAAACAGCAGGATGATGACGAGGAGTGCCCACCACATCATGAGGTGGCTGTGTCCTCTGTGATAATAGTTACTTTATTTTTGATCTCTCTCAAGCGCTGGTCGATCTGCTCAGCAACGCGTGCTGCCTGTTGGTAGCGCTCTACCGCCGCCTCGAGCTCAAACTCATCACTGTCAAACCACGCTAAGATTTCTTCTAACTGCTCCATTTGCTCACGCAGTGAACGGTTATCTGCATTGCTCTGCTGGACA
The DNA here is from genome assembly GCA_963545865.1 of uncultured Candidatus Saccharibacteria bacterium. Taxonomy (GTDB): domain Bacteria; phylum Patescibacteriota; class Saccharimonadia; order Saccharimonadales; family Saccharimonadaceae; genus Saccharimonas. Next base: position 147,636 of record CAUUJX010000002.1, read on the forward strand.
GGCTGCTGGGGTGCTGATGGGCTTGCTGGCGTATTATTGGTGGGCTGGCTATAATCCGGCGTGATTCCCTCTGCTGCAAGGGCCATTGCCAGTTGGTCGTCATCACTCAGTGTGGTACGCTTGGCCCGAGTACTAGGTGTGGCGGATTTCGCCTGTTTCGTTGGTTGTTTTGCGTTCGACATGGGTTACCTCCGCTGTTATCATATCGCTATATCGCTCGATGGTGATTGTCTGGCCGACGGTGGCCTGGCCACGCACCAGCGCGTAGCCACGCGCTAGGGTTGCTGCAGGGTTATACAGCCAAAGCCGGGCCTGCAGCGCTGCGCATTGCTGCTCGAGTACCTGCTGCCGCCTGGCTAGCTTCACTCGAGCTTCGGCCAGTTGATGCTGGACCGCTAGCTGCTCATCATCTGCTGCGGCAATAATCGTTCGCTTCATTGCCTGCAACTGTTCGGTTAGCCGCGCTTGCACTGCCGTGGCATCAGGTGTGATGAGCTGAGCAGCGTTTGTCGGCGTCACAGCCCGGACGTCGGCGGCGAGATCGGCTAGTGTTTCATCGGTGTCGTGCCCCACCCCAACCACTGTTGGCACGCGGCTTTCAGCGATCGCTCGCACCAGCGCTTCGTCGTTAAAGACTTGCAAATCATCGGCGCTGCCACCACCACGTACAATTGCCAGCACTTGTGGCACGGTTGCCTGGCGGTTGCAGCGCTCAATGGCGCGGATGATCCGGTCGGCTGCGTCAGCACCCTGGACTGGCACTGCGTAGACATCGACTTGCATGCCGCCCCAGCGCTGGCCGATGATCGTCATAAAGTCGGCATAGCCTGCTGCCTGGGGGCTACTCACCACAGCAATGTGCTCGGGCCACTCGGGCACTGGCCGCTTGCGCTCTGGAGCAAAGAGCCCTTCTGCACTCAGGCGCTGGCGCAGCAGCTCGAAGTTTTTCTTAATGCTCCCCTGCCCGACTGGTCGCACCTGCTGCACGGTCAAGCTAAATTTGCCGCGCGCCGTGAGCTTGGGCACGGCTTGCACCGCCACCTGCATGCCATCCTCGAGCGCCACCCGAAGCTGCCACACCATCATAAAGCAGCTCACACTGCCCGTCTCGTCCTTGAGGTCAAAAAAGACAAACTTCCCCTGACGCACTGCCATACTAGCTATCTCACCCTCGACCGTTAGTACCGGAAATGCTCCCTCCAGCACCTGGCTCGCACAGGCAAGGAAATCGCTAACGCTTAGTGGTGGGAGGTTTGTCGCGTCCATAGCGCATGATAGTTAGTTGGTAAAATGCATAGCCAAACACCAGTGTGGTAACGATAGCGATCACGCGGTAGAGCATCGTCCCAGCGATGGCCTGGCCCTGGCTTACACCCGAGAGTGCCAAGATTCCGACCATGACCGCCTCATACGCACCAGCTCCACCAGGGGTAGCGACGACCACCGCCATGGTCGTGGCCACGCCGTAGGCGATGAGAATTGATGCTGGATTAACTGATACCCCCAGCGATTGGAAGGTCATCCAGAAGGGCAAGATCTCCATAATCGTAAAGATAATACTCCAGACAAAGGGTTGCCACAGCAGTTTCTTGTCCCGCCGCAGCTCGAGGAAGTCAGTGTGGAGGTCGTCGCAGTAGCGCCGCACTGCGGCTTCATCCATCACTGGTTTTGTGCGCCGCAGGATACGCCGTGCGAAGCCGTTGATTGTCAGCGTGACCTGATGCGCCGCCTTGTGGAGCCGCCGCTGGCTCGTCAGTAAGTATACTCCCAGTAGCGTAATCATCGTCAGGCAAAATACCAATCCCCCACTCATCAGGATAATCCAGCGGTTCACGCCGCTATCGATCGTCACTATTACCACCGCCACTGCAAGGAACAGCACCACCGCCACAAAGCCCATGACATAGCGCACCATTTGGGCCATTGTCGCACGCCCCGTCGAGACGCCGTATTTGCGTAAGCGCCAGTTGGCGTATGATATACCGCTCAGGCCACCACTAGGGAAGGCGTGGTTGACGAAGTTTAGCTCCAGCGACAAGCGCATCAGGGCAAAGGGGCTCACGTCGCGCACGAAGCCCTTTTGCCGCAGATATGAGAAGATCATCTCACCCGCTGCTAAATATCCCAACGCCGCCACTGGGAAGACGGCAATCAAGACCCATATATTGACTTGTTGCAGCAAGTGCCACGCCTGGAGAAGCTCGTGCCGCGACAAGAATAGAATCAAGGCGATCAGCACAAACGTCATAATACTCAGCCAGGTGCGGAAGGACAGCTGTTTTATTTTTTTGATATATTTCTGCATAGCTACGGTATATTATACCACGAGGTTAACTGCAGCTACTCCAGCATACTCGCCGGGCACGCAATCGTCGCCTCATAGGCCGTCCACTCGTCGTACTCGGTGTCGTACAGCCAGTCTTTCGTCGCTTCATAGAATTCTCTATCGGTGCCGAATGGGTCATCGACCGTTGGGACATGCTGGTATGCTGCAAGCTTCGCCTCGACAAACTCCGTTATCTCGACGAAGTCAAGCTGGGGCATGACTAGTGGTGTAACTGGGTCGCCATCAAAATACTCTGCACTAGCAGGGTCATCCAAGAATGACTGAGAGCACACGGTGAGGATATAGCGCCCTGGCTCGGTCGTGCCCACGCCAACATCCTGATTAGGGGAGATGTCCATCTTTTCACGGACTGACTTATCGCGCGGGGTAATGCAGACGCCAACCTCAATCGCCCACGGGCAGCGCGCATCACCAAATGACAGGTAGGGACTCTTCGGGTTGTTGGGCTGATGAACCCATGGCCAATCAATCTCCCACCCCTTACCGACGAAGCGCAACGAGTCCCAGGTGAGAAGGCGGGCTATTGTATAATATGATGTCATAGGCGTATGATATGCCTCCTGGTCGCTCTTGTCAATTCTCGGGCCGGTTGCTTATTCCCTCCATTCTTACCCACTTTTGCGCTATACTAGGCATATGTATATTGCAATTCTTGGCCGGCAGCCGGCCCTGGGTGTGGCGGAGCTGGAGTGTTTGTATGGCGCGGCGGCGGTACGTTGGTTTGGCGCGCAGGCCGCTACTATTACCTCTGATATATTCGATTTTGAGCGCCTAGGTGGCAGCCAAAAGGCGGGCCGGGTGGTGTTAGATCTGCGCGGTAACTGGCTGGCGGTGAGCCGGCAGATCGTTCGCCACTATAGCGCGCAGTGGCAGGGCGCGCCGCACAAGACTACGCTGGGCATCAGTGCTTATGGCTTCTCTGCCACCGCCCGTGAGGTGCAAAAGACTGGCCTTATTCTGAAGACAAAATTGCGCGCAACTGGCACCAGCCTGCGCCTCATCCCCAACGCCGCTCCGGCACTCAACACCGCCACCAGCCACCACAACAAGCTTGGTCGCTCACCGCATCATATCGAATTGCTGGTAGTGCGAGCCCAGGATGGACGGGTTATTGTGGCGGAGAGTGTTGGCGCGCAAAACATTTCTGCTCTGGCCGCACGCGACCAAGCCCGTCCGCGCACTGATGCCTTCGTCGGTATGCTGCCGCCTAAGCTTGCCCGCATGATGGTTAATATGGCTGGGCCACTGGTGCAGCCTTCGTCTACTACCGAGCACTCAGTGCCGCGCCCCGTGCTGCTCGATCCATTCTGCGGCACTGGCACCGTCTTGCAAGAGGCACTCCTCCTGGGTTACGATGTGTGCGGCAGCGACCTCAGCCCCAAGATGGTCAGCTACACCAGCGAGAACCTCACCTGGCTGCAGCACCGCTCTGCCGCGGCTACCCCTGGCGCGGTACAAGACGTTACTCAGGCCGATGCCACCACTCATCAGTGGGCAGACGCTCAGCAGCTCAGCGCCGTTGTCTGCGAGACATACCTTGGCCAGCCCTTCTCTGCCCCACCTGCTCCCACTAAGCTCAGCGCTGTGCGTACCACGTGCAACCATATCATTAGCCACTTCCTCACCAACCTTCGCCCTCAGCTGCGCCCTGGCACACCACTGGTCATCGCGGTGCCCGCTTGGCGTGGCAGCGACGGGCAGTTTACTCACCTGCCGCTCATCACTCAGCTAAAGCAGCTGGGCTACCAGCGCCGCCCATTCCAGCACGTTCGCCCCACCGACCTCTGTTATTACCGCGAGAACCAGGTGGTAGCGCGGGAGTTGTTGGTGATGGAAGCAATGAAATAACCTTGGGGTAAAATCTCATTCTGGTCATCGAGTAATACATATACTTCCTTCTACATGCTAGCAGTTTCAATAGGCAAGAACCTCAGCATGACATAGCTGAGGTTCTTTATGTGAATCTAATACTACAGAACTATTGATGACTATTCTCTTTTGTATCCATTACATTGATGGCTTTCTCCACCTCTTGCTGGGCAACCTCAAGATCACGAGGATTAATACTTTCCAAGAGTACCAAGACAGACCGCAAACTGGTCGCAGTGCCTGTTGATATACCTTCCTGTACAACGAGGTTCTCTAGCTTACATGTTACAATGCTAAGTACATCTGGAGCAACGCGGAGTGTTTCCGCTACGCGCTTGAGAGCCTTTTTTTGCTCTTTCTTTTTGTTTTCTTCTGCTATCTGAGCAGGCTGCTTTAGTGCTTCAATACGACCATGAAGCGCTGCACGTATATCTTCCGGAGTTGATGGCGCAGCTGGCGCTGTCGGTTCACGAGGATCAGCCACTTCTCTTAGGCTTGCTCGAAGCGCATCTGCAGCAGACACACGATCGCCTTGTGGAGTGCTGCCCTCCCCTTGCCCCAACGGCAAATCACTCTCAGCATCCCGATGCGCTGCAAGCCATGCCAAATCTGCCCCAGTGTCTGAACTGCCACTCGGTCCACTGTCTCGATATGGCCACTTATCCTGTGGCCCAAATCCTCTCGGCCCTTCATGTCCTGCCATCATCACTCCTTTTCATATCATTTATTGTATCTGTAGTATAGCTAATTATACCACCATAGTGCTAACTATCCAACGCTGCTCAGTTAGTGCTACAGCATATCTGCGTCACCGTCGATGTTTTATCCTCTTTTTGTTATGCCTGCAGCTCAAATGCCTTACTCGCTTGCGCACTCCTCTTGCCATTCTCTCCTCTCGTTATAGTGGTTGGTATTCTTACGGCTGCTATTCAATCCACACCGCTTGACTTCGCCCACGCCCTCACGTATAATCGTATAGATTGTTTATATTAGCTAAAGGAGTGATATGTCAAAAGTCAAAGCAGGTGGCTCAAGCAAGAACGTCCATAATAACGCTGGGGCGCGCCTTGGCGTCAAGCGCTTCGGTGGCCAGCAGGTCAATGCTGGTGAGGTCCTCGTTCGCCAGACAGGCGCTACAAAAATTGCCGGCCCTGGCACGTACATGAGCCGCAACTACACCATCCACGCCGCTCACAGTGGTGTTGTCAGCTTCAAGAAGGTCAAGAAATCTACCTTCACTGGCAAGACCCAGCCACGCACCCAGGTGTGTGTCAGCGCAGCGTAAGTGTTTTATAGTGCACATGCAAAACCACCTCATAGCCGAGGTGGTTTTCTTGTTTTTAATAATACCCCTAGTAGGCTTGGTGTATGCTATCGATAAGTATGCTATGCTCATACTATTCAGTATTTAGCAATAACACGCTCTGTCCTAAAAGATAGCCGAACCAGCCCCTTATTGCTTTACGCGTCCAAGTACCCGCTCCACGAGGAGGCTATTATCCACCTCTGTATCACTCGCTTTTGCTGCCACGCTCCCGACTAATTGGCGCGCACTATCCCCGCTGAGATGCTCATACGTATCGTCTCTTTGGGCGGGCAGTATCTCTGTTTGTTGCTCTTGGCTGCTGGTAGTCGCATGTGGTATCAGTAGCGGGCTGCAGCCTACCATCCTTCACCATCACACCATAGGCTTTTTGCAGATATGCATTAGTGAAGTCGATGTTTTGCTCTTGTAGCACCGCGAGTGGCACGCATTTCTCGAGCTTGTCGATGTTGCTTCGGTGGACTGGCTTAGTCATCCGCACTAGAGCCACGTCATTTTCGTCAATGATCTCTATATCAATCCACCCCTTGTCGAGCTGGCCACTGCTGCGCAATACATTCCACTGGTGGTGTGGCGCATCTTGGCGCTTGGGAATAATATGTGTATCGGGATGGATTGCACGCTCTTTTGGTGTGCCGTCCGTTGTGATTGGCTGCGTCAAGAGATGCTCCTGTCGTGGTGAAAGTGATGCCGAATATTTTTCCGTCATCTTCTTATGATACCACGAAATAATGCTAAGGAGAAATCACTCAGAAGCAAGGGCTTGCTGCACGCTTTGTTCGACAGTCCTCTAGCCTCTGTTATTCTTGGCTCATGCCCAGGTGATACTTAATACGGGCCACTACGTCGCCAATCATCACTTGCGACTTGACGAGGTAGTCATCCACCCCTAGCTGCTTAGCCCGCTCTTTATCCTTGGGCTGACTCAGTGCTGTCAGCATGATAACACGGACGTTGGTAGTGTCTGGGGTGTTACGCAAGATATCGAGCACGTCGAAGCCGCTGATCTTAGGGATCATCACATCAAGCAAGATCAGATCAGGCCGAACATCGACCACTGCCGAAAGTGCATCTTCGCCATTGTGCACTTCGCTCACCGCAAAGCCCTCCAGTTCTAGCCGCGAGCGATACACTGCCAGCAGCGCGGTGTCGTCTTCTACTAAGAGAATTTTCTTTCGTCTGTCCATATGCCTTTATGGTAGCGTAGATACAAGGCAAATACAATACTTTTAGCGAACAATTGTTTGCATTTTGTTGGATATATGTCTATTCTGCGAACTTTTGCAGTGCGCTATCAAGCTGTGGGTCGCGGCCAGCATTACGATCATCGGTGCTCATTTTGACCTCAGTATCTGGCGCAATACCCCCCTGCGAGATATTGCGGCCACTTGGGGTATACCAACGTGCTACGGTGATTTTGAGTTTACGGCCGTCGGGTAGGTCAAATAGCTGCTGCACCGTGCCCTTGCCGAAGGTTTTTTCGCCGAGTAATGTCGCCGCTTTGTGGTCGTGTAGTGCCCCCGCTACGATCTCACTAGCACTGGCGCTATTGCCGTTGACGAGGACAGTTGTCTTCATCCCCTTGAGCAGTGCCTGGCCGCTACTGTGCACGGTGTCGCGCACGACGTCGCCAGACTTTTCTACTACCACAACCTTGTTCTCAAGCCACAGGCTTGCGACCTCGCGAGCAGCCGTTACATAGCCACCGCCGTTGTCGCGTAGGTCAAGTACTACAGCCCGCACCCCCTGCTGGACGAACTGCTCTGCCGCTTGGCGCGCAAGTCGGCCAGTTTGGTCATCAAACCGGGTAATGGTGAGGATCCCTATGCCATCGCGAATCTGGCTACGCACACTGGCGTCACTTACCTTGGCCCGGACGATGGTATATTCCTCGGTCGATTCCTCACGCTGCATCACGAGCTTGACGGTTGTGCCAGCCTCGCCCCGCACTTTGCTGGCCACTACCTCAGAATTCTGTCCTTCCACCGATTGGCCATTAATACTGCGGAAGATATCGCCAGCCCGCAGGCCTGCTTTGGCTGCTGGTGAGTCATCGACGACGCGCACTACTGTTGGATGGTTGCCCCGCGATGCAATCTCCACGCCAATACCGCTCACTTCGCCATTAAGGCTGCGGTCAAACTGCTCAGTCTCTTGCTTGTCCATGTAGGTCGTGTAGGGGTCACCAGTAGCTGCAGCTAGGCCACGATTAGCGCCATCGATCAGCTTGGTATCGTCTAGCTTACCATCATATTCTGCTTTGAGCTTGCGATAGGTCTGCTGCACGCTGCTCAAGTCAATGCTATCGGCTGACACCTTGAGGCCAAAGACTGGTGCAATTGCCGCATAGAGTTTGTCGGCGTACATCCCTGCCACAAAGCCAGCCCCCAGTAGCAGCACCGCCACGAGCAAGGCCGTTAGCTGCGAGATAGTCAGCTTTTTTGGTTCATCATAGTCATATTTCGAGCGGCTCGCGCTCGCCGTGTCACTCCGTACCATACTATGGTATTATACTACGCCAGGCGACGCGGCAAAAGAGTACGAAGATACCATCTACCCTCGTGCTCTATCGCTCTCTATTTCACCCTTCACGTTCAGTTATTTCTTTTATATCTATCTTCATATATTCTCCTTTTCTATCTCTATATATCTATACATCTCTTTCTCTCTATTTCTCTATCTATATCTATACTTATCTCTTTATCCTTATCTTTCTCTATTTCTATTTATCCATTTCCTTATCTTTATATTTCTTTATTTATCTATTCTTTATCCTCTTATCTTTATCTATCTCTATATCCATATCTCTCTATATCCACCCATATCGATTTCTCTCCTATTATATATAAATATATAAAAGAAGAGAAAAAAGAACC
>CAUUJX010000003.1:0-123521 GCA_963545865.1 uncultured Candidatus Saccharibacteria bacterium
TATATGGCGGCACCGGATCACCTAAGGAAGCAGCTAAACCAGGTGTTCTTCGAGCAGGTCCTGGTCAACCCGGTGGTGGATGAGGACGGACGGGTCATCCTGCCTGGCGACGGTGGTGATGGCCTGCGGGGTGAGGAAGACGGCAGTGTGAAGGGCGCTGGTGACGAGGCTGATGGTACGCATGGCCGAGATGAGCAGGAGCGCGGTGTGCGTGCGGTAGACGATGCTGGTGATGAGCCAACGCATCGGGCCGATGAGGCGCCCTGCTCTGTCCGTGTGGCGGACACCGGTAGCGATGTCTGCCTGGAAGCACGGCTCAACCGGCCGTTCGACCAGCTGGCTAGCCCAAGACTCCGGGCCGTGGCGCGGATCGCTGCCCTACGAAAATCGCCCACCTCGACAGGAGGTGGGCGACGGTCCTCGGCTGAGACGGCCACAGGGGCTGTTTCTCAGGGTGAGGGTTTGTATAGCGATGCTGTGGTGCGGGTTAGGAGACTCTAACTCCTGGCCTCTTCCATGGCAAGGAAGCGCTCTAACAACTGAGCTAAACCCGCATGTTGCTGAGTTGTATTATATGGAATAGTGCGTAAAATTTCAAGCCCTTTCTTCTATGAATCGCATACTATTCGCTCTTGCGCACTTCGTTCCGTCACTATTCTAGGATATGTACGTGCGGCTATTGCGTACTCACCTCTTGCTTTTGGAGAAGCAGAAAATAAATTATACCCAATTCTCACTATCTATTAGATAACGCAGAAAAGATACGTATCCTACTCTGCCGCACCAAAGCCACGAATTTTGCCAACGGCTGCTCGCTCGATTGTGCTAACGTGGATTGCGTTGCCTTCGTTGCCACCAACGGTGGTGAGCTTGCCATCTTGGTAGCGCAGGAGGATATTAACGTGCTCACCACGCGAGCTCGTTGTGTCGTAGAGGACGGCATCGCCTGGCTGGGGTGTATAGCTACTATCGGCTGAGTGCCAGCGACCAGTCGTGCGATAGTACGTTTCGAGGCTACGCACACCAGGGATGCGCCAACCACCATTGTGTGGGTTGATAAATGGCACACCCGCCTGCTGGTACACCCAGCTAACGAAGTTTGCACACCAATCTTGCTGCTCGCCCTGACTGTAAAATACACCAGGCTGTGGAGTGTCAAATTGCTGATGGGCAGTTGTGATGATCTTCGCTCGGATGGGCGATAGCTTCTTCATATCTATTGCTGGGAACTCCTCTTTTTGCCTAAGCTGTTGGACTGGATGGGACTGCACGCGGCGTGGCATAAAAAACAAAGCACCATACACAATAGCACTGCACAGTACAATCGCAAGCATAACCCAGAGCGCAAACAGAGCAAGGCGTTGCCAGGAGAGAGGTGTGGACTGACGGAGTGATTTCATAGTGCTTATTATACATGACGTCTTGTTTGTGGATGGGTTGTATCATACTAAAAGAAAAACACCCTCTTGTTTCAAAGAGAGTGTTTTACTGGTGGCTCCTACTAGACTCGAACTAGTGACACAAGGCTCTTCAGGCCTCTGCTCTACCAACTGAGCTAAAGAGCCACAGGCAACACCTGTTGCTCTTTCCTATTGTACTAAAAAACCACTCCTCAGGCAAGGGCTTCAAAGTCTCAATTCTTCGACGCTTTGTGTTATCTTGTCTTCCCCCGCTCCATTGTATTATCCTACCAAGCACGAGAAACACGTTCACATTTTGCGCCTTCGCAATAAACAGTTAGCCTTTTGCTTTGCAAGGTGCTATAATACAGCCAGCGCGGGTATCGTATAACGGCTATTATGTATGCTTCCCAAGCATGAGACGAGGGTTCGACTCCCTCTACCCGCACCATGAGGAGGAACACCACACGTTGCATGGGGTGTTTTTTATTTTTTATTATGTATGATCGTAAGCTTGTCATTGTCCAGAACCCTTATAGCACCCGCCATCGCGAGGTGCAAGCTGGTGTGTTTGACCGGCTCGACGCAGCGGGTATTGCCTACGATACCATAACGACGCGCTTTTCACAGGCGGAGGAGAACATCAAGGATCTTGCCGATCGCCTCCCAGATGGCACCCACATCATCAGTGCGGCAGGTGATGGGACGAGTACGCAGGTGGTAAATGCAGGGCTGAGGGCAGAGCTTGATGACGCAGTGTATAGCTTTATTGGCTATGGCAATTGCAACGATCTCGCAAGAGGCCAGCGCGATCCTTTGCCACTGTTGCAGGCTAGCCATAGCATCATCACTCACCAGCCGCTCTCTATTGAGGTAAATGGTGAGCCATGGCGATACGCCCCTGGGTATATGACACTTGGCTTAACTGCTTTGGTTGCTAGTGGTTTCGCTAGCGCAGCATCGCGCGAACGCATGCGCCGCACACCACCCCGCACCAAACTTGTACGCAGCATGGGGCAAGTTGCCGCTACCTATCTGCGCACGCACGACACTTACTTACCGCCCTTTACAACCAACCTTTCTGCCGAAAAGCAGGATGGCCTAACCGATGTGATGATTATCAATAACCAGCGCATGGGGCGCGTTATCCGCTCGTCGATTGACTACCCGCAGACCGACTTTTTTGGCTACCATCAAGCTGACTTCTCGTCGGTTTGCAAAAATATCCCCTTTGCCTGCAGCGCCATAGTGGGCCACACACCGGCCGAAAGAATTACTGATATCACACTCACCTTCCGTGAGCCAGCTACTATCCTCGCCCAGACTGAGGGAGAGCATGCCGTGCTGCCAGCGGTATCGACAATTCACGCGTATAAAGACCCGGCAAAAGCTATTCGGGTTGTGTGCCGTGCAGTATAATGACGGTGTTTATGACTAACCATGCAGTATCTTAGCGACCTCAAATACCCTCCTCAAAACTATCAAAGCATGACAATCGACGGCGGTGGGTTCACGGAGTTTGGTGAATTATTCCGCCAACTCCGCTCGCACTGGGTTAAAGTTGAGTTTCTCCAAGAATATGATGAGACAGGGTCAAAAGCCTATGAATCATTCATACAGGGTGACTATGACGATGCCAAACGACGCGTTACAAAGGATGTGAAGTCCCAATGGGTATATGAACATTCCAAGCAATACAATGTCAGTATGACACGTATCCGCGTTGTCAAGTATCCAATCTCTCGTTACCTTCTCCGCTTTGAATACCATGCGTACGTTGCCGACGAGGAGATGGGTGAACAGATTTTTGTCGTACCGTGGTCTGAAATTTCAGACGTTATCTCTAAGACTGGCATTTCTGACTACCTTGTATTCGACGGGGAAAAAGTGGTTGCTTTGCTCTATGACGAGCATTCATCGACAGTACAAGAGGCTCGTCTTGTTGAATCTCAGAAAGAGGTTGCACGTTACATTGCTATGACTCAGTTTCTTCTCGAACGTAGTGTGCCGCTTAAGCAGAGTGAATTAGCACGCATCGCTACAACGCGACGTAATGCAACCATCTAGGGAGATTCCCCTTCTGACACTAGTACATAAGTTCTGGATTGGCGGGCGGCTACGCGTAAGAGGGATGTAGAATCACTGACCGTGTCGTTGGTCGAGTATGTCTACTCTACTGCTAACCCTTGCCGAATCTGCGCTGCGCGCGCCTCCCCCACCACCGCTGCTAGCTCTGCTTGGCTGGCGCGCATGATACCGCGCACGCTGCCAAACTGCCGCAGCAGTTTTTGCTTCGTCTTGGGGCCAACGCCAGGGATGCTATCGAGCGCACTTTTGACGCCGGCTTTGCGCTGCAGGGCTGTGTGGTAGCTCACGGCAAAGCGGTGCGACTCGTCACGAATCCGCTGGAAGAGCTTGGTAATGTCATTAGCTGCAAGCGGTGGAGTGGCCACCTGGCTGGTACCACTAGCTGGCTGCTCATGCACAGCAGAGGCAGTGTGGGCCGCCTCTGGCTCATACACCGCGGCACTACCCCGCAAATTCTTGGAGTGCGCACCAGCGTTGCGCTGCCCCGGATGGAGGTTAATCACGTAGACATCGCCATCCTCGTAGACGGTAATACCACCCGGGCGCTCGGCCTGCAGCTGGTGAATATACGCCAATTTCACCTGTGAGCCAGTTTTATGTACCAGGATCTCTTCCTCGCGCTTGGCAATGCTGATGATCGGCACATGCACCCCGCGCGCATCACGGGCCGCGATTGCTGCCGCCAGCTGGCCTTTGCCACCGTCAATCAGGAGCAGGCTCGGCATGCCCCAGCTCTTGATATGGCGCTCACTCAGGCGGCGAAAGATAACATCGTGCATATTACCAGTGTCGTCATTTTTTTCACTGACTTTAAACTTACGGTACTCGGCCCGGTCACTGACACCATTGCGAAACACCACCATGCTCGCCACCACCTGGCGGCCGCTCATGTGGCTGATATCGTAGCCTTCAATGCGGGTTGGCTCACCCGCGAGCCCCAGCAGCGTGGCAAGATCCGCCAATGCTCGATCCTTACTGATGGCCAAAAATTCCTTATCGCCAAACATCACCCGGCGCTGCAGCTCCTGCATGGCGCGCAGCTTGTTGCGCAGCTGGGCGGCCCGTTCAAATTCGTGTAGCCCCGCAGCTGTCTTCATATCGCGCTCAAGCTCGGCAGCGATGGCTTTGCGGTTACCTTTGATATAGCTAATCAGCGTGCGTAGGTTAGCTTTGTAAGCTTGCGGCCCGTCGCTGACTTTAGGGCTCAGGCCTAAATCTTCATCTAGCTTTGACTGCCCAGGCCGGCGCTCACGCGTCAGGTACGGGAAGATTGGCCGCAGGTGGCGCAGGGCTTTTTTAAGCGCAAAGCCGTTGTAGAAGGGGCCGTAATAGTCGGCGCCATCATCCGCCGGGTTGCGCGTCAAGCTCACTACTGGCCACTGGCTCTTCATGTTGATCCGCACGAAGGTTTGCGATTTATCATCGCGCAGCAGCACATTGTAGCGCGGCATGTAGCGCTTGATCATCTCGCTTTCTAGAAAGAGAGCGTCCACCTCGCTTTCGGTCTCGATCCAATCCGTATCGTGGATCTCCGCTACCAGCGCCATAGTCTTGTTATCCCGTCCGCGCGAATCCTGAAAATACTGCCGCACTCGGTTGCGCAGCACTGCCGCCTTGCCGACATAAATCACCTCCCCGCTCGCCGACTTATGAAAGTACACCCCCGGGCTGCGAGGCAATGTTTTGAGCTTGGCGTGGAGGGCGGCGTTCATACTTCCTATTATAGCGCGAAGCTACTGCTTGCCGGTAAATAGCCGGAACAAACCATCGTGCTCGCCTTGAGCAAGCTTAACAGCCCATTCTTCCTCTTCAAGACGCTTCAAGAGGCGCGCTTTGAGTGCAGTTAAACCAAGTTTTCGCGCCCGCTTGACCTTCTCTGCTTGCTCAAGAAAGGCAAAAAATTGCTCGCGATATTCCTTTGGGATATCGCTGATCTTGCTGTTCGGCATAACAACGTTAATGAGCCCTGTTAGTTTCCTTTCATCCTTTTTGCGCATGCCAGTAATCGATCGATTCATATACGCACCGAGCTGAGCAACGGGGCCAGGGATGGTACAAACTGTTTGGCCGTCTTGTTCGACACGCCAAGGATCAAGGCTTTCAAGTGGAATCTTCGTTTCGCTGCCAGCAAGACGCCAGTAAAGTTCCTTTTCACCCCCGTTACCCTCTTTAAGATAGCGATCACCAGTGAAATGGCTCAAACCTTTGAGTGTATTCATTAGTGGAGTGCCATATGGCCTAAGGCCAAATACCGAAGGGACAAGCAGTCCACCCAGCGCATCTTTCATCTCATCTCGATATGCTGCTACTGTACCTGTTGTATGCACTAATGTATCGAGATCTCGCACCGTGCCATTGCTCTCACGCCGCCGCGGCAGGTAGATATTACCAATCCGCACCACATGATCATCCCAATCGATCTTCTCGGCATGAGTCACTGCGTGCAAACCGAGCCCGCCAACCACAGTATAGGGAGCATCTCCCACATCTTCCATCCGATTGTGAAAGTCTGCTGCAACTAATGTGAAATATGAATTGTCTAGGGTTGTTTCTGGGGATCGTCTCATACACTTGGTTATACCGTACTTTTGTAGGCGTGAGAAGTGTTTTGCATACTATTGTACGACTCTGTCGTATTAGTTTTTATCTTGTTCGAATAACATTCATGGTATGTTCTATATGGATACGAAATAAGGCCAAGCCGTTACCTGGCAGTACTCACTACACCCTCATAATTATTCTAAAGCTTGGTAAACCTTCTGCCGCAGCACCGGCACAACCTCCGCCTCAAACCATGGGTTATGTGCTCGCCAGCGAGCAGTCAGTGGCGAGGGGTGTACCAGCGGAAAATACTCTGGCAAATACTGCGCAAACTGCGTCACCGTTTCCGTTAAATTTTTCTCTGCCCGGTGGGCAAGATAGTACTTCTGTGCATAAGCACCGACCAGAATCGTTAGGCGCACTGCTGGCATGTGGGCACGGAGCTTTGGGTGCCATTTCTCAGCAAACTCCTTGCGTGGTGGCAAGTCACCGTGTGCACCCTTGCCGGGGTAGTAAAAATCCATTGGGATAAGCGCAAAGAGATCGGGGTTGTAAAACTGCTCATCACTCACACCAAGCCACTGCCGCAAGAGGCGGCCACTGGCATCATTCCACGGCACTCCTGTCTCCTGAGCAATGCGGCCCGGCGCCTGGCCAACAATGATGATACGCGAGCTGGCCGAGGCGCTATAGACCGGCGGCCAACCCTGTGCCGCAAAATCCGCATTCATTGGGTCGGCACAAATGTGCTCGTAGAGGAGTGGCTGTGATTGCGCATTTGTCATATCTTTAGTATAGCGAAGTTGTGGAGCTGGCTCAATTGTTCACGAGCAGCAAGTTGTGCTGCCGTATCAAACGTACCTCTTATACACAACTACATTTAAAATTTAGTCAATACTTTTCAAAAGTTGTATCTGTGCTATGCGTTCGTTACGCACTGCCGCTTCATCATTTGGGTGCATGGTGTTGATAAGGGTGATGGCAAAGTCACTTGCCCACAGCCCGTGATATTTCACATGCGGACTTGCCGTAAGCTGCGCCATAGTGCGCAAGAAACGCTCCACTACTCGGTCGGTTGTAGAGCGCGCGTGGCGGCCAATCTGAAAGCTTGCGTTGCGGGCCGCGTGGTAGTTCGCCTTGCCAGCAAGCCACTGCTCCATACCAGCATACGCGTCAGCAATGTCACTGTTATATGGGAAGGTGTAGCTGGTGAGCTCGTGTAGCCGATGACCATACGCATGGCAAAAGCGCACAACCTGCTGGTGCGTCTTAACGTCATACACCGCAATAAATTGCTGGCGCAAAGCCTCGTCGTCGGCAATAGGCCCAAGCGGGCGTTGATAGGCGTAGATATTCATCAGTCCCCCAATGTCAGCTCGATTATTTTCTGAAAGGTTTTGCCGCCGCGGATCGTGAGCTGTTTGTAAAACCGGGCTTTGAGTAGCTTTTTATGGTAGTTTGATGTAAGATAATCGGCTTGATCGTGATTGCAATAGAAAAACGCGGTGCGCCCAAAATAGAGCTGCTCGCGGCTATTTGCCCAGGTGGCTGCTTCTGCCTCAATCGCCGTCTTGTCCGCCTCTGGCAAGTAGAACAGCGCATCCCGCCGGTAGGCAGCGTCGTCCTGCCACCAGCTCGGTAACTGAGCCACCTCTTGCTGGAGCGTAGTAGCGCTGATAATGATAAACGGCACTGGGAAGTCATAGGTCGCGTCAAAATAGCGCGCTAGGGTACGCTGGATCGCCTCCTCCGGCTCGCTGCTATCAAAAAATAGATTGCCACTATTGATATACGAGACGACATTGCGAAAGCCCAGCTCCATCAAGTCCGCCTTCAGGCGATCCATACTTACCCTATGCTTGCCGCCAACATTAATGCCGCGGAGCAGCAGCGCATAGCGCATTGGTTTTGCTGTGGTGTGGTGGGGCGTGTGCATAGTGCTATTATACAAGGATACACGGCGAGTGTCATGTTGCTGGGCGACGAATCGTAAACGTGAGGTTGACGCAGCTCCCCACATCGAGCTGGTTTGTTCGCCGCACCTTAGCAGGCAGCGGAATGAAGTGGGTGCCATCACCCATTGGCAGTAGCGAGGAATCCCACGACACCTCTCCTACCACCGCATGAACCGCAATCAGGCCACGCACCGTTAGTGGTTGGAGTATCTCTGTATACCTCTGCGGCACTGCGATATAATACCAGCCACCTGCTTGCGGAAATTGCTGTACCCGCCCATCAATGGTATAGGTGTGCATCACCCATTATTCTCTTCTGCTTGCTGGACGATGTCGACTGTTACACCACTTGGATCACGCACGCAAAAGTGAGTCTGGCCCCATGCCTCAGTGGTGAGTGGATGGGTGATTGCAACATCACAGCTCTTAATCCGCTCGTATTCGCTGGCAGCATCAGCAACCTCAAGTGAGTAAATAATGCCATGACCACCAAATGCCACTTGGAGATCTTGTGGCTGGTTGGCAAGGTGTGGCTGCATCAGGCCGATCTCTGCACCACTATGCGTATGTAAGAGCTGCACATACCAATCGGCTTCGAATACAACCTCAAAGCCAAAGAGCCGACAATAAAACTCCTTACATTCCGTTATTTTTGTGGTAATTGTCACAGGATATAGTGCGTGCATATGTGCTCCTTTGTGTTAATGATTATGCCATTATAGTAGCGTAGCGGCACTCTCTCGTATTGTATATTTCGGACATTATGCTTGATATGTCTTGTGGTAGCGCTGCGGTGTATGCTGCGTAATCCACCGAAAACGATGGATATAGTGCGACTGGTCGGCATAGAGCTCTCGCCAATCTTCTGTAAAGCTCCGCTGAAACTGGACAATTGTCCGCAGCGCTTGAGGTGAAAAACCAGTTCGCTGACGAACAATCCGCCGCAGATGCCGCTCGGAGCAGCCCAACTGCTGAGCAATCTGGGTAATCGTATGCTGGCCATCAAGCCGAGCGATGACCTGCATGATAAAGTCATCTGCCTGCACTAGGTTACAGTCAATCATTCGTTGGATGCAAGTTGCGAGAATATCTTGCTGCTGAGTAAAGCTGTGCTGTTGCAACGCAGCAATAATATCTGTGACAGCCCAGCCGGCCAGCCGCTTAATAGGTATCGCTGCGCCAACGACTGCATCGACGTCACCGTGATACGCACCAGGATGCAGGCGTATTCCCACATAATGAAATCGTCGACCCAGCGCTATCCGCCAAGCGGTTTGGCATGGCGTCATGATAGAGGCGCTGCAGTCATCTAGATCAAAGACAATATCAATACATGCATCGGGCAAAATTATGTAGTAGAAGTTGTACGCCTGTGGCTGCGTTGTCTTTAGCTCCCACAGACAGTACACATAGCGAGCGTGCGCTACCTGTGGTGGTATTTCGTCATACCGCACACGACGAGCAGCCGCTCGCATGATGCCATTTTGCCGAGGGGTGTATGGAGGTCTCATATATTTTGTGCCGAAAATACTGTGCAGCCAAGCATCTCTATTGTACCATGGGCTTTACTCGCTACTCGGCTAGTAGTCAGTGACCACTCAGCAAGAAGGTTGCCATATCTGCAAGCAGAGTAAGCCCGCACAGCACGATGACCACTGTAATGCTCGAGCGAATGAGCGTGCTGTATCGGGCTCGCACCCGCTCGAACCAGGCTATGAGAGGCTGGTGTCTATCGCACATAATCGCGATAGCAAGGCCAAAGAATAGCCCCTGACTGACAAGCAACCACACGACGTGCGCCATGATAACGACGAGCAGTGACTGTCCCCGCTAAGACGATGAGCGCAAATGTAACGATTGTTTACCCAGTAAGAAAGATACGCAGCTCACCTCAAACTATTGTACGCCGCACAAAGCACCTGCTCTTATTTGCTATATCCAACGAATCCAGCAGCATTCCCCGTCAGGCGATCAACGATGATACCGTTGCTGTTAATAATCATGGTTGGCCCATCTGTACCCGCCAAAACAACGGCTGTTTGTGCCTGCCTAGCATGAATAACACTATCTGCTGCGTGAAATTGCTTTTGCAGATAGCCATACTCAGGATCACTCAGTGGAATATAGGCAACGTCACTCCCCTTGAGCCGCTCAACAATATCTGGGTAGTGTATGTCATAGCAAACATATGCCGTAACTTTCGTAGCATTATGCGTAGCAATTACGCGTGAATAACGCGCTGTGCCAATTGATTCATCTGGCGCAAGATGCGCTTTGTAATTTGTTAGTATACTGCGACCAGACTGATCTACCAGTACGACTTTCTTGTATATTCTTGTATCGTCTTTTTCTGTTGTATGGTAGACGATATTGATCGATTCTTTTTGTGCAAAGGCTGCAATTGTTGTGTGCAGCGCAGGTGGGATATAATTTTCTGGCCAGACGATTGTCGCATGAGGATATTGGTACTGTGCAATTGCGCGCTTTGTCAGATGTATGAGGTCATCCACATCAGCCTTAGTAGCGGGTATATCAACGCCGCCACGTGTCATCTTTTGGAGTGCAATCACTGGAGGGAGTGGCTTGGCTGGCATATGCACAACAATACTATTTGCTATCGCCACGAGTACAACAAGCCCGCAGCTCATACGTATCCATACGCTCATACGATCATGCACTATTAGCCACGCTATACTCACGCCGCAGAGTAATACAATCGCTTCGAGCACTGCTTCGCCGCCATAGGCACTCCACATAGTGATACTGTCATTACGCCACACGCTATAGCCAAGATGAGGAATCCACCAATCCTCTACCACTGGTGCATGAGTTCGTATATACGTCAATGTGCACCATGCAATAACAAAGAGCACTACAGCACCGTATGTCCGAATATACCGACGCAGAGCTATAATCCAAAATAGATTAGCCTGCAAAAGTGCCCATCCAACACTTGCACCAAATGCCACGCCGGGCGACATAAAGTAGTAATACCAATAGGTCGTTGGTAAGAGCCATGCCAGCATGAAACAAGCACCAACGCCATAAAGATGAACGCCCGACAGTCGTCGCACTGCTATAAATAGCAATGCCAATGCAAAAAATACTGGTAGCTGCAGAAGCCAATGTGGGGCAAAAGCCGTTCCTGCCACAACAATGCCAGATATCGCTGCAAAAATATATGGCCGAGCCGCTCGCCGTATTGTCATAAAGCGCATAGGTTTCATGTGCTTGCACGCCATAGGCACTACAAGCCAGCGCCGCACCCGTCGGCAGTACCACTCGTAACGCTCGTCAAAGACGTGATGGATGGCGTGCTCTTCGATTGGAATAATGAGCCAGTTTAGCACGCCAAAGCACACCACTGGGCACAGCAGCGCCAGCCATGAGCCGCTCACCAACGCGCAACCAAGTACCGCCAAGATATATGCAAGATAAAGTGGATTGCGCGAGAAATTGAACGGCCCCGTGGTGAGCAGCTCGCTTGGCTCATCAAGCGGGTTAGTTGAGGTTGCAGCTCGGCGCAAAGCGCGCATCGTTGCATGCATTATAAACACAGCCACAACAATGCAAGCAGCACCTACCAGCCACCATTCGCTGGCAATCACTACTGTCCCTGGCCACGTCCACGCCACTGCTAAAGCAGCAAAGCCGAAGCCAAAGAGGCAAAAATCAGGAATATGGTTATATATCATATGCTTCTTCATGCGTATGATTATACCACTTTATTACTGATATGACATAAACATGGTATACGTTCTTATTCTGTACGTATTTTCCCCGACTCATTTATCGGAGATGCGCTACCTGCAGGGCATCATACACACTTGGCACAACTCGCACTAGTCCCTGCACGGCGATGTCTTGTGGTGCAGTGCGTGAAAAAACTGGACAGTCTTGGGCCGTAGCAAAGCCAATTTCCATTGCTGCGCTCAGCCCAACATAGCCATCTGGAGCATGAAGCATTACAAAATCCGCTTGACGAATTGCTGATAAATGCCAGCCTTCGATCGCTTGTGGTGATATACCTTGCTCTGCAGCGTCTCGCACAAATGCTGCATTATTATCAAACAGCATCCGTCGTGGCGATAAAACCTGGCAGCTAGTTGCAATAAGCTCATCATAGGCCCACAAAAGTCCGTCTCTGTCACGCGTGTATGAGCCGCAAAGTACTGCCCGAGGTGGCTCAAAATTCTGTTGCGTCATATTCATATATCACTTCTGTTAGTTCACCGTGTCTATCAATACATGCCGCCATCTCGCGCATGAAGCTCTTATATTTCTTTGGTTCACTCTCCATCTCTTCACGCGTGCGCCAGGCATTTTTACCACCTTCAAATTCTTTGACCATCGTGCCCGAGACGGTATCGCAAAACATCAGATGAAATAGTTTGTCCTCAACGATTTCATTTGTTTGGCTGTGACGAACCCGCTCGTGATAGACACCGCGGTGCACAAAAGTACCGCGCAGTCCTGTCTCTTCAGCAAGCTCACGTGCTGCCGCTTCAACAACAGACTCCGCCCAACGTACTTTGCCAGTTGGCGCACCCCAAAAACCATAGCATGGATGCTTGAGTCGCTGCTGCAGAAGGTATTGCTTCTCACCATGGTGCTGCCGCTCAATAACAAGCAATACTGCTACCTTTGGCTGACGCTCAATCACACCAGCATCAGTGTCTAGCTTATTGGCATATTCTTTTCCTTTGATCGAAAGCATATAGCCGTCAGCTGTTTTTGTTACGTAGCCTAAGGCAACTAGTCGTTTGATGTGAAATTTGACATGGTCGCTATCGAGCCCAGTAGCTCGCTGCAACGCAGCGAAATGAGCAGTTGGCAAGAATAGCAATTCTCGCAATATTTTTATCTGTGCATCGTGCACGGTTTCTTCGAGACTCATCGTTGTTACTCCCTTCCTCCCTACTGTAAAACGGTCAGTCTACAAAATCTAGGGAAGTCAAGTTCCCGATAGTCTAAATCTCAGAGCTATAGCAGCTCTCGCACTCCTCCATTTGCCACTTTCTTATCGTAGTTACGATAACTATTACTTCATACCTCTTTCTATATTTATATTCATCTCTCTTTATCTCTATGACTCTCTTTCTCTACTATTTATCTATATTTCTCTATTTCTCTATCTATATTCCTAACTCTATTTCTATCTATTTATCTATCTTTATATCTCTCTATTTCTATCTTTATTTCCTTATCTTTATATTTCTTTATTTATCTATTCTCTATCTTCTTATCTTTATCTATACTCATACTATTCTCTATCTTTACCTATATCTTTATATCTCTCTATATCCATATATCCATATCGATTTCTCTCCTATTATATATAAATATATAAAAGAAGAGAAAAAGAGTCCGCTGTAACAGGGAAAAAACAGGGTAAAATAGGCGAATTTCGAAATTCGCCTGGTTTGATATAAAACTGCGCCTTGATATACTACCTTGTAAGGAGCTTATTATATGCCAAAGTACGTTCATATTGCTGGTCTTATTCTATTGCTTTGTGTGCTAATGTATGTGCTGCTGCGCATGCTAGCGCCAGCGTCACGCTCTACCCCGCAAGGCAGCACGAACCATTCATCTTCTCATCATGCATCATCACATATGTTCTATGGCCTGACAATCGACGACAGCTGGGAGGGCACGAGACGGCTTGCTGATATCGTGGAGGCCATTCAGCGCTTGCCTGCTCGGCCAACGGTGCGGATCGTTATGTCTAAGGATAGATCACCACAGCGTTACCGTGGGCTATTCAAGGCGATTCATCGCGTGGCCGATATCATGGCCCAGCCCGTTGATTCTTCTGATATGCACAGCTACAGCACTGAGCACTACCAGCAGCGCTTTGCTGAGTCTTACCAGTATTTATCTCACTATGTAGCGATATGGGAGGTTGGCAATGAAATGAATGGCCAAGAGTGGATCCAAGAAGACCCGCACCTTACTGTCGCGAAGGTGGCCAGTGCCTACCGATACATTAAGGATAAGCATGCCGCGGCGGCGCTTGTTCCCTACTACTTCCCGCCAAACGGGAGTACGCTGAGCATGAAAGAGTGGCTACAAACATACCTACCTGATGATCTGAAGCAGGGCGTCGATTATGTCCTCGTCAGCTACTACGACGATGACAACGATGGCTACCAGCCCAACTGGCGGCAGATCTTTGCTGAGCTTGAGACGCTCTTCCCAGAAGCCAAGCTTGGCATTGGCGAGTGCGGCACACCCAGTGAGCATGCCCCGATGGCGCATAAACTACAGTTGTTTCGGCATTATTATGCCATGCCGCGGTACACTCCACGCTACATTGGTGGATACTTTTGGTGGTATTGGGCGCACGATGGCGTACCATACAAGGATAACCCGCTCTGGGAGGAGACCGCGAAATATATGAAGAAGCGCCAGTCGTGAGCCAGGCGTCCTTTAATCATACCCTATTCCACCAATATGTGGCATAATATAACTAATGCATCACGAAACTTCGCACGCCACACCAGCGCATGACTACCAGCAAGCACTCGTGCAAACAGTCGGTGATTTTCTACAGCACGCACCCATGGCCGACACACTGCCAGACGCAGCCACCGTCTTTGTACATGATGAATGCAATCCTGATTCAATTGGGGCAATTGCTACTGCATGTTCACCGCACGTTCCGGCTGATGACCGATTTGATTTTCAAGAAACACATATTACAGGGCACCGCGTTGATGGGTCGTCAGTTGCTGGACGTGTTATCGAGGAAAACCAGGATACCATCACGCTGACTGATAGTGCGATGAATCCTAATCATCGCGTTCTCAACTTGCCACTACCTGACCAACACGCCGTCTTGCAAGCTGCTTTTACAAAAGACCGTACGCCAACCAAACGTCAGCTGAACGAACTGGAAACACTATGGCGATATGACAGCGTCAAAACTACACTCGGTGTTGGCGTTACGGCGCTGCAAGCATTGGCGCGAGCATCATACCCTACTCAGTCAGTCGCCGATATGCTAGCGCTTAAATCACCCACTACACCAAACGTCGTCCTTGCCGTGTGGGATGTGTCGCACTCAACCAAGGAGATAGCGCGTAATGACGGAGAGCTGCGCTCATTTCTCATTCGCTTTGGTAGCCAAGCACTCACTGCCGTGCAGCATTATGGTGGTGAGCTAATTGGCTGGACAGGCGATGGGCAAAATCTTGCAGTGCCACTGCCGCGCAGCAACACGCGTTTCTCACGTGAGCAGCGGGCGGCTTTTGGCAACAAGACGCTCATTCCGCTGCTCAATGATCTTACTGATATCGCTCACGCGCATGATGAGTACGCTATTCGCCTGACCGCCGGTTTTGGCCGACTCGACAATGTTCCCGGTGGACACGTGAGCCCAGAGCTCTTTGGTATGACGAAATTATCCAAGCGTCAGCCGCGCGACCAGCTGTCAATTGCCCTGACTGGCGACGCCTACGACATGCTCGCACCTGCTTTGCCTGACAGATTGCGGCACTATCTGTACCACGACTAAATCCTAACGACGCCTTTTACTGTTCTTGCTGGGCCGAAGCAATTTATCTTTGAGCATTAGCACCACATCCGCCTCTTTAGCGAGCTGCTTGCTGTGGGTGACGACGATGACGCATTTGCTGTTTTCGTGGGTGGCTCGGCGCAGGATAGTGATGATGTCGGCGGCGGTGGTTTCGTCCAGGTTGCCGGTCGGCTCGTCCGCCAAGATGATCGGCGCATGTGAGACGAGCGCTCGCCCAATCGCCACACGCTGCTGCTGACCACCAGAAAGCTTCATGACGTTGCGATTGATATGATCGTCGTCTAGGCCCATGGCATGTAGCGTTTCGTTGGTAGCCTTGGGATTAACCAGCTTTAAATTTTCTAGCGGCGTCAAGTAATCGATCAGGTTATAATTCTGAAACACCAGCGAGATGTTGTGCTTGCGATGATGTGAGTACCCCTGCTCGGCGATGTCTTCGTCGTCGAACAAAATCTGCCCACCAGTCGGCGTGTCCAGCCCCGCTAGCAGCCCCAGCAGGGTTGATTTACCAGCCCCAGAACTACCGACGATGGCGTAGAATGTGCCCTTTTCAAATTGATAATTGATCCCATTCAGCACATTGCTAGTGCCATCAGCGTATGAATAAATGATATCGCGTAACGTAAGTAGTGACATAATAACTCCTAACTTAATTTTGCTAAAATTTGCTTTGGTGATTGGCGCATGATTGGCGCGGTGGCAGCGATGGCTGATAGCAGAACGACTACGTAGCCGAAGGTGAAAGCCTGTAGATAAGTTGCTATTGGCGCGGCTTGCACCGCAGTCTTTTCTACGCGCTGGCTTTGGTCGGTTTGCGCCGTCAGGGCAGTAGAAATTTGCGACGAGGCGACCGAGCCGATGGCGAGTGCGAACACCGAGCTAACTGCGGTGATGATGGCGAGCTCCGTCAAGAACTGCCCGATAATCTGCCGCTTCGACGTGCCGATGGCCAGCAAGATGCCAATTTCATACAAGCGGCCGCGCACCCAGAACACCAGCACCAGCGATAGTACCGCCAACCCTGCTGCGGCTACGCCGATGGTGGCAATCGTCACCATGTTTTGCATGCCAGCGATGTTTTGGAGGACGCCAGCGAATGCCGCCCCGTTGTCAGTCAGGCTAAATTTTTTCCAATCGACGTGTGGTAAGCTTTTAACGCGGTCTGGTAGCGACTTCAGCTGGTGTGGATATTCAGCGAAGTACGTTGCCCGTGTCAGTTGCTGGCTACCTGTCAGTTGCTGCGCCGCAGCCAGGTCAGTGATGAGATGGTTCTCTGGCATATCAGACTGCAGGGCCGCCGGCTTTTCGCCTTTGCCGCTGAAAGTCCCTACGACAGTCACCGTCACGCGCCGGCCGTCTTTGGTGATGCCCAGCTTGTCGCCTGGCTTGATATTATTTTTCTCGGCAAACGTTTTGTGAATCAACGCCGCGTTTTGATCGCGCTCTGTCAGATGCTTGCCCTGCTCCAGCTGGTAAAATCGACCAGTGAACTCGCCGAGCAGATTGCTCTCTGTCGCGCCCGTCACCTTCGCTTCGCCAGCCACGTTAGAGTCCAGTTGCACGCCGCTGCCTGCCGTGTCGATCAATTGTTTGCCTGGCAGTCCTACGGCGGTTTCTGCTTGAAAGTTGTGCGCTTTCACCGTGTCCAGGCGCTGCACCCGCTGCGCGATGTCCATCGGCACCTCGCCCGATGGCTGCTTGCTGGCGACACTAAAGCCAGCGCGGATATTACGCTCGACCGATTGCTTCAGCTGCGCCATCGTCTGCTGCACCGTCAGCGTACCGATCAGCAGCGTGAAAATCAGCGTCATGATCAGGGCGATGGTCAGGCTGCGACGCCGCCGCCGCGCCACAGCCGTCCAGGCTCGTGTGATAATCGTCATCATTCGCCCCTAGTCTACTTCGGTTAGTAATTCTTTTGGCGTCGACCCTGTAATCGGCCGCGAAGCCAGCAGCACCGCAATGATAATCACCGCCAGCCCAGCGCCCCACACCGCCAGCAGATCCGTCGGTTGCACACCAATCGTCACCTTGTCGAGCGTGCGCGATGACGTCACCGAGTCAGCGTCAGCACCAAGCGACGCACCGCCAAGCGAACTGCTCGCTTGACGCGTGGCATTCTGTGCCGCCTGCGATACCACATGATCACCCATTTGTTGAGCAATCAGCCCGGCGGTAACGTACGACGCACCGAAACTCAGTACCGCGATCATCACCAGCTCAGCGATGTATTGCAACACAATCTTTGACTGCGGCACGCCCGTCGCCAAGAGCACACCCGCCTCACGCTTGCGCTCATTCATCCACAGGTACAGCACCATACCGATTACCGCGACGCTGACCAGTGCCGTCGCCCACAACATACCGTCGATCAAGCCGTACACACCGTTCACCGCACCAGTCACCCCGGCCAGCTCTTGGCTATTCTTATTCAATTGATACTTTTGCCAATTGACCGGCAATTTCTGTGCTCGCGCCATCACCTCGTCCAGCCGCTTGGTGCCTTTAGTGAAGAACGTGGCATCTTGGTAAATCTCATTGTGCGCTGTATACGCGTTCAACTGGCGGCTCGTCGCGATGTCAGTCAAGAACACATTCTCAAACAGCTCCACCTGATACGTCGCCTGCTTTGGGTTTGTGCCGCTAAATATACCGACGATTTCTACTTCGACCTCGTCCTTGGATGGATGTTCATTGTCGGTGTCGTATTGATTGGCCTTTAGCTTTATCTTGCTGCCAAGCTTCAGGTTGTTAGCCTTGGCAAAAGCTTCGTGCACCAAAATTGTGTGTGAATCGTGCTTGGTGATGTGCCGGCCAGCGATGAGCTTGAGTGCGCCAGCTCGGAACTTGGTTTCAAGCTCAGATGTATTGACGCCGATGATAGTCGCGGCGTTGCCAAACTGTTTGTCTTTCTCGGCGTCATAGCCGCTGCCACCGCTTGGCAGTGGCACGAGTTTGGTATTGATGAAGTCAACCGTGGCATTCTGGCGTTTGACATAGTCCGTCACGCCCTCCAAATTCTTCACCGCGTCGATGTCTTTATTCGACACCGTTCCCGAGCCGCGCGCCGTTCCCGGATTGGTACGTGGATTATTGCCCAGCGTGAAGCCGGCCTTGAGCGTTTTGTCCAGCGACTGCGCCGCCGCGTCGGTCGAATGCTTGATGGCAAATCCACTCAGCATAATCGTCGACATACAGAGCAAAATCGCCAGCAAAATCAGCGTTTTGAATTTTTTCCTGGTGATATAGAGCCAGGCACGTTGTATAAATGACATAGATCTCCTTTCTTGGTTCTATGTCAGTGTAGCAGGGGTGTGTGAAGGGAATGTGAAATGGGCGAGGTTGTATAAATTTAACCTCCCATCTCTCATAGATATCAGATATCTCTTCCAAGAAAAATAGGCTAGTTGTTCGATACCTTAAGTCAGGTATCAGTGACACTAGCCCAAGTCACTCGCATTTGTTCAGATGGATTTCTCCAATCTAGGGGATGCGCACCCCAATCTGTTGTCCTATCTACTTCTCGACCTCAATGACGTGAACGCCGAGGCGTTCCTTGTGGTCAGGGTAGATCTTGCGGAGGAGACGAAGTGCCTCCTCTTCACTCTTCGCCTGCGGCACGATCTGCTGCCACACTTCCGATGAGAACATGTCAGCGAAGCTACGGTAGATGCGGATCGACTTGATCCGCACCGCACCGGACGTGTGTCCGGTCTCGAGCTGCAGGAGCTCACCGGCCTTCAGTCGCTTGATGCTGTTGTAGCCGACACGAACCTCCAAGGTCTTGCGGCCCGACATGATGTCATCAAAGTAGGGTTTCTTGATACGCAGCTTGCGCACGGGACTTCCTTTCTGGAGGCTGAGCCCCCACTGTTGTACGACACTGTTTGGCGCGTACCCTCCCGGGAACACCCCTTCGAGCGCCCATCCGTGACGCTGAAGGCAGGCGATCTGCCACGGCTCAGGGACGAGGTGGACGTACAGTTTGTGGCCGTAGTCCTCCAGTAGCCCCTGGAGGTCGATGACGAGCGCTTCGAACGCTGCCTCCGACTTCGCCACGAGTGGCATCAGCTTGATGGGCTGACCCTTTTTCGGGGTCGCGCCCGCGACGCCAACTACCTGACCGTCGCACTCAGCGACGAAGATGATTTTGAACTTGGTGTTCACGTCGCCAGACTCCATACGACGGTAACCAGCAAATAGGGCGTCAACCCAGTTGCTATCCACACCGTCGAAGTCGCCACTCATCTGCGACAGAATGAGAGCTCGCGCGCCGTCGGCGTGTTGGCTCTCATCGAACGGAACCACAGAGATGTTCGGCGAGTCAAACCCCGCCTCGTCAATGAGCTGCTTATACAGCATATGCTCATCGATGCCGATCTTGTAGTGATCCTTCGCTGTTCCGGTGATGCGGAAGCCCTTCCGGAGGAAGAATCCCAGCGCCTTTTTATTCGGTTCTGCCACAGTGCAGTAGATCTGCCGAGCACCGAGGCTACGGGCGAAATCTTCAGCGTGCTTGAGCAGCATGCTTCCAACGCCCATCTTCCCTCGGTACGCCGTGTCAACGATGAGGGGGCTGATCTTGACAGTCCCCTGTTTCTTGTTGACGACGTGGATGACGCCCACAGGGCGCCCGTCGCTTTCAGCGATGAACATGTACTGCCCAGCGGAGAACTGACCGACGCGGTCAACGCCGCCCGCGATGTGCGTATCAAAGATACGCCGCGCATGGGCGCGGTGGTCTCCGTCGTAGAACGGAGTCAGTGCTCGAACCATGAGGTCCGAGACGAAACCGAAGTCGCTCGCCCTTGCTGGGCGCACGACGATGTTGCTGACTGATGCTTCAGTCACAATGTACACCTTCCTGTGATGGCTACGATTTTTGACGTAGCTCGGATAGGACAGTCATTATTATATCATCGAGATAATATAAATTCAATACCCACTACCCCATGTAGTCTCTGGTCTTCAATAGAATAAAATTCGTTGATTTGATTTTCTAGCCATGCAACACTCTCGCCGCCAAATTTCTGCGGATCATTATGCGAAAACAAATCATGAAACGTCGCATAGCGCAATAAACCGACAACTGTAACAGCAGCAGTTTGGCTGGGATTGTCTCGATTGGTAAAGATAATCTGGTCGCCGATTTGAATTTTCTGGCGCTTGTCGTCATATAGCCGTGATTCGATGGTTTTATTGCCAGAAGTGATGGCGTCAAAAGGTTCTGTTGCTAGTTTTAATTGGTGTGTAATCATAATGAATTTATTATATCAGAATAAATAACATGAGCTATCGGGGCAGCGCGCGGTCTTTGCTATTCTATTATAAAAGTTGCTCAATTTAGTTCACATCAAGTTCAGGTATTTTAATTAAACCTCACCACAAACCGCATGCCCCGCCCGTGCGGCGTGAAGTCATAGTCCAAGCCTTTGGCGTCGAGCAGCATCTTTACCGTGTAGAGGCCGATGCCGCTGCTATCAGCGTGTTGCTTCTTGTCGCTGTTGCTTCGATAAAACGGGTCGAAGACGTGCTGAAGTTGCTGCTTGGTGAGTGGCTTGCAGGCGTTTTCGATAGTCAGCTCATTCTGGTTGCAGGTAATTTTTATGACGCTTCCGGTGTCGCCGTGGCGTACCGCGTTTGATACTAGGTTCGAGATGACGTGGCGCATCATGTCACGGTTAGCGTAGATAGTCGCAGGTTGCATGTTAACCGCGAAAGTCATGCCGCGCGTTTTTGCTAGCAGCGTATAGTCAGCAACCACCTCGGTAATCAGTTTATCGACCCTCA
The DNA here is from genome assembly GCA_963545865.1 of uncultured Candidatus Saccharibacteria bacterium. Taxonomy (GTDB): domain Bacteria; phylum Patescibacteriota; class Saccharimonadia; order Saccharimonadales; family Saccharimonadaceae; genus Saccharimonas. The sequence goes on from CAUUJX010000003.1 coordinate 21,315, forward strand.
GCCGCTTCTCTTGATGCAGAGCCTGCTCGGCCGCGCTGCCCGAGCGTAAAACGTCATTGACCATTGCCGCCACACGGTCAACTTGCGCCACCGATTCTGCCAGGTACTGATCGCGATTTTTATATTCACCGATGTTCAGCTGCATATTTTCGAGCATGATCCGGAGGGCCGCGAGCGGCGTTTTTAGCTCATGCGAAGCCGCGCGCAGGAAAGCGATTTTTTCCTTTTCTAACTGGGTGATCCGTTTATTTTCATGCTCGAGCGAGCGAATCGTTTGCCACAGATTTTGATAGAGTTCATTAATATTTCGTCCCAGCACGCCAATTTCATCACTGCTATTTACCGGGTAGTGCGCGTCCTTTTCCAGCTGCTGCATGGTCGTGGTTACCGCGGCCATCTGGCGAATCGGCCGCGTCACAAAGCGGCTGTAGATGTACGAAAACAGCAGCGCCACCAGCAGCGAGCCAAGCATGGTATAGGGTAATACGTGCAGCGTGGCGAGCTTGGCCTGAGTGACAGACGCTACGTCGGCGAGTAGCTTGACCGCGATCATTTGGCCTTGGTTGTTCACCGCGCTGCCCTGTCGCAAAATGGCTGAGCGCGGATCAACCGTCTGCCCGTCAGCAATTTTTACCACGCTGGTGTCAACCGATTTACCACTATCCGTCACGATATTGATGGAATCAAAGCCTTGAAAGTACTGGTCGCGCCCATTAATCGTCAGCGTGATATTAACGTTGTTCATGGTAGCAAACTCTTGGCTCAGGCGGCGTATGTCTTCGGTGGACTTGCCACGGAGTTTAGCCGTCAGCGCCGTGAGATTGTCTGCCGCCTCGCGTTCTTTTTGTTGCAGATAAAATTGCGGCATCAAGGTGTAGACCAGCGCATGCACGAGGATGATCAGCGCTGCGAATAGGCCGATCGATACCAAAAATGTTTTGGGAAATAATTTAAGCCGCTTCATAGCGATAACCCACTCCCTTTACCGTGACGATGCAATCGAGGTGCAATTTCTTGCGCAGGTTTTTGATGTAGACATCGATCACTCGATCAAATGGCACCTCATCATCGCGCCACAGCCGGTCGATAATAGCCTGCCGACTCCAGACCATGTTTGGATTATCTACCAGCAGCTTGAGCAGCTGTACTTCCTTAGGCTTGAGGTGCGCATCAGTATCATCATAAAACCCTTGATAGGCCGCAAAATCCACCGAGGCCAGACCACGCCGCCATAAGGTTACGGTGGGTTGCTGGCGGCGCAGCAGCGCCTTGATCCGCTTTTCCAAAATCACGAGCGAAAATGGCTTACTCATATAGTCATCCGCCAGCTCGTCAAAACTAGCGATCTGTGTCGGCTCATCATGTAGTGCTGTTAGCATGAGTACCGGCACGTCGCTCGCTTGGCGAATTCGGTGCAGCACCTCGATCCCGCTTATCCCTGGCAACATAATATCGAGGATAATAGCATCTGCCTCAGCAAATTGCTCCAGCGCCTCCTCGCCGCTGGCTACCGCTATCACCGTAAAGCCGCGCTGCACGAGGAACTGCTCAGTACCAGCTCGGAGGGTTGGTTCGTCTTCAACGAGGAGAATATTCACTACTCGTCCACTCATACGTCTATACTAGGCGCTTCTTTGTTATATTGCTGCACAATTTTATCCCCTCGTCATACCAATGTATATGACTATTGTAGCGCATCGCAATTTTATATGAAAAGTATTGTGAAAAATATGCGCGGTATGCTATGGTGTTAGTATGACATATCGACACAACATCGTTATCGTTGCTCGTCGTCGCCGCTCTGATTCAGAGGGCTAGTTAGTCGTATAGTATAAAACCAACGAAAGAGCCCTCATCCGAGCGGCTCTTTTTAATTATTATAGAAAGGAAGGATATGAATCACGACACACCTCACTACACTAAAGTTGCCAGCCACGAGGCGACAAATGGCGAGTTTGACACGTGCCTCTTACTCTATTCGGGAGGCCTCGACACCTCCGTCATGCTCACGTGGTTACAAGAAAAATACAACTGCAACGTCATTACCCTCACGGTTAATATTGGCCAGACGGTTGACGATCTCGACGCCATCGCCGAAAAGGCCAAGATGCTCGGCGCTATAGAAACCATCACGGTTGATGCTCGCGACCGCTTCGCTGATGAGCTACTATCACTGGCCATCAAAGCCAATGCTGATTATCAAGGTGGCTATGCCCTCTGCACGCCACTGGGGCGCATCATCATCTCGCAATTAGCCGTCGAATATGCCGAAAAATACGATTGCACCGTCATCGCACATGGTGCCACTGGCAAAGGCAACGACCAAGTTCGCTTCGAAACTTACATCACCACGCTCAACCCTAAGCTCAAGATCTTAGCACCAGTACGTGAGTGGAGTATGGGCCGAGAGGAAGAGCTTGCCTATGCCAAGAAGCACAATATCCCCGTGCCACATACTCAGGAATCGCCTTATTCGACCGATGAAAACATGTGGGGCATCACCAGCGAAGGCGGTGAGATAGAATCGCCATCGCTCAAGCCAAACTACCACGCCATTCTCAATTGGTGCTCAACCATCAAATACACGCCAGACGAAGCCGAAGATATCACCATTGAATTCATCAAAGGCGTGCCTGTCGCTGTCGATAACCGTCACTTTTCACTCCAGGCACTCATCCAGCACTGTAACCAGATCGGCCGCAAACACGGCGTCGGCGTATCAACCCTTATTGAAGATCGGCTGGTCGGACTAAAGGTACGCGGCGTCTACGAAAACCCTGGCGCTGCCATCTTGATTGCTGCTCATCAAAAACTTGAACAATTAGTCTCGACCCGCGTTGAAAATGAACTCAAAGCCGAAATGGACAAAAAATGGGCTTACCTGACCTATGCAGCGCAGTGGTACGAGCCAGCCGTCCATCACATTAACGCCTACATTGATGATCAGAACCAAAAAGTCACTGGCACGGTGACAGTCCGCCTGTACAAAGGCACCATCACTGTCGTCAGCGTAGACTCACCACATTCGTTGTTTGATATCAATCTTGCAACCTTTGATTCCAACACCGCATTCAACCAGAATTCGTCCGCCGGATTCATTGAATTATATTCATTAAGTCAGCGAACAGCTGAAGGAGCATACTCATATGGCAAGTAAACTATGGCAATCAACCGCAACCGGCTCACTCCATCCATTGGTCGAGTCATACACTGTTGGCGATGATCAGGTATTGGACCAGCACTTACTCGGTCACGACATTACCGCGACCAAAGCGCATGCTCACATGCTAGAAAAAATTGGCGTGCTGACCAGCGACGAATATCAACAATTGGCAGCGGCCTTGGACGAGCTACTGAACGAGTGGAAAACCGGTACCTTCACCCTCACCAGCGAACACGAAGATGGCCACACTGCCATTGAGCTATATCTAACAGAAAAACTCGGACCGATTGGCAAAAAGGTTCATACTGGCCGAAGCCGCAATGACCAAGCCTTGGTGATGATGCGACTGTTCATCAAAACGGAACTTGAAGCAGTAGCGGGCAAATTGGCAACAGTCGCCCAGGCCTATGCTGGCAAAATTGCCGCCATTGGCCAGACTGAAATGCCTGGCTACACCCACACCCAAAAGGCTATGCCTACTACCGTCGGTATGTGGCTTGGCTCATATCACGATGCGTTTCATGACCTCCAGCAATTGGTCGCACACAGCATTGCCGCCATCGACCAAAATCCGCTGGGTAGCGCTGCCGGTTTTGGCGTTACCCTGCCGCTTGACCGCCAGGTGACGACCAGTGAGTTGGGCTTCGCCAAAGTACAGGAAAATCCGATGTACTGCGGCCTATCGCGTGGCGTGTTTGAGCTGATTGCCGTGCAAGCGCTCAACCCCATCATGGTCTTTGCCGGCAAATTCGCCGAAGACATGTTGCTGTTTACCTCTCAGGAGTTTAACTATTTCAAATTGCCCGTCACTATGACCACGGGCTCATCCATCATGCCGCACAAGCGTAACTATGATGTCTTCGAGATCATGCGTGCCACTGCCCACGCCTATCCGAACTACGCCTTGCAACTCCAAGCTATTTCGACAGGTGCTGGCAGTGGTTATCACCGTGACTTACAACTAACCAAAAAGATCACCATGGATGCCTTCACTTCGGCCATCAATACGCTAGAGGTTTTGGCGCTTTGCGTAAGCGAGCTAGAAGCCAACACTAAGCAATTGGCTGAGGCGATGACCGATGAACTCTATACTGTTGCCAAAATCAATGAATTAGTCGAAAAAGGCGTGCCGTTCCGCGACGCCTACCAACAAGTCAAGCAATCGTTTTTGGCGAATAATCACTGATCTTGAGAGAAGCGAGCGGAGCAGGGCTTAAAAATGCAACTTACCGCCGCACGACGCGCTTGCGATACTCTGCTGCCGTCATGTAGGTCGTCGTATCTGCCACCCGGTCAAAGAAAAGTATGCCTTGACAGTGGTCAGCTTCGTGTTGAAAGACATGAGCAACAAAGCCATCCAGCACCGCAGTATGATGCTCGCCCCGCTCATCATCCCACTGAGCATTGATCTGTTGGTAGCGCTGCGCCTGTGCAAAGAGCCGCCCCTCATCACCACTGGCGCAGCCCTCCCACATGCCCGTTGTCTGGCCAATGCCGGTGTATGATGGATTGATGATAACTTGCTCAAATGGCTCGCGGTCTGGGCGGTTTGGCGTTGGCTTGATAGCAATCACGCTCAGCGCCAAGGCCTGCCCCACTTGGGGTGCAGCCAGCCCAACCCCATAGTCTCTCTCCGCCACGGTGTGCTTAATATTTGCAATAAGCTGCTGCACCGCTGGCGTTGTGATTTCCTCGCGGCTCACGTGCCTCGCTTTCTCGCGCAGTACCGGATCGCCCGCTTGACAGATTGGTAGGAGTGTTTTTTCTTGACGCATTCTTTAGTGCATAGTATACACGAAAGTAGCTATCAAAAGCTATTTCATCTTTTTCCGTTTCGTAATATAGTTTTGTCTATGGTATACGATATATCATCTTCCTTTCAGTATGGCGGCAAAACCATTTTTGTTTCTTGGTGTACTATACGACAAAAATCTGCTATACCCGATCTCCCTTGGCAACAAGTCTATACGATCGGTGATTTAGCTGGTTCCGTTCCCCTCGTCTATAATGCGGTCAAGAAGAGCTATAATCTCCCTGGCGGCAAAACTGAATCTGGAGAGACAATTGAGCAAACCATCTCACGAGAGATGGTAGAAGAATGCAATATGCGCGTTATTGAGTGGCAACCACTCGGATACCAGTGCTGCCTTGAGCCAAACGGCACGCGCGTATACCAGTTTCGTGTCTATACAAAGCTCGAGAAAATTGGCGAGTTTACTCACGACCCTGGTGGTGATATCATTGCTCATACCCTTGTTGATATCAATGATGTAAACCGCATCATTGGCCAAGGAGATATTGGAGCATGTATGATTCAACAAGCGAAACGGTATTTTTCTAAGGTATAATATTTATACGTCTATACAACGAAGGAGTTTATCTTGCAACCTACTACGAGCCGTACCATATTTCGTACATTATGGCAAACATCTCAGCCATATCGATGGCAGCGTGCAGCAGCGCTGGTGGTTGCGGCAACGACATTTATAGTCAGTACTTTTGTTGGGCCGCTCATTATTGCACGGTTACTCGATATTATCCAAAGTGGCCATCTATATAACAGTAGTGATGTGTGGTCGCTTGTAGGAATGTATACACTGAGTCAACTTTGGTCAGAAGTAATCGGTTGGCGCTTGACGATGCGCATTATGTGGCCATTCACCATGGCAATGCAGCGTGATCTCTATACCAAGATTTTTGCTAAACTCAGCCACGAGAGTGTTTCGTTCCATGCTAATCGCTTTGGCGGAGCGCTGGTGAGTCAAGCAAATAAACTGGCTGGCGCAGTCGATCGCTTTTGGGATGTAATCATTTGGTCGGTCCTGCCACTGGTTATCTCACTTGTCGGATCAATTATCGTTTTAGCCACAATGCTGTGGCAGTATGCACTGTTTTTGGCACTTTTTTCTGTGATCTTTAGCACTGTGGTTTATGTTGGCTCTAAGCCACTCGCTCGTTTGAGTGAGCAAGAAGCTGAGGCAAGCAATACCATCAGTGGTCAGTTGACGGATATGGTATCAAACATTCTAGCTGTTAAATCGTCTAGTAGTGAGATACTTGAGCAGAAACGCTTCGCCGTGGCAGTAGAAAACTGGCGCACTGCTGGCCTCAGCACTATGCGTACATATATCATCACGAGCAGTTTCTTCTCTACAGTCAATACTGCCATCAAGATTGGTGCTATCGTCTTCGCAGTTTATGCCGCTCAGCACAGCACAATTTCCGTTGCAACAGTTTATCTTATCATCACCTACACAAATAGTGCAGTGCGTGAGCTGTGGAATATGAATGGTATTATGCGCAACTACAACCGCATCCTCGGCGACGCCCAGACTATGGTCGAGATTTTGCACACCCCAGCGCAACTGGTTGATACAAGTGACGCGGTACTGAATGTCTCACGCGGCGCTATCACGTTTGATCATATAAGCTTTGCACACGATGACGACCCAAATCGCATGATATTTCGTGACTTTTCACTCCAAATAGAACCCAACCAAAAACTCGGCCTCGTCGGCACCAGTGGTGCAGGCAAGACGACACTGACAAAGTTGTTGTTGCGATTTTACGATCCAACCAGTGGAGCGATTTTGATCGATGGACAGGATATTCGGATGGTAACACAAGAGAGTTTGCGGCAGCAGATTGCGTACGTGCCACAGGAACCACTCTTGTTTCATCGATCAATTCGGGAGAACATTGCCTACGGGAGACCAGAAGCAACACAGGACGATATTATACTGGCGGCGAAGCAAGCTCATGCCTGGGAATTCATTACACAATTGCCAGAGGGGCTAGAGACAGTAGTTGGTGAGCGCGGCGTGAAGCTATCTGGTGGGCAGCGGCAGCGGATTGCAATTGCACGAGCTATTCTCAAGGATGCGCCTCTATTAGTGCTCGACGAAGCGACTAGTGCATTAGATTCTGAGTCAGAGGCGCTGATTCAGCAGTCGCTTGAGACACTCATGCAGGGACGGACGTCAATTGTGGTGGCGCACCGACTGAGTACGATTGCAGCGCTAGATCGGATTGTTGTGGTTGATGAGGGTCATATTGTGGAAGAGGGAAGCCATGACGAGTTACTAGCAAGAGGGGGTATATATGCACGATTATGGTCGCGACAGAGTGGTGGGTTCCTCACGAGCGAAAGCAGTGACACTCCATAATAAAAGGACCAACACATCTGTGCCGGTCCTGAGGAGGAAATCTGTTAGTAAAGTGATTAGGCGTCTGCTTGCTGCAGGGCATCAATCAGCACTTGCTTTGGCTTCATGCCGACCAGTTCTGCCACTACAGCACCGCTCTTGAAGATCTTCATGTTGGGGATACTCTGCACTTGGTGCTGCAGGGCAAGCGCTGCATTGTCTTGGCTTGCTTCGGTATCGACCTTGACGACGTCGAATTCCGTCTCTTCAGCAATCTGCTCAAGCAGTGGTGCCATTGCGCGGCACGGTGGGCACCATGGGGCCCAAAAGTCGACCAGCACTGGCCGCTCACTCTGAAGAGCGTGTTCCTCAAATTCTTGCTTGGTAGTGGTATTGTATAGTGCCATGATTTTTCTCCTTATAAATTATGGTTATCGCGATGACAGGGGTGGCATGTGCCAGTGATGATGAGCGGCCCATCGACCAGGCAGTCTGCTACCTGCCGCGCAAGCTCATGCCGCAGCGCTGGCGCGATGGTGATATCGTGCAGGCCATCGCAGGAGCTGCAAACAAAGTGGTCATGCGGCACAGGATTGCTATCGTAGCGCAGGCAGCCATGTACCGTTGCCGGTGCAAGACCAATCACCCCATCCGCTTGCAACCGCTGGGTAATGCGATGCACGGTGGTCGCACTGACACGGGGGTAGTCGTGGCGTAGTGCGGCCGCAATCTCGGCGTTGGTGGCATGCTGCAGCTGGCGAAGAATCGCGATCACTCGATCGGTATATTTCGTCGTCCGGCGTTGCACTACTTGCTCCATGCAGCTATTGTAATTCATTTACAATAAAAAGACAATGCTTTTCTTTGATTATTTTCCAAACCCTATCTGCTCAGTGCGAACTCCCTTTGCTTCTAGTGTTCGTTTTGAGAAACCAATCCGCTCAAAGAAATATCAGCTCGTATATTACTAGCATAGGAAGGCATAGGGCTTCAAAGCCTAAGGTGCAAACTCTTACGATAGATACTACTACACCCGAGTCATATTGGTTATGCTATACTAATGGCATGACAACATATCCAACTCCCCTGCACGAATTACTGAAGCTGACAAACAAGACGGTGCTCATCACTGGTGCCGCGATGGGCATTGGCAAGGCGATTGCATGGCGCTATGCCGAGGCTGGTGCCGCCCTCCAGCTTGTTGATCGCGATGCTGACGCACTGCAGCAAACCGCTACCGAGCTGCGTGAGCAATTTGACGCTGCCGTCACAACGCATATTGTCGACCTCTCCAATCACAACACTATTACCGCGCTGTGGCATGATATCACCCCAACGCCAGATATTCTCATCAACAACGCTGGTATTTTTGCGCCAGTCAAGCTCGCTAATATCGACCAGGCAACCTTCGACAAGACAATGCAGATCAACACTCAGGCAGTGCTCACCATGTGTCAAGAAATGATTGCTCGCCGCACAGCACCAGGCACTATCATCAACATCAGCTCCATTGAAGCCCTCAAAGGTATGACCTACGACATGACGCTCTACGCCATGAGCAAAGCCAGTGTTCTCGCGCTGAGTCGTGGGCTCGTCAAAGACTTTGGGCGGAGTGGTTGGAAGGTCAATACCATCTTGCCGGGTGGCATCAGCACACCAGGTGCTCAGAAGATGGGGCTTGCGGCGCTCAAGAAGCTCGACTTCTCCATCATCAAGACTGGCCTCACCTATAACCTCCGCCTTCCTGCCAAGAATCTGGGCCAACCCGATGACGTTGCCTGCACTGCGCTGTGGCTTGGTACGCCGATGAGCCAGTACGTCAATGGGGCGGAGATTGTGGTGGACGGCGGATTTCTCGCAGTGTAGCGGCTGCATAATTACGGCCGGCATAGCATAAGAAACCAGCCTCACACGACTGGTTTCTTTATGATTGATCGCTCTTGTAAGTGCTACTTGATTGAGGATCTCTCGCTAGGTGCTATGCTGCTGCATCGTCGTTACCCTGCTCGGCTGCAACGTCTTCAGCATCCGCGTTTTCGGCGGTACCAGCGGCAGCTTCATTAGCAGCAGCAAGGGCACTTGGCTCGTAGGCACTCGCAATGACGAGATCCTTCACCGTCACGTCATCATCGGCAGTACCTTCACGGCCATCGTCGTGTTCGACCAGTTCAACACCCTCAGGTAGTGTGATGTCGCCCACTGTCACGCGGTCACCCTCACTGGCTAGACCAAGCACCGAAACATCAAGCGTTTCAGGTAAGTCCATCGGCAGGGCCTTCACCTCAACCTTCTCAATTGCTTGCAGCACGACTAGTCCATTCTTCTCAGCTTCAGACTCACCCATACCAATAAGGCGCACTGGCACCTCTGCCGTAACCGGCTCGTCTGCACGCACCGCATGCAGGGCAATGTGGCGAATCACGCCCACTCGCGTTGGGTCGTAATCGATACTTTTGATAAGCGCAATGCGCCGCTTAACCCCTGTCAAATGAATTGGTGTGTGGCGGCCAGCTGCTGCCACAACCTTTGCTACCTCACCACTCGGTGCTTGCACATCAGCAGCATCCATACCAGCACCATACACCACCGCTGGCGTTATGCCCTGGCGGCGCAATTGGCGAACTTTCTTACCGTGAATTGATCGTGTCTCGATCCTTAGTGTTATCTTATCTCCCATAGTTCTCCTTTCGGATATGTTTCCGGAGTTAAGTAATATTGCCTCTTTAGTATAGCATTTTTGTGCTGCGTGGGCTAAAAGCAGCAGAAAGCTCCCTTCCCTGAGCAAAGTATGGTATACTAAAGCGCAATGGAATCACTTATACATGCAATTACTGGCCTCGGCATTGCCGCAGTTTTGCTCGTGGTCTATGCAGAGTCTGGCCTCTTGATTGGCTTTGTCTTACCCGGGGATAGTCTACTCTTTACGGCAGGCTATATGGTAAATCAAGAGATCCTTCGCCTGTTTGGCCACCCACTCAATATTCATCTCTTTGTTGCAGCGATCGCTCTTATGGCAATCCTGGGCGATAGCACTGGCTACGCCTTTGGCCACAAAGTCGGGCGCAAGCTTTTTCTCAAGCCCAACTCGCGCTTTTTTAAGAAAAAATATCTTGAGCAGGCCGAGCAATTTTACCAAAAGCATGGCTCACTGACTATCGTCCTGGCGCGCTTTGTACCCGTCGTGCGCACCTTTGCCCCAATTGTGGCTGGCGCGAGCAAGATGCACTACAATACGTTTCTCTTGTTTAATATCGTCGGGGGTGCGCTATGGGCCGCCATCTTCACCTATCTTGGCTACTTTGCAGGCGAAATCCTTACCAAAGCTGGTGTTAATATTGAGGTGACCGCAATTATTATCATCCTTATCTCCGTTGCACCGATGGTCATCCATGCGCTCAAACAAAAATCGACTCGCGATAAGCTCAAGTATCAGCTCTCTGTGCTGTTCAGTAAAGGCAAGCGAACGAAGAAATAACCTCAGTACATTTATTTAACGCACTATTCGTGTAAAAAGTCAGCGCATGAGTAGCTGACTTTTTGTTTTGCCTTATTCGACTATCCAATATTTTGTGCTACACCTCTTGTCTGGCAGCCAGCGGCTCATCACCATACATCTGACGAATCTGCTTTTCGTACTCTGCAAATGGCGGCAGACCCATCGCTGCACGGCGCTCATCAAGCCGCTCAGTATCTTGGACTGGATAGAGACGAAGGGTTTTACCCCGCCCCTGAAACTGCGAGCCATATATCTGTGGCCGACCACGCAGCAAACACACCCGATCTTCGAGGAAGGCGATATCGCGCAGCGCGACCTCGCCACGTGGCGCTGCCTTCATCAGCTCAAGGCAGTGCTCCATAAAGTCGATATCTGGCGAATGCTGCAGTAGCAACCATGCCGCGGTCGAAGCCTTACTGCCCACCATACGTAGTGTTGGCCAGCCAATTACCGCCACAATCGTACGCAAAAATTCAGTCGAGTCAGCATCGAGCGATGCATCCCACGCCCCGCCACCGACTAAGTACTGCTGGCGCATCGCTTGATCGCGCTGAGCATAGCGGAGAATGGCAGTGCGATATGATTGCTTATCAGGTTGTGACTGTTTTGATTTCATAGTGGATAAACTTTGCCTTGGTTTTATACGTATATATTACTCTCATTATCCTATCATGCCTCAAGGGTCATAGCGCGGATACTGTTGCCGATTACTGATAGCAAGCAAATTTGCATTATCCCTTACTGAGCGGTATTGTATAGTTATGAAGCTACCATTTCTCCCGCGCATTCGCATTAAACGACTTATCCTCCTTGTACTGTTTCTGGCACTGGTTGCGGGCGGGTTCGCAGTCTATTGGTGGTGGACGGATGGCCTAGCGTATGGCAACGATGCACCAGCACGCCAAATGACCGAACGCTATCTGGCGCAGATCCGCCAGGGCGAAACATGCAAAACGTACGTTTTTGCTCACAATAGTGAGGTAATCTACGCTGGCGTGAGTTGCCGTGAGAAGAAGCACGAGTATCCATCAGGGTTTTGCGATGTGTGGAAATTCTATTATCAAGACGGAGCTGTAACACGTCATGAGCAACCGGACTCTGATGGCGGCGAATCATACGCCAGAAGCATCACGAAGCTTCTTCCACCGCGCGTTAGTGATGAAAAACACAATAGCAACTATTGCCGCGAACTAGGCCTACTCTCTAAGATGAACAAACCCCTCTTGTCGCAGTAACACCATATATGTTTTTATCCTTTGAAATTAGCCCAAGAGCGGCCGCAAATACTTCCCCGTAAACGATGCTGGGTTATGCGCGACTTCCTCAGGTGTACCACTGGCGATAACGGTGCCGCCGCCCTGCCCGCCTTCGGGGCCCATGTCAATAATATGGTCGGCACATTTGATAACCTCAAGATTATGCTCAATGATAACCATACTATTGCCGCCCGCTACGAGGCGTTGGAGAATTTCGAGTAGCTTCTTAACATCAGCCGTGTGCAGGCCGGTGGTTGGTTCGTCGAGAATATAGAGTGTCTTGCCAGTCGTGCGCCGACTCAGCTCGGTAGCAAGTTTGATACGCTGCGCCTCGCCACCACTAAAGGTCGTGGCAGGCTGGCCGAGCTTAATATAGCCAAGGCCCACTTCGTTGATCGTCGTCAACTTGCGAGCAATTGCAGGAATGTTAGCAAAGAACTCACAGGCTTGCTCAACCGTCATATCCAGGACGTCGCTAATCGTCTTACCTTTGTAAGTGATCTCAAGCGCCTCACGATTATAGCGCTTGCCATGACATTCGGGGCATTGAATATAAACATCAGGCAAGAAATGCATCTCTATCTTAATAACGCCATCGCCCTGACAATGCTCGCAGCGCCCACCTTTAACATTAAAGCTAAAGCGCCCTGGCTTGTAGCCGCGAATATTCGCCTCGGGCGTGCCCGCAAAAAGCTCGCGAATCTGTGTAAAGACACCGGTATAGGTAGCGGGGTTGGAGCGCGGAGTACGGCCGATCGCCGACTGGTCGATGACAATTGCTTTATCGAGCTGCTCGACCCCATCGATTGCATCATGTGCACCTGGCACTGCTTGGGCGCGGTGCAAGCGGGCAGTGAGCTCGCTGGCAAGAATGCTATTGACGAGCGTCGACTTACCACTGCCACTCACCCCCGTCACCAGCGTAAGGACGCCAAGCGGGATGGTGACGTCGATATTCTTGAGATTATTCTCGCGTGCCCCGCGAATTATCAGTGCACGGCCCTGCTCAATCGGGCGGCGCTGGGCTGGCACCGGGATCTTCTCCGCACCAGACAAGTACCGACCGGTAATGCTCTGCGGCATGCGTGCTACCTCTGCCGGCGTGCCACATGCCACGATCTCCCCGCCGTGCACGCCAGCACCTGGCCCAACATCCACTAGATAGTCAGCCGCCGCAATCGTATCTTCGTCATGCTCTACCACAAGCACGGTATTGCCTAGGTCGCGTAGATTTTTGAGCGTCTGGATGAGGCGATCGTTGTCCCGCTGGTGGAGGCCAATCGATGGCTCATCCAGCACATACAGCACCCCCTGCAGGCCACTACCAATCTGCGTCGCGAGACGGATGCGCTGCGCCTCACCACCACTGAGCGTGTTCGCTGCTCGCCCTAGCTCGAGGTAGCTGAGTCCGACATTGTTCATAAAGCCCAGCCGCGCCATAATTTCTTTGACAACAAGCTTAACGATGTGCTGTTGTTCTGCAGTAAATTCCAGCTGGCCTATCATATCCAGCGCATTGGCGACGTCGAGATTGCAAATATCCATAATGGAGAGGCCATTGACTGTCACTGCCAGCACCACTGGTTTGAGCCGCGCACCCTTGCAGGCCGTACACTTCCGCTCCCGCATGAAGCGCTCGATATCTTTGCGCATAAACTCACTATCGGTCTCGCGATGGCGACGCTCGAGGTTAGGGATGACTCCTTCGTAGGTCGAGTCGTAATAGCGATTACCGCTGAGGTGAATCCGGTATTTTTGCTTGCCTGTGCCATACAGCACCTTCTGCACAACATCATCACTTAGCTCCTTGACGGGCACGTGCAGACTAAAGCCGTGCTCCTCAGCCACCGCGGCGAGGCGCTTCATGTACCACGCTTCGGCATTAAAGCGGTTGAAGGGGCGGATTGCTCCCTCGGCAATCGTCAGATTGGGGTTAAGGATGAGCTCTGGGTCAACCTCCAGACGTGTACCGAGGCCCGTGCAAACCGGACACGCCCCCTGCGGCGCGTTGAAACTAAAGAGCCGCGGCTCAAGCTCGGGGATTTCCTCGCCTGGGTGATCCATACAGGCATAGCGCTGGCTATACGTCGTGATCTCCCCACTCGTGGCGTCTAATACCTGCACGACCCCACTCGCAAGCTCCAGCGCTTGCTCAACCGACTGCGAGATGCGACTCATCATCGTTGGTGTCATCACGACACGATCAACCACCAGTTCAATATCATGCTTATAGCTCTTCTGTAGTTCTGGAAACTCATCAAGCGCATACACCACGCCATCTACCCGAGCCCGCGCAAAGCCACTGCGCATGTACTGCTCGGGGATGTGGGCAAATTCTCCTTTCTTTTGGCTCACGATCGGTGCCAATAACATAAGTTTGCTCCCCTCAGGAAGTTTCATAATTTCGTCGATAATAGACTGAGCTGTCCGGCGCTGGACAGGCTTGCCACAGCGTGTGCCATCGGGCATAAGAGCTGGGCAATGCGGCACCCCCACCCGAGCAAAGAGCAGGCGTAAATAATCGTAAATCTCCGTCACTGTAGCGACAGTGGAGCGCGGGTTGCGACTTGTCGACTTTTGGTCGATGCTAATACTGGGGCTCAGGCCATCAATGGAGTCAACGTCGGGCTTATCCATAATACCAAGAAACTGCCGTGCATAGCTGCTTAAACTCTCCACATAGCGGCGCTGTCCCTCAGCGTAGATCGTATCAAAGACGAGGCTCGACTTACCACTACCACTCAGGCCCGTCACCACCACAAACTGATCGCGTGGAATGGTCACACTGACATCTTTGAGGTTATTCTGGCGCGCCCCAACAATCCGTATCTGCTCCGACATATCGTCTTATTGTAGCATGTATGCTGGTGAGATACTAGATTCGCACTAAGAGGCTAGCTGAGTCTCTCCGCACCTTTTAGGGCGCTACACTCGTGATGTAAGCCGCTCCTTCTTTGGTCGGCTTGCCACAACATAGGAGACGAGACCACACCAATACAATGGCATAATACTATAGATAATCCATGCTTCAGATGCTTTACCAAAGAGCTGCAGCGCAAGGGCCGACTCCGAGGCAGCAAGTATTGTCCCATTACAACTACCCACGCTCCACCGTAGCCGATAGTCTGTCAGAGCTGCCGCTGTCCCGCTCGTCATCAGTACCATAAGTACAGCAGCATACACTTTTATTGCTCCAGCAAGGAGCGGGCTTCCTACACGCGGTAGCACGCTGTGTAGTATCGAATATACCATTATTGCATTGCCCATGAAGGTAGCTAGCAGCAATCCCCAATTTATATGCCTGGCGGCTCCCTTCGCAAGGGCAAAGATGAGGCGCCACAAATTTATAACACAGAGCACCAGATACGCCAGCAAAGACACCCCCAGCCCAACGATGAGATGCGAGAAGGGCAAGAACGCCACCAGCGAGTCGGCCACAGCAAACAGCACAAGCGCCACGAGAAGGAGCCACGTCGTTGGCTGCCGCCGATCGCTATAGCGCCAAGCTGCAAGAAAAATCATCGTCGTCGTGAGTGGGCTCATTACTTTTTGCAACCACCACCACTGGTCCGCCGGGGCAAACTGCAGCAGCTGCCACACCACCGCGCAGAGAAACGCTGGCCAGAGAGCCCTCAAGAGTTTCGTTAGTTTCATCGTTAGATTCATAGAAAATATAGTAGCCCATCCTACGCACAGATTGCAAGACAACCAGTGTATTATCCATAGCCAGATGTTTCTCACTCAAATTTACCGAGCGAAATACCGGGCAATAGCCTCTTCCGCCTCCGCCCAGGTGCGGCACTCAATAGCGCGCGGATCGTCGATCGTAGCGCCTGGGTGCCATGGCCGTTCGCCAAACAAAATCGCCAAGCCAAGCGGCGCATCATCTCCTTCAAGGCCACGCTCGAGGTGATATGGCGAATCATCAATTGCAATTTCTGTATTATAGCGCTGGTATGTTTCTGTCTTTGAGTTAGTCATTATCTTGATGCCATCCTCAGTTTCGACTGGCCGCCGCGTCAAAATAACCTCTTCGAAGACACCAGGCAAATGCTGTTCGATGCTCTGCTGTGTCACACCTGCTAAACCATAATGCCGGGCCGAGACTGCATAGAGTCGATACTTGGCCGCTAGTCTTCGCAACGCCTCAATCGTCTCTCTGTCTGGGACTTGCATCTCCTCAAACCAATCAGGCTTCGCCATGCCTGGTGTCGTCCCCAGCTGCAATCCATTAAATCGCTCTTGCACTTCTTCTTGTGGTACGTCCCAGGTCGATTGTGGCATATTGGGCCGAAAGTTGGTACCATAATGCTCGTTATATGCTGCCACCAGCCCTTCAGCACACGGAAAGACGACATCATCAAGGTCGACGGCAATGGCAGGTTTGTCATTTTTTGTTCGTTCCATATTACTCCTCCGTTGTTACTGATTTATTGTCATTGCGTAGCACTCAAAGCCCACACCTCTGTTATTTTATCCAACAGACGAAGCTGAGGCACGAGCGAAATTATCGCGCTGCTGCGTGGCTCTCAATCATTACCGGCTACACCAGCTCTGGCCGCTCCTGCTGCACGTAGTGTCGCAATGAGCTGATATAATGCACCGCCGCTGCAAAGGGATAGTCGGTTTGCGGCGTAATGGGCTGCTGCATAAAATCATCTGGTGTGAGCCATTGGTAGCTACTGTGCTCCCAGCTGAGGGTAATTTCTGGCGCATCGCCATCAACCAGTGCCGCATAGCACATATAGCTTAGCCGCCGACCATCAGGGTGCGGCAGTACATGCTCGAAGGCCACACTCAGCTGGCTCGGCGCAAAGCCAAGGCCAGTCTCTTCTTCTATTTCCCGTCGTGCTGCCTCTAGCGGTGTCTCGCCAGGCTCAACTATGCCACCAGGCAGGTCGACACCGTGCGGAAAGAGCGGATGTGTATTACTGCGCTCAAGGACGAGAATTTTGCCAGTCGCATCAACAATGAGTGCTTTGGCTAAGAAATGGGGGTGGTCATTCTCTGGTTGGATTGCCCGAGTAAAATATATGTTTGTCATGGCGTCTATTATACACAAAAGAATGGAAACTGATTGCCGCTATGTCCTTTTTGATCTCACTCAGAAGGGTTAAGTCGCTGAAACATCAATGTCTTATATTGCTCTTATACACCTGACGCTAAGAAAGCAGTGTTGAGCAAATCAGGTGCACCCATCAGAACTCGTCAATTAGCACTCTTGCACCGAGAGTGCTAATTTGCTACTATACCAATAGGCCACGCGGCTGATGCTCAGCGCGATCGGCCACCCGTTTTTAAGCAACTAATCGGGCGTCCTGTTGCCCGCACTATATAACTACAATGATAACTACAAGGAGGAATATATGCCACCAAACATGAACCAACAAGACAACAAAAAGCCCCTCGAGCAGTTTGGCACCGACCTCACCGCTCTGGCGCGCGAAGGTAAACTCGACCCAGTCATTGGCCGGGATGAAGAAATTCGCCGCACTATGCAGATCCTCAGCCGGCGCACCAAGAACAACCCCGTGCTGATCGGCGAGCCAGGCGTCGGTAAAACCGCCATCGTCGAAGCCTTAGCGCAGCGCATCGTCAAGGGTAATGTACCAGCATCGCTGAAAGATAAGCGGCTAATTAGCCTGGAGATTTCAAGCCTACTGGCAGGCGCCAGCTTCCGTGGTCAATTTGAAGAGCGCCTCAAAGGCGTGTTGAAAGAGGTTGAGGAAGCTGCCGGCGAGATCATTCTCTTCGTCGATGAAATCCACACCATGGTCGGTGCTGGCAAAGGCGAAGGCAGTATGGACGCCGGCAATATGCTCAAACCTGCCCTGGCGCGCGGTAAACTCCATATGATTGGTGCCACCACGCTAGCCGAGTACCGTCAATATGTCGAGAAGGATGCAGCGCTAGAACGGCGCTTTCAGCCAGTCTATGTTGGTGAGCCAAGTTTTGACGACACCATCGCTATCTTGCGTGGCCTTAAGGAAAAGTACGAAGTCCACCACGGCGTTAAGATTGCTGATGATGCAATTGTAGCGGCAGCGCGGCTGTCTACCCGTTACTTACCTGACCGCTTTTTGCCCGATAAGGCAGTCGATCTGCTGGATGAAGCAACTAGCGCGCTCAAGATGCAGCTAGAGAGCGTGCCGATTAGCCTGGATCGACTCAATAACCGCCGCTTGCAGCTGGAGATTGAAGAAGCCGCGCTCAAAAAAGATAAATCTGACCACGCCAAGGCCCGCAAAGAGGAGATCAAACAACAGATTGCCAATATTCGTGCCAAGGCTGATGCGATTGACGCAAAATGGCAGCACGAAAAAGATATTCTGCAAACCGTTAATACCGCTACTGAAAAAATGGATAATCTGCGTTCACGTCTTGAAATTGCCGAACGTGATGCAGACCTCGCCACTGCCAGCCGTATTAAATACGGTGACATGCCAGAGCTAGAGAAAAAGCTAGCGAACGCTCGCCAAGAGCTGGCTGCCATTCCACCAGCCGACCGCTTACTGCGCGAAGAAGTCACGCCCGACGATATTGCCAGCGTGGTGGCGCGCTGGACGGGTATTCCCGTAGAGCGGCTGATGGAAAGCGAATCGAGTAAATTAACCAAGCTTGAAGACTCAATCGGCCGCCAGGTTATTGGCCAAGACCGCGCCGTGGCTGCCGTGGCGAGCGCTATTCGCCGTTCGCGTGCTGGCCTCGCCGATACCAACCGGCCAATTGGTTCTTTCCTCTTCCTTGGCCCAACTGGGGTTGGCAAAACAGAGGTAGCCCGCAGCCTGTGCCGCGAACTATTCGACGATGAACACGCCATGATCCGCATCGATATGAGCGAGTACATGGAGCGTCATGCCGTAGCCCGCCTGATTGGCTCGCCACCAGGCTACGTTGGCTACGACCAAGGCGGGCAACTGACCGAAGCGGTGCGCCGCCGCCCCTACAGCGTGGTGCTGTTTGATGAGATTGAGAAGGCCCACCCCGATGTCTTTAACGTACTCCTCCAGGTACTCGACGACGGCCGCTTGACTGATGGCCAAGGTCGGACGATCGACTTTAGTAACACCATTATTATCATGACGAGCAATGTTGGCTCGCAGATGATTATGGACTTTACCGGTGATGACCTGTCTGTGCTGGACAATAAAATGCTCGAGGTACTGCGCCGTCACTTCCGTCCAGAATTTCTCAACCGCATCGACGATATCGTGATCTTCGACCGTATTCACGAGCAAGCCATGCGGGCCATCGTTGATGTGCAACTGGAGCGCGTTGCCCGCCAAGTCAAAGACAGCCGCGATATCACGCTGGCATTTGACGAGAGCATCCGCGACATGCTGGCCCGGGATGGCTACGACCCGAGCTTTGGTGCCCGGCCGCTGAAACGCTTGGTGCAAAAGCGTATCCTTGACCCGCTGGCGCTGGAGCTCATTGATGGGCGCATTCACGAAGGTATGACGGTGGTAGCGAAGGCAGCTGATGGGCGAGTCACCTTTAGCCCGCAGGCGTCCTAATAGCTTTTACTCCCCAAAGATGCTATACTAGCATGATAACCATTAATAAGGAGACAACAACACTATGACTATACTCGTATGGCTTATCATCGGTGGTCTTGCCGGCTGGCTGGCATCCAAGGTGGTAAATAAAGGTGAAGACTCAGGCGCACTAACCAACATCATCGTTGGTATCATCGGTGCAATGCTCGGTGGCTGGCTGGTAAGCCTGATGGGCGGCAGTGCCGATGTGCTGACCGGCTTTAACGTTGCTAGCCTGCTGACCGCCTTCTTTGGCGCAGTTGTGCTACTGGTTATCCTCAAGCTTATCAAAAAATAAGTTCAGACTAGGCCAACTTCAACACAAAACACCCCAGGGGATGGCTGGGGTGTTTTATATGGGATGAGTTAGGCTATGCAAAAGTCTTTATAAGACTCACTCAAAAGAAGCAGCTGCTTGCTGCCACCGCTGTGCATACTCTGGATGCTGCGCCGAGAGGAGCTGGCCGCGGCGCAGCACCGCCTGGCATTGCTCGCTAGTCACATCTTTTGCTGCCAGCGCCGCACGCAACACCGCACTGACAAATTCTGGCTTTTCCTCTGCCCTGCCTTCATCAAAGGTAAGACGCTCGAGCGCCATAAACCCTTCACACAGCAATCGAGCTGGCTGCGCGGCCGTTATGCGCTGTTGCATAGCTGGATCGATCATATCGGTGAGATGGTAGTAGTTCCAGCCGAGCGTTGCACCATAGCGCCGCTGCCAATAAGCACGCTTTTCGTCGTCATGCGCAATCGCTTCAGGGTGTGTTTGCAGCTCACTCAGACCGGCTAGGCGAAACGCCAGATAGTGCTCTACAGCTTGGCGCTTGATATTATCCGGAATATCATCAGACTGACGCCAAAAGGCAATTTCGTAGCCCTCATCTGCTTCGCAATCAGTAATCAACTCACCGTGCACGCGGCTAATCGGTGTGGGGTATTGTTGGACTCGCTGCTCGATAATCGCAATGCGGTCGGCCAGCGGCAGCTCACGCACCGAAGCAACGATGTCTTTCTTCGTTCCTTGCACCGTAGCCGCCTCCTGACAGGCAAACGCTTGCATTGTTGTCGCCACATGCTGCGGCATATGCCCACCAAATATCACATTGATACGCGGCGCACCTTCTGACTCAGGTTGCTCATTCCACTCATCACCCACGAGGTCGAAGCGCTTGCCTGCTGCTACGCCCTTAGCCCGCAGGAGTGGCGCGCTCGAGTCTTGGGTGAGTGGCATAAGGAATTCACGCAGCTGTGCGGAGGTAACATCACCACGCAAAGCAAATGATTGTGCACTTACGTTGTGGTCGTGATCGCAATGGCTATGGCTGTGATGGTGATGATCATGACAGTGGCTGCCGCACACCTGGGCAACTGCTCGCTGGCCAAGATGGAGTTGCCGCTCTACACCGCGCAATCTCGCCAGCACCTCTGTATAGTCTGTACTACCGGGGCGAATGAGCTCAACAGCTACCTCAGGTGGCAAGGCAGGTAATTGCTCGAGCACAGAATCGATCACTGTGAGTGCTGTTCTATCATTTGGAGTGTGCGTTATACCAACAATATCTGCCACCGCCAATTGGCTCGGTAGCACTTGATAATGCATGTCGCGTGATGCTGTTCGTGCGTTAACCAAGGCAAGGGCCGAGAAATCATAGCCACTTGAGCTTACCACCTCAGCGATCTCCGTCCCTGGCGCAATCCCGGTTGGCTCAATAAAGAGCATGTCTACCCCAGCATCGTGCACACGGTCGAGCGCCGCCTGGAACTGCGTTGCATCCGAGCAGCCAATACAGCCCGCCGTGAGCGGAATAATCTGCTCACTACGATTAGCTGGGTGCTGAGCAATCCGCCTCGCATCCACATTGTCCTGACCGACGTCATTTACCACGACTGCGTAGCTTGTATCGAGCGGTACACGTTCGATCAGCTGGTTGAGCGTTGTCGTCTTACCTGCACCGAGCGGCCCAAGCACCCCGAGCACTTCAAGCGAATGATCATTCGATGGTGTCTGTTTATATTTTTCCATTGTTTCTCCTTATGATTATTCTTATTATGTGTTAGTAACCCCCGCAACACCACTCTTTATAATGCTGTACCACGAGTATTGCAGGTTTATTACAGAGCAAAGGGCGCAAAGCCACACGCATAGCCACCTACGCGCCAAGATGCGGGAACTGTCCATACGGCAAGAGGGCAATCTCGCGCACATTGCACTGTGCAATGATGACATACTTCACCGCATCACCGATTTGCTCAGCTGTAAAGAGTGGATACGTCTCTGGCGTTTTGTCATAGCCAAGGTCGCGCGTGACGCGGATCGCCTCATCCATTGTGTAGTCGTTGTCAAAAAATCCAGTATCGGTGCTACCCGGCATAATCTCAGTGATAAAGATATTCTCTGGCGTAAGATCGAGGGCTATTGAGCGCAGCAAGCCATGGCCAGCTGCTTTCTGGGCTACATCTAAGCCAAGATGAGCCTTGGCGCGCACCGCTGCCGCGGCCGTGATGCTTATAACCTTGGTGTATGGTTGGCGGGCAAATACCTCGTGCTGACGCAGTGTCTGCAACAGTTTGACTAATGTGACGCAATTATTTTCTACCAAATCAGGGATAGCCGCCGCCTCCATATCCCAGGTATGGGCAAGGAGGCTATTGTGCGGCAATGCCGCCTTG
Source organism: uncultured Candidatus Saccharibacteria bacterium (assembly GCA_963545865.1). Classification (GTDB taxonomy): domain Bacteria; phylum Patescibacteriota; class Saccharimonadia; order Saccharimonadales; family Saccharimonadaceae; genus Saccharimonas. The sequence goes on from CAUUJX010000003.1 coordinate 43,583, forward strand.
GTATCTGATGCCCCGCCATAGTGTACAACATAGAGTGGTACACCTAGCTCTTGCTGGAGAGCTGCTGCCTGGCTCGCGGTCCGCTCGATGTCAGCTGCGCGGCGCAGGTCAGCTGGGATAAAGCGGTCGGTTGGTAGGCCGCACGTCTCGGCAAAGATTGCCGCATCATCTGGTTGGTATCCTACGACCAAAAGCTCATACTGCCCAGCGAGCTGCTTCACAACGCCAGCGGCAGCGTTCATTTTATAGTGCTGCCCTTGATAGGTCAGATACTCGATTTGTCCAAACTGCGAGGTAAAGTGCCGTTTGGCTGGCGTCATTTTCGCGCCAGTGATCATAATAAGTGGTTGCTGTGTCATGGGTCGTATGATACGAGAGATTCTTAGGTTATTGCAAATTTGTTGCAATAAGTGTTATACTATTGCTCATATGGATGATTCGCTCGAGCTATTTTCCACTATCTTGCGCCAGCGTCATTACCGCGTAACTGCTGTGCGGCGGGCAGTATTTTGTGCTCTCTACCAGCACGGGCCATGCACGATGCGCCAGCTTGCCGAGTACACTGCCGTGGCCGACCGCGTGAGTGTGTACCGCTGCGTAGAGCTGTTTGAGCAGCTTGGTATTGCCCAGCGACTACCGATAGGCTGGAAGTACCAGCTCGAGCTGACTGATGTCTTTATTCGTCATCATCACCACGCAACGTGCCGCCGCTGTGGGCGAGTGATTGATATTGCCGAGAATGAGGAGATTGAGCGGTTAATCGCGGTAATCGCTCAGGCTCACCACCTCGCCGAGCCCTCGCACACGTTCGAAATTCAGGGGATTTGCCCACGCTGCCAGCGTCTTCGACAGGCTAACTAATATCTACGCTCTCGCAATTAAGCGTCTTAAAATTTATCGTTATATAACGCTTCTTCTGTTCAATCCACAAAGAGCTGCCCACCAATTTTCGTGGCTCTCCTCCCCGCCGGCTTTCTCCTCAAGAATATTACAAGAGTCGGCATTCACTGACGAGTGGCTGCTCAGGTTCAAAGCTGATTAGACAACCAGCTTCTTACTCTTGCTCAAATGAAATAGTAGAGAATCAATAGAGAAAGTGAAGATTTTGGATGCTCAAGGCTCTTCTAGCCATCCACCGGCACCACAGCCTCAAGCCACAGCTGCAGCTCCTGCATGATAAATTCATCTGCTGTGCCTGCCTTGGCTAGACGCTGCAATGATGCCATAAAGCTCGGCAGCTGCGCCTGCAGGTGGGTACTCCGCCATTGCTCCCACTGGGCTTGCTCATCATCACTGAGGCTCTGTGGGAAGCTACGCGCCTTGTAGTGGAGTAGTAGCTCAGGCAGGCGCTCATCACGAAAGGCTGGATGGAAGTCTGCCAGCGCCGTGGTATCGGCATTGCGCACTGCAGCGATGTGCGTCTTGTCTGCGTCCGAGACAAAGCTGTCGTAGAGCTGCCCTTCGGGATCGGTCGATTTTTTGTACTCACGCTTTTTTTCGTAGAGTGTGCGGAGCTTCTCAGCAAAGTCGGGATGGCGAAGAAGGATATCGCGGTGGCGCGCTACAGTAGCCGCCTCAAGATGGATCTTACTCCAGCCATCACCCTGCTCTAGCACGCCGAGCGGTGCAACGGCTGGGCAGCGATTGTATTGCAATGGTTTGACAGGTAGCGCCACAAAGCCATCGGCTTGGCGCTCTTCCCAGGTGGCAAAGATTTTCTTAGCAAGCTCCTGCTGGCTTAGGCCCACAAACGGCGTTGGGTCGTAGCGCAGGTCATAGACCAAGACATTGCTATTGGGTGCTGGTGCCAGCGGAAAGGCGACGGTCGTCTTGGCATGCTGCTTATCGTAGCGGCCACTGGTATAGACAAATGGCTGCTTCGTCTCGAGATTGACGAGCCGCTGCACTGCCCTCTTGTCGCGCATCGCAAGGAGATAGTCAAAGAGCTGAGGCTGAGCGCGCTTCACTAGCTTCGTTACTTCTATCAGAGCTGCCACATCAGCGAAGGCATCGTGTGCATTGTCGTGTGCAATGCCGTTAGCTTTAGTAATGAGCTCTAGGCGGTTGGTGGGCTGGCCATTTGCATCCACCGGCCACTCAATGCCATCTGGCCGCAGCGCCCGCGTCAGCCGCACCACATCGAGCATATCCCAGCGGCTCCGCCCATCCTTCCAGCTCCACTCGTATGGGTCGTAAAAATTCCGCCACAGCAGATGGCGGATAAACTCATCGTCAAAGCGCACATTGTTGAACCCCACAGCGATCGTCCCTGGTGTGAAGATCTCTTCGCTCACCATCCGCGCACATTCTGCCTCGCTATAGCCCTCCTCTAGCGTCTTCTGCGGCGTGATGCCAGTCACCATCAGGGCATCGGGGCTTGGCAGGGTATCGTCACTGAGCGTCACGAGGAAGTTATATGGCTCGCCAATCGGCTGCAGATCCATATCTGTCCGCTGCCCGGCAAACTGCATGATCCGATCCGTCTGCGCTCGGAAGCCACTCGTCTCAAGGTCGTAGAAAAAGAATGTTTGTGCCACCATACACTACTGCCAGCCGTGATTGACAACTTCTATAGCGTGTCTCGCCAGAAACTTCTTAGACGCTTTTGTGCCAGCACTTTTTTCATAATGCTCTAGCTCATAGACACCTTGCTTCACTTTATTCATAATGTCTGCTACGGTATCCCATTTCCACTCGAAAACACTCTGATTTAATTTAACGTCGTCAACTGGTGTCTCAGCATCAAGACCGACTACACTAAGAACTTCTCTCGGTATATTAATCTTACCCTTTTCCCAATTTGGCATGATATACTTCAAAGCTTCCAATTGCCGAATATACTTTCCAAAGTCGTCACCTTCTATATAATAATCCAACACACTTCTCGTGCGGAGGTTCGTCCCTGCGAGAACCAGCTGCACATCCATTTCTCTACCCTCTTTACTATAGATAGCGTCTAGCTCTGATGCACTGAGGACTCTCCGTTCCTTTGTTCTTTTACGATTATCGATCGTTGCTTCAAGCCAATCACCAAAATACTGATTTGCATTTTCATTAGGAAGTTGCTTCTTCTCCAATTGAGCTAATACATACTGTGTTAGCTTACCTACATTCGTGTCAAGGAGTGGCTCGACATCACCTTCGCGAACTCCTTTAAGTAATTGCTCAGTGTACTCTTCAGGGTTAGCCTTCAAAAGGTGATCACCAAGCGATGGCTCTTTGCCAGCGAGCGCGCAAGCGACATCGTATCGAACATTAAGAAGCGCTTCTTGTTGAAAACTATTAGGGCCCAAACTCCGCCGACCAATCAGAGGTTTTAGTGCAGTCACTGCCAGCGTCAATGTTGTCGCACCAACAGTTCCTAAGCTTTGTTCTCGACTCAATGCATATGTACTTTTTAGGTCCAAGGCCGCAACTTCCAGAGTACTTGGCACTTTTCTCTCTCTATTGCTCATACTGCCTCCTAGCTTATATTAATCTGACTACTATTATACCATAAAAAAACCTCTGTTGAGACAGCAGGCTTTATCTATTATATTATTGCTCCACCAGCGGGAACGGCTGGCTATCGCCAATCTGCACGATGCTGTCGCCCTCCGCTCCTTGACGGATGAGCTCGTGTGTGACACCAAGGCGTTTCATGATATCACGCAGGCGATTGACTGCCTCAAACTGGGCGAAGTTCGTGCGACGAGCGAATTTCTCGAGCTTTTGGCCAGACACAGCAAAGACACGCGGCATCTCGCCATTCTCTCGTGGGTTAGTGAGGTCGCTCTCTATTGCCGCCTCGGCACACTGCTGCGCCGCATAACCCTGCAGTTGCTGCACTGCCCAAGCATCGGCCTTAGCTTGGCTACCGAGCGTAATGGTCGCAAGCTCTTCACCATCAGCAAAATCGTCGTCTTCTTCAGCTGCCGCCTCGGCCGCCCGCGCCGCTATTACTATCTGGCGCAAAGCTCGCAGCACATCAACGACCCCCTGATGTGCAATCGAGGAAATTGCAAAAATCGGCGTTGCTTTGTCAACTACCTGGCGCAAGCTATCTATTTGCATCTGAATGATATCGTCATCGAGCCCATCACACTTCGTTAGCACGACGACCTCTGGCCGCTGAGCTAGCTCTGTGCTGTATTGCTGCAGCTCGTGACGAATCGCTTGATAGCGCTCGGCTACATCATTGCTATATACATCAACAAGATGGAGGAGTACAGCCGTCCGCTCGACGTGCCGCAAGAAGGCATCGCCCAGGCCTTTACCTTCGCTCGCTCCCTCAATCAGGCCAGGAATGTCGGCAATCAGGACCGAACCATCATCAATATCGGCCACACCAAGGTTAGGCGTGAGTGTCGTAAATTCATAATTCGCAATCTCTGGACGCGCATTACTCACCACGCTAAGGAAGGTTGATTTCCCAGCATTAGGAAAACCTACCAAACCAACATCAGCCAGTAATTTCAGTTCCAGTTCCGCCTCAAAACTCTCCCCTGCTTCGCCCAGCTCGGCCATGCGCGGCGTTTGACGCACACTAGATTTAAAATGCGCATTACCAAAGCCACCATCGCCGCCCTTGGCAATGACGGCCTCTTGCCCTGCCTCAGCGAGGTCGGCGATTACCACATCATCTCGCTTCACTAGTGTCCCTACTGGCACTTTGACAACCAGTGGCTTACCAGATCGGCCCGCCATCTTCTTCTTGCCACCCGCAACACCGGGCTCTGCCTTGAGCTCTGGTTTGTAGCGAAACTTGAGCAAGGTATTGAGCTGCTCCGTCGCGACAAATACAACGTCTCCACCACGACCACCATCTCCACCATCGGGTCCACCTTTGTCTACGTATATTTCATGTCGAAAGCTCACCGCACCATCGCCGCCGCGACCTGCTACTACTGTTACCTTTGCTGTATCTACAAACATATACTATTAAGTATACCAAAAACACCTCTGCGACGACAGAGGTGCTTATAATACTTAGCGTATCAAACTAGTAGATGTACTGGTAGCGACCACCGACTGCTTCGTTCCACGGGATGTTACCGAAGCCAACGCGGTTGAATCCACCACCCCAGCGGAAGCCGTTCATCTCGCTAATGGTGACCGAAACACCAGGGTTAACACTCTCGACAATGGCAACGTGGCCATACCCACCACCATTTTGCATCACTGCACCAACGGCTGGCGTTGTGCCGACACCGTAGCCAGATGCGCGAGCGAAGCTAGCCCAGGTAGCAGCATTGCCCCACTGGCGACCGATTGGCCGGCCGAGCTCAAGACGGCGCTCATAGGCATAGAAAGTACAGTTACCCCAGGCGTAGCCACCACCGTCGCCGCCGCCTGTCCAGGCATGAGCTGTACCAGCAGCACCGCCGTAGGCACCAGTGCCGTTGTAGCTATTTATGCCAGTTGTTGCGCTGGCTGCACGAGCAGCAGCACCCGAGCGTGGCGCTACGTAGCCTGGCTGCTCCTCTGTTGGCAACGAGCCATCAGGGATGATAAGCTGCGAACCCTTAGCGGGGGTAGAAGTCAGCTCAAGGTCATTGTAGAGAGTGAGCTGGTTCTTATCTGCTTTGTATTTAGCAGCAATGCTATCAAGTGTATCACCATCCTTAACAGTGTAGAGGATGCCATTAACTGGCAAGATCGTCAGCTCTTTGCCTGGCTCAAGGGCATCACTGGTGAGCTTGTTAACCCATTTGATAGTCTGTGTGCTAATTTTGAACTTATCAGCAAGACTTGGCACGCTGTCGCCAGCAACTGTCGTGTATTTCTTAATGGTACGGTTGTCGGCTGTTGGCTGGACAATCTGCGGCTTGTTAATCGTCGTGGCACTCGTTTGGGTAAACGAGTTCTCTGCAGCAATTGACTGCGAGAGGTTGGCAACGTTGTTGGTGACAGGCAGATTTGTGCTCTCAGCAATTGATGTAGCAATATTGGTTGCAACGAGCTGATCTACCCCATCTGCTGATGGTGTCGCTGCCGTCTGGCGCGTTGCACTGACGGGCGCAGCGCTAGCTAGAGCGGTGTTCTCTGCCAAAATTGGCTGATAGCTCATGGCGACGAGTGAAAGTACCAGGACAAAAACCCCCACATAGGCCGATGTCCGTACCGGCGATAATGACTTATACAGTGGTCGCGGGCGCCGACTCCGCACGGTAATAGGCGAAAGTTCGAGTTGTGAAGCCTGCTCGGCTGCTTGTTGTTGACGAATGATCGTTCTCCTGCGCATCTATTACTAGCGCGCTGCTACCTCACTCTGTCTTTCTTCTCTTATACAAGAGAACGGAGCACGCATGTCGACCGATTTTATTATGATATTAAAAAAATTGATTTCGGTGCTCGTACGACATTTAAAGGCAGGCCATTGGTAGAGCAATTTCCCTCTCTTGCATTCCCCGTATTATCACTCCCCGACTGGCTACCATCCATTCTACTACGCGGTTGTAGTTTAGTCAATGGTTTACAACAGTGGTGGGAGATGATATTTTGTGAAAATTGCAACAGTTTTGGCCTCGCGACGTTTATGTGTGGCATATTACTGCCAGAGCACGAAACGTAGCTCAATATCGCTAAGGAATACGCGAGAACAGGTGCAGCCTACAGCTGGGATCTATAGCTCAGAACAGAGCTTCTTACAGTGCTGCTTGATGTTAGCCTGATGCTCGGCATCAGTGTTGGCAAAATAGACATTACCATCATCGCCAGCAAGGAAAAACTCGTAGTTGCCCGGGGCTGGATCGGCCACAGCTTTGAGCGCGCCGAGGCCAGGTGTGGCAATCGGCCCAGGTGGCAAGCCTGGCTTGATGCGTGTATTGTACGGCGAGTCGAGGTTGACATTGGGGCTCACACCAGCAATGTCTGCCCCATAGATGAAGGTTACATCCGAGCCAAGCACTTTGTTCTCACGCAAACGCTTGTAAAAGACCTGGGCAATCTGTCGCTGGATCTGGTAGCAGTCCTGGCTCGCACCACCACACCCCATCTCGCGCTGGATGATAGAGGCGAGGGTGATAGCTTGGTAGAGATTGAGCTTTTGGGCTGCAAATTTGTCAATCAAACCATTATTCTGAATCTGCTCGTACATATGCGCGAAGGCTGCCTTGAGAGCCGCTTCTGGACCTTGATTGGCCGGCACAGAGTACGTATCACCAAAGATATAACCCTCGAGCGAGGTGCCAGCTGGTTTATTGGCAAAGAGCGGGCTGTCGTACGTCTTAGCGAGTGCAGCTTTGATCGATTCCTCACTGTAGCCAGCTCGCTTGAGTGCTGTTGTGGCGTCTTGGCCTTGCGGCTTATAGCGCGAATCGACAACAGTACCACCTGGCAAGAATGTAACAACGCGATTATCATGACACCCCTGCGAAAGCTTGGTCACGATCTCAGGCAACGATTGCGCAGGGCTAAATTGACATACGCCAGTATGGAGTTGGTTGCGCGAGCCCGACAGGCGGGTGTAGATATCAAAGGCGCGAACATCACGAATCAACCCCTGCTCTTTCAGTGTAGCAGCAACGGTCTTGAACGTGTCGCCCTCACCAATCGTTATCGTCTTGGTCGTGGTGTCGGTCCGGTCGACCGGCTGCAGGTTTTGATGATACCACCAGTATGCTATTGCAAGGATGAGTAAAATTAGCAATCCAATGCCGCTGAGCCACCACAGCCATCGGCGACGCCCGTGGCGTGGCCGCTCAGTATTGTAGCGTGGAGATTTTTTCTGAGAGCCAATCGTCCGGCCCTTTGGCGCGTCATCGGCAAAGAGCGGCGAAACGTCATCATTACCAAGCAAGCTTCCCCGCTGCGGCTCTGGCGTGGGCTGCGGCGGCTGGTCGTCGTCGAAGCCATAGAAGCTATCATCATCAAGCCCAGAAGGCAGCGCATCATCAGCAAAATCATCAACTGAGGAGGTGGCTGGTTGTGGTTGAGATTGTGATGCTGGTTGCTGGACTGGCACTGCGTACGTGTCGCGAGACGGTGCTGGTGCGCGGTAAGGCTGTGGCTGAGGTGCTGGTTGCGGCTGCGGTTGAGACTGAGGCTGAGGCCTACTCACCCACGCGTAGGGGTCATACGCCTGCTGCGGCTCAGAAGACGGTGCTGGTTGCGGCTGGATAGATTGTGTCGATTGTGGCTGTTGTTGCCCTACCATTGGGCGATGTGGCTCTGAGCGGCGCATATACGGCGATGCACTGCGCCCCGAAGCAGCCGAGCGCCCCGACCGTGGTGTGATGCGTTCTGCTGGTGGTGGCGACATTGGTGGGTTTGGATTCCCTACCTGGAAGCCTCTGCCTGGCTGGCGGCGAAAATCAGTCATAGTGCGTCTCCAAATAGTCTTGCAAAATAATACTGGCAGCGACAGCATCGATAGCGCCCTTGCTATACGGCTTTCCTTGAGCACGAAGATACTCCTCAGCCTGTACGCTGGTGAGCGACTCATCTTGAAATGCCAAGCGCGGCGCGATATCTGTCAATTGGGTTGCAAACCGCTCAACATAGGCGGTTTGAGCCGTAGGCTCGCCCGATTGATTGCGCGGGTAGCCGACGACAACCACCCCAACGCGCTCACTCATAATCAGCTGAGTGATCTGCTCAAGTTCACTACCATCCACTTCAATCGTATCATATGCGACAGCAATTCGCACGGATGGATCGGCAATTGCAACGCCAATCCGCCGCTCGCCAACATCAAGCGCTAAGTATGTTCTCTTATTGTTCATTGAGGTCAAATACCACCTTTATCCGATTCGTGTCATTTGGTGCTGATTGCACCCAGAATGGTGAGAACGAGACATCGGCCGAGCTGACCCCCTCAATCTTCTCGACATGCGAGCGGATCTCGGCATAGCGCTTGCCCTTGGCGTAGTCTTTGAGCTCTGACTCATCGACTTTGGGACCGATCTTGCCGTTGGTCGTGATAGTCGCATTGTAGGCATTACCATTAGCCGAAACATTGGTCACCGAGAGCTTATTGACGCCATTACTATGAATTTGCTGATTGGCCTTGCCGTCAATCTGCTGCTTGAAGTATGCATCAAGGAAGATGCCTGCCTCGCGCTTCTCAATCGCCGAGAGGGAGTACTCCACCGCACCAGTCAGCTGGGCTTTGCCGTCGGTTGCTTCGCCGCCCACCTTGACGTTCGGTTGGATGTCGCTGTCGTTTTGCTTGAAGGTATCATTCAGGATGATATAGCTGTCACCATTAAATTGCGAGGCAAGCTCGCGCTTAGCACCATTACTATCGAGTGAGCTATGGAGCCTATTCCTCGCCTGCTCAATATCACTGCGCTGCACGGTGGTAATCGTCTTGTCTGTGCCACCAGAAGTATCACGCGTAAAGGAGACGGAGAAGCCAGAAGGCCCCTTGGCCGAGCCCGATGCACCATTGTACTTCGTGCCACTCTCTACTGCGGTGACCTCTGTTGTGCGGCCTCGCATGAGGTCGCCACCCGACGCGTTAGAGTCGAATACCACCGACGATGTCGTTTTATACTGCATACCATTCTCGGACGTGATAGTCGTCCCAGCGTCAATTGTCGCTCCATTGCGCAAGACGTCAAACGAAGCGGGCGTAAAGCGCACTGTCCCCGTAGCCTTTGCACCAACATCTTCTTTGCCAGTGGCAGTGAAGTCGATCGAGATGGTCTTGCGCGTTGTCTTGGTTGTTGTCTTGATTGTCCCTTCTTGCAGGTTTGAGCCAAGCGAATCGCCAATCGTGACACGGGTGCTGAGTGGCAGATCAGAGGTGCGAGCCTTGATGGTGATGGTCGCATGTGGTGCGAAGAAAATCGCCCACACCAAGAAAACGATCAGGACAACGAGTGCCGCACCACCGATCAAGAGTTTCTTGCGCATTTTGTTGAAGTCTGGTACCTTCACCTTTTTCTTGAGATCTGAGGCAGCCGAAGCATCTGCCGCTTTGTCATCATCTGATGCAGTACGAGCAGCTGGGCGTGTAGTAGGACGAGCCGGTACAGGAGCATCAGGTGTTACTGGCTCAGGAACATCTGGTTCGAGCTCACTACCATCAATGACATCTTCGTCATCAACCTCGAGCGCTGGGATCTCAGCCATCTCCGGCCGGCTTTGCAGCGTCCGTGCTGTAGGGATACTTGCCGAAGCCGCCAAAGTCGAGAGTGCTTGGTTGCCAGTAATAATGACGAGCCGTTTGCCTGCTTGCTCAGCAGCGCGCTGGACAAGCTTGAGGTTGACGGCGCTCTGCATGGCGCCAATCCGCTTGGGTGGCACAAGTGCGACGATTTTTTGCGAGGAATCCTTCACCTTGCCAATAATGGCGGTAATGTCGTCCTCGGTATCGATATAAATGACATCTTTTTGCATTTAGATCCTCAACATTTTATTCAATTTATTGCGTAATGTTTCTGTTTCGCTTGCCCCAATCATCGTATCGTAGCCCACGCGCAGGAGGCCCATCGCGGTGATAAATGAGTGGTCGCTGACCTTGTTCGTCAGGTCGACCACACCCGAGACGTCACTGGGCTTAATATGCTGCACCACTGGCCGGCGTGTAAAGGGGAGGTCGGTATACCAATCGCGCGTCTCGAGGGCTTTGACTAGTGGCTTGAGGCTCGCTCCACCACCGCAGAGCAAGATACGATTAGGCAAGTGGTCAACCGAGCTAAATTCGCTAAGAGCAAGATCGACTCCTGCTAGCCAGACATCGAGGGTTTTATCAATTGCGGTATCAAAATGCTGTTTAAGCTCTTGTTTCATCTGCTCGTGATTAGTCGCAACCTTGAGTTTCTCAGCCTCACCATAGCTAATGGCACACTCGTTGGCAATTGTATTGGTAAAGCTGCGCCCACCAATGCCAAACATTCGCGTCCCCTCCACGCCACCATCATTTACTACCGCAATGTCTGTTGTGCCGCCACCAACGTCGGCAAGAATAGCCGTAAATGAGCTATTCGCATCTGTACCCAGTACACTCCGGCTCACCGCAAAGGGCTCGGCTGCCACCGCCACGAGGTCAAGCGCCAGCTCATCAGCCACGCGCTCGAGCGCGCCAATGTGCACCATAGGAGCAAAAGCAGTATAGATCTGCACCGCTACGTCCTTACCTTGAAAACTAATCGGGTTGCTGACCTTGTAGCCATCAATATGAATGCTGACGAGTGCAGAGTTGACGAGCTTTACCTCCACATCTTGGTTGCCTGTCTCGAGAGCGATCTGCCGCTGCGCCTTGATGGCAGCTCGGTCTTGCACCTTCTCGATGATGAATTCCATTTCGGTCTCATCTAGTGGACGATCAGGCTGCGGACGACGATAGCGAATGGTATTTGTCACACCCTTCACAAGCTCGCCAGCAATGCCAATCACTGCACGGCGCGCCTGTATGCCAGCCTCAGACTCGGCTTGAGCCAGAGCATCTTCGCAGTTGCGCACGACTGCAGCAATGTCAGCAATCGCACCCGAGTGCATATCGCTGCGGTCTTGGTGCTTGCGCCCCACACCAATGATCTCAATCTCCTCACCGTTAACCCGGGCAAGCAGCGCCTTAACGTACTCTGTTCCAATATCAAGACCAACGAGGCATTCGCTAGCGCTGTTATCTGCTCGGGTAAGAAATCGATCGAAAACCATAATCATCTCTATTATATACCATATACAGGCCTGCCTGCTAGCCCTAAACGGTGATTATTGGCGAATTTATGATGAAATGATTCATTTTGTACCAAGCACTACAAGCGTTGTTATCGAGAAACATTGCAGAAAAGTCATATAGTGGTAGCACCTCCTTGACAAAACAGAGGTAACCACTGTACAATACGCTCACTATGACTAACCGTGAACCAGTCGATGCCGTGCCTATCGGCATCTTTCCACTTGAGAACTACGAGCCAACCAAGCATACCCTGCTTGGCCGTCACCTGTACAAAACGGTCGCAGCGCTTGAAGCGCACCATGCCATGCCCGACGAAACAACGATAGCCTACCAAGCTCCCTTTGGGCGCTATAACGAAGGCGGCACATTGGCCGTTGACCTCACAGCTGATGCCACTGGCCTGACCGCTGGCCAGCTCGCCTTTGCCGACCCCGATAAGCATCATTCTTTTGCACTAACACTGGCGGATAATCGGCAATATTGGTATAGCCGGACCAACCCCAGCCAGATACCTATCACCCACAATCACGTGGCACGCCTACTCGACCGCTCGCGCCCGCTTGACCATGATTCGGAGTTATTTAGATGGCATGCAACCAACCGCGACACAACTGCTGCCGACCTCCAGACTCTCCTCGACGAAGCGGTCCTCCCTACGGCTAATCCTGAGCAAGTTCGCCGCGATGCGACCTACTGCTATAATGATATTATTCTCAAAGGCGAACAGTGGTCTGGCGTGCGTCTTGCACTGACAATACGTCGGCTTGGCCAGCTTGCTATGGGCACTACAGCAAACCTAGAAATACCCTACAGCTGTGATGAGCTCGACGCACCAGTAACTTGCCGTATTACCAGTGATGACTTAGAATATACCACGCTTGCCTGCTTTTATGATCATAACGAAACAACCTCGCAGCGTCGCCGTACATATGTTGAGCCAGACATCGCAGAGCTAAGCAACACTATCGCCCAGCTAACAGAGGATATGATTGCTGAGCGCTGCGCTCTCCAGTAGGGCCACGCCCTCTCTTCCGTGCCCTTGTAGGTGCTATTAATACCAACAATACAACACCAGCACATATGTTACTGGTGTTGTATTATTTATTCCTGATTATCTGCTAGCACTACCGCAACACCGCTTTGATCCGACGGATACCGGCTGAGCTCGACTCTTCCTTAGTAATCTTGAAGCGCATACCATCTTCGGCCAAGACGCCAGTGTGCTCGACATGTGGGCCCCCGCACACTTCGAAGCTCACGCGCTCATCACCTTCGCCGATAGAATAGACCTTGACGGTATCGCCGTAACGTTCGCCAAAGGCGCCAATTGCACCAAGCTTCAGTGCTTCATCGGTTGGGTAGACGGCAAAGCTAACCGGCAAGTCTGCCTCGATCCAGGCATTGACTTGATCTTCCACTGCTTGCTTCTCCTCTGGAGTGAGCTTGTCGTGATTGAAGTCGAAGCGCAGGCGTTGAGCGGTGATGTTGCTGCCATGCTGCTGCAGATCTGGTGCTTTCAATACCATGCGCAGCGCCGCCCCGAGCAGGTGCGTTGCCGTGTGATACTTAAGATGAATTGGGTCGTGACCTTCCAGCCCGCCGCTAAATTGCCCTTTACGCGCCGTCTTGGAGCGCTGGCGCTGCTCGGCCATCTTGGCGTCAAATTCTGCTCGCCAGTCCTCAGAGAGTGGGATCCCCTGCTTGTATGCCTCCTCTGTACTGAGCTCTACCGGGAAGCCAAAGGTATCATATAGCGTAAATAACTCCGCACCAGTCAGGCCATCTGCGACATACTGCTGCATCTGTTTGAGCCCCTTGCGGAGCGTCTGCCGGAAGGCTTTTTCTTCCTTGGCGAGCACGGCGATGATCTGTTCGCGCGCTGCTTTGACCTCTGGGAAGTCTGTTTCGTATAGGTCGGCAATCACCGGCACCACTTCCTCAAGAAAGTTCTGCTCAATGCCAAGGTCGAAGCTGTAGCGGATGGCCCGTCGTAAGAGGCGGCGCATCACATAGCCCTGCTCCTTGTTGCTCGGGATGCAGCCATCGACCGCCATGAAGGTGGCCGCTCGCAGGTGGTCAGCAATCACCCGCATACTCTCGGTATGCGAGGTGTAGCTCTTGCCACTAAGCTGCTCAAGCTTGCTGATAATAGGCCACATCAGGCTAATCTTAAAGACATCAGGGTCGTTATTGGCCGCAGCCGCAATGCGTTCCAGACCAGAGCCGTGGTCGATATTCGGCTTATCTAGTGGAACAAACTGTCCCTCGGCTACCTTCTTGTATGCCATAAAGACGTTGTTGCCGATCTCCATAAAGCGCCCGCAGTCACAGTTAGGGTGGCAATGCTCACCAAACTTCGGGTCGTGCTCAATGAAATCAAACTCATAAAACATCTCGCTATCAGGCCCACATGGGTCACCGACTGGTGTTGTCTCGGGTCCGCCGTTGCGACTCCACCAGTTTTTGCTACCGTCGTAGTAAAAGATACGCTCACCCGGCTGGATGCCACGGGCTGCGCCGCGCTCTTCGCTGCCGATGTCGGCACTCTTGGCTTCGATGCCCTTCTCGGCAAATTTCTGCCGCCACAGCTCGGCTGCTTCGGTGTCTTTGGCAATATTGTACTCGGGCGCACCAATGAAACACGTTACATACAGGCGATTCGGGTCGAGCCCCACTTCCTCGGTGAGGAATGTCCACATCCAGGTAATTTGCTCTTTCTTAAAGTAGTCGCCCAAGCTCCAGTTACCGAGCATCTCAAAGAAGGTAGTGTGGCGATTATCGCCAATATCGTCAATGTCTTGAGCACGCAAGCACGTCTGCGAGTCGGCGATGCGCTTACCCTGTGGATGTGTCTCGCCCAGCAGATATGGGATCATCGGCTGCATGCCCGCACCAGTAAAGAGTGTCGTCGGGTCGTCGGTTAGGATGAGCGGGGCCCGCTTAACAATGGCGTGCTGCTGCTTGGCATAAAATTCGAGGTATTTGTTGCGGATATCTTGAGCATTCATAGGGGGTATTATAGCACGGACACACTACCTCGTGCATCTTTGGTGGTGTGATTATAAAAGCTCTCCATAACGAAGCGTAATGCCACTTGAAATACTACTTATACAAAAATCGACTCATCCGAGCCGATTTTTGCATTGCTATATTACTATCTAACGCTTGGTAAGCTTACTGCGGTAGCGCCACAGGCCAATTGCTCCACCAATGAGAACGATACCTACCCCGCCGAGAAGCCACAGGTTGACACCAGTCTCGGCAAGTGCAGCTGCTACAGAATGCGTCTGCTTGGGCGTGTGGGCTGCCGTCTTGGGTGCGGCGGCAGCTTGCTGTGGTTGTTGTGGTTGCAGCGCAGTGCGGATTGCGTCAACTCGCCGCTGCAGTGCCGCCTTGGCTGCATTATCTTTGACAGTATCGACCACTGACTGGGTCGTGGCAAGCAGCGCAAGATCTGGTTTGGCTTCGAGCGCGTCAACGGCTTGCGCGGCTGTCTTTTGGCGTGCTTGCTCCTCCTGGATAGCGGTAGCTATAGCAGCAGTGAGTGCCTTGGTCGCTTTGGCAAGCTCTGGCGTTGTGGTTGCTTTGAGATTTGCTAAGCGATCTGCCTCTGTCACTGCCGTGGCAACGTCCTTGTCTGCTACGACGTAGGCTGGCGCGGCGGCGAGCTCTTGCTTGGCTTTGTCGTAGTCGGTGTGGTCGACGCGCAGGTCATCGATTGCTTGCTGAAGCTCTTGCAATGCTTTGTCGATCACAGCCTGAGGAGATGTCTCATCAGCCACCACAGCACGAGCAATAACCTGCTTGGATATTGCCTCCGCCCTGGTGTGTGGGCTGTAGCCATCCAGCACCATCGGCTCAGCTAGCTTCGCTTCGAGCTTTTCAGTGGTTGTGATCTCTACCTCGCGCGTTACCTCTGCTTTATTGTTGGCATTATCGACCGCGCGGTAGGTAATTGTATATGTGCCTGGTTTTGGGTTTGCAAGGTCAAGGTTTTTTGCATCGATAACCACGCCATCGCTATTAACACCTGTTCCGTCCGCCCCATCATTCGCTGCCACAGTATGCACAGCATCGACAATTGAGCGGCCCGCTCGCGCCACGAGCTTCTCTGGCTTGGCTGGCGTAAAGACTGGTGCGGTAGTGTCAGCATCAGCATACGCCTGATGTGCCACAAGCTGCGGCCCCACAAGCCCAATACTGCCGACGACGACTGCCGCCGCAGCAATAACTCTCATCCGAGAGTGAATGTGTTTTACCCTCATAATAATCCCCCTTATGGTTGTCTATAAGTGTCAGTATACGAAACTGCTGTTTGGGTTGTCAACAGAGTTACTTCTGAATGGTCGTGCAACATATTTCCTGATACTTAAAGGGGAAATACATGCCTTGCAGAATAGCCTCTCTGTTTTCATTCATTATTGAGGTAATAAAGCAGCTATAAAGCCACGGAATCGACGACAATCCCTCCGCCAAGGCACTCTGCCCCGCGGTAGATCACGGCTGACTGGCCAGCTGCCACGGCCCGCTCAGGGTCACTGAGGTGGAGGGTGGCTTGGGCCTGAGCTGGGTCATACTGCAACGTGCATGGCCTCAGCTGGCCACGATGGCGCAGACGGACGGTCAGCTGGTCGCTCGCCGCTGGTGCGCCGTGAATCCAGTGCAAATCGCCCACCAGCACATCATGACGCCACATTGCTTCATCATTCATATTGCGACTCACGTATACTACATTTGCTGCCATGTCCTTACCGACGACGTAATAAGGCAAGCCGCCACCGACATCCAGCCCATGGCGCTGGCCCAGGGTGTAAAAGATCGCACCATCGTGCTGGCCTAGCACTACCCCTGTCTGCTTGTCGATAATATCGCCCGGGCGAGTGGATACATACTGGCTTAGGAAGTCTCGCATGCCGACATTACCGACAAAGCACACTCCCATCGATTCCTGCTTGCGCGCTGTCCAGAGGCCACGCTCACTGGCCATGTGCCGCACCTGCTGCTTCGTATAGCCACCAAGCGGGAAGAGTGTATGCTGGAGTGCATCACTCGTCACGCGGTAGAGGAAGTAGGTCTGGTCTTTGGCTACGTCGATCGCGCGGTAGAGGCGATCAGACTGGAATGAGTGTTCTTGACTAGTCGCCGCGCTTTCATCCTCTGCACATGCGCCACCAGTCTGCGCATAATGGCCAGTAGCAATGAGGTCAGCCCCACGCTCGCGCGCTGTATCGAGAAAGAGCCGAAACTTGATCTCTTGATTACACATAATATCGGGGTTAGGCGTGCGCCCAGCTTGGTACTCGGCTAGCATGTAGTCTACCACTTTGTGTTTGTAGTCGTGTTCAAAATCAAAAACGATAAAGTCGATACCCAGCTGCACTGCCACCCGCTTAGCATCAGCTAAGTCTTCCGCCCAGGGGCACTGCATGCCAGGTAAGTCTTGGCTCCAGTTTTTCATATACACACCGGTCACGTCGTAGCCCTGTTCCACCAGCAGCGCTGCGATGAGGCTGCTGTCCACTCCACCGCTCATCCCGACAAAGACACGCTGCGTCATGGCCGCACCACCTTGAACCAGCCGATTTTCACCAGCTCTTCGATTGTCAGCTGCCAGCCACTTGGCGTGAGCCACCAGGTGTCTGACCACTGCCGGTCGGTGGCGACAGGGTGGCTGCGCATGGCGATATGTGGCACATACTGGCCAAACTCCAGTGCAACACGGCGCGAGTGGTAGGCGCTAGTAACGAGGATAATCGAGTCGATATTCTTTTGACGGAGGAGCTGACCAGTTTTTTTGGCATTTTGGCGGGTGGTTTCGCTTAGTTCCTCGGTGAGGATGGCACGGTCGGGCACACCAGCCGCCACAGCTTGGCGGCGCATTGCCTCGGCATTGCTGGGGCCAGTCTTATCGGCGGCAGCACCTGAGAAAACGATGAAGCGTGCCCATCCATTTTGGTAGAGACGAATCGCTTCGGCGGTGCGGGCCTGGGTATCACCACCACTCACTGCCACAATAGCATCGGCAGCCTGGCACTGCTCAGCACTGCTCGGAGCTGCTTGGCACGTGGCAAGGTCGTCACGCGTCAGCCAGCGCCCACCAAGCCAAACGAGGAGCATTAGGGCGATAAATATCCCGGCAAGCCAGCGTAATAGTTTCATCGTTGTGTTACCCCCTTCATCCGCTCTTGCTCGTGCTGCACTGCTGCAATGATGCACTGCGCCGCACGCTGGCAGTTCTCCTCGGTCGAGAGCTGCCCCAGGCTGATACGTAGACTTCCGTCGGCTACCTCTGGCGATAGGCCAATCGCGGTGAGGACATGGCTACGCAGCCCTTTATTGGCCGCACAGGCACTGCCAGTCGCCACAAGCACACCATCGCGCTCAAGTAAGAAAACGAGCCGCTCGGCATCAACCCCCGGGAACGAGATATGCAGATGCCCCGCCAAGCGATGCTTCATATCACCCGAGACAACTGCTGTGGGGATATGCTCGCACAGAGTTTGCTGCATGCTATTACGCAAACGTTCAAGGCGCTGCGCCTCGGATTTGCGATGTGCTTGGGCATATTCAAGCGCCGCTGCAAAGCCGACCGCACCGGCCACATTTTCCGTTCCACTGCGCAGGCCACGCTCTTGCCCGCCACCAACGATGAGCGGATCAAGCCGCACTTGGCTAGCTAGCCACAAGAGGCCAACTTGCTTAGGGCCGTATATCTTGCCCGCATTAAGCGTTAGTGCATCCACGCCAAGGCGCGCCACATTAATATCGAGCTGGCCTGCCCCCTGCGAGGCATCACTGTGGAGGTAGAGTGGCGTTGGCTCACCTGCTTCGAGTCGTCGCTGGCGTTCACGGGCTACTACTGCGGCAATTGCCCGCAATGGCTGAACTGTCCCCAGCTCATTGTTGGCCAGAGCAATACTGACGAGTACCGTCTCTGGGCGGATCGCCTGGGCAATCGCCTCAGGCGTCACCACGCCCTTTGGATTCGCTTTTACCACTGTCACATCATGCTGGTGCGCTGCTGCCAGGACGGCGTGATGCTCTATATTTGCTGTTACGACATGGCCGTGTACGCCAGCAAACATGAGGTTGATCGACTCTGTCGCACCAGCCGTCATAATAATCTCATCTGGCTTGCCGCCCAACGCCACCGCAAGACGGTGCTTTGCCTGGCGATAGGCCTGTCGCACCGCTACTGCCGGCGCATAAGGACTAGACGGGTTAAAAAACTGCTCTGCAAAGTAGGGCTGCATCGCTGCCAAAACACGGTCATTCATCGGCGTGGCCGCTGCGTGGTCGCAATATATCATCTCTGGTTTCACTCCAATTAGTATAGCACTCTAGTCCGGATCGGCGAAACGCTGGCCAGTATTGGGGTCAACGCGGTAAATCTCGCGCGCTACCCGCTCATAATAGAGGCGCGTCGCCATGACAAAATTACGTAGTTCATCACCGGTCAGGTAGCTGTAGCGAGCACCCTCTTGTGCTTTGAGGATGCCTTGGTCGTTAATCTCGTAGCGGATGGTATTAGTCTGGATATGGCGCCTCTCATCCGTCCATTCTTCGTGCCAAATCCAAGTTTTCTCGTCTAGGCAAAAGAACTCGCGATGCCGACCCTTCTCGACTGGACCAAACAGCTCTGCCCCAATCTCGCTCTCAAGTGTGATGAGCTCGCGCTCAGTATAGCGCTTAAAGGGCCGCTTTTTCGACTTACTAACGCTAGTATCGCCCGCCAGCAGCGCATAGGCCTTGCCAAGGAGCGAGCTTGGCTTTTTCACTAGGCAGCGAGCCCCCAGCGAGACTTATCATCCGGCCCAGTTTCTTCTTCTTCGTCAATCTTCCTATCCCAAAGTCTAGGGTCTATATCAGTTTCACCGCCAACAAAGGCCCGTGTTTCCAAAGCCTTGACGACACCATTTGTCCCTTCGGTTTCCTCAAGTTGGCGTGCATCATTGCTGCCATACATTGCAAGTTCGTACTCACGCATCTTCAAAACAAGGTTTGTGACACCTTTGGCATACTCTATGTTCTGACGGTAAGCCTCCTCAGGAGAGATAGCCTTGACCTTTTTCTCGCCCACTAGGTCATCTGGATCGCCGTCATATATCTTTGCTACTCGAGCAAGCTCTTCTTTGACGCGGGCATCCTTCTCAAGCCGTTTAAGATCCTCATACGACATAATACCAGAGCGATTCTCATCGCCTTGGGGTTTTGACTCCTGCGTCACATCGCCCTTATGTGTGGGCTGTTGTTGTCGTGTGTGATCTATCGGAAAAAAACTCTCGCCGCTCATATATCAAATAACCTTTGTACATTTGCCGTCGTGGTGGTGGCGATGCGCGCGATAGGTAGGCCTTTCTTGGCTGCTTGGTCGCGGGCTACCTCCTCCACATAAGCCGGTAGGTTGATTCTACCACGGAAGGGTATCGGAGTCAAGAAGGGAGCGTCGGTCTCAAGCAGTATTGCACCGAGTGGGAGATCGGTGTAGAGCTGCTGCTGAGCACTGTCTTTTGTGAAGGTGCTGATGCCATTAACGCCAATAAATAAACCGCGAGCACGGCCCTGCTCAAGCTGCGCCTGGGTATCGGTAAAGCTGTGCAGAACGCCGCGCACTGGCTGGGCATCGTAGATAGGCCAAAAGTCCTGCCACACTGCACCATGCGCTTGCTTTTCGTCGCGCACGTGGAAGCTAACGGGCAACTGAAACTCCGCCGCGAGCTGCAGCTGCGCCTGGAGGCACTGCTGCTGCGCTGGGCGGACGCTATTGTCATAAAAATAATCTAAGCCAATCTCCCCCACCCCGACAATAGCGGGCCGGCCCTGCCGCAGTGGCTTCTCAGCGAGAAGCTCGCGGATAGCGGCAATGCCTGCCTCACCTGCTGCTTCGGCATCATGGGGATGAATACCAACCACTGCATAGCAGTGGTCGTGCGCCAGGGCAAACTGCACCGCCTGACGCGAGCTGCGCACATCTGTCCCGACGCAGATCATGGCAATGCCAGCCTGGACAGCCTGCTGGTAGGCTGCCTCGCGCGCTGCATCGTCGTAGAACTCGCTATCGTGTAGGTGGCAATGCGAGTCGATAAGGCGCGGCATGGGTGGTGTGCTGCCAAGAGTATGTGTCGTGTTACTTGTCATAGCTTACTCCTTTGTTTTATGAGGCGGCGCGAGCTCGTGGGTCGGGAGTGTGAATATAGCGCTTCGGGAACAGCGGTGGGACGTCGGCTGGCACGACGCCAGTGCCAAAGATAGTGTGGATAGCCTGAGCGGTGGCAGGCATGAATGGCACGAGTTCATCGGCAATCTGCAGCAACGTACTGGCTGCATAGGCTAAGACTTCGCTCAGGTGCGACTCGGCATCGTGGTCGGTCGCACGACGCTTAGCGATCTCCCATGGCTTAACTCGCTCAAGGTATTGGTTGAGGCTGCGGACGGAGCTCCATACTTCATCGAGTGCTTTGTCAAACTCTAGTCGCTGCATCATGTCGCGGTAGATGGTCATATCGTGCTCGGCTTGCGGCGCATCGCCAATCACTCCTGCTTGGTAGCGTGTCAGCATGGCTGCTACCCGCTGCACAAGGTTGCCAAGGTCGTTACCAAGCTCGCCGTTGTACGCTTTCTCAAATTTCTCCCAGGTGAAATCTCCATCGTCTTGGGTAGGAATATGACGAGCAAAGAAATAGCGGAAGGCATCGGCCCCGTAGCTCTGGATGATTTCCATTGGGTCGACCACATTGCCGACTGTTTTGCTCATCTTACTACCCCCAACGTGAACGAAGCCGTGAACGAGTAGTGTCTTAGGTAGTGGGAGGTCGAGCCCGAGCAACATAGCGGGCCAGATCCCTGCGTGGAAGCGCAAAATATCCTTACCAATGACTTGCACATCGGCTGGCCAATACGCCTGCCACTCGGCCTTATCTGGATAGCCCAGTACCGTAATGTAGTTAGCTAAGGCATCAAGCCAGACGTACATCACTTGGCTGTCGTCGCCTGGCACTGGTACGCCCCAGCTAAGTGTCTTGCGCGGACGGCTAATTGAGACATCTTGGACACCATTTTTAATAAGCTCGAGGAACTCATTTTTGCGGAACTCGGGCACGATTTTCATCCGTCCCTCAGTAATGGCTTGGCGAATCTGCTCGGTAAAGGCACTCGCTTTGAGGTAGTAGTTCTCCTCTGAGACGCGCTCATACGGCGTTTGGTGATCAGGACATATACCATTCGTCTCGTGGACTTCCTTGTCGGTAAAGAATGCCTCATGCCCCACACAGTACCAGCCCTCATAGGTGTGCTTGTAGATCAGCCCTGCCTGAGCAAGCCGCTGCCAGATGTACTGCACTGCTGCGACGTGGTGTGGGTCAGTCGTGCGGATAAAGTCAGTGTATTCTGCACCAACTGCCTCCATCAAGACTTTGAAGTTGCCATACATGCTGTCCACATAGCCCTGCGGGTCGAGCCCATTCGCCTGAGCCTTAGCAGCGATTTTATTACCGTGTTCGTCCGTACCAACTTGGAAGCGTACCTCGTGGCCATTTTGCTTCTGATAGCGCGCCCAGATATCGGCCAGGAGATAGTCGAGCGCATTGCCAATATGCGGCTTACCGTTGACATAAGGAATAGCAGTGGTGATGTAGGCGTGTTGTTTGGTCATAGGGGTATTATAGCATGGGGCGAGTTAGGGTGTCTTGGGCTGGGCTACTGGTATGATGGTTGCACTACTCACGGCGGGACATAAAGTGGCGGCAGGTATTTTAACATCCAGGCATCATATTATTGACAAAACTGCAATCTATCATGTATAATACACTACTCTGTTATGGAACATCACCTATCATCCTACCCTCCCGAGCACTCGCCAGACAATGAGCGGGCAGCGCAGCTGGAGAAAGACCGCCAGTATCTGTTATTTTTGCTTGCGAATGACCTTGGCTATGACACGCGTGATATATCTATCTCTTCTGAGCATAGCGACACAGAAGCATCAGTCAACTCCGCTCACTACATGATAACAATACCGCCGCGTCAGGAGTGTCAGCAACCAGGCCGGACAGTAGCTATCTACCCTGATATCACGCTTGTGTTCGATACGCACGCGACGCAGCAATGTCGTCCTGAGCAGCATGGATCGCTTGAGAGCTGCACAAAGGAGGAGTTGCTCGCCCTCATCAAGCAAGACGCAGCCTGCGGCCTAGAGCTCCCTCATGGCCAGCGCTTTACGGCAAGCATGGTTGATGCGCTCACTCATCCGATTGCCGATGCTCGGGCACGCATCTCTGAGGCTATGGAGCTGGAGCAGCAGCACCATATAGCTCAAACCCGGCGCTCACTTGGCAAAGTAACCATCCACCGCGCTGCTGAAGAGCTTAGGACCGCACCACAGACTGTTGAGAAAGCTCTGGATGATCCTGTCATTCGTGAAAAACTTGGCAAAATTGCTACTACCCAGCGCGGCACAGAATTGCAACATCTCCTCACGCCACGCCAAGTAGCGACCCTCGCCGAGCACCTCCAGTCTACCCCACCACCAGAGGGATATCGCACACTCAATGGTGTTGCCAAGAAGCTTGGCATTGGCGGCAATACAGTGCGGCGTATCATTGACGAGCTTAATAGTGTTGGCACTAGTATCCACGGTAAGGAGTACCAAAAAGCCACTGGGCTATCATACTGTTACTACTCACCCACCGACCAGCGGAAAATCGAGAACTGGGCACGCAAAGAAGGGCTCTTTACCCTGGCGCCGGCGGGGTATCTGCTCCGCACGACTGTTGCCAAGCAGCTCCATGTGACGCACGCGACGATTAATCACGCTGTTAAGACCCTTGGTATAACACCCAAGCAATACCGTGCGCGACGTCAAAACGGCCAGCCATCTCACAAGCGAGGCTACCACCTCTCGCCTCGGCAAGCTGAGCAAGTGGCGGCTTACCTGGGGCAATCGCTTCATACAACGGTTCGCTAGGCATTTAGGCTCGATACTTGCCACTACTGCCTATACTGTAGTATGGTAATACGCATGGAAATACCCCAGCGATCGGCACAGTTACCTGAAGCATTTGATAACCATACTGCCCAGGTAGAAAAGCTCAACGACCTGCACAAACTTCTACGCTTCTTACTTGAGAATGACCTTGGCCTCTCTATTCACGACCCGGCGCAGGCATACATGTCGCAACATATTCGAGAAACATCTGCATCGCAGCAGCTCCTTCGCTTTATTACAACCATCCAACCACACGACACCCAGCCTGCTCGCACCATTATCACCTATCCAGATGTTGCTTTTGTTTTTGATACTCCAGCTGTAGAACAAGCCACGCAGACTCAGGGTAATAGCTATCAACCATTGCACGAGTATAGAAAACATGATCTTGCTGAGCTCGTGCAAGATGAGACGTGTGGTGTTGCTCTATCGACCGATCATCATTTTGCCTGGTATATGTATGATGCACTCACGAACCCCCTTGCTGATGTGCATCAGCGTATCGCTGCCGACCAGACTAACAACAACTGGCTCCATGGCGTCTATCATCATGGCCCAGAGCCACTTATATCTGTTGGCCAGGCTTCTCGCCACCTTGATATGACACCGTATGCGGTCGAGAAAGCGTTGAGGGATCCTCAGGTCATCCAGAAGATTGGCGAGATCATTGTCGCTCCACGCGGCAATTCGATGCGCCCATTCATCACACCCAAACAACTTCTGAGCCTCCAAAAGCATCTTCGCCCCCACAACACCGATACTCATACACTCCTCCCTCCACAAGAAGAAGAAATGACCTGCCCGCAACTCGCCAGAGCACTTGGTGTACACGACATGACAGTGCGACGAGCTATTGCCGCCCTTAATCAAGAAAAATCCGAAGGCGAGGACAGTCTGACCGGTATAACGCGCAAAGAGCAAGGTCGATGCCCAACTGTATATTATTCACCTGAGCAGCAGGCACGTATCCTCGCTCAGCTCCGAGAGAAAGGCTATTCTGTGCCAGCAAAGCTACGTGACAAGCTGGGCGAAGACCTCACGCATAAAGATTAAAAATGCTACAATAATAGCTAGTATGACTGTACGACTCAGCGCGACACAAATGCAACCCAGAAATATCCCAGAACCAACGGCCATCTCTCATACATCAACACTGCTGGATTTATATGCAACATTAAAGCAGTTAAGAAATCGGCCGGGGCATCACTAACTTATGTGGTACAGCTTTCTCATCCTCCATCTCGTTGGGCTTGTCGGGTACAATCTGGTGCTGCGCCGCTCACTGAGCCGACGCGCCGATCCTTGGGTGCAGGCTGCACTCATGCAGACAGGTATTGCTCTCCCGATTATTATCGTATCGTGGTTCGTGCCACTTCATCTCAGTGCTATGACTGGCGAGGTAGGTTTTCTCTTGTGTCTGGCATTGAGTCTTACTATAGCGCTCCATATTACTAATACGCTGTCGTTGCAACGCCTCGAGGCAGGCGTCCATTCGGTTTTGTATAATGTACGGCTACTCTTTGTGACCATCCTTGGTGTCATTCTCCTTGGAGAATATGTCTCGTTCCTCCAAATTGTTGGCGGTGGGCTTATCTTTATGGCTGCCTTCATCATTCGTCAGCGAGGATCACACAAGGTTACTCGAGCTGGTGTTGCGTGGGCTGTGAGCTGCGCTATGACAATTGCCTGTTTGAACATTGTTGAGAAAAAGCTTGTGACTTCTGTTGGCTACGTTACTTATATGACGCTTATGGCATATATCGCAACACCGCTCCTGTGGAGTATTGTCCTGGTGCTTAAACGACCAATTGATCGCCAGCTCTTTTATCAAAAGAAGACCTATCTGCTCATGACATTTCGGGCTTTGTCTGCACATTGTTTTGTGCTCGCCCTCAGTGCAGGACTAGTGAGTATCACGAGTTTCATTTCTGGAACCGGGGTTATTATCATCATGATACTCGGCGCATTACTGCTTGGTGAGCGTGATCACCCACGACAAAAGATCCTCGCGACGATGCTAGCGACACTCGGTCTTGCCTGTATCGTGTGGAAATAACTACTTCCCCGTGATACGCACAAATATCATCTCATGTTCGTCTGGCCCTGGGTTGTGGATCTTGTGCTGCGTATCGGGTGGGAAGATAAAGACGTCGCCTGGATTGTAGGTATATGTACCATCTGCGTCAGACACCTCACCACTACCTTTGAGGACGATCATTGTTTCCTCGACACCAGGGTGGTCATGCCAGTCAAAGGTCGCGCCTGCAGGCAACCAACCATAGGTGATCGCCTCGCAATATGGGCTCGTGGCGTGCTCAGCCGACACATAGACTTTGCGTGCCCCACTGCCGCCGTGGGCAGATTCTTTAGAAATGGTGGCTGCTGGACGTTTGATAATGCGCATGGGTTGCTCCTTCTATTTACTTATTGCTGCAGTTTTTGCTTATAGTAAAAGGCGTTTGCCTCGATCTCTTCCACTGTGTCTGGGAATTGCTGCCCAAGTTGGGTGCGACTAAGCTTCAGTACAGCATCTTGTGGGCTGAGCTCAGATGCAGCCAGGGCTTGGCGCACATATTCGCGAATACGCCAATACTGCTGGCCATCCTTGATAAGCTGCTGCTTTGGCGCACTGAGTGCACCAACCATCATGCCTGTGGCAGTGCGGCTTGCTTTTTTGAATATGGTGATGCCGACGGCGACAATCAGCAGCCACAGCCCAATAAGCAATACGATAGCGCTTTGCTTGGGGTTACATATCGCCACCAGCACAAGCGCACCAGTTATGCCAACGGCGATCTTATGCCGCTGCACGAAGCTCTTCCGCTCTCCTGACTGCTGCGCGGCCTTCGCATTGGAATCGAGCTCAGTAGGAAAGGGATATGATATCTCACTCAGCGCACTACGTGCAATAATGTGCGAAATATCGTCGCGGACAATTGGGTCAAAATGCTCTATGCGATAGTCATCCTGCAGTTTCTTAGTCGATCCATCAATAATATCAACTGCCATAGCAACACCGGTCTGAGCTGCTATATCTCCCAGCGTTACACCAGCTCCAATGCCAAACGAATTCTTAAACCATCCCATGATCATACTCCTTCTCTTGCATCCACCCACGGTCGATTGATGGGCAAATCTTTTCTTATCACAGAATAGCTGATGTAATTATATATTGCAAGGTATGGCAATCATACCGCGGAGGAGCTTGATGTTCGGCTATCTGCGGATTGCCGTTACTCTTCTCGCATCATTGCCAGCACCGCAAACCGCCCACCAGTGTCACCCGCTGCGTGCGAGAAGTAGTTGGGGCTTGTTACTGTATCAATCGGCGAGATGTGGATATTACGCGATGCAATGCCGGCGCGCTGGCATTCAGCAGTATTAAAGCCCGGCAAGTCAAGATGGATGCCATCAGCGTCGTGCGAGCAAAAGGAATGCCAGGCTGGGTCAGTTGCTCGGTCAAAATACTGCATGACGTAGCTCTGCCGCTGCGCGCTTGGGCTCATCCAGACAATGATATCCTCTGCCCGAGAGCCTTCGTAGACGAGGCGATCAATTGTCCGAACAAGCAGTGGTGAGAGTGTCGAATGCCGCCCCAGATGTAATAGCGCGAGCACCCGCTGCACTGGATCATACAGCACCGTCGCCACGCAATCGGCCACTGGTAACAATAGCCCCACTCCAGGCGAGCACGTCACGAGGCCGTCTGCCACCATCTCGGCAGTATGGCGAGTCGTCGCAGCGCTATCGACCTCGCAGAGCTGGTCATAGCTGCGGCCTGCGCCATAGACAACCCGCTGATACACCACATCCGTATATGCGGCCCCGCTCGCCTGGCAAAAGGCCTGTCGGTGTGCCACTACCTGCGGGTGATGTATTTCACCTAACGTGCGATCAAGCATTGTGCCATCACTACGCGATGACACACTAACGAGAAGTTCTGGCGGAAAGCAAGTAGGCTGATCAGCCCGGATCATCGCGCGCGCCACTCTTGCATAATAGCGAACCACTGGGCAATCGACACATCCTCTGCCCGCCAGTCTGGCGATATACCAGCGCGCTGTAGTATCGTCTCGACTTCTGTCTTGTCTAGTGCAAGGCCCGCCGCAAGTGCACTGCGCAGTTTCTTGCGCTTCGCTACAAAGCCCGCCCGCACCACGCGGAAGAAGTCCTTTTCGTCCGCTGACGACACGAGAGGCTGAGCACGCGTCTCGAGCACCACTACCTGCGAATCTACCTTGGGCGGTGGCACAAAGAATTGGCGCGGTACCACTGGGCCTCGCTTCGCCTCAGCATAGAGCTGAGCGCTCACTCCCAATAGGCTCATTGCACCAGGCTCAGCGGCAATTCGCTCAGCCACCTCCTTCTGCACCAGCAGTACTGTGCGGTGCGGCTTATTCTCCGCCGTCAGCAGCTTTTGGACAATCTTGCTCGTAATGTAATACGGCACATTTGCTACCACGACATAGCCAGTAGGAAGCTGGCTAAGATCAAACCGCAGAATATCCTCATGTACGACTGCTAATTGCTTGCCAGGGAATTGCCCTGGTAGTTTGCGCGCTAGATCAGCGTCGTACTCTACCGCAGTTACCCTGCCCGCCCGAGCAAGGAGCCGGCTTGTCAATGTGCCAAGCCCAGGACCAATCTCCAATACTGTATCGTCAGGGGTTAGCGCCGCTGCATCGGCAATCGCCGCTAGCATATCCGGGTCTTTGAGCCAATGCTGCCCTAGAGATTTTTTATTTTGTAATGCCATAGTTGTATTATACCAGGGTTAGCGATGTAAATCGCATTAACCCGTCTGTGTTAAGATTGATATTGAATTAAGATTATAAGGGTATTCTGTGAAACATGTATTTATCGATACTAACATCTATTTAAATTTGTACGATTACAGTAAGGACGATATTAAGAAGCTGCAAGCTCTGGTAGATTTGCAGAGATCTAGCAAACTAAATCTATATATAAACACTCAACTACGAAATGAGTTCTATCGCAATCGAGAGACTAAAATAAAGCAAACTCTGGATAACCCACAGTTTAATGTGCCAAACTTTACAATTCCACAGCTTGCTTCTCAATATTCTCAAGAGGCAAACCAATTGAGGCAATCATTTAATAGCTTTAAGAAAAATTGTGAAGCACTTAGAAATAAAATAACTAATGATGCAAAAGAATATAAATTACAAGCAGATAGTCTTGTAAGTGCACTCTTTTCTTACCCAATAACTTTATCTAACGAGGTTTGCACCAACGCACAAAAAAGGCTCGCACGTGGAGATCCTCCTGGTAAACAAGGCAGTTTAGGTGATGCACTGCATTGGGAACATCTACTCGAGAAAGTACCACACAGCAAGAGTTTGATATTTATCACAAATGATGGAGACTGGATCTCTTCTTTCGATAACTCTAAAATGAGTCAGTTCCTTCTTATGGAGTGGGAAGAAAGAAAAAAGTCTACCATTACACTCTATAGAAATCTATCTTCATTTTTTAAGCAAGAATTCCCAGAAATTAAATTAGATGAACCAAACTATCGTCAAAATTTACTCATCAATGAGTTAAGAGAAAGTCACAGCTTCGACCGGTCAAGAGAGATACTGGCTGAACTAATGCAATATTTGGACAGGCTAACAGATCAGCAGATTATAGAGATCATTAGAATATCTCTTGACAATTTTCAGGTATACGGCGCACACCAATACTCTCCAGATCTAATTGGTCATAGACTGCATAAGATGTTGAGTTATATAGGTGATGTTACTCTACTCACGCATGAATTAGAAAAAGAAATTAAATCAAAATTTCCTCCACAATAGCGAACTATTTGCTAGAAATTATAGTATCTACTTGCCGTCCGCCTTTGTCCAATCCGTCGCGAGGTCGAAACCATGCGGATGCTTAGTAGCAAAGCTTCCGGTATCGTACACTTTGCCTGGACCCATGCTTGTTTCAACCACCGAGCAACGTGGGTAGTTGCTATAATTCGCCGCCACGAGGATGTAGCCGTCTTTGTCAACCTTAGCGCCATCACCACGAATGGTGTAGGTGCCACCACCACAGTTATGCATTGCGACGTTCATCGGCAAATCGTAGTATGTCTCGCGGTGGCTTACCCCTTTGCTGTCAGTAAAGTGATGCGCACCTTTGCTCTTCGTCAATGGATTCTTAGGCTTGGTCCCAACTACTTCTACTTGCGCAGTTGGCTGCTTTACCACTGTTTGCGCTGTTAGGCGGCGTTGCACCTCAATACCATCCTTCATCTCGACTGTATAGGTCAAGCGGCGAACGCCTGGCTGGCCAGCTCGCTTGATTGTTTTGCTACCGATGAATTGCTGCTTATCTTTAATCGTCTCAGTCGCAAATGCAATCGGCTCTTCCGCCGTCACGGTATACGTCGGTGCACGGTGGATGGTCATCATCTCGCTTGGCCCGTCTAGTGCAATGTTGCCAGGTGTTTGGAAGCTGGCTCTGTCCTCGCGGTAGAGCGTCATGCCGGCTGCTTTGGCAATGTCCTGCGGTGTTTGTGCTGAGGTGAGCACCCGCGAGCGTTTCTTGCCATCGATCACAGTGACTAATCGAGCCCGCTGGATTGTTACTGTTGGCGCTGCCTGTGCCAGCGACGCATCAAGGTGAGGTGAGACGGAGTCGTGCGAGGTATCGATCTTCATACCAGAGGCGGTAATGAGCTCCCGCACAGACGAAGCAGTCGAGTACACAGCACGCTCTCGACCATTCTCCACCACAGTAACAAGCCGCGCTGGTACTGCTGCTGGGCTCTGGGCCAAAGCATAGCTTGCCACCACAAGTCCACTCACCACACTCAGCCCCAGCAAGCAGGCAATCATCGGTTGACGATGCTGCCACAAGCGATGGAGGCTCTTCGTAATCATCTCACTCCTCTGACTAGGCTGCTAGCGGTAGATGTCTTGCAGCCCCATCTTATTCTTACACGTCGGCCAGGGCTGCCAGCCACGACGCTGGTACGTCTCCCAGGCTTTTTGGTCTTGGACCTCTGGTGGTGCTTCTGCTGCATTGGCATAACCACCAAAGCCACCCCAGGTCTTGATGTCGAATTGGTACGCACCGTAGTAACCATTGCCAGTGTTGGAGGTGTAACCCCCTTCGCAGCTACGTAGCTTCGCTAGTGCTCCCGCAAAGTCACCGCTAAAGGTAGTATCAACCGACTTCTTCTTCGTCCCAACGATCTCGACCCGATTAACTGGCTCTTGCGTTACCACACTGCTGAGCTGCTTGCGCGACTCTTCCCGGCCATTCTTCATGATAATCTCGTACGTCACGGCCTTCTTACCCTTCTTACCCTCGGTCTTGACCTCTTTTTTACCACGCTCGCGGTCGGCGTCCTTGATCTCCTCTGTCTTGAAGTCGACTTCTTCCTCTACCGTCACCGTCTGCTTGCCATTACGCCAGAGCTCTACCGTCATACCAGCCGTTAGTGGTGCGCTCGCTGGCACCGAGAGGGTGTCATCAGCACCTAGAGTAATTTTCTTAGCCTTAAGCATTGCACCAACCGTCTTCTCCATCGTATATGCCTGGATGGTTTTGCCATAAAATACAAGGGTAAAGGGCGTTGCGCGACGGATCGTCATCACCTCTGCCGCCCCATCAGCAATGATATCGCGTGAGCGAGCGAGCACCGCTTGGTCTTCGTCGTGTAGTGGAATACCCGCCTGCTCAGCAATCTGCTTGCCTGTGCGATAAGCGGTAATAAGCTTCGTATCTGCCCCGCCATCGCGGATCACCACTGGCCGCGCCCGATAGATGTTTACTTCGTACGAGGCGCTCTCTAGTGGTGTATCAAGCTCGGGCTCGGTGCGGTCTTTGTCGTCAAGTCGCACATTTGCTTCACGCAACGCATCACGCAAGGTAGTTGCCTTGGTGTAGAACCCGCGCTTGGCCGTGCCTTCGTGCAATGTGATGATATGCTCGCCACTGCCTGGCTGGCGTGACGCTGCATGGACGGACGGAATCCGCCATAAGCCAATACCAACCAGTGCAACCATACCAGCGATAGCAAGATTGCGTGGCGAGAGAAATTTCAAAAATGGAATAGACTGTATCATAATCTGCGTAGCAATGTACGCTACGATGTAGTATAGCAAAATGTGGGCAAAAAAGCTAGTGGATAGCCTGCAAAAGCCCGCCTTAAAGCCTCACTGTATCAGGGGTCGGAATATCGCTACTGCTTATGCTCAGCAACCAAACTTCGCACCACTGCCGCGTCATTCCATGGTTGGCGCTGGCCGTTGATGATACGAAATTGCTCGTGGCCCATACCAGTGATAAGAATGGTGTCGCCCGCCTGGGCGATGGCGAGCGCCTGGGCGATGGCCTCGCGCCGGTCGGCAATCTCCTTGGTGTGGTCTGTCCCGCCCGCCTGGTGGATGCCGCGCAGGATTGCCTGGCGAATGCCAGCTGGCTCTTCGTTATAGCTCTCTTCGTCGGTAACGATGATTTGGTCGGCCAGGCGAGCGGCAATCTCACCCATGATGGGTCGCTTCGCCTTGTCGCGATCGCCCGTCGCACCAAACACCAGGATGATACGCTGCTTGGTGATGGCCCGTGCTGAGGTCAGTAGCTTTTCAAGTGCATCAGGGGTGTGGGCATAATCGACTACCACATCGTATGGCGTATCCACCGGCACACGCTCGAAGCGCCCTGGCACACCAGTGAGATTAGCTACGCCCTGAGCAATGTCCGCTGGTGCGACGCCCAGTAACTGGCAAGCTGCAGCTGCAGCCGTCATGTTGTAAATATTAAATATCCCTGGAAGATGTGTTGTCAGTGGTAGTTTTGTCGCGTCATCAAGAAGCACCGTTGCACTGCCGCCCACTTTGCGGGTCGCTGCCTGCGTAATCCGAGCTGTGGCAGCTGCATCTTGACCATAGGTAATCTTCTGCTCACGCGCCGTGTACTTGTCAAAGAATGCAAACCACTCGTCATCACGGTTAAGCACAATAAAGCGCGGCTTCCGAGCAAAGAGCTTGCCCTTGGCGGCGGCATAGCGCTCCATCGTCTTGTGGTAGTCGAGGTGGTCTTGAGTAAGGTTGGTCATGACTGCAACTTCAATTGGCACACCATCAAGCTTATGTTGATCGAGTGCGTGGCTGGTAATTTCTAGCACGACGAAGTCCACATTGGCTCGCTTCGCCTCGGCAAAGAACTGCTGCATCCGCGCGGTAGAGCCAACTGTCGCATTGAGGTCGTTGAGCTGGCGCTGACCTGCCACCTCGATCAGTGCCGTGGAGAACATTGCGGTGCGGCGGCCACTCGCCTTAAGAATTTCATTGATATAGTTAACGGTGGTCGTTTTACCATTCGTACCCGTCACGGCAATAACGCGCAGATGCTTGGCCGGGCTGCCATAGCGTGCTGCCACCAGGGCAATGCGGCTCCGCCGATATGCTTCTTCGAGAGTGTGGATCATCGCTGCGGGCAAGAGGCGGCGCAGCTGCTTTACAAGTGTGTTTTTCATTTTTTTAGTATAGCATTTTTTGGCCGATGGCGGGTAGTTCTAGGGAGCAATTTTCTCAAGGCGAGCATATTGCACATTGAGCTTCTTGGTAGAGCCATTTGCAAAGCGCACACTCACTGCCATGCCATCGATATCGATCACCTCACCATCACCAAACTGGAGCGACCGTACCATATCGCCAACCTCATACGGCATGACCTCATCCAACGCGTCATCGTACACTGGTGTAGTTGGTTCAGTATGCACCATCGACAGGCTCATGCCCATATCGTCAAGAAAGCGTGATGGGCTGTTGTAGCTGCGGCTACCAAATTGCAAGCGGCTCTGCGCATAGCTCATATAGAGCTCCTGCCGAGCGCGTGTCATCCCGACATAGCAGAGACGACGCTCCTCTTCGAGTGCGGCTGGCCCCTCTTCGAGTGCCCTGGCGCTAGGAAATAGCCCATCCTCAAGCCCCACCATATACACCACCGGAAACTCCAGCCCCTTGGCGGCGTGGAGCGTCATAAGCGTCACGCTGTGCACACCCGTCGCTTGATCGGCCGAAGACATAAGCGCAACTTCCTCAAGAAAGTCTGACATGCTGGCAAAGGCCCGCGCGTCAGACAATAATGCACTGAGGTTAGCCTCGCGATCATCAGCCTGAGGCGAGCCATCAAGGATATAATTGCGGTAGCCCGTCTTAGTAATCACATCATCAATCAGTTGACTTGGATCAGCCGCGGCCTCGACCTGCGCCTGGAAGCCTCGTAACAACTGGCCCAGTTGCGTCAGGGCAGTCTGCGCCCGCTTCGTCAGTGCCGCTGCCTGGCTGGCATTAACCAGCGCACTAATGATATCGAGCCCACTAGTGCCCTGCCAGATGAGGAATTTCTCCAGGCTCGTTGCTCCAATCCCCCGCGTTGGTACATTAGCGATCCGGCTAAAACTCACACGGTCATTTGGTTGGTAGATAAGGCGCAAATAGGCCAAGATATCCTTAATTTCCTTACGATCATAAAATCGCACTCCACCAACCAACTGGTACGGCACGCGGTGCTGGTTGAAAGCTCGCTCAAAGGCATAGCTCTGTGCATTGGTGCGGTACAGGACAGCAAAGTCGCTATAGTCGCGCTCACCTGTCGCCACCTGCGTAGCAATCTGGCTCGCAATAATATACGCCTCCTCTGCCTCATCATAGGCAGCTTGCACTTGCACTGGTGTGCCTGGGCCTGCTGCCGTCCAGAGGGTTTTGTCCGTCCGCTGCTGATTTTTATTAATTACATTGCCAGCGGCTTCGAGAATGGCGCCCGTCGAGCGATAATTTTGCTCCAGTTTCACCACCAGCGCCCCAGGGAAGTCGCGCTCAAAGTTAAGAATATTTGTAAAATCCGCGCCGCGCCAGCTATAGATCGACTGCCAGTCATCCCCTACCACACAGATATTGCGATGTGGGTTTACCAGTAGCTTGATGATCTGATACTGCGCAGCATTCGTGTCCTGATATTCGTCAACGAGAATATGCTTAAACTGTGTCTGGTAGCGCTGACGCACCGCTGAGTGGTCACGCAGGAGGCGTACCGTCTCGAGCAAGAGGTCATCAAAATCGAGCGCACCTGCATCAGCCAGCAGCTGCTCATACAGCTGGTAGATCTCTGCCACTGCCTGCTGGAAGGGAAACCGCGCACTAGCCGCATAGTCACTGGGCGAGAGGAGTTGATTTTTAGCTTTGCTAATTGCTGCACTGGCAGCACGCGGCTTAAGCCTGTCCGTACCAATGGAAAGCTGCTTCATCGCTTGTTTGATGAGCCCTTGACGGTCATCTTCGTCATAAATCACGAAATTAGATGGAATGCTGATGGCCGCACCATCACGCCGCAAGATCCGCACACAAATACCATGGAATGTCCCCATCCACGGCATGAAGGAGCGAGGTGGTTGGTCGGCTGGCGGTGTGTGAGACGAGCTTGCTTGAGTAGGCCCGGCAATCTGCCAGAGGCGCTGACGCATTTCGCGGGCTGCCTTGTTGGTAAAGGTAACAGCCAAGATCTCATTCGGCCAGATACCCTGCTCGGTCAGGAGGTAGGCAATGCGGTGTGTGAGCGTTTTTGTCTTACCACTGCCCGCCCCTGCAAGAATTAGGACCGGGCCATCAGATGCGACCACTGCCGAACGCTGGGCGTCATTCAATCCATCGAGTATATCCATAGTAGCCTATTATACCGGATGCCGCCACACTGGCGCTAGCCAAAGAGCGTGTAATAGACCGCGCCAAGGCCAGCACCAAGCGCCAACAGCATGACAATCCACAGCAGCCAAATCCAGCCTGCAGCTTGTTCGGGACGGCGGCGCGACTTCTTTGGTGCGCGAGTAAATTCTTCAGCACTGTAGATTGGTGCAACGACATTGCCTTCGTTTTCCTCTTGGAGTGCTTGGTGGAGGGCGAGCGCAGTGTCGCCATTTTGGGTGGTGGCAGCCGCTTCTTCAATGGTATTGACATGTGCTTGGTCGTTTGCGGTTGGCTCATCATCCCACTCAGTCTCCACTGTCATTGGCTCGGCTTCGACTCGCTCTGCTTCGCCGTAGTAGTCGATATCCGGCTCACCAGGGCCAGGCACAGGCAGGCTCAGGTCAATCTCATCTTCTGCAAACTGCGGCCCTATCTCATCGGTCGATACCGCACGAGAATCAGCCTGCTCATCTGGGTAGAGCGACTGGTCAGCGCCATAGTGATCCTCTAGCTGGTACGTGGGCTCACCATCCGCCGTAGCAGTCTCTGGTGTATCTTGCTCGGGTAGTGGGTAGTGATCATCGGTCGGATAAAGTGATGGCGCATTCTCACTCGTATCTGTCAGCGCATCGATGAATTGCTCAGCTGATGCATGCTCATCATGCGGTGCAAAAAGATGCTGCGGTATAGATGGCTCGTTATTATCAGCCGGAGCTATGCCGAATGCACTAGATTCATCATGATACATCCCCATCGGAGTAGTATCGGCCAAAGTTGGCACATCACCCACCAGCGTATCAGCACCACCCAGTGGGCGCTTATCGACCTTAGTCTCGGCATCAGGTAAGAATGGCGTGTAGCTTAGCGGCTTTTCATCGCCAGGCTGGAGGTCAAGCGCATCTGCAGATGGCGCTCCATCAGGCGTTGCTACATCAGATGCTTTAGCTTCATCACTTGCCGAAGGGGTACTCGATGCTGCTCCTGCGTGATGCTGCGCTGGCTCATGCCCAGGTGCAGGGCGAATATCCATACCCACCACTGGTGCGCTATTTGTCAATGGCTCAACTACCGCACCCTGACGGCGCACCCGTGGGCGAGCCGTTTGGGTGGCTGCGGCAACTGGGGCTGCGCCACCCACGATATCCATAAAGCGACCACGCGGACGCTGTATAGCTGGAGCAGCTGCTTGGTCATCATTTGGCTCGGCTGATGCTGTCTCATCTGCAGTATGCATAGCTGGTGCATCGGCAACCGATGGCTCAGTCTGTTGGTCGACTGGCTGAGAAAGCTTGATTGGCACGACATCGGGCGCATTCTTTGGCGTGTCCTCTTCTTCTTGCGGAGGTGTTGGTGCATCATCGGTGGATGTCTCAGGGCGAGCAGCAATAATCTGCTGCGCCTTGGCTACGACATCATCGGCCGGGGCAAACAGTGGTGTAGTGGGTGCGTAGGATTGCTCTGCTTGACTATCGAGAGCATCTGACGCCTGCATTGCTGTCGTGCTTTGCGCGATATCATTCGTATTCTCAGCAGCATCAGTTGCATCAACAGCGTTCGCCTCCTCTTGCAAATCAGACAGCGGTGGAGTATCAAAGTGTGGCTCAGGAGCTGCCCGATGCTCATTATACGTACTGAGTAGTGGTAATGGGCGATCGACGCGAGCTTCTGGCATAGCATCAGCATCCCCGGCAAGTACCTCCTCTTGCTGTGGCAATGGACTGTCATTGCCTGCTACCGCATCAGGTATAGCGTGCTCGGCCGTCAACAACTCTGCAGGAGCGATATCGCCTGCCTGTGGTTGGGGTGGCACAGTGGTGGGCTCAATCCAGGAGCTACTCTCACTATCAAACGATTCATACTCGCTTGGCACACTCACGTCAGCTGCTTGGGCCGCCGTCTGGCTATCATCCACAGCACTCGTATTTTCTACCATTACCTCTGGCCACGCAGATGCAGCCTGGTCTGTATCAGGGGCTTGCACATCTGGCGTATCATCCGGCTCATCATATTGCAACTCGGGCCAGGCAGGCTCGTTGAGCGACTGGTTTAGTGGCTGTACTGTCTCAGTATCAGAAGTATTGCTACTGCTCAACACCGCTGACACATCTGTGTTTGCTGGTGTTTCTGGCGCATAGAGCAAGTGATCATCGCCAGCGTCATCAGTGCTGCTCGTGTTAGTTATACCATCAGGCTTATCCTGCAGTGCGGCAGCTGGTGCACCATCCGTTGGCTCTACTACCGTCTCCGCAGAGGGCAGCGACGTATCACTCTCCCCCTCTTTTGGCGGCGGAATAATAAGTGGTTGCGGAGCAAATGCATTATCAAGATCATCAACGACGGATGCTTGCGCTGGCTCAGTCTCATCATCTTGTGCTTGATTCACCTCATTGAGATGACGGACGAGCGCTTCGTCATCGTCATCACTCTCAGCGTCTTCGCCCGCAAACTGATATGGCATCGTTGGCGTCTCCGACTCAACTTGCTCAATTGTCGCTGGCGTCTCTTCCTCTGTAGCCGCAGCAGATGTTCCCTCGCTCGCTACGTTGTCACTCGATATTGATGATGTTACATTATCTGTTTCTGCTACAGGAGCTGGTGTATCTGAATGTGCTACAGATGCTACATCATCCACCGGTGTCGCCTCGCGGGCTGGCGGTGCAACAAACGGCCGCGCTGCCGACCGGCCGAAGAACTGCGCTCGGTCGACATATGCGTCATCATCCTCGTCGTCGTCATCGCTGGCTGGGGTAATAATATCGTCAGGGTCAACCGTCACAACTGCTGCAGGCTGAGATTGAGACGGCATGTCATCTGTCGTCGTCTGCACTGGTGCTACTGTATCAACAGAGGTCGCTTGAGTTGATTCTGCATCATCCACCACATTAGTCTGCTCTGGCTCGGCAGGCATCGAAGCAGGTTCGCGCTCCGACGCAACGACCGATTCCGACAGCGCTCGGGCACGGTCAACAGCTGGCTCAGGCTCAACTGGCTCATATGACTCCCCTGCTGGCTCTGCTTCGTCCGCCTGCTGCGACAGTGGCATAATTGTCACCCCACGGCGGCGCACAGGCATACTGCCAGTATCAGTATCAGAGGTGGTATCAGTGGCTGTGGCACTATCATCAGTCTGCACCGTTTCATCGCTACCACTAGTGTCATCCTGAGGTACTAACGCGGGTGGCTGTTTGGCTGGCGTTGCATCATTTGATGAGTCCGCCCGCTGCGCTGAGTCTGTTGAAGTATTATCTTGGACACTTGGCGTGCTTGCATCTTGCATGTCGTCGCCTTCCTCAGGACGAGCCGAATCTGCTGCTATTGTTTGCTGGGGCGCTACAGTTTGGCTGTTTGATGAGGCCGAATCTTTGCTTGGTGTGGTGGGAGATGCTTCAGACGGTTTGTCTGGCGTTGTTGGCAACTGACCAGACTGGCGCATCAGGTCGTGCACCGCGCGGTCAAGTTCGTCGAAGTCTATATCTGGCATGAACGGTTTCCTTTGTTTGTTTTTATACAAGCGCTACAATTTTTGTATGGTGCACACCAGTCCACACCCTGATATAACGAACCGAAGCCTCGTATCGAGTTTTGGATACTACCTCGGTTGTTGATCAATCGTATGCCCACAATGTATCGCTTATGTTGTTTTCTCTAGTGTAGCTTATTTGACATTGTGGTGCAACTCACCTAGCTCATTTGGTGCGAAGTATCGATACGATGACTAGCATACCCATACCATCGTGTTGCACTCTAGGCAATAGTTTACCTCTGGTCGAGTGGCTGATATTTTTGCAAAAGACACTCATCCTGTATGATGTTATTTTTACACTACTTTTTTTATATTCGATGTGTCATACACAACGCTACAGTATGCGAAGTAAAAACAAAATAGACAAATTACCCTACTTTCACCAACAAAAGCACCCACCGTAGTGATAGATGGGTGCTTCTATGGGGTGTTCTAGTAAGCCTAGCGCTCGAAGGTGCGGACGCTTAGTGTATCTGTCCCACCAGTTGCGCCAGGTTGGCGACCACTGATAATAACAGCAGTAAC
This sequence comes from uncultured Candidatus Saccharibacteria bacterium, assembly GCA_963545865.1. Lineage (GTDB taxonomy): Bacteria > Patescibacteriota > Saccharimonadia > Saccharimonadales > Saccharimonadaceae > Saccharimonas. The sequence continues at coordinate 82,930 of CAUUJX010000003.1, forward strand.
CGATGAGACATCGCCAAAGGCACCTTTGCTGAGTAGCTCGCGAGTGAGGTCGCTCCCAAGCTGCTGGCTATCGGGCCGGACGAAACTGCGCGTTGCATACGACAGTGCAAGCTGCTGTGCCACACGGGCATTTGGCGCTACAGCAACGATTGGCAGCTCTGGGCGGCAAGCAGCAATACGTGCGGCAGTCGCACCCGAGCGTGTCTCGGCGACGATCACTGTTGCATCAACTTTGTGAGCAACATCAACGGCAGCATGAGCAATCGCATTGAGCCGACGGTTGGTGCGACCCTCCTTGATGGGCATGTCATTCATAGGCCAGCGCGACTGAGTGTAGCGCACGGTGTCGGCCATCATCTTAACAGCCTCAACTGGGTAGTCACCATTGGCTGTCTCGTCAGAGAGCATCACAACATCTGTTCCGAGGATGGCAGCCGTTGCAACGTCACTTACCTCAGCCCGGGTTGGTTCGGGGTTATCGACCATGCTGGCTAGCATTTGCGTTGCAACAATCGAGAGCTTGCCATACTTGCGGCAGAGACGGATGATTTCGCGCTCGACGATTGGCACGATCTCTGGGCTCGTTTCGACCGCGAGGTCACCACGAGCAACCATCACACCATCAGCCGCCTTGACGATTTCCTTGAGTGTTTCTGGCTCGATAGCCGCCTTGGTCTCGACCTTGGCAATGATCTGCGCAGTCGAGCCATGGCTCAGCAAAATCTGGCGTAGGTTGTTGATATCCTCTGCACTCTGGATAAAGCTCAGTGCTACGAAGTCAATGTCTTTGTCTGCCCCGAACTCGACATCGGCCAGGTCCTTGGGTGTGAGGATGTCACCACCAAAGTCGGTGTCGGGCAGGTTGAGCCCCTTGCGACTCATCAAGAAGCCATCATTACTCAGGCGCACCTTAATAGCAGTGTCGCTAACGCGCTCGGTCATCTCACCGCGCAATTTACCATCGAAGAGGTAGACAGGCTCACCCGCCTTAACCTTGTCGGCAAGGTTGTACTGAATAGGTAAACGGTTACTACCATCGTGCTCCTCCACCGCATGGTCAAGGATGATTTCATCGCCTGCCGCAATGTCAAAGTGATTATCCTTGAGTACGCCGAGGCGAATCTTTGGCCCTTGCAAGTCTTGCAAAATCGCGACAGTGCGACCAACAGTAGCGCTTGCCTTGCGAATCCACGCAATCTGATCAAGTCGCTCTTCGTACGAGCCGTGGCTAAAGTTGAGGCGAAAGCCATTGGCACCCGCCCGAATCAAAGCTTCTATTTTCTCTGGTGTGTTGGTGGCTGGCCCCAGAGTAGCCAGTATCTTTGTACGTTTTGTAGAATTATTCATTGCGTACATATTATAGCAGCATAATGCCAAATAGTGAAACACAAGCAATATCACTTATATGAGCATATATAAACGATAAAACGAGAATTTCGGCCAATTTTACCCCTTTCATTACCCTCTCAAGCATACCAATAGTCACTCTTTACTCATATTTGCCCCACATCAGAGCTCAAAAATAAACTAGAGTAGCCTATTCTCATACACCGTTTGCAAAAATGGCGTGGAAAGTAGGATAAGCAAAAAAAGCGGAGACTATGGTATTTACCTATCAATCATTTGACAGCACTATGTAATCACAGTATGCTAGGCTATAACATCACTTTACTATAAGGAGCCTGACACTATGACACCATCCCTCTTACATCTCGCATTGGCACTCGACTGCTTTGGCGGTATTCTCTATCTCTTGTTTGCGCCGCGCATACCACGAGCTTTCTTGCCGTGGCTGACGGCAGGAATCGTTGTGCTTCATCTTGTGGTAGCTGGTATATTGTACTGGCTGGGACAAGACGGTGAGCTCCTCGTCCTACCTATGGCATTGTATGCTGTAGCACCAATTGTCCGGCGCTACCAGGGCAAGTAGGATTATCTATCTCTCTCGCAAAAGAGCTTCTCAGAGACGAGACTATTAGTGGACATATAGCAATACCGCAGCGTCATCTACTGCGGTATCTTGCTAGCAAAAAAGGGAATAACGCTAAGCTTGGCTTAGAATAAAGCGCTTTCTCTCCGAGAGAAACGCAAACATAATGGCTCGCTCATGAGCAAAAGAGGAGGAATGATCACCCATCGCGCCTATCCACCTTGGTGGAGACCTCTGGCAAATCCGTTGCCAACTGGCGATAGCGCCCACGGCTGATCGCTGCACCAGTAGCCTAACCCATAGCTACCTCTGTGCTAACATGTGTTCGAAGTACCTTATCAGTACCCCCTACGACAGTGTAGCACTATATCGAACAATTAGCAAACGTTTGTTTCATTTTTTGGGATATTTTGTTCGAGATTGTTGCCAAATGTTATATATTGCAATTACACTGTGTATTACGCTACTCATTGCCTGAAACTATAGCCATCATCTCACGCACTTCCTGACTTACGGTAGAATATGACATATAAATACACCCGAGTTTCTCATAAAAATTACGAGTACGTATATTCGTTGTGCCGTTATCAATTATATGTGACAGCACTCTTGCGCGATGCCTGTCGGCGCATCATCCACACGCACAGCCCCACTCCTACCAGTGCCGCTATACTATCGATCATGACATCGCGCAGTTCACCACTGCGCCCTGGTACGAAGAGCTGATGAATCTCGTCTGTCACTGCATAGAGACTGCAGCTGAGCAAGGCAAAGCTCGCCACAGTGCGCGTTCGCCAGCGGCGTATAGTGATACGCAGTGCACGATACATCAATATACCAAGGATAAAATAAGCAATAATATGAGCACTCTTGCGCACAAGAAACGTTAAGAGAGCCGTGCTCACCCCTGGCATAGCCTGCTGCAAATGCCCAACAATCACCCCGCTCTGCCCGCTAGAGACAGCGGCAGGTTGATTGGAGAGGATGAAGATAACTAAGGCCCAGCCACAAACAATCACGTAATTAAGTATAGTGATTGTTTTCTGCTTTCTACTTATCATATAGCATATATTATTTATGATGGAGCATCTTGTCTAGGTTTTTGCGAAAGTATTTTTTGACGGGCATCTTTGCGAAGAGATCCTTTGTGCAAACAATACCGACGAGCATCGCAACCACACAGGCTACTATAGATACGATCTTTGGCACATGAGTATAGTAGATAATCCCCCCGGCTATTAATACAGCTCCAGAGCATATAATACTTTGCGCACGATAGCGCACCTTAACATAGCGCTGGACATGAATATGCCGTATCACTGCCATACAGGCAAAGGCAGCAGCAGTCGAGAGTGCCGAGGCATACACACCAATAACGCCTACCAAAGCAAGATTAACGACAATATTGATCACTGCAGCTGCAAGGGAGCTATTGGCAACCTCTTTTGTTTTTTTCTTAGCAATGTATATCGCAGAGTAATTGCCAAGGATCGCCTGGAAAAAAGCCCCTATCGCCAAAATGGGTATTAAGCCATGCGCATCCGCATACTCTGCGCCAACGATTCGTGAATAAAATATATCTATCACTAACACATACACCACAGTTGCAAATGAGTATAGCCGCAAGCACATGTCGGACACCTTCGAAAAGAATGCATCTCTATCTCGCGAAGTAATATGAAGAGAGGCAGATTCGCTCCAACTCATACTAAATATGCCAAATAGTATGCTTGGGACAAATGCAAATTTATTCGCAATCGCATACATACCATTTGCGGCTGCACCAATAAACATCGAAATAATAGTCCTGTCCGAGACATTGAGCACCCACCATGCGATATTATTTGGCAAAAGTGGAATAGCATATCGCAGCATATCCGAACGCAGAGATCGGTGCGTCTCGCCGTGCAGCAGGCGAATCTGTTTCTTGCGCCGAATAATCACTAATAGGTAGCCTATGCCTACTAAATTCGCGAGCACTAACGATATCATCAAACTAAAGGCAGGTAGCCGCATGACCGCGACAAAGACAAAGGAGCATAGTGTACTCACCACACCAATGAGTATGCTGGCGATGGAAAAATGCTTTGCATCACCAACTCCTCGCGTAAATTGCAGTAGCACCGCAGATACGATAGAGAGAACAATATTGAGACACACAAGAATCAAATACGGGATAGCAACAAACAGCGACCCTATAGCTAACAAAGCAATAGCTAGTCCTGTTATAGGCAGAACTATTTTAAATATCGTTGATAGAATACTACTGAGCCTGTCCGCATCATTGCGCGAATCGATCGCAAACCGAAATGCTGCAAACTCCAGTTGAACCGATAATATTGGCGCAAACAAAGCAATATACGTCAAGATAAGGTCAACCTGCCCATAGTCACTTGCGGACAAATAAAATGTATACAGAGGAACAAGCAAGAACGCTACGGCCTGCGTCGTGATCTTGCTAATAGTGAGGAGGGCGGTGTTTTTTATTAGCTCGGCAGATCTGCTCATATGTTTTTTACCGCCTTGTCAAGAAACTCAAATGATTGCTGACGCCTCTTGGCAAGGTTTTTTTCGTAGGCTGTATAATCAACGGCAGATCGTAAATTCTTTTCTGTATCATCTTCTGGCAGAAGTCGATCTGACAATGCAAGACTATCCACGAGCGAAAGAATACGATCGTCTTTGTCATAATTCATTCCTTTATTGTACAAGATCCAGAAATTCTTTCTATACTGGGCACAAAATATCACACCATGGAAAGACGCCGTAAAGACATATTTGGCATGACGTATATACCATAAGTATTTCCCTGGGTTCTCATCTTTTGGTAGCATATAACCCTTTGCTGCCCCTTTCATTTTGAGCCACGTATCAGGCTGCCATATAACGATCTTGAGCCCTTCTTCTCGTGCGAGTTGCTGTATCCGTTGTTCAAACTTACGCGACACACTCACTGCGTAAATAAAGATATAGTCCTTCTTAATATACTCTGTGGGTGACTCTTCTCCATCGCGATAATCGCCCCTATCAATGAGTAGCGTTGGGTCGAGTACCACAGTGCTCTTGATTGCAAAATCTTCGGCTAGCCATTTTTGGCCATTTGGCTCTCTGACCGAGATATGATCAAAATCTCGTATCATGTCGCGAATGACTTCGGGGTGATTAGTATTGCTACTTACTCGCCGTGCGCCAAATGAGGCCGCGTATGATATCTTTGGCTTCTTTTTTTCAACAAAATTCAAGAAATAGGCAGGGTCATAATCATCGATCATTATATTCCACACCTGGTCACTCCCCGCAATGTACGCATCATACGCAAAGTGAGCCTCTTGCAATTCTTTATTAGTGACAAATGCGCGGTCAGACAACCTAAGGTACTTCTTTATATACGCATCGTAGCTTATCTGATTCTTCTTGAGCCTATTGTAGATAAATGCCCGCCCGACATTACGCAGTGTACCCTTTACGCTCTTGTCTCCACTGAAAACTGAGTATAGTTTTTGCTGGCCAGAACTTGAGAAGTCGATGAATTCGGGCTCAATGCCGTATCGCGTCTGCAAGACTTTTTGCAGTGCGTATGCTTGCATAATAGACCCACAATTATGCGAGCGATGAAAGGTGATGATGCCGACTTTTTTCATAAGAATATCCTCATCTTTTAGATTTTTATCAATTTTCTAATTGCAATGAATCCAAGGTTGGCGCCAAGACAAATAACCAGTGCCGCCCGTATTCGACCACTGTACTTGACGTCTCGACTCAATAGTGTGCCCCACTTGAGCCGCCGGACGGTACGTTTAATTTCGTCAAACTCTCTTGGGAATTTTTTGCGGCTTGCATACATCAATGCACCGTATGATGCCGAGGCGACAAATAGGTTGTTATCCATCGCCTGAACGAGTTTCTTTGGTGGATTGCGGAGTGCTCTGCCTGTCTTTTGCATATTCTCAATCGCTTGGTAGTGTCGAATGTTAAATTCCTGATGAACGGCACTTGTCGGGTTAGCCCGATAGTAATAGAGCCTGCGATTGTCAACCGCAATACAGCGCGCCGATATAATCGCGCGGGCCAAGAAGTCGAAGTCCTCCCCTATCGCCATCTGAGAATCAAACCGGATACCATTACTCGTAATAATCTCTGTTTTGTACAGTTGGCAGCCATTATTACCCTTCTCGAGCCGTCCATTATATAGCGCGGTTAATGCCTCGGTCCGAGTAAGGACCGACGCCGACGCAGCAACTGGGATAGTCGTATCCAAGAAGCTCTGCCGCTCTGCATCACCAAGCAAGTGCTTTGGTGTGCTCACTATATCGGCATCAGTCGCTTGTGCATCAACCAGGAGATTCTCAATATACGTTGGGTGGATTGAATCATCTGCATCAACGAAGGTGACGTAACTTCCTTGCATTCGCTCAATGCCTTCGTTGCGGGCCGAGCTCACGCCACCATTTGGCTTATCAACAACGACAATCCTCTGGTCTTTCTGGGCAAGATCATGAGCAATCTCAAGCGACCTATCTGACGAGCCATCATTGACGATGATAATCTCTAGTGTGCGATGCGTTTGGGCAATAATACTCTCAATGCATTGGCTAAGATAGTGCTCCATATTGTAGACGGGTACGACAATGCTAACAAGCGTTTTGCTGCTCATACAAAGCTCCTTTCTGAAAGAGTGAAACCATGAGAATCGGCAAGATGAAGTTCTTTGCTGCAATATCGAAGAAGGCTTCTGCAAATCCATACAGGATGATGAATAAGAATAGGATATACATCTTCGTCGAATACTCTCTTCGCATCCCCTGCCAAAAGACGAAGGCAAATATGATAAAGCCAATGATACCATAGCGAGCATATATATACACCGGGAAGTTATCGACTGGAGGCGTCCCGTACTGGGCCTTATTGTACACCTCGTCCGATCCAAATACCGATGGAGTGTATTCTGATTGCAGATATTGGTCAATCAACTTGGGCCTGCCAGACATAACCCTATTTGCTAGGTCATTATCGACGAGCACTACCGCACCAATGCACGACACAAGAAGACCAAGAATAAACAAATATGGTGCTATGGTGCTTTTCTTGCGCTCACCATGCTTGTGGAGTAGTAGCCTATAGGCTGGAATAAAGGCAAGGCTCAGCAAGAGGCCCATGCGACTACCAGTCAGAATACCAACAGCAATACAAGCAACCAGCGCAACACCCGTAAACATACGGCTCGCGCCATAGAGGTACATACCGCTGAGTAGTATTGGGAAGAATGACAACGACGCTTGGTTTGGCCCATCAAACCCAAGCGAGTATTTTGCAAATCCATACCGCTGCGATTCATTACCATCAAACCCAACATACACCATGGGCAGCACCCCCAAGAGCGCCAAAGCAACCACGAGTAGATAAAACCCCACCGAGGTGTAGAAAAATACTTTGATAAACTCATCTCTCTTGAGGATCAAAAGCGTGCTCGAAGTTAGTGCGAGCCATGCGACATTTGGCCACTGGAAAATAACTGATATCCCAAGCACCGCAATATAAAAGAGAAGATATTTGCAATGCCACCTGGTAAGCTTGTTTGTTATGGCAAAACCTACCAGAATAATCCCCGATAGAACAATGCCAATTATAAGCACTAGAGGCAGCCATGCCGTCAACTGTGGTGATACCACGTAGAGGTAATAGTACGTGATCATCACAAACACGAGCGTGGTCGCGAGTATCTTTTTCAAATTTAGCTTTTGTAGTGTGCTCATAAGTTTTTTATTCTTCTCCCAGCTTCTCGAGGAGCCCTCTATAATAATTATATAATGTCATATCTTTGGCGGCTCTTTGGCTTGCTTTGCTCATGGCTTGCAATGTGTCATCCTCTCTGAGAAGTTTTTCTATATTTTTTGCTATAGACTGCTCAAGGGTCTCGTCTGTATCAAGGAGAATAGCTGCTCTGTCTGACGCATATTCTGGTATGCCACCTCTGTTTGTTGTGATCATCGGCAGGCCTGCTGTAATCGATTCTATAACCGTTAGCGGCGCAGCATCATTACACACCGACGGCAACACGGCAAAGTCACACCCGCGGTAGAGCAGCGGCATGTTGTCATAATCGATATATCCGGTAAATGTCACGTGCTCCCGATGCGCTTCAGTAAGGTCGCGCAGCTCCTTCAAAAATGGGTTTTTGATATCAGTCCCAAAGAACGAGCTACCAACCACAAGCAACTGGTAATTTTGTTCTTTCACCCGATCAAGCGCTCGTAGCAACACATCAATCCCCTTCTCCGGAGTCAGTCTACCGCTGAATAATACGATCTTTTTTGAAGCATCGATGGCATATTGTTGATGCAGTAGCTTCGATGCGCGCTTTCTCGTCATTGCAGTAAACCGGGTATTGTCAACTGCATTCTTGAGCACAGATACGTTTTGTAGTGGGCCGCTGCGTTCATTACTTTGCGCCGATTTAGCGATCAAGCTATCTTTGATGAACTTGCTCACAACGATAATTTTTGCACCCGCTAGATACTTATATGTCTTATAAAAGTTAGTTATTTCATTATGAATATGCACATAGACTCTGCCTTTGTATCGTTCCTGATTTTTGTGCCACCGTAGGATGTGCGTCTGGATGATTGCATTCTCAAACAGTATTTTACGATGGTTTTTGCGAGCAATATACTTTGATACCTTCCTCAAAAAATATAGCCGCTGCAGGATTGCTCGCAAAGACGCGCTCTTATTTGTATCAACAAGTCGCTGGAAGATACTGTAGAGTATAGAGTCCGCTGCTCTGATAACCCATGGGGTGTGTATAAAGACAAAGTCTGTATGTGTGTACGCCTGAGCCTTTTCTATAGCATCTGGTGTTGCGGTGCTATATACCGTGAGGTGAGGGCCGCCTTGCCGCTCATTCTCATCAATAAAATTCTGCACCAGATTCTCTACCGCACCCCCCATCACCGAAGGCACTGGCAAGAGGCCAGTCGTTATGATCGCTATAGTTCCTTCTTGGTTCATCGAGCAGCCTCTCCCTCGTATTCATACAGTTGGCGCATATTCTTCATAATATTTGGTGTCGTGTATCGCGATAGTGCGGATTGGATTGCGTCTTTCTCGCGGTGCAAGGAGCGGTGCTTTTTGTGGCGCTGGACAGCCGCACGGAATGTCTGCATATCACGCGCTGGCGTAGCACCCACCAACGAGAGGAGCTCAGCAACCCCTCGGCATTCCAGGGCGACAATTGGCATACGTCCCATCATCGCCTCAAGAATATTAACGGGCAACCCCTCTTGCTTTGACGTAGAAACGTATAGATCCGACGCCTGGAGTAACTCTGGTATATCCTTTCTATACCCTAGGAAATGGACTTGACTCTGTATACCATAGCGAACAGACTGCTTGTGGATCTTCCCTTGCATACTGTCTGCACCAACCAGCAAAAGATGCATTGACGCGTCCTGCTGCAAGGTTGTCTTGAGCGCACTGAGCAGCCAAGACTGGTTCTTTCTTTTTGACAGCTCAGCGACATAGATTATTACAAAATCATTCGGCTTAATACCCAGCTCAGCACGTATTGCGCACCGTAAGTCCTTATTGATTGTGATATCAAATCGCTTTGGGTCCACCCCCACCCCCGGCACATACACCACACTGGTAGCAAAATGGCGGTTAGCTCGGGCATAGTCCTCGGCATTAATTGTAATGAGGACGTCAGTGTAGTGCGCCATCAGGCGCTCAATGGGATAGTACACCAGCCAGTTAAGTAGTGGCGCACCCGTAAAGAAGTGAAAGCCGTGAGCAGTGTAGATCACCCGTGTGCCGCGCTGCCGAGCCTGCCGAGCCGCAAGACGCGTCACGACCCCCCCTACTGGTGTATGAGTGTGGATGAGGTCGTACTGCTCGTGGTCGATAATCTCCTTGAGCTGGCGATAGGCCCGGACATTACTCAGTGTGAAGGGGCTACGCGTAAATGGTACGACAAACTGCTTGTCGCAATCCTCAATCTGTTCCTCGCCCATCGAGGCATAATGTACCTCATACCCCTGTTCGCGCAGCATCCGCATGAAGGGCCGATTGAACTTCTGGAAGTTGGCGGTGTGTGAGGTGAACAAGACTTTTTTCTTATTCGAGGGCATTATCGACTCCCGTGACTGTCCGTTCACTTCCCTCTGTGTGGCCACTCATCATCAATACTGCTCCAATGGTTTTTATCATGATCTTAACATCGGTCAGAAAGCTCAGCTGCTGCACATACTCACCGTCCATCTCGGCTTTGCGCTGGTCATCTAGGTCGTCGCGGCCATTTACCTGCGCCCAGCCAGTGATGCCTGGCTTGACGGAATTAGCCTGGTATTTTTGGCGCAGGTTAATCAGCTTTTTCTCTGTCTTAATAACGGGCCGCGGCCCAACGATGCTCATCTCGCCTTTGATGACGTTGAGCAGCTGTGGTAGTTCGTCGATAGATAGCTTGCGCAGCACCCCACCGAGTGGTGTAATATAGCTATCTGCGTTGGTAAAACTATTGGTTGGCATATTCTTTGGTGCTTTCGTAGACATAGTGCGGAATTTATAAACTGTAAATAGCTGCTTATCTTTGCCGAAGCGCTTCTGGCGGAACAAGGCTGGCCCTTTCGATGTGAGGCGAATCGCCGCCGCGACTAGCAGCATTGGCAGCCCCAGAATCACCAGCGCAGCCAGCGCGATGCTCACATCTTCGATGCGTTTTCCGTATTCCCGATACATGGTATACCCCCTTGTTACCCTGTGTTGTTATCGTGCCGCGTACTCATGCGGCCGTATGCTTCAGCAAAATAAGTTCTGTGCAATGCTGCAGCTAGCGCTTGGCCTTGGCTGCTGTGTGTGCGGCTGCAGCGGCTGCTTCGGCCGCACGCTGCGACTGCGCATAGTCGTAGGCAAAGAACAATCCTACAATGGCAAGCAGCAATGCACCGCCGCCACCGAGTGCCATTGCCTGCCCAAGTCCCATACTTGCTGGTGCACTTGGTGTATTGACAGCATCAACTGTTTTGATGCTAATTTTGGTCTTGCCATACAATGCTTCCGTCTGCTTTTCAAACTCGGTAATCGCCTGTTTGAGCAAGGTTTCGCTCATCTTGGGCTCGCCAGTATTCATCGAGACAGTGATGATGTCGGTGTTCTTTATCTGCTTGGCAGTTGTGTTGGCTAGCAGTGTCTCGTAGCTCCCCTTATATTGGGCACGGTCGATCACTGGGTCGAGCACCCGTCGTGAGGTAAAGAGCGTGGTATAGTTGGTAAGCGTAATGGTGTTTTGACCCTGCTGCACCCCTGTTAGCAGCAACGTTGCGGAGCTTTTGTACTGCGGCTGCTGGATTGACAGCGCATAGGCCGCACCAAGCCCAATACCAACGAGAATGGCAACAATCATCACCGGCCACTTCCGTGCATAATATCGTATTAGTTGGTAAAAGTTGATTGTTTCCACAATGCCCCCTGTGTGTTATGTTCTCATATTGTTTGTCCCACCTATGTTCGACTATAGCATACATTTTGCCGAGCTCCAAGCATATCTTGCAACATATGGCGATCATACATTTATAGAACAGAGGTTATACCATAAATTGTTGTGGAAAATTCAGCAGATTTGCGTGCTGCAAAGGTGCTACAATAAATTAATAAAGCATGCTTATACGCAATTCTAAGAATATAAAGAATCGCTAGAAAGGATAAAAATGACTCTCAATACTATTTTCCCTGCCATCTATACTATCGAACCAATCGACCTTCCTTCATCTGGTGTTGATTATGAGATTGGACCAACAGGCCTAGACTATATGACGCCATACCGAATCACGGTCGACGAAACACTAAGCTATACGCTTGGTATACATTCTAGTGATACATCGTCTGGTCTTGTTACTGACATAATTACAGCTCCCAACCCATGGCAGTTGTGCATCATTAAGCAAGGAGATCTCTATGTTTGCGATGTACGATATCCTCAGTCGTTTGCAAAAATAGATGAACTATATGATGGTATTGTCGCTATAAAGCCAATCGTTGACCAGAGTATTATTCTATTCATTACTCACATAGGCATGCTTGCGCTTGACTCTACTGGCGTGCGCTGGAAAACAGAGCGAATCGCTCTTGACGGCATTACTGTTGAGGGTATCACTGGTGACTGGGTCAACTGCAGACCTCAATCGGAGATGGAATACGGTACGTTTGATGTCAATCTGCTGACTGGTGAAATACGACGTAGCGAAGATAATAAGCGTGTACTGCGTCTGCTATAGCCCTTCTGCTCTACTCCCCACTCTCTCCACCCTGATACTCGCTCAGTGTCACGCGCACGACGCGCTCTTTGCCGTCACGGAGGATGGTGAGGGCTACGACATCGCCAGGCTGGTATTCGCCAATCAAACTCGAGACATCGCCTTGCTTACCCACGACGAGGCTATTGATCTTGGTAATGACATCCTTCTCGCGGAGGCCAGCTTTATCAGCTGGGCTACCTGCTACAATCGCGCTTTTGTCGCCACTTGTCATCACATACGCACCTTCCTTCGCCGAAGTACCAACCTGCTTAGCAATATCTGGCGTGAGCATCACATAGCGCGCCCCAAGGTAGGCCCGGCGCACTCCCTTGCCCGCCAAGACTGACTTGAGCGTCCCCTTCATCGCATTGACGGGGATGGCAAAGCTAATGCCCTGAGCGTTTGTTGCCACCGCTACATTGATGCCAATCACCTGCCCCGAGCGGTTGAGCAACGGCCCACCAGAATTGCCAGAATTCACAGCAGCATCAGTTTGGATAAGATCAGTTAGGCTCTCCGTTCGCTGAGTGCTGTTGCCCGATGTAGCGGCCGTCACAGGTCGCCCTTTGCCAGAGATGATACCGCTGGTGACGGTGTTTTGGTAGCGGCCTAGTGCGTTGCCAATTGCCACGACCGACTGCCCCACCCGGACTGTTGCTGAATCACCCAGTGACAGTGGCGTGAGCACTGTATTGCCCACCTCGAGCTTGAGGTAGGCAATGTCATTAAGCGGATCCTCACCCACCACCCGGACGTCGTCATAGCGCGTGCCATCCGAAGCAATAACACGGATGGAGCTTGCCTTAGACACAACGTGCTTGTTCGTGACGATGTAGCCGTCTTTGCTGACGATAATACCCGTACCCGCCGCTGCTGACTGGCGAGTGGTCGTGCGGAGGGATGATGATTCTTCGATGTTGGTGATGATAGACACAACGCTCTTCGACGCTTTGTCAGCCACATTAGCCACCGCAGATTCGTCAGCGGTAGGAGCGAGGTTACCATCGGTGCTAACCTGGTCGCGCTCAGTGACGGTCGCATTGCGATCAATTGTTCGCAAATAAACCCACATCGCCATCGCCACGACGAAAACGAGGGCAAGCGCACCCGCTGCAATAATAGACATGATTTTTGATTGACGCATAGCACGCGCCGCTCGCTGGTCTTGCGCTGTCATCTGCGGTTGTTGATTCATAACCTCTTCCCCTTTACCCTTTTCTCATTTGCCTCGGCTATGCAAGGCCAGTGGCGCTCAGGCTGTTAAACAGCAGCAAAAGCGTCAGTACAAGCCCAACCGCCAGTGTCGATGGCAAGACGATATCCGCCCCGCGCACCACACCATGCTGGTAGTAGCTATTATAGGCACGCTCGCACACAAAGCCAAAGAGCACCAAAAAGAGCGGCAACTGCGCGAGCTTGATTGCTCCCAGGCCAGAGATAGTATAAGCAAACATCCAGTGGTAGCTCACCCAGCCAAGCTCTGCAAAGATCGTTGCGGTAATCAGCGCGTAGGTACGCGTGAGTGGTTCCTCATAGCTACCGAGAATATGCCGCGCAGCACAGTACCCCAGCACCCATAGCGGTAGCACAACCAGGGCAGCATCCCACCGATAGGAACTCATAGCAAGAGCAGTCGCCCCAACAAAGACACCAACACCCGCCTGAATAGCCACCGAGCGGCGATCTGACCGTGGCTTGAGTACTACCAGCCACAGTGCGTGCAGCACTGCCAAGACAACCTGCAGCCAGATCACCCCACTGGCGGCATACATTAGCATCACAACACTAATACCCACCGTGAGGTCGATCATATTTGCCACAATATTGGCAAGCCAAAAGCGTGGCCGCACTGCAAGCGCCCGCCACTTACTGGCAATCACCAGTGCCAACGCCAGCCAAGGCGACTGCACCTCTAGGACGATCAAAAACAGCAGCGTCGCAAGGCCAAGATTGAGCGCCACATAAACGACCTCACTGACTCGAGACTGACGATGTGTACCATGCAAAAAATCCATTGCCTTTTATTATACCATTTTGGGCAAAAAAATAAGAGCCTAGGGTGAAAACATTCTACTCTCTAATGTACTGGCTGTGCTAGTCCCGTAGTTTGTCTTGCCATGCCTAGACTTGCAGAGTCTCCCCATAAGGTCGCACGCCGCTTCTCTCGCATTTCCTCCGGTGGAGCGTGAAATTGATTGTAATAAATGTGCTTTTTTAGATAAGTGTAAGAGAGTTGATGCCCGAGGAGCGCTAGCTCTTGTTGCAATTTATCAGAAGGAAGGTGAAACAAATACTGAGGAAGAAGAATTATAAGATTCAGGCAGTATTTGCTTTGTTTGACTCAACCATACTATACGTTCTATACTTATTATATATGACAAGCAAATTCCATTTTCGCAACACCAAGCAACACTGGGTGGCCGCCGCCATCCTCGCACCTCTCCTTCTTGTTACTGTACCTGTGACTGCCTTTGCTTTGACTGGCTACATTAGCAGCGAGATACCACTGCACTTCCCATCAGGTTCGTACAAAGAGGTGTTGAATGTACGGCACGTGACCGATCGCAGGCTATTTGATGCAGCTGCCCAGTGCTTTGCTGGGCGCGGGTTGCCACATCGCATCATAAAGAACTCGTCAATCCAGGTCCAGGAATCACTTTTTCGTACCAGCATTGAGCGATGCTGGAATGAACTCAATAACGCAAAGCTCTCCACCCAGGACCCTGAGTGGATGAAGACGCAACAATATTGGTATCGTGGGCGATAAGACAGTAGATATTTTCGTATCTCGCAGCTTAGCCGCACAACTCGTCGTAGGTAAAGCTAAGGCTGAGTAATGTAAAACCGTGCAAACACTGCCATATTTTGGCAATAGCAGTAATGCTATACAATCGGCAAATCACCGTTTTTGTACTTCACAGATGGAAACAACCCCCTTCTTACTACCTTGCTCGACGAAGGAAAGCGCTATTATAATGATCTATTTTGATTCGAAGGTTAAGAGCTAATACTCTGCACGGCCTTGTAACCATACGCCGAACGCAGAAGCTTATCGGCTTATTAAACTACCACTCACTAATCGCTAATTGCCGACGAAGTACCCGTTGTAGGCTGACCAACCACCACGACGAACTGTGTGCGGCTGCCAGTAGTGACTGGTGGTGTGCCAGTGGTAGCCTGAGCATGGTAGATCGACTCTAGCTTGGCCTTCGTGTTCGGTGCACTAGCTCTCCCAGCCACTTGGTAGATCTTGTTACTCCCTGCGCTGCCGCTGCTTGGAGCGTTGTCAATGCTGTCAATAACCATGCCAAGCTTCTCTAACTTGTCTGCCTCGCGCTTGGCTACCCCTGATGCACCTGATGCATTGAGGACGACGACATGGGCCGACTCTTTAGATACCTCTGTGACATTGAGCGTCTTGTTGATGTACGCTTGGATCTGGCTATAATCGTATGTGCCAGCTGCGGGTACAACAGAGCTAATACCGTTAACTGTCTGTGCCACTACTAGGTCACCAATAGGCGTATCGAGCAAGCTCACACTCTTGATAGCATCACTCTTGATATTTTGCCCGAGCGACATAAGTGTGCGGATCTCGCTTGTCTCAAAGTTCGTGCGGAGGTTCTTGCCCAGTGCATCAATGATCCCCGTCACTGCGCCAAAGTTTGTCAGTGTACCAGCACTCGTCGCCTTCTCTTTGATAGCCACGAGCACCTTCTGCTGGTTCTTCTCACGGTCGAAGTTGGACTGCTCGAAGCCATACGATATACCGGAAGCACCGCGCGCCTGCGCCAGGTAGAGCGCGTGCTCGGCATCAAGATTGACTGGCCCGTTGGGGTAGTCGATAAAGTGACCATTCGGCGGGCAATTCTTAACCATCGTGGCATGGCTTGCGCGAGGATTCCCACCCCGACATTTCCAGTCGAAGTTACCATCCATCTGGCCCCGGGGGTCACGGCTCTCGATCGTCACTTTGATGCCACCCAAGGCAGAGACCAGGTCGCGCAATACGGTATAGTTGACGTGCACACTGTATTGCAGGTCCAGCCCCACGATATTGCCAAAGAACTTGCGCGAAGCGGCTTGGCGCTCATCCTCTGCCTCCGTGCTCGACCAATCGCTATTGACGCAGTTGAAGTACTCATTAATCTTACCTGCATTGCCTGAGTTACACGACCGATGATATTTAACGTAAAGGTCGCGCGGAATACTAATCATGTAGGCGTCCTTCTTGCTCTGGCTAATACTCAAGATCATGATGGAGTCGGTCAGGTATGACCCCTCATGGCCTGGGTCATCCTCCGACGTACCAAGCAAGAGAATGTTGCTCCGGCCATTGCTATCTGCCTTGAGCTCCTTTTGTTGAATCAAGCCAAAGATATCACCCTTAAAGATATGTGAGCTCGCCATAAAGGCCCGCCATAGTAGCATACCGCCGAAGCCCACGCCAATGATGACGAGAGCGATGATAATACGCTTGATCCATTTGCGCCGCGTTGATTGCGGCTTCTTGCGGCCCTTGCGGCTACGCTTGCCGCTGCCCTGCTCGAGGTCGGCAAATATATTGTCGCTTGGATTGATGTCGAAGTCGGTTAGGCTACTACTGGGGTTATTGGTGCTGATAGATGCACTGCGGCGCGGTGTATAATTCCTTGGCTGCTCTGCTGTAGCCAAGCTGCGACTAGAGCCAGCCGTGCCCGTCATCGAGCGACCCATCCGCGGCATCGAGCCATCGGCACGACGAAGCGAGCGAGGGCGCCTATCCACCGCCCCGCCATCTTGCGACCGAAAACCATCTATCGAATTGCGACCCGCCATAAACTCTCTCTACTATACTGGATCTGCCCCAAAAAATAAATACGAAACCGCACCCAAACTTGCACTTTGCAAGCCAAGAATGCCGCGAGAGACTGTGGTCGTATGGAGTATAAGCACATATTTGCACAATGCAGCACTATTTTGCATACAGACATCACGATACAACACGAACCTCAACAATATTTTCATAATTTTCATACCACAACATATCCCATAAGAGCCGCTGGAATGTTACTGAAATAATTACACTTATCTTTATAACCCGAGGAGGTAACCGATGCACTACAGACTAACGATTCCATGAGCGAACAAGTTAAACAAACGATAGCACTTTACAATTATATTGACGAATCTCCTTACTTGTCTCAATCGCAAGCCGAAGATGCGAGAGAATACGCCAGGGTCGGCGAGTGGGCAATTTCACTAGAGCACATATGTCTCTGCGTCGCCTCGAACTTATCTAAGCAAAACAAGCACTTGACAGAAACAGAGATTAAAACACTCGAAACTTTAGCTACCATTGTAGAAGAAGAGGAGGGGGAGGCGTTTCATCGCGACTACTTTGACTTTGTTGTAGGATGTTAGGTTGTAGCAAACAGCATACTCAAGAGAGCAGCTACTCATTACTGAGCGGCTGCTCTCTTTATAAAATTTCTATAGCTGTCTGCTTGACTCCACCTCCATATATTGATATATATATTAATCTTTTGCGCCGACCCGCAGGAGATGGTACGTTTCCACCCAGAAGTTGAGAAGAAAGTGATTATCATGGCCCTGTTCATGGCTATTCTCGCGACTATTGTTGGCCTTCTTACGGCATTGTATATCTTCGTTGACAATGCTGGAGATGTTGATGATAAGAACTTCGAAAAGAATTTGAAGATCAGTCTTGTGAAGGCTATAGCTACAGTCACCATAATGTACATTGCCGCCAACTTCACCGTCTATAGCTGGACAGGTAACAGCAAAATATCGGAAAGAGAAAAGGATATGACACTTGCTGAAGCCACGGCATCGTACGGCCTCAAAAGTGATACTGAGTATCCTTTTGATATTGGCAATCGTATTACTGGCACTGCTGGCAGTACAACAACGGGAGGTAGCTACTTCTACCTCTATAATAAGAGTAGCTGGTCACCAGCTTCGAGTCTATCAGTTGGCTTCACAGCCAACGGAAAAAGTTATATCTTCGAGATTCCAATGTCTCATATAACTTTTATTCAGTCTGAAGTTGCTCAGCCTTCAATGAAGATGCACATGGACTACCCCCTACCCGCCGGTAAATACACCATACGTGATACATATAGTGCCTGCAAGAAGCGCATTAAGTATGGTTGGTGGACATGTGAAAATCACCACCTCAAGACAGAGACAACAGCTGTTGTGAATGGTGAGCTGCCTAGTCTTATCCAGACGGCGTTTAGCAAGTTCAGCGACACCCATGTTACCATCACTCTCACACCTGAGCAGTATAATCTGCTCTTAACGGGCGGAAACCCCGCTCCGTCATCTTGATCTATCGTCGAGCCTCACAGTATGCGCTCCGCTGGGTCGGTGGCGGAGCGCATACATTGCAATTATTCCTCCCCTCCGCCCGCATTTAGTGATATAATACTTCATGATGGAAGCAAGTTTTTTGACCCGCCACCCCAGGCTCAAGGATATCGGTGGCTTTGTAATTTTTGTGGTGTGCGTCATTGTTGGCACACTCCTTATCAATACCTTTGTATTTCGTAGCTTTAGCGTAACTGGCCCAAGTATGGAGCAGACGCTCTACACTGGCGATCGGCTAATTGTCAATCGCCTGCCCGTCACGATGGCGCATTTGCAAAATAACTCATACACGCCCAAGCGGGGGCAGATTATCGTTTTCAAAAACCCGCTCTACAGTCCAGGCAGCGAGGATATGAACCTCGTTAAGCGCGTTATTGCCTTTGCAGGCGAGCGCGTCACAGTCAAGGATGGGACGTTAACTGTCTACAACAAAGAACACCCACAAGGCTTTCACCCAGACGACAGCTGGGATGGCCCTGGCTCTCCCACCAGTGGCGATACAGAAGTGACGGTACCCGAAGGATCGATTTTTGTAGCGGGTGATCACCGTCAAGGCAGCTACTCTCTCGACTCACGCAATGGCCTCGGCACCGTGCCGCTCTATGATGTGATCGGTCCCGTCAGTCTGCGTCTCTGGCCGCTGACGAAAGTTCAAGGATTTCAGATATAGCATCTGATATCACTCTAGCGACTTCTCCATCCAGAATCTGAATGCTGTAGGAATATATTCATTATTACAAAGTAATTTATACACTATCAGGTCTTTACCAAAAATAAATAAACCTTCTACTCTAAGAAGGCTTATTGTATGTTGCACTTTATTTCGTTACTTCTCGTCCTGCGTATGCTCAAGCAAGCCAATGATCCGCTCGAAGTCATCGTCGCTAGTGAAGCGGATAACGATCTGCCCTGCCCCGCGGCGGTTACCACGGATCTGGACTGGTGCACTCAGCTGCCGCTCAAAGCGCTGGCTAGCAGCCGTATACTGCGGTGGCGGTGCTGGGCGCTGCGCCTTGGTGGTCTTTTGAGCAGAGTCACTTGCTTCGGTACGCTTAAGAATGGCTAGGTATTGCTCGATCCGCCGCGCGCTCCATTCTTCCTGAATAATCTTAGGCAAAATATCCGCAATCTGCGCTTCATCCAAGCTAATCAGCGGCCGGACTTGCCCCTCGCTCAGCTTGCCATCGACTACTGCTTGGCGCACTACCTCAGGCAAGCGCAAGAGGCGTAGCGTATTACTCACTGCACTAGGTGACTTGCCACCAACGCGCTGGCCGATTTGCTCGAGCGTAAGGTTGAACTGATCGCGCAATTTAAGATACGCTGTGGCGGTCTCAATAGCGTTAAGGTTTTGGCGTTGGATATTTTCGATAAGCGAGAGTTCGAGCTTGTGCTGATCAGACAGCGTACGCACCAGCGCCGGGATCTTCTCCAGCCCCGCCTTGGTAGCAGCTCGGTAGCGCCGCTCACCAGCCACAATGACATATTTGCCTTTGTTATCAGGGGTGACAACGATAGGCTGCAGCACACCATGAACACGGATAGACTCAGCGAGCTCATCGAGCAGCGTTTCGTCAAACACCCGACGCGGCTGAGTAGGGTCAGGCATGATTTCTGCAAGCTTGATCTGGCGCAGGTCACTAATCCGGTCGTCTTGGTCGGCGGTTGGGTCGAACGATTCGTCCAGTAGCTCCGCCGGAATCAGCGAATCAAACCCCCGCCCTAAACCTCGTTTTGCCATTTATACCCCCGTTCGTTCGATTATTTCTTTCGTCACGGCTTTGTACGCCCGTGCACCCCGACTAAAGCGGTCATATGCCCCAATCGGCGCACCATGACTCGGAGCCTCAGCCAGGCGGACATTGCGCGGGATAGACTCCGCAAACACCTTCGCTGGAAAATGCTTCGCAATCTCAGCCAAGACCTGGCTCGAGAGCGATGTGCGACCATCTACCATGGTGGGTAGCACCCCAATAAGATCAAGTGTTGGATTCATATTTTTGCGCACCAGCTTCATTGTCTCGAGCAGCTGCCCGAGCCCTTCCAACGCATAGAATTCCGCCTGGACTGGCAATAGCACATAGCGTGCTGCAATGAGCCCATTGACAGTGAGGAGACTGAGGCTTGGTGGGCTGTCGATAATGATATAGTCATAGCCAGTTAGTTCATCGATCGCCCCTTTGAGACGGCTAAAACGGTGCTGCGCCTTGGCCAGTTCTACTTCGGCATTAGCCAGCTGCGGCAGGGCGGGTGCGATGAAAAGATTCTTGTGCTCGGTAGGCTGGATGATATCAGCAAGCTTTTTCTCGCTCTTGACGACCTCTGTCATGGTAGCATCAAGCAGCTGCTTATCAATGCCAAGGCCACTAGTGGCATTACCCTGCGGGTCAAAATCGACGACGAGGGTTTTCTTGCCAGCCTTTGCCAAATAGTAGGCAACATTAATCGCTGTTGTCGTTTTGCCAACACCACCTTTTTGATTTGTTACACAAATTACTGCCGTCATGTCCCGTATTTCCGTTTATCCTCTCCATTATAGCATAACCCACATTGGTTAGTGAGGCGAGGTAACAGAGTTATACACAGGATAAGGAGGCTTTTTCGCGTGATTACCTCTGTGGTGTTTGCACCGACTGCCTAAGGCCTACCTCGCGCTACTTCACTATGCTACCCACTCGAGGGTTTTCTTAAGTCTGATCACATTATACCTTCGTGTTGAGAAGAAAATTCGCTACACCCCTTACACTCCCCTAGGATAAAGCAACGCAATAGCGACCTAAGAGAAATTAGTGTTGCATATCTAACGCAAGGCAAAGAAGGTTGGGTCATCAAGCTCATCGTGCGTGTGCGCTGAGGCTGCACTATCAGGCTGCTTGGCTAGTGGCACTGGGCCATCTAACTGAGTCTGCGTAGTATGCGGCTGGTGGTGTAAGAGCTGCGCCGGGATTGTGGTGCGTGGCTTGGCATGCTGAATAGAGAGAAGTGATGGATCGCGTGGCGCAGCTGACTTAGGCGTGGTGCTCGCTGGTTTTTTGCCTGGAGAAGGAGTGGCTGGCTTGGCAGCTTTACTGGGAGCAACAGGCTTCTTCACCTGCTTACTAGATTGAGCACTTGATTGCCCAGTAGTCGCCTGCTCATCGCGTGCTTCGCCATTGGCTGGCTTGCGTCGGCGACGTCGACGGCGCTTGGCTGTACCTTCACCCGTAGTGGTGGCTGACGATGCCGCTGAAGTCCCCGTTTGACCTGCCAACGTTACACTCACCCCGGTACTGCCCGGGTGGATCCGCTCATTGATGGTGTCCTCTACTGTTTGGCGCGACTGGCTATACAGCTCGCGGCTATGCTCAATAATGCGCGACAAATGGCTCCGCTTGGCCTCGGGTAGATTAAGCGTAGTAGCACTAAAGGCTGGTGCCTTCTCACCATTAATCACCATGTTGATGATGAAGTTGCGATTATGCATCTGTGTGAGGTCGTTCTCTTCAAACTGTGGCTCAAACTGCTTGGCAAGAATCGGACTGTCGTCTGGCGAGACGCGGAAGCTAATCATTGTCCCGACGTTGCCAAAGACCGCATCACGCACCGTTGGCTCCATCTGCGAGATATATTGATTAGCCACGGTGAGGTTGAGTCCATACTTGCGTGCCTCACTCAGGATGGTAGCAAAGCTATCAGTTGCAAAGTTTTGGAACTCATCGACATAGAGATAAAACGGCCGCCGGTCGTGAATATCGAGGATATCACTACGGCTCATCGCCGCCAGCTGGATCTTTGTGACCAAGAATGAACCAAGAATTCCCGCATTGTCCTCGCCAATCAACCCCTTCGACAAATTCACCACCAAGATCTTGCCCTCGTCCATAATCTGGCGAATATTAAATGACGAGTGCGTCTGACCAATAATATTGCGGATAATGGGATTCGCCGTAAAAGCCCCCACCTTGTTGAGCACTGGCGCGATAGCCTCCGTCTGGAACTTCTCTGACCAGCTGGCAAATTCCACATTCCAAAACTGCCGCACCACCACATCGTTGCAGTAGCCGATCGTCTCTTTGCGGAATTTTTTGTCCGTCAGCATGCGGGTGATATCAAGCATGGTAGGCTCGGGCCGATCGAGTAGTGCCAAAATAGTATAGCGCAAAATATATTCCAGCCGCGGCCCCCAACTGTCACCAAACATCCGCTTGAGCACACCAATCACCTCTGATGAGATCGTCGATTTCTGCGCTGGGTTGGTGACCTCCAGTGGGTTAAAGCCAATCGGGTGCTCGACGTCTGCGGGGTTAAAATACACGACGTCATCTAGCCGTGCCTCGGGGATGAACTTCATATTCTCGATAGCAAAGTCGCCATGCGGGTCGATAATGGCATAGCCTTGGTTATGATAAATATCACTCAAGGCAAAGAGCTCCAGCAAGCCACTCTTCCCTGCTCCCGTCTGGCCAATGATATAGACATGGCGCGAGCGATCGCTCCGCAGCATGCCAAACTGGTGGTTGATCCCACGAAAGTTAGTCAAGCCAAAGGCTGAGATCTTCTCGTCGTCAGCTGCATGACCAGTGAGGACAGGTAAGCGATTCGGTGGTTCGGCGGTTTTGTTGCTTGCCCAGACGATGTTGGGTGTCTCAACATTGGTGTGTGGCAGATGGAAGACGCTTGCCATCTCCTCAATATTGAGCAAAAAGCCGCGGTCAGCAAAGAGGCGCAGCTTGTAGCGGTTGAGGTCTTCCTTGCGGAAGCTGTCGTGACTCATGGTGAAGCCGTTGAGGTTGGTACTGTTGTATTGCTTAAAGGTGCCAATGATCGCCTGCATGCGCAGCCGGGCATCAGTAGTGCTGTCGCCAAGGTACGCAACGCGAATCTTGACTTGGTAACCCAACTTAGCAGCCTTTTTTTCGGCCTCGGCGATGCGGGTTTTGTCCCTATCGGAGAGCTCCGTTACTGTTGCCATATTGCCCTCGGGTGGCTGCCACAGTGCCATGAGAAACTGGCTAAACCACCGCGCCTTGGGGTGAAATGCGTCACCAAAGAGCCCTCCACCACGCACGCGCCTCACCCACGCGTCGGACGCTTTGTGCCAGTCATCTGCCACAGGACGTACTAAAATCTGAATCCAAATCTCATCATCCGTGTCTTCCAACTTGGCTAATGTACCTGTAATGCCCGCCAGCGGATCAACCTCAAAGCTCTGAAAAGTCTTGATCGGCAAAAACTCACTCTCTGCCAGCACAACCTCTGCTGTATAGACGACATTGTGCTGCTGCTCGTGCGCCGTATAGTCGGCTGTGGCGGTGCGGATTTGCACCGTGGGATACTGCGAATAAATCTGACTCTCAACGAAGTTGCGCAGTGCGCGCGGCGTCCAAACATAAAACTGAATTTGTCCACCGACAGACGCAATCTCGAAACTGAGGTGTTCTTGGTAGCCATCATTAATCTTGAGCTCGCGCGCATCGCGCAAAATACCATGGAGGCTGGCAAACATTTGCTCAGCTGCGAGCTCAGACTTGTCGTTGGCACGGGGGATCTCAAGGATAAGCAGCTCACTCTCGACCTCGCGCAGCACATCAACTTGCCGATTGTTGCGCCACGTCAAATAACCGAGGAGGATCACCACTGGCACCCACACATACCACTGCAAAATAATCGTAAAAAACGTCGTAAAAAATGCCATAATGACGCGCTTTGATTATAGCATGGGACATGTGTTTTGACAAGGTATGTACGCAATTTGTTCAATAGATTTGCTGAGACGACGAACATTAGCCCATCAGAGAGTACTCTGCCCTACCCTGCGACTATAAATTCACTACGCCCGTCTCGACCTGCTCGGCGACAAAGGCAGCGCCTAGGACGCGTTCAAGGCTAGAGATCATCTCATTTTCAACTGGTTGGCAGGTTGTCATCGTCACGTACGCCAGACCGGTCTCGGGCCAAGTACGCGCTGCGATATGCGCTTCGGGCAAAAGAAGCGCCACACCAATACCATACGGTACATAGTCGTGGCTCACCGAGCGTACCGCTGAGAGTCCCGCTCGCCAGGCAATCTCACGTAGCGCTTGCTGCACAACAATCCGGCTGTTGAGGCATACTGTGCTCCCGCCGGTGATTTTAAATGTCATTGTTTGCAGCCGCTCTGCTTTCATGGAGATATTTTATCATATTTGCCGGTAATTCTGGGGAGATATTCTACTCGCTCAGGAGCAAAATTGACGACTTATCCCAAGATGATATACTAGCATTATGATTGATGTATTGACGACTACTCTCACCAAACTTTGCCAACCCCTCCCCCGCATGAGCGCTGCCATGAAGCAGTGGTTCCGTGATAACCTCTGGATTATAATGCTGCTGGTTGCGATTGTTAATGCTGGGTACGGCGTATCCTTGCTTATCCAACTGTATCAGGCTTTTACATCAAAGGTGGGTACTTTGCTGATGATGGTTGCGCCACAAGCATCTTCGTCACTGACTGCACGGCGAGTTTATCTTGTCGTGGCATTGCTGTGCGTTATTACTCAAGGAATCATTGCTGGCCTTGCAGTCCTCCCCTTGCGCGAACGGCGCAAACAGGGTTGGGTGCTTGCGGTGTGTAGTGCGCTAGTGATTGGTCTCTTTGCGGTGATTGGCTTCATCCTCAATATATTTATGATGCCACTGGCCGTGCTGGTGTCGCTCATGTCGCTGCTATTTGCACTGGCAGCACTATATGTTGCATACGAAGTGAAGGATGAGTTTTAACACTCTTAGATTACACACCTGGTGTCTTGGTCAATAGCACCTGAGGGGGGTTAGCATTCTCTATCTACTCTTTACATTCTCATTGATGCAATAAAAAATGAATATCTCTATTACGTTATTCATTCCGTGTGCCAAGCTAGGGAGTCTGTTTCAATAATAAGCTACGAGCAAAAAGAGGAGTACGCAATAAGGTAAAGCCGAGTAGTTATGGCGCAAACAGCTTGAAAACCACCCCTGCCTGTGCTAAAGTATCTACAGCGATGGGGTGTCGCCAAGTGGTAAGGCAACGGGTTCTGGTCCCGTCATGCGGGGGTTCGAATCCCTCCACCCCAGCCATATAGCATTTTTAGTCTGCAGAGGCAGGCTATTTTTATTACCGCTGCAGCCGCTAGCGAATATGCTGAGTTATAAGCTACCTAAATCCCAAAACTTCACCCACTACTCACACTATTTCCTTACATTTTCACCTCAGTGCCAGTCTCTTCTTCTCTACTTCATTCGGGTAGGGCGTGAAGATTGATAAGTCTTGCTATTTAAGCTTTAGGTTTAGGCTATATACATTAAACATGTATCACCGCCGTCGACGCGAACGCACCACAGTATACCCTTTGCCAAAATAGGTGCGCCCAAGCCACTTGTGCCCTTCGATAATCGCTAGTGGGACGAAGAACGCTACGATCCAGACAAAGACGCCATCGCTCCACGAGATAGGTGCCACATGGAGCCACTGCTCGAGCGGCCCAAACAATGCGACCAGCTGGAGCACAATCGACACTGCCAAGCCACCATAAAATGCTGTGCTCCACCGCCGAGCGCGTCGCCAGACAGGCTCGTAATCACTGCGGGCAGCGAGAGCGCTCGCCCACTGCATTACCACCAGTGCACAGAAGGCAATCGTGCGCGCATATCCTTCGCCGTGCGAGTGATAATACATGCCGTAGAGCCCCAATGTGATAACCGCTATCACCACCGCGACGAGTCCAACCCGACTCAGCATAAAGCGACTGAGCAGTGGTGCTTTGGGGTGGTATGGCGATCGACGCATTGCTTGAGGTGAGCCTGGCTCAACACCCAATGGAATAACCATCGTTGTATCCGTCACCAAATTAACCCACAAGATCTGCACCGGCAAAAGCGGGATAGGCAAGCCCACCAGCAGTGAACCGATCGACACTAGCACCTCACCAAGGTTTGTCGCAAGCAAATACACCACCATACGCTTGATGTTGGCGTAGATCGTCCGCCCCTCATGCACGGCACTGATGATGGAACGGAAGTTGTTATCGAGTAGGATAATATCGCCAGCATCGCGTGCTATCTGCGCCCCCGAGCCCATTGCGATACCGACATTAGCATTGGTCAGGGCGGGGATATCATTGACGCCATCGCCCGTCATGGCAGTAATGTCCGTCGCATTGAGCGCTGTGAGGATGCGGTGCTTATGCTCTGGTATGACCCGTGAGAAGACGCGCGCCCGGGCCACCACAGTAGCAAGCTCGCCGTCGCTTAGTTGGTCAAGCCGCCGGCAATCATACACCTCATCGCGCCCCCGTACAAGGCCAAGTTGCCGCCCAATCTGATACGCTGTCTCGAAATGATCGCCGGTAATCATCCGCACTGTGATACCCGCTTGGCGTGCCCGAGCAATCGATGGCCGAGCCTCTGGCCGCACACTATCTGCCACACCAACCAACCCCACAAACTGCAACCCCTGGCGCGCTGGCAGCTGCTCTAGCGAATCAATCGGCGCACGAAGCGCCGTATACGCCAAGGCAATCACTCGATGCCCCTGCCCTGTAAGCTGCTGCAAAGCCTGGAGCGTCGCGCGCTTATCCGCACTAGAAAGCCGCGCATGGCGAATAATTGCCTCCGGTGCACCCTTCACACACAGGCGATATTGCCCAGTGCCAACTGCCTGGAGTGTGCCACTCATCGCCAGCTTGTGTTCAAAGGGAAAGAGCGTCAAACCTGTTCGGCGCTGCGGCCGCGAGACGCGCTGTTCATTGCAATAGGCGGCAAAGGCTCGATCGAGCGGATCATACATCTTGCTCCGGCTATTGGGCAAGGTGCTGCCAGCCAATGTCTGGAGTAGTGGCTCGGTGCGATTGCCTGGCGCCCAGACGGCCTGGACGGTGAGCTTGTTGCGCGTAAGGGTGCCCGTCTTGTCTGTGGCGATTGTCGTTACGACGCCAATTGTCTCGATTGCCGCCATCGTCCGTACCAGCGCCTTGCGCCGCGCCATCCGCTGCATACCAATGGCCAAAATCACCGAGATTGCCACTGGCAACCCCTCCGGCACTGCACTAACGGCAAGCGCAATCACAAACTGCAGCGCCGCCGTAAACTCCATACCACGCCACAGCGCCAACCCCAGTGCCACCACTGATGCCACCAACACAACAATGACGATTTGGCTCACCAGCTTATCAATCGTCCGCTCCACCGGGCTCGCCTCGCGTGGGTGGCTCGAGAGGGCAGCTAGTTTGCCATACTCAGTCGCATTTCCAGTCGCCGTTACAATAGCAAGCGCACTGCCACCAATCACAAATGACCCCTGATACAAACAATTCCGCCGCTCATAGAGCGCCGTTGCCATAGGGAGAACCGCACTATTCTTCTCGATCGGGAGCGACTCACCCGTCAGCTGCGATTCATCCACCCGGAGCGAGCGCGCCTCGAGCACCCGCGCATCAGCCGGAATCTTATCGCCCTCCTCCACAATGATCACATCACCTGGCACCAGCTGCTCCGCATCGAGCGATTGTTCACCTTCATGTCGACGGACGCGCACTTGCAAGGGAGCGTGCTTTTGCAGTGAGCGGATGATGCGCTCGGTAGAGAGCTGCTGCGTGTAATCGATCAGTGCACTTACCACAATAATCGCCAAAATAATTAGCCCATCCACCACCGCCTGGTGGAAGAAACTAATCGCCGCCGCTGCAAACAGCACCAGCATAAACACCGAGCAAAATGGCTTGATGAGCCGCCGCCACAGTGGTTCGTGCACAACGCGGATAATATTAGGGCCGTAGTGTTCCAGCCGCTCAGCCACAGCAGCGTCATCGAGACCACGGACGCCAGACGATAGGTCGGCCATCGTCTGCTGAGGGGTCTTGGCATGGTATGTCATAATAGATCTATTATAGCACAAGAAGCATAAGCATTCTGGACAAATTACCACACATCGGCGTATACTAGAGCCATGACAAAAGCTCCACACACCACTGTAACCAAAACTAGGGCCGCAGCCAAAAAATCATCGAAGCGCACTAGCACATCAGCCGCTCACCCCTCATCACGCCAAACCAAGCAACCCAAGACGGTCGACTACTACCCCAACCGCATGACCATCGCCGTCTCGGTGCTGGCTGGCACAGGGCTTGTCTTGCTGTGTTTGATGGTGCGGATGACGGTGATTGTAGAGTAATATCAAAGCACAGCCAAAGCGTGCTATACTTTCCCATGAATCTTGTTTGATGGTGTGCAAGCATATAGGACAAACGTTATACACTGTCAGCATCATCTAGATCGCTTCTTACTCGAGTAAAAACACACAGAGGGTCAGCATCGTCCCACCGTTGTATCCTTGCCACTAATCCATCAGCAAATCGTGATATACTAAAGAGCATGAGAGTACGGATAGAGATAGACACGAAGACCTTTGTGCGGTTTTGGCTGGTGGTGATTGGTTTTGCATTTGCAATTCTCGCGATTTATCTGGCGCAGACTGCCTTGATTATGATTGGTACAGCGGGGTTCCTCGCGCTAGCGCTCAATGGACCGGTCAATGCCATCGTCGAGCGCTTGCCTAACCGTAGCCGGACACTCAGCACCGCGCTAGCCTTTATTAGCATCGTGGCACTGCTCGGAGTGGTTCTTATTCTGGTGGTGCCACCCATTGTCCAGCAGACGAGCAAGTTTGTCGATGCCCTGCCGGGGATGATCCACACAGCAGGTGAGCAGTGGCACAGCTTTGGTACTTTTGCCGAGCAGTATCATATTCAGGCACAAGTCAATCAAGTAGTCGAGAGCGCACGCGGCAGCGTCGAGTCATGGACGCGCGGCCTCAGTGGCAACCTCCTTGCTGGTATTAGCTCTGTTTTTTCGGCGGTTGGTTCGGGCTTCTTGGTGCTTGTCCTTACCTTTTTAATGCTGACGGAGGGGCCAGCCTGGGCTGAGCGCTTTTGGGGGCTCTACCGCGACCAAGCCACGATGGAGCGCCACCAAAAGGTCGCTCACCGCATGCACGCTGTGGTAGCGGGCTATGTGACAGGGCAGCTCACAATCTCAGGCATTGGTGCCCTCTTTGCTGGTGCAGCGGTCTTTGTGCTCAGCCTCTTTTTCTCGGCTATTCCAGGCAACCTTGCACTTGTCACTATTGCCGTCACCTTTGTCCTGGCACTCATCCCTATGTTTGGTGCCACGATTGCCGGGGTGATGATCTCCCTTTTGCTTGGCTTTAATGCTTTGCCAGGCGGCCTCATCTTTGCAGCATTTTTCATCATCTACCAGCAGATCGAGAATAACTTCATCTCGCCTACCATTCAGTCGCGCAAGATCGAGCTCACACCGCTGATCGTCCTTGTTGCCATCACCATTGGCCTCTACGTCTTTGGTATCATCGGTGGCCTCATCTCCATCCCCATCGCTGGCTGCTGCAAAGTCCTACTAGACGACTATCTCGAGCACAACGCCCACGCTCGTGAAGACTCCACCAAGCCACTGGCTAAGTTAGTGGAGAAGATTAAGGGCGAGGGATAGAAACCTCGCAGCGAGAGCCACGCAAGTAAGAATCTTACGATAGATACATCTACATATAAGTTAGAGAAGAATAGAGATTTAAACACTTCTAACTAATAAATATTTCCTGTCCAGGCCGTGGATGTGTAACCCTATCGACATACCCATCGAAGAAGAAGGGAATATTGTCCTCATCACCATTATCAATCCGCCCCTTAGCCTTGCTACATGAACCAAGAGAAACACTATACTCTGGCTCTCCTGTCACGATCGTCGGCTCATTCCACTCAGTAATCCACGCGTAGCGTCCACCGAAGTTTCGCTTGGCAACCTCAAGGATATAACAACCTGCATCCATCGCTACCACATCTTTTGTCTCAAGAATAAACATATGGTTCTTTGATGTAGTATCGGCAGCTTCTCGATAGAGTACATCAAGCACATCATCTACCACTGCAAGACTCTTTACTGAATAATCAAGCATATCATGAAGGTCATGCCCCAGTACTTTCGACATATAGTCGATGAAATACTGTGCATGCTTCTGTGTGTATGCTGCAAGCTCGCGTTGACTATCTGATTGGGTATTATTGTCTGGATTCGTTGGCATATTATTTTCCTGCTATGTAATAATCTATACTAACTCTGGTCGCCTCAACGCCATCTCAATTCCCAAATCGACCTCGAGTGGATCCTCACCTTCGTCTAGTTCATCTACTTCTTCTGCGGAGTAGTACCGACCATCTTCTAGCTCTTCGGGCGCGCGCCATGCGTAGTACGTCAATGCAGTTGGTTCACTGACCTGGAGGATGTCACGCAGGATGTGGATCGATTGTGCTGCGAGTGAGGCATATGTCGAGCTATACGCTGGCAGCGGGAAATGGCGCGAGTAAACTTCAATATTACTACCCCGTTGCCGTTCCCAACCGAGTGAAGTATTGATAGTAGTGCAGCGAGTTGATATATCCTGAAACTGCTGAGACAGATGCAGCTCACAGACAAGCGATGTCCCGCTGGTTGCATACTGAAGATATGGTCTCGTATTTTTCACAGGAATGTCGGGGATCAGTGTGATGTGCACGCGATCGCCTGCCATCATGAGCGCATTCTTTAACTTATTCTCAAATATTGTCCAAGCGGAGTTTTGCATTTTAACACTTCTGAGTTAGTCGTACATTAAATGCTGTTCAGTACCTTTGTGAACTGCGGCGAATGGATGTACAGCGCGATACCTGCGTATCTATTCGCAATCTGAAACTCGCAGCCATTTGCTGTATTCCATGTCGCAACTTCACGTTCCGCCTTGCGAGAAATTCGGGGACGACCCCAAGCGGCAGTGCCAGCTTCCACATAACCGACAAAAGTATCGTTCATAAACGCATTACGGTCGACCGACTCCGTTGTGTCGACGTCTGTCAAACTCCAGGATATCGTGTTAAGCCCAGCGGTCGGGTCAGAAATAGTTGCCGATAGTCTTGGCTGGTTAACTGGAATATCTTTGGCAATACTGCTCGCGTCATTTTCATCCCAACCCAGTTTTTCCATAGCCGCTGACAGCTTGTCTTCTGTGAGCGGCCAATCTTGGTTGACCCAATAATTTACAAGTTCGACGAATTTTTGTGAGGTAATGCTGTTCCATGTCATGGTGATAGTATACCACTATCATCTTCTATACACCATCGCCATTTTATACTATTGCACTGCCATCATATGCATGGTTCATTGCGTCATAATCCTCTCTCGGCACGCAGCGATACACCACTGTTTGGTCTCGCATACACAGCTGCACGACCGGTGCAATAACCCCCGTTTTCTCGAGCGTATCGGGCGACGACCAATCGTAGCGTGGTTTCCCCTCACTGCCATATTCAATCGGTGCGACAATTAGATTATAATAGTGCCGCATCAGCACCAGCGCACGCAGCGGATCGACAAGCGGCGCGGTTACCATCGGCTCATCGGCCACGCCGAGCTCGAGTGTTTGCCATGCTGCGTCGGGTATCTCCTCAGGCACGTTATGTTTAACGTAGCTCACAGCCAAGCCACTACCGTTATAACCAAGGCCTGGTAGCTTCTCGGCATAGTCTGGCAGGTACGCCGCGATGGCAAGGTCGATATTCTTGGGTAGAGTTTTGCCTATGTCATAGCCCGTCCGCTTAGTCAGCGGTAGATCCTCAGGTGGTAGCCCAGCACTGAGGCATGCTTCGCACACAATGAGGTCGCCCAGTATAATCGTCGCTTCGTTGATGTCGTGATTACTGTGCTCGCTATTCTCATACACTCTGCGGCGCACCGCATCATACACCGCAGTCAAGGCGGCAATCTTCTGGTCTGATTGTGATGGTTCTTGCTCTGTCTGTGGTGTAGCTGTCTTTTCTGATAGAGTTTCGTGCATATTATTTCTCTGCCCACCACCACACTGGCCCTTGCGGTGTGTCGCGCACAGCGATGTGTAGCGCGGTGAGATCAGTACGCAGGCGATCGGCTGTGGGCCAGTCACGCGCTTCGCGGGCACGCTGGCGCTGGAGGAGGAGCTGCTTTGCCTCATCTATAATATCTGGCGTCGACTCACAGAGGTCAAGGCCAAGCAGCTGATCAATCGCCGCTAGCAACTCCTCCAATCCACGATGGTACACTGCTGCCAGTGGCCGCGCTAGCACTCGATCAAACGCTTCGTCGATGAGTCGCAGCGCTTCGGGGGTATTCAGGTCATTGGCGAGCGCCTCGCGTACTGCCCCACTTGCTGCCAGGAGCGATACATGGCCCGATTGTTCGTCGCTCTTGCGCTGGTCATCATCCAGACTCTCATACGTCTGGTGGCGCAGGCACGCCACTTCATACCACTTGCGCAGGCGATTGCGCGCTGCACTGAGGTTTTCCCAGCTAAAGTTCCCCTCGTGCGAGTAGTGGCTCTGCAAGACGAATAACTTGTACTCCATGGGGGTGTAGCCCCGCTCAGCGAGGTCGGCCAAGGTATAGCCATTACCCAGACTCTTGCTAATCTTCGTGCCATTGACCTTGAGGTGGTTGCAGTGCAGCCAATAGTGAGCGAAGGGTTGGCCCGTCGCAGCCTCGCTCTGAGCGATCTCGTTGCTGTGGTGGACGGGGATATGATCAATCCCACCAGTGTGGATATCGAGCGTCGCGCCAAGGAAGTGCATTGCAATCGCCGAACATTCCAAGTGCCACCCGGGGAAGCCCATCACTGGCGCGCCATCTGTTGGTGGCTGGTCGAGCAGCTCGGGTGGCGTCGGCCACTCCATGTCGCGCTTGACACCAGCTGGCGAGAACTTCCATAGAGCAAAGTCGCTCGCGTGGCGCTTCTCGCTATTGGGGCCAATCCGCGCCCCCGCCCGCAAGGCTCGCAGATCGAGCCGGGCAAAGTCTGCATAGGCTGGGAAGGTGCTGGTGTCAAAATAAATCCCATCACTCGTCTGGTAGGTGTGTCCCTTACGCTTGAGAGTAATGGCAAGCTGGATCTGCTCGTCGATATAGTCGGTAGCACGGGCCAGCTGGCTCGGCGGCGTTAAGTGCAACGCGTTCATCCCGCGGATGAAGTCGTCGGCGTAGAACTTGGCAATCTGCCAGGCGGTCTTGCCCTCGCGACGTGCGCCCTTCTCAAGCTTGTCTTCGCCTTCATCGGCATCGCTTGTCAGGTGGCCGACATCGGTAATGTTCATCACACGCTCCACCTCGTAGCCCTCCGCCTGGAGCATGCGCACCAGGATATCCCAGTAGATATATGCCGCCCAGTTGCCAACATGCAAGTAGCTATACACCGTTGGCCCACAGGTGTAGAGCGATACCTTGCCAGGCTGGAGCGGCACAAATGTATCGAGCTGACGAGTCAGTGTATTAGCAAACTTAATCGCCATGAGCTGCCTCGTTCTCATCATATTCAACGAAGGCCCGGCTGGCTGCCTCGACGATCTCACGCATCGCCAGTTGGTAGTCCTCATACATCCGCCAACCCGCTGCGTAGGCATGGCCGCCACCGCCAAAGTAGCCAGCGATCATTGCCGCTACTGGCGCATTGCTGCGGATCTTGCCAGTCAGCTTGCCATCAGGGTAGGTCTTGATCGCAATCGCCACGTCCACTCCTTCCACTAAGCGCATCTCGTCTAATACGAGCATACTGGGGTTATATTGGTCGCTATATTCCTGGATCTCCTCCCACGGGATGTGGATGAGTGCCAAGCGGCCATCTAGCATATACTCGATCCGCTCGATCAAGCGCCCTTTGTAGCGAAGGATCTCTGGCGCTTTTTTCATAAAGTCACGGCGACGCACCTCAATGGCAGCATTGCTTGCGCCCAGCCGGGTCAGCTCTGCGACGATCTGGATGGAGTCGGCTGTGGTGTTCTGCGTCGTTAGGCCCAGGCTGTCGCTCATGATCGCGATGAGGAGATTCTCTGCCGCTTGTGGGTTAATCGCCCACTGGGCGTGCTGCGCAAGGTTGTAGATGAGCTCACCAGTCGCCACAACGTCTTGACTGATGAGCGTATGGTCGAAGCTCAGAGTGCTCTCCGTCGCGTGGTGGTCCAACACCAGCACTGGGTGCGTTGTAAGGAAGGCGCGAGCACTGGGCGCTTCGAGCACCTTGCTCAGCAAGACATCGGCACTGGTATCAACGATAATCGCTAGCTCGGCACTACTATCAAACTCATCAGTAATCCGATCCCAGCCGCGAATATACCGCAAATATTTGGGCACTGCCACCGGACAATAGAGCGTCACCTGCTTGCCCAAATCGCCCAGGATTTCCTCCAGCGCGAGGCTGCTGCCAACACTATCGCCATCGGGGTTTTCGGCTTGGATAATAATAATTTTGTCTGCGCGTTGGATCGCGCGTATCGCTTCGTCAAACATCCTCTTTAGTGTAGCAGAATTTGCCAGTAGGCGCGAGGTATGGTACGGTAATTTTAGCAGTACTAGTGCGGAGGATTTTATGACAGACCACGAAAATACTCAATACCAACCAAATACAGATGAGACCGATCAAGCACACAAGAATAGACTAATCACAACCCTACGGCACCTCGGTGCGACATCTCTTACGTTCGCCTTGCGCACACTCCACACTGCACAACTCATCCACCGGCACGGCTTCCCTCTCCCTTCATATAAAAAAGAAGAATCAGTCACTCCTAGAGAAATGGATACAGAGAAATAACCAAGCAAAATACCAGAGTTTTATACTAGCACTAACGTTTCTTAGCTACCTGCCTGTGCCTTCTCTACTAGCTTCTTGCCGCCACGCTCAAACCAGCGTGTATAGGTGGGGCTACTGCCGCTTACCCGCTCGCGCCATAGGTTCATGGCGTCGCGGCTGTAGCTGAGGGTCTCGATTGCTTCCAGCCCGCGGCCGCGGTATAAGTTACCCGCTGCACCCGGGCCACCATTGTAGCCAGCAGCAACGAGCTCAACGCACTCATTTTCGGATAGATTGCCGAGCGGCACACACAGCTGATCGCGCAGGTGCGCCAGATAGGCTGCACCAAAGGCAATGCTCGTTTCAGGATCAAATAAATCATAGTTCGTGCGCGCCGGCTTCACGAATTTAGCCGCAATCTCCTTGCCCGTGCCATCCGTCACCTGCATCAAACCACTGGCCACACCACTGTGCGCCTTGGGGTACCCGCCGGATTCCAGCGTCATGATAATCGCCACCAGCTGCGGCGAAATATTGTACTGCCGGGCCTGCTTGGTAATCTCGCCCTGCCAGCGCTTAACGGTATCTGGCATCCAGGCAGGTAGAGTGTTGTCTTGACCCGTGAGCGCTACATTTGCAGTGTCCTGTGGTGTTTTGATAAGCTTCGCTAGCATACCGCGCTGCCACGCAAGGCACACACCACCCACCAGCACAAGCACTAACGCAGCGCTCATCAGCCCCCAGCGGTTGCTCTGCGCCCAGTGCGTTAGCTTTTTCGTCCATTTCTTCGATTTTGCCATTGTTTTAGTATAGCAAACACTGCATAAACCACCAGAGCTATTAGTAAGGGCAACTATTACTACAGCAGCCTCTCAAAAGAAAATACAGTGGTAAGCTGTTATAAATTTCTTGACATATCACTGTTATATGTTTACAATAATTTCTATTATGTCTCAATCTTCTCACGACGCTACACCTGATCTTCCACCTCTCAAAGAACGATTAAAAGACCTTCTTAAAATTTATATTGCATACTATCGCAAGCTCCTTCTCACACCCGACTCCATTACTGAGCTGCTCGAAAATGGCATATTCAAGAGTGATGATATCAAACACGGTGCGCATAACGTCGCTCACATTGTCATCTCACTCGCTCAGCTTCAGCGTGATGTTTTTTTCGATCCTGCCAACTGTACTAGCAAAATCCCGCGAGAAGAAAGCAAACGCTTCGCCCAGCAACTTCTACACGACCTCCAGGCGATGACTCCTAATATAGATGATCTCGCCAAGGCGATGCCCGAGATCAAAAAAGAAGTCTGGCGTCTTCTCGAGCCCGAGACAACCACACAGCGCGCGACAACACTGCAACTCCAACGTGATAAGTCTGGTGCGGCAACGCTTACCTATAAAACTGAAAATATTGACCCAGAAGACCTACTCAATGAATTAGTCACACAATGCATTCATCTTCGCTATGATAAGAAAAAAGATCCTACTCTACGCCAAGCTCAGCTCACTGAATGCTTAGAGCGCTTACGGTCCCTTGTTGATGATATGACCGCTCAGCGACGTGATACATTTGCCAAAGAATTCGCCAATCCAATACTGCGCAGCAAGCCACAGACCTTGCTGTCACTACATCATGCTTTCTATAGCATTTTGCAGGTCTATAATGCAAGCGGCTCCGACGAGGACTATGAGCGACTTATTACACTGGCTAGCTTTTATCGATCTACCATATATACCACTATCATTGGCTCGGTACCACCCCTGCCAAGCCAAGATATAGTGCCACTTTCGCCAGAGGAGCGTACGCGCGATATACAGGTAAGCACGAACACGTACGGCATCGAGAAAAAGCTTCTATCTGAGATCAACACATTTCTCTATGCCAAGAAGTTTGATAAAGCACGCGAGCTTGATCAATATCTTGTTAATCCCTATATTCGTGCCATTGCCGACACTTATTTTATCCAATACAACCAAGATCCAACGGGCCACAGGCAAGAGCGCGTCCGTCAGTATGTGATAGATGAGCACGATGCGCCTTTTTTGGAACAGGACTCCGGTGATTTCGTCGTCAATAAGCTCAACACTGGGCGCATTGCTTTCGACGAGACGGTTCGTCAGCGTTATATTGCACTAGCTCAGCAATCGATCATTAGCGATAAAGTTGATTTCAAGGCACATGGTGTACTCGATGCACTACTCAAATATAATGAGAAGCACCCTGATACAGCAATCAACCTTGAGCCTATACGCCACGCCATTTGGGATAGAGTACATGCTACCACACAAATGAAGAATGACACCAACACCGCTTCAGGTATGTATCTCAGCCAAAAGAACTATCTAGATTTTCTTAAGAAATGTGGCGATACAGACAAAGTTCATAGCTGGATTCGCTACCAATACCTCGATAATCCAACACGTGAAACTGCTCAGCTCTATTTGCGCTTTCTCCCCTTCGACCTCCAACCATTCATGACGTTGCTCGAAACAACCGCAGAGCACGACCCACGCATCCCAACGAAACACTGGAATAGCGTCTTTGATAATCTCCGCTACATCACTTGGGCGCTTTCTCGATAATTCTCTAATATCGCTACAGCAGATATTACAAGGCTATTGAGATACAAGGTAAAAATCTATTACAGCAATTACACCACGCGCCGCCCCTCTAGCGCGTGGCCGAGAGTTATTTGGTCGGCATATTCAAGGTCAACACCGACGGGGATGCCGCGTGCCAAGCGTGTCATCCGCACCGTTAGGCCTGCCTCGGCAATGTGCCGCTGCAAGAAAAGCGCGGTCGACTCACCCTCTACACTTGCATTAGTGGCAATAATTACCTCTTCTACTGCGTCATGAGCAATCCGCTCCAGCAGCTCGGGGATATGCAATTGCTCTGGCCCCACCCCATCAATCGGTGAGATGACACCGCCCAGTACGTGGTACGTCCCCTTGTAGTGGCCAGTGCGCTCCAGCGCCACGATGTCGAGTGGCTCCTCCACCACAGCAATCTGCTTGCGATTGCGCTCCGGGCTACTATAGAGCGGCGAAACATCTTGGTCAGGATCCATCAGAGCAAAGGTGACGGGGCAGGTCGCAACAGCAGTGTGAAGCTGCGTGATAGCCTGGGCAATCCCCTGGCTTGTCCGTCCATCGGCTCGCAGCAAAAAATACGCATAGCGCTCCGCCGTGCGTGCACCCACTCCCGGCAGGTGCCCTAGCTCGTCTATCGCCCGTTGCAGGGCCTGAGGCAGAATATCTGCCATACTAGCTAGAACCCGAGGTTGCCAAGCCCACCCATCAGTGGCTGCATT
This sequence comes from uncultured Candidatus Saccharibacteria bacterium, assembly GCA_963545865.1. GTDB lineage: Bacteria > Patescibacteriota > Saccharimonadia > Saccharimonadales > Saccharimonadaceae > Saccharimonas. Next base: position 121,477 of record CAUUJX010000003.1, read on the forward strand.
TTCTTGGCAGCAATCTCTTGCGCCTTTGCCATACCGTCGCGGATTGCAATCTCGATCCAGTGTTCCAGCTGGTGGATGTTATCTAGGTCTACCTTAGTTGGGTCAATCTTCACACTCTTAATCTTCAGCTCGCCAGTGATCTGCACAATCACCGCGCCATCGCCCGCCTCGACCTCCACGATCTCCTTCGCCAGCGATTTCTGCGCCTTGCGCAAGTCATTCAGCATCTTCATTTGGTTCATACCCATTGCCATACTTCTTCATTTCCTCCGTTTCTTGGCTGTCGTACTCGATTTATTATACATGATTTGGTGGATGGCTGGAAGGGATACTCACTCGCCCAGCACCTCTCATCCTCATTATTGATGATTGCTATCAAACGAAAAATCATCAACTGCAACCCGCGCATCAGCATGATGAGTATGGTACACCTCTTGATCCAACACAAATGCTTCGGTCACATCCAAGGCAACAAGCACAACATGATATCCATTTCGAACCGATTGCGCCTTCCGCTCTGGAACTATAGACGAATCAAATTCGTGGCACCGCAACAAAAATGAATCAAGTTCATCATCGCTTACGACACTTGCCCGTCCAGAAAACTGTACGCAGTCAATCTTGTTCGGGTTCGTCTCCGAAGAATCAAATATAACACCAGAAACGTTAGGATCATGTTGGATATCACCGATATGCCGTGAGTAACTTTGCGATGTAAAATATATCTGCCGTGGCCCGCATACTGAGTAAGCAAGAACCGCTGTCCAGGTACTTTCATCGTGTTTAGTTGAAAGGACGAGATAGCGGTTATTCTGTACTAGGTTAAGTAGCCGTTCTTTCGCTTGTTGTATCATTAACTGACTTCTTTGTACTCCTTTAGGTATATTATATCAAACCAAAATAACTTAATTGTGTTAGCAATCTGTTTCCCTTATAAGAAGACTGGGCGTTTCTTACCTTTACACAACACATCCTAATTATTATGGCATAATACCCTGCTCTACCAGCCAACGGTAGTTCCAGCCATCGTTCGATTCGGTTTTATAGCTCCAGAAAAAGTGGGCGTCGGCGCTGGCAAAGGCTGTTTGCTGTGCCAGAATGTAGGCGGCAATCGTTGGCGGGGTCATGGCAATGGCGGGCGGCAAAATCGCGCTCCATTCACCAATGATGGTTGGGCGCTGCAACGACTGGTGCATGTGGGTAAATTCATCCACAATACTCGCGTGCTGGTCATAATCCACCAGTGCTAGATTAGCCACCCCAAAGCACTGGTAGTGGTGGATATCCAGCCAATCACGGGGCTGAGCCCGGCGCCACCGTGGCAACTGGTAGGCGTCACTGATAATAATGCGCTTGTGGCCGGCACAACACGGCGCAACCGGCGGGTTGTGCGGCGCGACCATAGTCGCAGCAGCCAGTGCTGCAACCAGTTCTTCGTAAAGGGTTCGTTCAGTAGCTCGATCCCCCAAAGCTGCGGGCTTGTACCATAGCGCTCGGCAAGCTGCATGAGGATGCGGCGGGTTGCTCAGCGGTTCTTTGCCTGGTACCACCCCGTCTGCGGCATGCGGTTGCCACTCCCACTGTGGTCACCCAAGTTCTGCGCACCCGGCGCCGCATGTAAATCAAGCAAGACACGCATATGGTATTTTTTGGCCATTGCAAAGCACCAGTCAAGCTGCTTGGTAGCCTCGAGGTAACCATCCTGGCTTTCTAGCACCCAGTAGCCAACCGGCACACGCAGCGCCTCGATACCGTGCGCATGCAGCCAGGCAAAGTCCGCTTCGGTCATAAATTCTTGCCGGTACTTGGCAATGCGCTCCGGGCCATTTGGTTGCATCATCAGCTGATGCTCGTTGCTCGCGTCTGTACCCGCAAAGACCGATGGCGTCATCCAGCGCTCAAGCACCAGCCATCCGCCCAGGTTAACATCGCGTAATGGTTTATGCATATGCTTTATTATAGCAAAATATAGAGCTAAACTATAATTGCAAGTATGTACACCCGCACCATCGTCATACCATCCTCCAGCAAGACTCAAACATTGC